>NZ_JBITFN010000002.1:0-584540 GCF_044456085.1 Streptomyces sp. NPDC051018
CACTTGGTTGGAGGACCCCGGCCGAGGCATTCAACGAGCAGCTACTCTTGCTCCAACAAGCCGGTGTTGCAACGACCGGTTGAGTCCAAGCAATACACGAGCTTCCGCCTCGCCGAGCATCTGGACACCGCCGGCATCGCGGCGAGCATCGGATCAGTCGGTGACGCGTACGACAATGCCCTGATGGAGTCCACGATCGGCCTGTTCAAAACCGAGCTGATCAAACCCCAGCAGCCATGGAAGACGCTCTCCCAGGTCGAGTTGGCCACCGCCGAGTGGGTCGACTGGTACAACCACCGTCGACTCCACGGAGAGATAGGCCACATCCCGCCCGTCGAATACGAAACCAACTACTACACCGAACTCGCAAAACCCCAGGTCATCACCACAACCTGAGATCTCTACCGAACCCGGGGCGGTTCAGATCCCAGTCGATCTGGGGTCTTTCTGTTACTCCGGCAGTTGCTTGACCAGCGGCCGAGCGAGCTTCCAGGTCGGACCGGGATCTTCGCCACAGCGTCGAGGACCAGCGACGCCCCGTCCCTGAGCCGGGCGTGGATGTCGGACGGTTGGATGCGGGACCAGGTGACCGCGCGGCGGTTCCTGGTCGGGATCGCGTAGTGGTGCAGAGGGACCGTCTCGCCGTCCACCGGCAGGCGCAGCCCGGGCGGCTCCAGTGGATCGTGCCCCGGGTGTCGGCAGACGGTCGTCTGCCGACACCCGGGAGGTGGCTGCCGCCTACATGGCGACGGTTCGGATCCCGAGGGCGACGAACACCACTGCTGTGATCTTGGCGGCCGTGCGCTGGAAGCGGGGTTTCTGCCAGGTGGGTGAGGCACGCCGGATGAGGACGGTCCAGGCAAGGAGCCAGAGTGTCATCAGCAGCGCGTGGGCGCTGGCCAGGGTGAGAATCTGGCTGTCGAAGGAGCGATCGGCTTCGATGAACTGGGGTACCAGGGTCAAGTAGACGGAAGCCGCCTTCGGGTTGAGGACGTTGCCGAGCAGGGCTTGGGTGTAGACGGAGTCCGACCGCACTGGCAGACGCCGACGGGTGGGCGTGCGTGCCGTTCCCGCCGTGGAATGCCATGTCCACAGACCCAGGCCGATGAGGTAGGCGGCGCCGATGACCTTGACGGCTGTGAGGGCCTGGCCGGAGCGCATGACCAGGGCGGACAGGCCGGCCATGGCGAGGGTGGCGTGGATGTACAGGCCGGTGACCGTGCCGAGGACGACAGGGAGCGCCTGGCGGCGACCCTTGTCGGTGACATGTCGAATCAGAAGGGCCAGGCTGGCTCCGGGGGTGGCAACGAGAGGCAGGAGTGCCGCCAGGAACCCGAGAACGGCGTAGGGGTGGACCACGTTTTCTCCGGGTCGAGCGGGCGGGATCAGAGCACGACGCGGTAGTGGGTGGTCAGGCGCCGGTCGTCGCCCAGGATGTGGAAGGCGAGACCGGGCGGCTGGTCGCGGTCCGCGGGGCGGTCGCCTTCCCAGGGCATGCGCAGGGTCCAGGTGACGGCCGGCCCGACGATCAGCGGGCGGGCGGCAAAGGTCGAGGTGGCCGCGGTATGGGCGTGTCCGGTGAGGACGGCAACGACGTGCGGGTGCGCGTCCAGCAGCGCGGCCAGTTGTCCGGGCTGTTCAAGCATGCCGGAGTCGGGCAGCGGGTGATGGAGTTCGACCGGTGGCTGGTGGAAGGCGATCAGTGCCGGGGTGTCCCGCGGCAGCGTGGTGAGTCGGGTGTCGATCCAGTCGAGTGTCTGCGCGTCGAGGCGTCCCTCGTCGCGGCCGGGGATGGTGGAGTCGCACATCAGGATGGCGGTCCCTGCGATGTGGTGGATCCGGTTGACGGGACTGTGATCGGGTGTCTCGCCGAGCAGGGCCTTGCGGTAGGCCGGACGCGCATCGTGGTTACCGGGGCAGGTGAGCACCGGGAAAGGGGCCGTGAGGATGCGTGCCGCTTCCTCGTACTCGGCTTCCGCGCCGTGATCGGCGATGTCTCCGGTGACCAGGACCGCATCGACCGGGTGAGGCAGGGCCCGTAGGTAGTCCATGACACGGCTTGCGCGCGCGGTGGCCCTCTCCGTGCCGTCCAGGTGCAGGTCGCTGATCTGGGCAAGCAGCACTGTCATTGTCTGTCCCCTCCCATGGCGGCGGCTCTGGCCGCCGGTTCACCGCGAGGCGTGGCGCGTCGCCCTGCCTCGACGTCTAACGGAAATTCTCGTTTTGCCGTTAGAGACTCTAGGGTGTACGCGGGAATGTGATCAAGTGGTTGACGACCGGGCAGGGGCAAGGGAAGGAGGCGCTTGTGGAGCGCCGGCTGGCACTGGAACTGGCAAGCACGATCCGCCACGACGGAGACGGCGGTGTGACCGACGACCTCGCCACGGCACACGGAACAACACGGTGGATCCAGGCGCAGGCCGATCTGCTGGCCGGCCGTCTTCCGGCTGGGGGGCTCACCGCGGACGAGGGCCTCAGGTCCGAGATCATCGAGCTGCGGCGGGCAGTCCGGGCGCTGTTCGCCCGGGCGGTAAGTCCTGCTCCCCCCAGTTCGGCGGACGCCCGACGGCTGATGTCGGCCGATCAGGCGCTGGCCCACCTCAACAGGGTTGCAGCCCGTGAACCGGTCGTCCCGCAGATGGAGTGGCTGCCGGAAGGTGCCCCCGCGACCCGTCTGCTGTCGGCGGAGAACGATCCGGAGGTACGCCTCGTGGCGGCCCTGGCGCGTGCCGCCATCGACTTCCTGGGCGGCCCGCAGCGCGAGCAGTTGCGCGCCTGTAGCGCACCCCGCTGCGTGCGCTACTTCGTCAAAAGCCATGGGCGGCAGGAATGGTGCAAGCCGTCATGCGGAAACCGCGCCCGGGCGGCTCGCCACTACCGGCGTCAGCGCATGGCGGCCGATGGCAGTTCCACCCCGTCCTGACCGGTCACCTGGCACGATGCCCGAGCCGCGGATCGGTCAGTCCCCGAGGAGAACTCCTCGGTGAAGCCGGTGAGGGGGTCGGAGTTCTTCAGTGCGTCCAACGGATCGAGGACGCCCCAGCGGCGTACGGCCTCGTCCTTCAGCGCCGCCGGGCCGGTGGGCTCGGCCGGCGGCTCCAGGTTCGGTACGGTGATCCACGGCTCGCCCTTGGGGTGGTGACCTTCACCCCGCCCGCCGAGCCGTCCACCGAGCGCGCCGGAGAGCCGGTCCTGCCCGCAGTCACGCGCTTCTTCGGATCCGCGATGAAAGCCCTCGGGTTCAGCGGCCGACGGATCGCGGTGTAGTGCACGGCGCGGGTCGCCTCGAAGTCACCGGGCAGGTCCTCCTCCGGGTTACGCCACCGCGCGGCCGTCGCCGACCGGCCCGGAGGCGCTGCGTGCCGGGCTGCCGCCGTGCCGGGGCGGCCGGTCGACGCTGACGAGCGAGGGGGCACCACCCCCGGCATGTCGCTTCCGTACGTTCCCTTCACAGCTGTTTCATCAACATTTGGCGTATTTTGTTCTTACCGCCGGAGTGGCTGAAACCTTACTTTCGACTGCCGAGAGACCGGCAGGCCGACCGTCTGCCGACTGTGTGCAGCAGTGCAGCCGGGAGGCTCGATGGAACCTCAGCCGTTGTCGCATCTGTTCGCCCTGCCGATCCAGTCGGCCGTCCGCGCCTCCGTCCTGGGTGCCGCGGAGGCGCTGTCCTTCTTCCAGAAGACCGGTCTGGAGGACGGGAAGCTCCGCATGCTCCGGTTCGTCTCGGAGCGTGTCGTCGAGGAGCGCAGGCGGGACCCCGAGACCGGGAACGTGACCACCGTCCACGTCAACAGGCCGGTCGAGATCAGCGTCCCGCTGATTTCCCTGCTGCCCCCCGTGGGGGCCCGGATCCAGGACATCGAGGTGGACTTCGCCCTGGACGTCGTAGGCGTGGCGAAGGCACCGCTGCCGTTCGGGCGCGTCGTGGCGGGACCACGCCCGGTGTCCGTGGCGGAGACCCGCGCCGTGCTGGTGCCCTCGCGCCCGGACACCCCGGCCGGCATGAGGGTGCGGATGAGGCTCGTGGCGGAGCCGCCGGAGGGCGCCGCACGCATCGGCGAACTGCTCCACGAGCAGATCGGCGGACGCCCGGTAGCACCCGGACCCGATGAGGAGGCACACCATGGCCAGTAGTGTCCCGGCGAACCTGAGCGCCCTTCCGCTGGAACACATCATCGGCGCACCGATGAACGCGGCCATCAAGGCGCAGGTGATGGCCGCCCGTGAGACGGTGAACTTCATCAACGGCGTCGGGATGAACGTCCATCCCGTGACCGGCGAGAAGAGCGCCATCAACGTGGACTTCAAGTTCGACCGGCCCATCGAGGAACTCGTATCGCTGCCCGGAGTGCCCGAGCCGGTCCGCAACATCCGTGTGGTGCCCTCCAAACTCAGCGTTCCCCTGCTGTCGATCGTTCCGATCCCCTACATCCGGATCGAGGACCTGACGATCCAGTTCGAGTACTCGATCGCGGACATCGAGACCAGTGAGTCCTCCTCGGAGCTGGGCATCGAGGCGGGAGTGGAGGTCAACTACTGGGCTGTCAAGGCCAGCGTCAAGGGTTCCTACTCCAACAAGAACAAGAACACCCGCAGCACGGACCAGCGCACCACCCTGAGCATCACCGTCCACGCCGTCCAGGACTCCATCCCCGAGGGGCTCGCCCGGGTCCTCGACATGATGAACGACCAGCTCCAGGTCGTCCCCTTGTCCACCGGCACCCTGACCCCTGCCGCCACGGCCCGTATCGACAGCGTCTCGCCGATCCTCGGAACCGCCGGTACGACCGAACTGGTGGTGGAGCTGACCGGGAGCGGTCTGCGGGGAGCGACCAAAGCCACCGTCAGCGGCGAAGGAGTGACCGCGGTGCTCCAGAACTCTCCGCTGAACCCGGCCGAGGGGCAGAAGGACGTCACATCCGCCGAACTCAAGGTCTCCATTCCCTCTCAGACGAAGCCGGGGGAGCGCACCATCACACTGCTCACGCCGCAGGGCGAGGCGGCCACCAAGTTCGTGGTGATGCCATGACCTCCGCCGCCGAGAACCCCGGTGACGGGGTCGTCTCCCTGGCCGATCTGCTGTCGGCCTGCTCGGCCGCGGTCCAGCGCGCCCAGGCAACGGCCGACCTGGGCACGTCCGGGATGGCACCCGAGTACGCGGGGGACGAAGTGCTGCGCACCTTCGCCGTGCCCCACTTCACGGTGCGGGAGCTCCAGGTGACGGTGTACGGACGTCCCCTGGACGTGGTCCGGAGCGACGACCGCTCGGCGGTCGACCTGCTGGTCGACCTCCGGGTCCCGGCCGAGGGCCGGGACGGCCCGGAGGCCGGGATCAGCGCGTTCACGATGACGCTGGCGAACGACCCGCACGGGCCCAGGCCCCCCGTGCGGCGGTGACGGGGAACTCCCGTGGCGGGGGGCGACCGCGCCGTGGAGCGCGCCTGGACGATCAAGGAAGCCGATCGGTACGTGAAGGTGCCCGACTGGTCCCCTGCGGCCGACCGGACCTCCTTCCCCGAGCTTCCCGGCACACCGACGATCCCGCCGGAGCCACCGGTCTTCGAGAGCTGCTTCAGACGGCTGTCGGACGACGGGAAGACCGTGCAGCGATACGACCGGATGCCCTATGTGTACGGGGGCTGGGACACGGTCGGGCAACTCCTCGCCAGGGTCGCCGATTCCACCATCGCCCCCGGCGGCTGGGACCGGACGTCGGGCGCCACGACGAGCGCGTTCTACGGCGTCGCCGGGACCCGCTCGCCCGACGGGGAGAAGGAAGAACCCGGCAAAGTACGGGCGAAGGAGCACCTGGCCAGGTACCACCTCGCGGGGATCGACTGCTCGGGATTCGTCTCCCGCTGCCATCGGCTGCGCGGCAAACTGTCCACACGCGAGCTTCCCGGCCGGTATCTGGACATCGACCACCGGCGGTTGCTCCCGGGGGACGTACTCAACCGTCCCGGCGACCACGTCGTCCTCTTCGCGGGCTGGACCGGCGGGGGATATGCGGGGCTGACGCTGTACGAGGCACTCGGCGGAGCCCCGGCGAAACCGCGCCGTGCCACCCTGCCCCGGGACACCCACGGCCGGGTCGTCCGACGGGACGAGGAATGGAGCTGGTTCGAGGCCAGGGGGTACCGGCCGCTGAGCCCCTTCCCCCAGCTGGTGTCCGCCGGGATCGAGGAGTACGACGGCAAGCGGGCGTTGAAAGTCGTCTGCGCGGCGAGCGGCGTGCCCGATGTGACGGAGATCCGGGTCGGGGGAGTTCCCCAGGTGTTCACCGGCACCCCGGGCATGGACCTGACGACCGGGACGGCCGCCATGACGCTGGAGTGCCGGACGGCCCCGGTCGACGAGGGGCTGCTGAAGCCGGGAGTCGAGGTCGCGGTGCGGATGACGAACAGGACCGCGGGCACCGTGTTCGAGGACGAGTCCCGCGTCGGTCCGGCGGGGCTCTGAGACGGAGCACGGCGCCCCGGCGGGCGGGGGGCGGGGCCGCGGGACCGGCCCGTTCCCAGCGGTGGCTGCTCCGGGGGCGGCAGGCCGGCCGGTGCGGCGGTGTGACAGCGCGTCGGGAAGGGCCGGCGCCGACCCGCCGGTGAGGAACCGGTCACCGCCCGGCGGGGCCCGTTCGCCAGATGAAGATCTCCGTGCTGGGCAGGCGCTCGGAGAACAGGCCCGACGCGGAGGAGTTCCCGAGCAGTCGGCGAAGGTCCGACTCGAAGTCGTCCCGGCGGGGGCCGAAGAGGTGGGGTGCCGAGGACGACAGGGAGAACACCCAGGAGACCACGGCGTCGGATGAGCGTTCCAGCGCCTGCCCGCCGGGCACGACACGGCGCTCCGGGCCCGGGAAACCCGCGCGGGCGAAGACCGCGGACTCGTTGCCCGGGGTCCCGTCCGGCAGGACGCCCCGGCCGGCCCGCCGTACCGGACCCAGATACCGCCGGACCAGTTCGGCGACCTCGCAGTAGGGCACCGCCGGGTGCGCCAGGCCCTCGACGGAACGCGCCTCCGTCTCCAGGTTCGAGATGTGCACCAGCGCCCCGCCGGGCCGCAGCATGGCCTTCACCGTCGTCGCGACCAGGTCGCGGTCCATCCAGTGGAAGGACTGGCCGAAGGTCGCCACGGTGAAGGTGCCGAGGCCCGCGGGCAGTTCCTCGGCCCGGGCCTCGACCCAAGCCGCCTTCCCGGTCGCTCCCGCCTCCTCCGCCAGGCGCCGGGCCTCGGCGATCATGCCGCTGTCCGGATCCACCCCGACGACCTCGCCGAACAGACGGGCCAGCCGCAGGGTGAGGGTGCCCGGTCCGCACCCCACGTCGAGGAGGCGCCCGGTGCCGTCGAGCCCCAGTGCCCCGGCGAGTTCGTCCGCCAGCCCCGGTGCGTAGGGAAACCTCCCGCGCTCGTAGTGGACGGCCGCACCCGAGAACAGGGTGTCGTCCCACACCCATCCGGCTGTCATGTCCGCCCACCGCCCTCTCCGGAGAACCCCGTTCGACGGTGGTGATGATTCCACGGGCGGCCGGAGGGGGCCGACGACGACGGGCGCCCCATGGACATTGGGGGAAGGCCCGCCGAGCGGGGGTGGACGTACCGGCCGGCCCCGGGGCAGGGACCGGCCGGCCTCCTCGATGTCGGCCGGTCCGCGCCCGGCCCGTGGCAGCTCAGGCGGTACGCAGGGCCGCCCGGGCGCCGAAGTGGAGGTAGCGGGTGCCGTCGGGCAGGGTGTCGAAGAGCACGGAGGTCCACCGGCGCTCACCCGGCAGCCTTACGAGGAACCGGTTCTCCCCGGCCGGTACGAGAACCAGCTCCATGACCGCCCCGGGGACGCCCTCGCCGAGGTCGGCCGTACGGATCAGCCGCATCCGCGGCCCGCCGTCCGCCTCGAAGACCTCCAGCTCATGGCGGCCGTACTGTACGTCCCGGCGACCGCGGCCCCGTCGGGCGCGGGCGCGTCCACCGGGAGCTCCTGGGGCCGGGGCATCTCGATCCCGGCCAGCTCATGGAAGATCTCGCGGAACAGCGCCGCGTACAGATCGCGTACCGGGCCGCCGTTCGTCAGCAGACAGACGGACAGACCGAGTTCGGGTACGAGGCGCAGACAGGCCCCCTGCCCGATGGCGCTCCCGTCGTGGCCGATCACGGTCCGGCCGTTCCAGTCCTCCCGGAACCAGCCGAGCCCCCAGGAACCGGCGACGTCCACGCCTTCGGGGAGCGTGACCTGACAGGCCGCCATCTCCTCGGTGAGCGCGGGGGAGAGGCGGCCCGCCGGAAGCGGCCGGGTCAGAACCGGATGCGCGCGGCGACCGGCAGATGGTCGCTGCCCGTCCCGGACAGCGCCCGGACGTACGTCACCGTCGCCGACCGGGCCATGACCTGGTCGATCCTCGCCAGCGGCATACGCGCGGGCCAGCTGAAGGCGAACCCCGAGTCCGGGTGGTCGAGCTGATCGGCGACCGGGTCCAGCCCGCGGTCGTCCGCCGTGCTGTTGAGGTCACCGAGGAGGATCACCTTCTCCAGGGGCTCCGCGGCGATCGCCGCGCCGAGGAGAACCGCGCTCTCGTCCCGCCGGGCGGCGCCGAAGCCCGTCGCCCCCAGCCGGACCGAGGGCAGATGGGCCACATACACGGCCACCTCGCCGTACGGCGTAGCCGCCGTCGCCCGCAGACCGCGCATCCAGCCGTCGGGAACACCCGCCGGCTTGATGTCCACCGGCCGGACGTCCGTGAGCGGGTACACCGACCACAGCCCGACCGTGCCCGCGACCGCGTGATGCGGATAGCGCGCCCCGAGGATCCGCCGGTAGGCGGGCAGCGCGGAGGGGGTCAGCTCCTCAAGGGCCACCAGCTCGGCGTCCGCCCCGAGCAGGGACTCCGCCGTGCCCGCCGGGTCCGGGTTCACATCGCTGACATTGTGCTGAACTGCCGTCAGATCGTACGGGGAGTCCTCGGCCCGCGCGAACAGCGTCCCGCCGAACAGAACGGCCCAGGCCACCGCGGGGACCAGGACGGCACCCAGACCGGCCGCCGAACGGCACCACAGCGCCACCAGGACCGCCAGCGCCGGCACGGCCAGGCCGAGCCAGGGCAGAAAGGTCTCCAGCAGACTGCCCAGCCGGCCGGTCGAGTTGGGCACGGCCGCAGGGAAGACCAGCAGACAGGTGACCGACAGCGCGAGAGCCACCAGTACGCCGGTCCGGTACGGGCCCGGCCGCTTCCGGCCCGTCGGCCGGTCGTCGGCCGCTCGCTCCCGTTCCTCAGGGGCCCGGTCCGCTCCTGCCGCCTGCCCGTGGCCGGGCGCGGACGGCAGAGCCTCGGCGGCTCGCGCGCCCGTCGCCGTCTCGCTCCCCGCCCGCTTCATGCCAGTCCGTGCTCCACATCGGTGGTCGTCCACGGGCGAGGACGCGGGGCCCGGCGGGCGCGGTTCCCACCGGCCGTCCGGGTGGGGTTGCTGCGGCCGTGCGGGGCGGGTTGCTCCGGCGCCCCGGGCCCTGCATCCTCGCCCCGGCCCGACGATGACCCGGAGCCCCGCCGGCAGACGCCCCCCCGTGCCGCCCGGAACGCCCACCGCGGCAAGGCCCGTGCTGTCGGCGGGAGCCGTGATGTGGTCGCCGCGGGGGTGACCTGTTCGCCGTGGGCTGTTCGCCATGGGCATCGGCAGAGCTGGTGAACGGCTGCTCCGGCATATCGGGAGCGGTCGGCCACGGCCCAGTCGGCCAAGGCGTTGGAGCCGCCGGCGCGCGACCGGGGCCGCTGCCCGTGCCCGGGGCGGGGGAGACCTCGTACGGACGGTCCGGACGGTGACGGACACCCCGCTCTCCGGCGCCCGGCCGTGCCGCCGGCCGCGGGGGAAGATCCGCCGGGAGAGCCCGTCCGTCCCGCGGAGACGGACGTGCTCACCCCACGTGCACCCTCGGCCTGCGCGCCGGATCCGGCTCCGCCCGGCGCAGGACCTCGCGGGTCACCGGGGCCACCTCCCCCTCGCCGAAGACCAGGAAACGCAGCAGCTGGCCCACGGGATGGCCCTCCGTCCAGGTGAAGTAGGCGTGCGGGATCTCGCCCGTACGGTCGCGCAGCCGTACCAGCACCGCGGCGATCGTGTTGGCCACGGTGGTCCCGTCCACCCGCAGCCGCCGGACGCCGTACTTCTCGTCACCGCGGACGATCAGATCGGTCGTGAAGTCGGAGGAGTCCTTGACGAAGACCTCCAGGAAGAGGACGGGCTGCCCGCCGGGGATGTGCGTCTCCTCCCGCTTCTTGTACTCCTTGGCGGGATACTCGGCCCTGGGGTGCTCGGTCGGATCGCTCGCGATGATCCGCAGCGGACCCGACGCGGCCGCCTCGTCGATGAACCGGCCCGCGGTCTCGTCGAAGACGACCTCCGCCGCACGCAGTTCGAAGGCCCGGTGGACCCGGGAGGCGAACGAGGTCACCAGGATCGTCACGATGAACAGGGCGGCGATCTTGATGCCGTCGGGCCGTTCGACCACATTCGCGATCAGGGTGTACGCGAACACGACGGTGATCGTGCCGAAGCCCAGGGCCGCCCTGCGACGGCCCTTGCGGTGCACGGCGACCGCGGAGGCGAAGGACGCCGAGAGCATCAGGACCAGCACACCCGTGGCGTAGGCACCGCTCTGTTTGTCGACGTTCGCGTCGAAGTACAGGGTGATGCCGACGGCGATCGCCACGAACACCAGGACCAGCGGGCGCACGGCCCGGGTCCACTCGGGGGCCATCCCGTACCGCGGCAGGAACCGGGGGACGAGATTGAGCAGCCCGGCGAGGGCGGAGGCACCCGCGAACCACAGGATGCAGATGGTGGAGACGTCGTAGACCGTGCCGAAGACCTCGCCCAGGTTCTTGTGGGCCAGATAGGCGAGCGCACGGCCGTTCGCCGGACCGCCCGCCTTGAAGTCCTCCTGGGGGATCAGCAGGGTCGTCGCCAGACTGGACAGCAGCAGATAGCAGCTCATGATCAGCGCGGCCGTGGTGAGCAGCTTGCGGGTGTCGCGGATCCGGCCCGCCGGGTTCTCGTAGGTGTCGGTGGGATCGCCCTTGATCTGGGGCATCACCGCCACCCCGGTCTCGAAGCCCGACATGCCGAGAGCCAGCTTGGGGAAGACCAGCAGCGCCACCCCGATCATCACGAACGGCGACGAGTGCTCGCCGGTCATCGCGGTCCACCAGTCGTCGATCACCACCGGCTCCCGCACCACGCGCCACACCGATGACGCCAGCACCACCAGATTGAGGGTCAGATAGACGGCCACGAGAGGGACGGCGACCCCGATCGCCTCCCGGAAGCCCTTGAGGAAGATCCCGCCGAGCAGCCCGAGGAGCACCAGGGTGATCCACAGATTGGTGCCGTTGAGCCATGGGGGCGCGTACGGGTTCTCCACCACGTGCGCCGAGGCGTCGGCCGCCGAGAGGGTGATGGTGATGATGAAGTCGGTCGCGGCGAAGCCCAGCAGCACGAGGACGAACAGCTTCCCCGCCCACCAGGGCAGCAGCCGCTCCAGCATGGCGATCGAGCCCTCGCCGTGCGGTGACTCCCGGGCAACCCTGCGGTAGACCGGCAGCGCGCCGAACAGGGTAAGCGCGAGGAGGACCAGGGTCGCCAGCGGGGAGAGCAGCCCGGCCGCCAGGGCCGCGATACCGGGCTGGTAGCCGAGGGTGGAGAAGTAGTCCACACCGGTGAGGCACATGACCCGCCACCAGCGGTTGCCCTTCTCCTCCTCGCGCGGGGTGCCGTGCGGCCCGGGATGGCGGGCCGTCTGCTCGATCAGCCCCTGGAGCAGCCAGGCACGCGCGCGCCCGAGGGAGGACCCGTGCCGGGGCGCGGTGCCGGTCCCCGCGCGGCTCATGGGCGGGCTCCCCGCGGTGGGCCGCCCCAGGCGGGCGCGCGGCTCACGGGCGGACCCCCGCGCGGCTCATGGGCGTGCCACCGGCGCCGCTCATGGGCGTACCCGTGTGCCGTTCATGGGCGTACTCCTTGTTCTTCCCGCCCGTCCCGCCGTGCCTTCCCCGCCCGTCCCGCCGTGTTCCTTCCTCCCGTCCCGCCGTGCTCCTCCCTCCCGACCCGCCCTGTCCTTGCCGTCCTGTCCGACCCGACCTGCCCTGTCCTGTCCGTCCTGTCCTTCGTGTCCCGTGCCGTCCTTCGCGCGAGTACTGCCCAGCCCCGGCAGGCGGGATTTCCGGCCACTGCGGTCCTTCGGATCATCCTCACCCGGCCACGGCGGACCGGCAGCCCGTACTCCGCCGGGGAGGCGGCGTACAGGTTGCGTCAAGAGGGCCGACCGGCCCGTATGGGACGTGTCAACGAATGCGGCGATCCGGCCGAAACCGGGGTTTCCTCGAACAGTCCGAAACCGAGCAGTTCCGATCCCATACAGGAGCTCACGATGGCCGACGTGGCCTTCGTCGTCACCACGATCGCGGTGTTCGCGCTGGTGGCACTCATCGCCAAGGGGGTGGCAAAGCTGTGACCGCCGAGAACATCGTCGGCCTGATCGTGGCCGTCGCCCTCCTGGGCTACCTCGTCCTCGCCCTTCTGTACCCGGAGAGGTTCTAGACCGGATATGAGTCCCGTACTTGCCGGTGTGCTCCAGCTGCTGGCGCTGATGGTGGCGCTCGCCCTGGTCCACCGCCCGCTGGGCGACTACATGGCCCGGGTCTACTCCTCCGACAGACATCTGCGGGTGGAGCGGTGGATCTACAAGGCCATCGGCGCCAACCCGAACACGGACATGCGCTGGCCCGCCTATCTCCGCGGTGTGCTGGCGTTCTCCGCGGCCGGTGTGCTGTTCCTGTATCTGCTCCAGCGTGTGCAGGGCTCGCTGCCCGGCTCCCTCGGTTTCCAGTCGATCGACCCGGACCAGGCGTTCAACACGGCCGCGTCCTTCGTCTCCAACACCAACTGGCAGTCGTACTACGGCGAGCAGGCCATGGGCCATGTGGTGCAGACCGGCGGCCTCGCGGTGCAGAACTTCGTCTCCGCGGCCGTCGGGATCGCGGTGGCCGTCGCGCTCGTCCGGGGCTTCGCCCGCTCCCGTACCGGTCAGCTGGGCAACTTCTGGGCCGACCTGGTCCGCGGAACCGTACGCATCCTGCTCCCGATAGCCGTCATCGGCGCGATCCTGCTCGTCGCCTGCGGCGCCATCCAGAACTTCGCGGGAATTCACCCGGTCGGCCAGTTCATGGGCGGCAGCCAGGAGTGGAACGGCGGCGCGGTCGCCTCCCAGGAAGCCATCAAGGAGCTGGGCACCAACGGCGGCGGCTACTTCAACGCCAACTCCGCCCACCCCTTCGAGAACCCCAACGGGCTCTCGAATCTGCTGGAGATCTTCCTGATCCTGGTCATCCCGCTGTCGATCACCCGCACCTTCGGCCGCATGGTCGGCAGTGTGAAGCAGGGGTACGCGATCCTCGGCACGATGGTGTTCATCTGGATCGCCTTCACCACGCTGATGATGTGGACCGAGTTCGCCCACCCCGGCCCGGCGTTCGACATCGCGGGCGGCGCGACGGAGGGCAAGGAGACCCGGTTCGGTGTCGGCGGCTCGTCGATCTTCGCCGTGGCCACCACCCTCACCTCCACCGGAGCCGTCAACAGCTTCCTCTCCTCCTTCACCGGCTACGGCGGCGGTATCGCGATGCTCGGCATGCAGCTGGGCGAGATCGCACCCGGTGGTGTGGGCTCCGGGCTCTACGGAATGCTGATCATGGCGATCATCGCCGTCTTCATCGCGGGCCTGATGGTCGGCCGTACGCCCGAGTACCTCGGGAAGAAGATCGGCACCCGTGAGATCAAGCTGGCGGCCTGCTACATCCTCGTCACCCCGGCGCTGGTGCTGTGCTTCACCGCCCTGGCGATCGCCCTGCCCACTCCGCCCGACTCCATCACCAACACCGCCGCGAACGCGGTGGGCGGATCGGGGGCGCACGGCTTCTCCGAGGTCCTGTACGCCTACACCTCGGGCGCCAACAACAACGGCTCGGCCTTCGCCGGCCTGAACGCCGACACCCAGTGGTACAACACCACGATCGGACTGGCGATGCTGCTGGGCCGCTTCCTCCCGATGGTCTTCGTGCTCGCGCTCGCGGGCTCATTGGCCGAGCAGAAGCCGATCCCCGCCACCGCCGGAACCCTGCGGACCGAGAAGCCGCTGTTCACGGGCCTGCTGGTCGGCACCATCCTCATCATCACCGGACTCACCTACTTCCCGGCGCTGGCGCTGGGTCCGCTCGCCGAAGGGCTCGAGTCATGAGCACGATTACTCCCACCCGGGCGCCGCACTCGGACGTGCCGACGGGTCACAAGCCCGGGGACGGGCGGATCGGCGGAGGTCTGTTCGATCCCAGACAGCTGGTGAAGTCCTTCCCCGACGCGCTGAGAAAGCTCGACCCGCGGGTGATGGTCAAGTCCCCCGTGATGTTCGTCGTGCTCATCGGATCGGTCGTCACGACCGTGCTGGCGGCCACCGAGCCGGGCGACTGGTTCGGCTGGGCGATCACCGCCTGGCTCTGGCTGACCACGGTCTTCGCCAATCTGGCGGAGGCCGTGGCGGAGGGGCGGGGCAAGGCCCAGGCCGACACCCTGCGCAAGGCCAAGACCGACACGGTCGCACGCCGGCTGACCGGCCGACAGGAGGAGCGGATCCCGGGAACGGATCTGCGCATCGGCGATCAGGTGGTCTGCGAGGCCGGCGACATCATCCCCGGTGACGGCGATGTCGTGGAGGGGGTCGCCTCCGTCGACGAGTCGGCCATCACCGGAGAGTCCGCGCCCGTCATCAGGGAGTCCGGCGGCGACCGCAGCGCGGTCACCGGCGGTACGAAGGTGCTCTCCGACCGGATCGTCGTCAAGATCACCACCAAGCCCGGAGAGACCTTCATCGACCGGATGATCGCCCTCGTGGAGGGCGCGGCGCGGCAGAAGACGCCCAACGAGATCGCGCTCAACATCCTGCTCGCCTCGCTGACGATCGTCTTCCTGCTGGCCGTGGTCACGCTCAAGCCGTTCGCGATCTACGCGGGCGCCGACGACGAGACCTCGCTGATCGTGCTGACGGCCCTGCTGGTCTGTCTGATCCCGACGACCATCGGCGCCCTGCTGTCGGCGATCGGTATCGCGGGCATGGACCGGCTCGTCCAGCGCAATGTGCTCGCCATGTCCGGCCGGGCCGTCGAGGCGGCGGGCGATGTGTCGACCCTCCTGCTGGACAAGACCGGCACGATCACCCTCGGTAACCGCCAGGCGGCCGAGTTCGTCCCCGTCGGCGGCTGCACCGCGGCCGAACTGGCCGACGCCGCCCAGCTCTCCTCACTCGCCGACGAGACCCCCGAGGGCCGCTCGGTCGTCGTGCTCGCCAAGGAGAAGTACGGGCTGCGCGAACGCCACCGGGGCGAGCTGGAGCAGGCCGAGTGGATCGCGTTCACGGCCCAGACCCGGATGTCCGGCGTCGACGTCGACGGCCGCAGCATCCGCAAGGGCGCGACGTCCTCCGTCACCGCCTGGGTCAGGGAGCGGGGCGGCACCGTACAGGACGACTGCGACCGGGTCACCGACGAGATCTCGCAGGCGGGCGGCACTCCGCTGCTCGTCGCGGTCGAGGACGACGGGGGAGCCCGGGTCCTCGGGGTCGTCCACCTCAAGGACGTCGTCAAGGACGGTATGCGGGACCGGTTCGAGGAACTGCGCCGGATGGGCATCAAGACCGTCATGATCACCGGTGACAACCCGCTGACCGCGCGGGCCATCGCCGAGGAGGCCGGAGTCGACGACTTCCTCGCCGAGGCCACCCCCGAGGACAAGATGGCCCTCATCAAGCGGGAGCAGGCGGGCGGGAAGCTGGTCGCGATGACCGGCGACGGGACGAACGACGCCCCGGCGCTGGCCCAGGCCGACGTCGGTGTCGCCATGAACACCGGTACCTCGGCCGCCAAGGAGGCCGGGAACATGGTCGACCTCGACTCCAACCCCACCAAGCTGATCGAGATCGTCGAGATCGGCAAGCAGCTCCTCATCACCCGGGGCGCGCTGACCACCTTCTCCATCGCCAACGACGTCGCCAAGTACTTCGCGATCATCCCGGCGATGTTCGCGGCGGCCTACCCGGGCCTGGACACGCTGAACATCATGCGGCTGTCCTCGCCCGAGTCGGCGATCCTCTCCGCGGTCGTCTTCAACGCGCTGATCATCGTCGCCCTGGTACCGCTGGCCCTGCGGGGTGTGCGCTACCGGCCCACCAGCGCGGACCGGATGCTCCGCCGCAACCTCGGGATCTACGGCTTGGGCGGTCTGATCGCCCCCTTCATCGGCATCAAACTCCTCGACCTGATCATCTCCTCCATCCCTGGCATCGGGTGACGACCATGAACACCTCCGTACGCAACACGGGACGGCTTATCGCGGCGGGCCTGCGGGCCGTTCTCGTCCTGACCATCGTCTGCGGCGTCATCTACCCGCTCGCCGTGACCGGGGTCGCCCAGGCCCTCTTCAACGACAAGGCCAACGGCTCCGAGATCACGTCCGACGGCAAGGTGGTGGGCTCCTCCCTCATCGGCCAGACCTATCTGCTCCCGAAGAAGAACCCCGACGACCCCGACGAGGCACCCCGGCCCGATCTGCGGTGGTTCCAGCCCCGTCCGTCCAACGGCCTCGGCAGCAACAGCGTCAACACCCAGTACTCCCTGATCCTCTCCGGCGCGACCAACCGGGCCGGGAACAACAAGGAGCTGATCGAGTGGGTGACCTCGGCGAAGAAGGCCGTCGTCGAGGACAACAAGGCGGCCGGCTACACACCCCGGCCCTCGGACGTGCCCCCGGACGCGGTCACCTCCTCGGGATCGGGCCTGGACCCCGACATCTCACCCGAGTACGCGGAACTCCAGGTCCGCAGGGTCGCCGAGAGGAACAAGCTCCCCGTCGAGGCGGTCCGCGGTCTGGTCGAGGACCACACCAGCGACCGGATCCTGGGCTTCATCGGTGAGCCCCGGGTCAATGTCCTCGAACTCAACATCGCGCTCAAGGAACTGGCGAAGGGCCGATAGCTCCGCGGAGTCCGGACACGCACGGGGACAGCGCCGCCCCCTGGGCTGCTCACCTGGAAGTGCCCCTGGTTTCAGCGGGAACGAGGATCTCTCGACGATCCTCTTTCCTGCTGGTCAGGGGCACTTCCTGCTGAGCTGAGCAGGTCATCCGCCGGGCAGCCTGATCAGCGACAGCGCGAGGCTCACATGCGGCCCTCACAACGTACGGCTTCAACCCGACTGCGCTCGCCCGTCCACGGGCCGTCGAGCGGTGCAGCCGTCACCCGGGCGGCCGGGACGGGTCCAGCCGGGCCTTGAGCGCCTCGATGACGAGTTCGACGGTGAACTCGAACACGGCGTCGGCCCGGGGCGCGTCGGAGGGCAGACTCCGGGTGATACGGGCCAGGGTCGTCGTCTGCGCGAGGACCTCAGCCGGATAGATGTCCTGCGGGGACACAAGGTCCAGGCTCCCGCCGATCGTGATGATGTCGATCATGGCGATCGTCATCAGAACGTCCCTGTCGGTGAAGCCCGCCTTGGACAGGACCGTCGCGACGTTCTCGACGGTGGTGATCGAGGTATCCAGATCCGCCGGTGACGTCGCCAGCAGCGGGATCAGCCAGGGGTGCTTGGCCATGGAAGCGCGGTGGGCCGAGGCGACGAGTCGGATGACGTCGGGCCAGTCGGCGTTCACGTCGACCCGGACCGCCATCGCTTCGTGAAGTTGTCGGCGGATGAGTTCGATGATCCCGGCCCGCCCGCTGACGTGGTTGTACAGCGACGAGGGCCGGACGTTGAGCCGCTTCGCCAGTTCCGGAACGGTGAAGTCGCCCGTCTCGCTGGTCATCTCAAGTGCCGCGGCAGCGATGATCTCCGGGGAGAGTATGGCCTTGCTGGGACGTGCCATCGGGGATCCTCAATCCCCGTCCCTTTGCGTATCCGGAGATCGGGGCCGTTTAACGAATACTGTTCGTTTGAAGCTTTGACAGTCTCACCACTCGTGGTCATGCTACCAGCCAAACGAATCCTTATTCGTTTTCGTGGGTTGTTTGCTGATGCGCGTCCACGAGGACGCCGAACACGACAGGGACCTTCGTGAACACATCTCCTTGGTGGCATGGCGGTACGCTCTATCACGCCTACGTCCGGTCCTTCCAGGACAGCGACGGGGACGGCTACGGTGACATTCAGGGCCTGACCGATCGGCTCGACTATCTGCGATGGCTCGGGATCGACGGCCTGTGGCTGTCCCCGACCATGCCGTCGCCGAACCACGACTGGGGTTACGACGTCAGTGACTATCTGGGCGTGCACCCCGAACTGGGAACCCTTGAGGCCATGGACAAGCTCATCTCAAAGGCCCGGGACCGCGGTATCCGCGTCATGCTGGATCTCGTCGCGAACCACACGAGCAGTGACCACCCCTGGTTCGTGGAAGCACGTTCCTCGGTGACGTCCGCGTACCGCGACTACTACGTCTGGGCCCCGCCGAAGGCCGACGGCTCTTTGCCCAACAACTGGGTCGACGACACCGGCGATCCCGCGTGGACCTGGGACGAGAAATCCGGCGAGTACTTCTTCCACAACTTTCTCCCGGAACAGCCGGACCTGAATTGGTGGAACCCGGCAGTTCATGCGGAATTCGAAGCCGTCATGGATTTCTGGTTCGACAGGGGAATCTCCGGTTTCCGGATCGACGTGGCCAACGGCCTCTACAAGGACGCGCAACTGCGCGACAATCCACGGCACGAGGGAGCCTATATCTACGGCACTGAAGTTCAGGGCCGGTACGGACTCCAGCACCTCCACAACTTCAACCAGCCCGAGGTCCACGAGGTCTATCGCAACTGGCGTCGGCGTGCCGAGAAGCGGCCGGAGACGCCTCTCCTGCTGGGCGAGACATGGGTGGCCCGGGTCGACGAACTCGCCCCCTACTACGGGGACAACGACGAACTGCAGCTCGCCTTCAACTTCCCCCTCATCTTCGCTCCGTTCGAGGCGCCCGCCCTGGCCCGTATCGTCTCCGACTCGCTGTCCCTGTTCCCCGCCGGTGCCAGTCCGGTCTGGGCGGGGTCCAACCACGATCTGCCCCGCCTCGCCACCCGATGGGCCGGCGGTGACAGCCGGAAGGCACGCATGGCCCAGACCGTACTGGCCACCCTGCCAGGTACGTTCGTTCTCTACTACGGTGACGAACTCGGCATGATCGACAGCGACATTCCCCCGGACCGGCAGCGTGATCCGCTCACCGCCGGTGGCAAGAACGGCCAGTGGCCCCGGGACAACGCACGGGCGCCCATGCGCTGGGACCGCACGGACCACGCGGGCTTCAGCACGGGAACTCCGTGGCTGCCGCTGCCCGACGACGACCGGATCAACGTCGCCGACCAGCGCGAGGACCGGCTTTCGCCTCTCACGCTGATCCGGTCCCTCATAGCGCTGCGCCGGGAGGCCTTCGCCGGATCCGTGGCCGAGTACTGTGTGCTCACGGTCTCGGACACCCGGTGGGCCTACACGAGCGGCCCCTTGACCGTCGTCGCGAACTTCTCCGACGAGCCCCAGCCTCTGTCACTGAGCGGCGAACCCGTACTGTCGAGCCGGAAGATCCGGGACATACCGCATGGGCTCACCACAATCGGGCCGTGGGAAGCCGTGGTGCAGTACACCGGACGCGCGGGCACCGGCCTCGCTGCCGCTCCGGAGCACACTCCATGAGCCCGCAGGTCGCGGACACAGGCGCCGCCGCCACGCCCTCGCAGGCACCACCGCGGGCCGTCCCGCGTAACCAGCGGCTGTCGTACATCACCGGCAACGTCGGGATGAACCTGCTCTACCAGAGCGTCGCCGTGTACCTCCTCTACTTCTACACCGATGTCTTCGGCCTCACCGCCGCCGCCGCGGGCAGCGTCCTGCTCATCGCGCGGATCGTCGACCTGATCACCGACCCGGCCATCGGTGTCGCCGTCGACCGCACCCGCAGCCGGTGGGGCAAGTTCCGCCCCTATCTCCTCTTCGGCCCGCTCCCGCTGGGAGCCCTGGCCGTCCTCTGCTTCACCGCACCGGGCCTGGGCGACGGCATGAAACTGCTGTACGCCACCGTCATCTACAGCCTGTTCAGTATCGCCTACGCCGTCGTCAACATCGCCTACGCGTCCATGCTGCCCGCCCTGACGGGCGACTACTACCAGCGAAGCGCCATCAGCGGCTACCGCGAACTCGCCGGCACCGTGGCGATTCTCACGGTCAACGCGGGCACCCTGCTCTTCGTCCGCCAATTCGGATCGGAGAAGGTCGGATTCCCCGTGGTCATGGGCGCCTACGCGCTGGTCGCCGTCCTCACCCTCGTCATCGTCTTCGCCGGCACCAAGGGAATCGGCGAGCGATCCCCGGACGGCGCCGCTTCCGGCCCGGGGCCCTCGCTGCGTGCCCAACTGAGGACGCTGTCCGCCAACCGTCCGCTGTACCGGGTGCTGACCTACAACTTCGCCTCCACCCTGGCGGCCGGGATCCATCTCAGCGCGATGGTCTACTTCTTCAAGTACAACCTCGATCGCGACGGTATGTTCCCGCTCTTCCAACTGGTCAGCACTCTCGTCATGTTCGCCGCGATGGTCGGCGTTCCCTCCCTGGTGCGCAGGACGGGAAAGCGCTCGGCCACCATCACCGCGCAAGTGGTCACCATCATCGGGCTTGCCGGTCTGTTCTTGCTCCACCGTCAGATCGTCTGGGTGTTCATCCTGGGCAGCCTCGCCAGCGCGGGCTTCGGGATGACCCGGTCCATCATCTGGGGTGTGGTCCCCGACACCGTCGAGTACGGAGAGTGGAAATCGGGCCACCGGGCCGAGGGAATCGTCTACGCCGCATTTATCGGCGTGGAGAAGCTCGGCTCGGCGGCCAGCGGAATCATCACCGGTCTGGTCCTGTCGATCGCCGGATTCGTGGCCAACACCACGCAGACCACCGGTGCCGAGTTCGGCGTTCTCCTGCTGATCACCGTGGTCCCCATCGTGGCAACGCTGGCGGTCAT
Source organism: Streptomyces sp. NPDC051018 (assembly GCF_044456085.1). Classification (NCBI taxonomy): domain Bacteria; kingdom Bacillati; phylum Actinomycetota; class Actinomycetes; order Kitasatosporales; family Streptomycetaceae; genus Streptomyces; species Streptomyces sp. NPDC051018. Next base: position 21,061 of record NZ_JBITFN010000002.1, read on the forward strand.
CGCGGTGATGAGGAACTACCGGCTCGACGGAGAGCAGTTCGACCAGATCGTCACCGACCTTCGGTCCAGGCCGGAAACCCCACCGCGGTAGCGGGCCCGGTCGGCCGCTCCGTGCCGCGGCCGGAATGCCGGCTCTGTTCCCGTGCGGGTACGAGCTGAGCGGCTGGGGCCGATCCGGGCCGAGGGTGGCGCCGTCGGCCCCGGGGCACCGCCGCCGGGCACACGGCCCGGGGCTTCCCCGTGACGAGCACGGGGCTCGCGGGAACACGGGGGAGTTGTCGGTTGCCGTGACGCAGCCGGAAGGCGTCATGCCGGGGCCACGGGTCCCCTGAGCGGGGATCCCGGTCAGTCGGTCGTCGTACGGGCCCCGTCGGTCACGATCGACGGCGGGACCGTTCCGTCCGTCGTACGGGCCCCTTCGGGCACCGTCTCGTCCCCCGTATGTGTCTTGTCGAGCACGACCTGCGGCGGCACCGTCTCGTCGCGGCACTCCGCCGGGGGCGCGCCCTTCCGAGTGGCACGGACCCGGGCGGCGAGGGGTTCCGTGTAGCGGGCGGCCAGCGGGCCGAGGATCACCAGGATCAGGACGTACGCCGTGGCGATCGGACCGATCCGCGGCTCCGCGCTGACGGCCAGCCCCGCGATGACGATCGAGAACTCTCCCCGGGCGACCAGCGCACCGCCCGCCCGCAGCCGGCCGGGGGCGCCGATGCCCGCGCGCTTGGCCGCGTACCAGCCGGTGAGGATCTTGGTGCCGGCCGTGACGAGCGCGAGCACCAGCGCGGGCAGCAGGACCGGCGGGATCGCCGTGGGGTCCGTCGACAGCCCGAAGAAGACGAAGAACACCGCCGCGAACAGATCCCGCAGCGGGGTGAGGATCTGCCGGGCGCCCTCGGCGACCTCCCCGGACAGCGCGATACCGACCAGGAAGGCGCCCACGGCGGCGGAGACCTGGAGCTCCTGGGCGATACCCGCCACCAGCAGGGTCAGCCCGAGCACCACCAGCAGCAGCATCTCCGGATTGTCCGAGGACACCGCACGGCTGATCACCCGGCCGTGCCGGAGCGCGAGATACAGCACGATGCCGACCGCGCCCAGCGCGATCAGCAGGGTGACACTGCCGCCGGCGAGTCCCACACCGGCCAGCAGCGCGGTGAGCAGCGGCAGATATACCGCCATCGCCAGGTCCTCCATGACCAGGATGCCCAGGATCACCGGGGTCTCCCGGTTGCCCAGCCGTCCCAGGTCCGTCAGCACCTTCGCGATGACACCGGACGAGGAGATCCAGGTCACACCGGCCAGTGCGACCGCCGCGACCGGCCCCCACCCCAGCAGGAGCGCCGCCGCCGCGCCCGGCAGCGCGTTGAGCGCGAAGTCGACCGCGCCGGACGGGTACTGCGTCTTGAGGCTGCCGACCAGTTCGGAGGCGCTGTACTCAAGGCCCAGCAGAAGCAGCAGCAGGATGACCCCGATCTCCGCGCCGACGGCCACGAAGTCCTCGCTCGCGCTGAACGAGAACAGCCCGCCGTGCCCGAACGCCAGGCCCGCGAGGAGGTACAGGGGGATGGGGGAGAGGCCGAACCAACCGGCGCACCGGCCTATCAGACCGAGCCCCAGGATGATCGCCCCGAGTTCGATCAGCAGTGCGGTGGTGTTGTGCACGATCAGCCTTCCGCGATGATCTCGGCGAGCGCGTCCACGCCCTCACGGGTGCCCACGGCGACCAGGGTGTCGCCGAGCGCGAAGCGGAAGTCCGGCCCGGGCGACGGATGCGCGCTCGTACGCCGCAGCACGGCCACGATGGACGCGCCGGTCCTCGTCCGCGCCTGCGTCTCGGCGAGCAGCCGCCCGAGGTACGGGGACCTCGACCCCATCTGGATGTGCTCCGTCACCAGATCGATGCCGTCCGTCCGTACGGCGTCGATCGGCGCGGGATCGATGAGATGGGCCAGCGCGGTGGCCTCCGCCGAGGACAGCGGGACCGAGAGCTGGCACGCGTCGGGGTCGTCCGACGCGTAGAAGCCGAGGAACCGCCGGCCGTCGTGGTGCACGACGACGGAGATATGACGCCCTGCCTCGGTGGTGAAGTCGTACTGCGTCCCGACTCCCGGCAATGAGGTGCGACGGGTGCCCATGCTCGCCTCCCGAGGCGTGGGTCGTCCCCTCACCCCGGGCGGGTGAGCGGGTGGTGGGTGGTGGACGAACACATTTTACGGACCGGATCGCGTGCCCCGGCGTCCGGTCCGATTCGTCCCGTGCGTCCCGGCGCCCCGGGACGCCCCCTGCCGGTCCTGAGCACCGCCGGGGCCCCGCCCGTTCGACCCGCGGCGCGCCCTGCGGAGGCCATCCGTCCCGGGGCCGGTGCTCGCCCGGCGGCCTCCGGGGCGGGCCCGGTGCCGGACCCCGGACGAGCCCGCGCCCAGGGGGCGTAACCGGGCGCCGTAGCCGGGCGCCGTAACCCGGCGCCGTAACCCGGTCCGAAGCCCGGGGCGCGCGGGCCTGGAGCCCCCACCGGAGCCCGAGCCCGGGCTCCGGTACGGCCCGGGGGCTCAGCCCGAGGCCGCGCGGTCGATGGCCGCCGAGACCCGGGACCAGGTCGCCGTGTCCCGTTCCACCGGCGGCAGCTCCACCGTGCCGCCCACCGCCGACTGCCACGCCCGTGCCAGCTCCACCGGATCGTTCCCGGTCGACGCGCCCGCGGCCAGCGCGGCGGCGCCGACGGCGACCGGTTCGGCGGTCGGGGGAATGAGCAGGGGCCGGCCCGAGAGCCGGCGGACGGTCTCCACCCAGTGGCGCCCCCGGGCCCCGCCCCCGACCAGCCGCAGCGGACGCGCGGACACCTCCGGGCCGGCGGGGTCGAGGCCGCACGCCCGCAGCACCTCGTCCAGCGCGCGCAGGACCGTCACCACGGCTCCCTCGTACGCCGCTCCGAGGATCTGCTGACGGCTGGTCGTATGCCGCAGACCGATGAGGGAACCGGACGCCTCCGGCAGGTCGGGGGTCCGCTCGCCGTCGAGATACGGCAGCAGGACGACCTCCCCGCCCGCCTCCGCCGTGTCCCGGCTCAGCCCCAGCAGCGCGGCGATCCTGTCCACGGCGAGCGTGCAGTTCAGGGTGCAGGCCAGCGGCAGATACGTACCGTCAGCGGCCGCGAAGCCGGAGAGCGCGGGCGACACGGGCCGGGCGCGGGTCGCCGCGAACACCGTGCCCGAGGTGCCGAGGCTGAGCACCGGATGGTCGAGCAGGCCCCCGCCCCCGAGCCCCAGCCCCACCGCCGCTGCCATGTTGTCGCCCGTGCCCGCGGCAACGGCGATGCCCGCGGGCAGGCCGAGCGCGTCCGCCGCGGCGGCCGTCAGCGAGCCGGCCCGGGTGCCCCCGGTGGGGGCCACCGTGGGCAGCAGACCGGCGTCCAGCCCGATGAGGTCCAGCAGCTCCGGGTCGTACGCCCCGGTCTTCGTGGAGTACCAGCCGGTGCCGGACGCGTCGCCGGGATCGGTGACGGCGACCCCCGCGAGCCGCTCGGTGAGAAAGTCGTGGGGCAGCCGTACGGCCGCCGCCGCCTCGGCCGCGCGGGGTTCGTGCTCGCGCAGCCACCGCCACTTGGTGGCGGTCAGGGACGCCACCGGCACCGATCCGGTGCGCCCCGTCCACGCCCCGGGACCGCCGAGTTCCCCGGTGAGCGCGGCGGCCTGCGGTGCGGACCTGGTGTCGTTCCAGAGCATCGCGGGACGCACCGGGGACCCCGAGCCGTCCAGGACGACCAGCCCGTGCTGCTGTCCGGCCACGGCGATGCCCGTCACCGACGACGCCGGCACACCGGACTCCTTGAGTCCGTAGGCGACGGCCTCCCGCAGGGCGCCCCACCACGCCTCGGGGTCGCTCTCCCGAGCGCCCCCCGCGCCGCTGACCTCGTGCGCGGCCCGGCCCACGGCGAGGACCCGGCCGGTGGCCACCTCGATGAACGCCGCCTTGGCGGACTGGGTCGAGCTGTCCACGCCGATGACGACAGCCTGCGTCGGCATTGCCTCCACCTCTCCGTCCCTGCTTCTCTCTTTGGGGCCATATTTGGCCACAGGTGAAACAAATTACGCCAACCTGGTGGTGGGGAACAGGTGTTGAGGGGCTTCTGTAACACCCGTGCGATGTGCATGATTAGTAAGCGAAGAAAACAAACAGTCTGTCAGACAGTGGATCGAAGGTGGTCAGAGCCATGACGGAACGCTTCACCCCCACCCCCGGCGACAAGTTCAGCTTCGGTCTGTGGACGGTCGGCTGGCAGGGCAGGGACCCCTTCGGGGACGCGACCCGGCCGCCGCTGGACCCGGCCGAGACGGTGCGGCGGCTCGCCGGACTGGGCGCGTACGGGGTGACCTTCCACGACGACGATCTGATCCCCTTCGGCGCGTCCGAGGCCGAGCGCGACAGCCACGTCAAGCGCTTCCGGCAGGCGCTGGACGCGACCGGGCTCGTCGTGCCCATGGCCACCACCAATCTCTTCACCCACCCCGTCTTCAAGGACGGCGGCTTCACCGCGAACGACCGGGACGTACGGCGGTACGCGCTCCGCAAGACCATCCGCAACATCGATCTCGCGGCCGCACTCGGCGCGCACACCTATGTCGCCTGGGGCGGACGGGAAGGCGCCGAGTCCGGCGCGGCGAAGGACGTACGGCCGGCACTCGACCGGATGAAGGAGGCGTTCGACCTGCTCGGGGAGTACGTCACCGAGCAGGGCTACGACCTCCGTTTCGCCATCGAGCCCAAGCCCAACGAGCCGCGCGGCGACATCCTGCTGCCGACGGTCGGCCACGCCCTCGCCTTCATCGAGCGCCTCGAACGGCCCGAGCTGTTCGGGGTCAACCCGGAGGTCGGCCACGAGCAGATGGCCGGGCTGAACTTCACCCACTCGATCGCCCAGGCGCTGTGGGCGGGCAAGCTGTTCCACATCGACCTCAACGGCCAGAACGGCATCAAGTACGACCAGGACCTCCGCTTCGGCGCGGGCGATCTGCGCTCCGCGTTCTGGCTGGTCGACCTGCTGGAGTCGGCGGGCTACGAGGGGCCCAGGCACTTCGACTTCAAGCCCCCGAGGACGGAGGGCGCGGACGGTGTGTGGGCGTCGGCGGCCGGCTGTATGCGGAACTATCTGATCCTGCGGGAGCGCGCGGCCGCGTTCCGCGCGGATCCGAGGGTCCAGGAGGCCCTGCGGGCGGCGCGCCTGGACGAGCTGGCCCGGCCGACGGCGGCGGACGGGGTCGCGGGGCTGCTGGCGGACCGCTCGGCGTTCGAGGACTTCGACGTGGAGGGTGCGGCGGAGCGCGGTATGGCGTTCGAGGCCCTGGACCAACTGGCCCTCGACCATCTGCTCGCCACGGCCTGACCCGCCCGGGCCCTGCCCCTGGGCCGCGCCCGAGCCCGGCCCGCCCGGGCCCCGGGTCCGTCCGGGCCTGCTTGACCCCGGCCCGTCCGGGCCTCCGCCGCTCCACCCGAGCACCCCTGCCCTCGCCCGGGCGGGGGTGCTCGTTCTCCGGCCCGCCGTCCGGTGTGCGGGCCTCCGGCCACCCCGGTTGCCGGGTGCCCGGCACGTTCCCCCGGCCGTCGGTGGCCGCCCTCGGCTCACCTGCCGACCCACACAGAGCCCCTGGAAACACCCGGCGTACGCCGCGACCCCTGGAAACGCCCGGCGCACACGCCGCCCCCGGAGTGGTCCAGCCGATGCCGGGTCACGGAGGGCCCGGCGCGCGCCGAGCCGTGGCGGACCGGGCGTGCGGGGCTCAGCCCGCCGCGCGGGTGCTGAACGCGAGGGGGTCCGTCAGTACGTCCTGGACGACCAGCGCCGCCGCCCCCCTCGCCGCGTCCGTCGCCGGCGAGGACGCCCGCAGCCGCGCCGCCGTCGGCTGCCACAGCCCCGAGACCACCCGCGCCGAGAGCTCCCTCGCCGCCGGAGGGGCCAGCCAGGGCACCAGCGGACGGTAGATCCCGCCGAGCACCACCGCGTCCGGGTCGAAGAGATTGACCGCGCCGGACAGGACCCGCCCCAGCATCAGCCCCGCCCGCGCCAGCGCCGACAGCGCCCGGTCGTCGGAGGCCCGGGCCCGGTGCACCAGCTCGGCCACCGCCGTCGAACCGTCCGACTCGTCCAGGCCCGCCGCCCGCAGCAGCGCGGACTGCCCCGCGTACTGCTCCAGACAGCCCCGTGAACCGCACCGGCACTCCGGTCCGTCGGGCGCCACGACGACATGGCCGATCTCCCCGGCGAAACCGTGCGCCCCGCGCAGCAGTTCCCCGCCCAGCACCAGCGCGCCGCCGACCCCGATCTCACCGGTGAGATACAGAAAGGTGCGTACGTCTCCGAGGCCGCCGAACCACAGTTCCGCCAGCGCCGCCAGATTCGCCTCGTTCTCCGAGCGGACCGGCAGCACGGGCAGCCGGGGCCGCATACCGGCGAGGGCTTCTGCGAAGAGTTCCTCCGCCGGGACCCGGACCCAGCCGAGGTTGGGCGCGGACCGTACGGTTCCGGCGGTCACCAGGCCGGGCAGGGCGAGCGCGGAGCCCACCGGGCGCAGGTCCTGCTCCACGGCGGACGCCAGGGCCCGTGAGGCGATCCGCGCGGCCCTCGCCAGCACCCGCGCGGGGGAGGCGCCCCGGTTGTCCAGGTGCTCGACCAGACGGACCCGGTCGGTGCCCGCGAGATCCACCACGCACACCGACACATAGTCGACGTTGATCTCGATCCCGATGCCGGCGACCCCGGTACGGGCGACCTTGAGCACGGTTCCCGGGCGTCCCGCCTGACCGCTGAAGGTCTTGCCCGACTCGGAGAGGAAGCCGTTCTCCAGCAACTGCTCGACCAGCGAGGATATCGCCGCGCGGGTCAGCCCCACCCGGGCCGAGACCCCGGCGCGGGTGATCTCGCCCGCGTCCCGGACGGCCCGCAGCACCAGGCTCAGATTGTGACGGCGCACGGTGTCCCGGCCGGCCTTGGGCTCCAGCGGGTCCCTGCCCACGGGACCGGTCAGCCTCACACGTGCGGGTGGCTCCACGTATCAGCCCTGAGGCCCGCGGTATCCCAGGGACGCCTCGATGCGTCCGGCGAGCCCGTCGTGCCGCCGCGGGCCGCGCCCGGCCGAACCGGCGAGCCAGGAGCGGCACTTGCTGCCGAGGAGCAGACCGAAGCTCTCCGCCTCGTTCTCCTCGGTCTGGTCGAAGCGGGTCCGCGCGGCGACCCTGAGGACGGTGTCCTGGAGGTCGGCCTCGTCGGAGAGCAGCCGGGCCGCGACCGCCGCGCCCTCGACGTGATGGGTGCAGTGCCCGGCCTTCATGTGCCACAGCTCGTGCCCGAGGATCACCAGCTGATGGTCGGGCGCGGTGCGTTCCTCGATGACGATGAGGTCCTGGTCGGTCATGTCGAGCCAGAGCCCGCTCGCCGTACCGGGGGGGAAGGTGGCCGTGCGGTAGCGGACGGGCCTGCCCCGGCGCCTGCTCATGGCGCCGCACAGGGCCGTGTAGAGATCGGCGGGCTCCGCCGGCGCGGGCAGGTCGATCCCGGCTACCAGCTCGCCGCAGAGCCGGCGCATCTCTTTGCCAATGCTCACCGTTCTCCTCTCCCCGTCAGAGGCCACCCGTGCACGGCACCGGCCTGTCCCGGAATCCTGTCGTGGAATCAGGTCGGTTCTGAAGTCATGTTTCCGTCTGCTTCGGTCCGTCCGATTCCGCCGGGTTGGCTGATTCTGCCGGTTTGGGAGCCGGTTTGACAGTCTCCAGGAGGAGGTCGAGCCATTCGGTGACCTTGTCCCGGTGTTTGTCGGTCGGCAACTGGGCGGCGCGCCAGGCGATGCCCCGTACGCCGTGGTCCTGGAGCAGCCGCTCCAGCGGATCGCCCTCGCCCGCGTAGTCCTGGAGGAGCCGCTGCTCGGTCTGCTGGAGCGCGGTGCTGAGCGCGTCCGGGTCGGCGGCGGTGAGAAAGCCCGCGTGCACCCGGAAGAAGCGCTGGATCGCGTCGCAGTGCTCCATGGTGGGGCGGCGGTCCCCGTGGATGAGGGCGCCCGCCTGCTGGCGGGACATCCCGGCGCCGTCCGCGATCTCCTGCTGGGTGTACCTGCGGCCGTTGGGCTTGAGGCGGGTCCGCCGCAGCAGGCCGAAGCGCTGGAGGAAGCGTGCCTGGAGGTCGGGTTCACCGGCCGGGCGGCCGTCGAGCAGAGCGACGACCACATCGGCGGGCACACCCGACGCCTCCGAGAGCTGATGGGCGTCGAAGACCTCGCCGGGGCTCAGTCCGAGTCTGCCCGCGATTTCGGTGACACGGGCGATCGACGCCGCCAGGGACCCTGCGGCCGCCGCGCCCGGAACCGAGAAGCCGTCTGTCACCAGTAGGTCTCCTAGATCACGCGAGAGGGCTCTCCGCACACAATTGGCTGCCCGGAGATTAACTGTTCCGGGGCCGTGCAACCAGGTCTTGCCACAGCTGTGGCCCGTTCTGAGCGCTCTGCGGCGTGGAATGCCACGATAGTTGACACCGCCTCTCGATCGGGAGCAGGATCACCGGGCGGGGTGAAGATCAAAAGGCGCCGCCGCAGCGGGACTTCGAGAAGGGTGGCGTTCTCGATGACACAGGAGACCGGTACCGACCGTCCTGGTGTCCACGGGCGCCGGGGGCACGCGGGTACGGGCCGCGGCACACTCCGGTCGAGGCGGTTCACCGACATGGTCCGGGACCGCCGGGAGGAGCTCGGGCTGAGTGTGGCCGATGTGGCCGCCCGGCTGGAGATCAGCACCCGGGCCTATGGGAGCTGGGAGCGTACTCCCGCCCATGAGTGGACCGAGGACAAGCTGTTCGCGCTGGTCAAGGCGTTGGAGATGAGCGATCAACAGGGCGGCTGGCTGTTCAGGCTGGCCGTGGACCGGGAGTTGCCGTACTCGACCGAAGTCCAGCAGCCCGGGGCCGGGTCGCTGGGGCCGGCGCGCCCGTCCGGACCGGCCTTTCCCGTGGGGCCCGCGCGCCGGTATCTGCCGCTGCCCACGCAGGTCGTGCCCGCCGAGCCGTCACCCGGGTCACCGGATCCGGTGCCTCCCCGTGACCCCGGGACCCTGGCCTATCTGCACGACTACGCCTCGATGATGGACGCCGTACCGCTGCCGTCCGTGCTCTTCGACCGCCGCTGGGACGTGACGCACGTCAACCCGGCCTTCCAGGCGCTGTTCGGGGGCGTGGGGCACCATCCGACCGCCATGCCGGACCAGAACTTCCTGCGGTTCGTGCTCTTCCACCCCGACGCGGGAGCGGTGCTCGGCGACCGGGAGACGAGCTGGTGTCTGCCGCTGCTCGCACAGCTGGAATCGGCACTGGAGTGCTACGGGGACGATGGTGTGCTTCAGGCCATTCGTCAGGACATCGCGGACGATCCGATCATGGACGCCGCCTACCGGTGCGGACTGCCGCACTGGATGCGGGCCACCGGGGCGGCGGCCGTCCACCACGACGGGGCCGTACGGCCGCTGCACCACCCGGATCCCCGGTGGGGGCACTCCGAGTGCCGGATCGTCGACGAGACGCCGGCGACGCTCCAGGACCGGGGGTACACCCGGATGACTCTGGTGCTGCGGGAGCGCGGGGGAATGACCCCGGACGCCCGCCGGGGGAAGTCCCATCTGCGGGCGGTCTCCAGCGGCTGATCCGGTGGAAGGCCGGCGGGCTCGACGGCTGGCCCGGATGCCCGGGCGTGTGCACCGCGCCGGCGGACACCGGGCAGCGGGCGCGCGGTGCGTCGGCGGAGCCCGGGAGTGCCCCGCGGAATGAGTGCCCGACCCCGCTCCCTCACCCGGCCCGAACCGGACGGAAGACCCCCGTCACCGGTCGTGCTGTGCGCGGAACTCGTCGAGCAGTTCGAAGAACATCTCCATGGGGGGCCTTCCGGCCGTCTCGGCGGCCCGTTCGATCTCGACGGCCCATCCGAGCGCACTGCCGTACTTCATGTCCAGCCTCGGCCACAGCCACTCGGAGAAGGCGCCGAAGTGTTCGAAGTCGGACTTCTCCGTGCTTCCGCATGCCTCCAGGGCGACCCGGTACCCGATCAGCATCGAACTCAGATGCTGTAGTGAGCTGCGGCGGACCCACATCCCGGGGCGCAGCCTCACCTCCTCCAGCCAGTCGTACATATTCCGGAACTCGGCCGGCTGCCGAGGTGCCGGCCCGGTTGATCGTGCCTCTGCCATACCGGGAGTCTATGGTCGGCCCTCCGGCCGCTTCCGGCCCGTCCGCCGCCGGACGGGCGCCCGGACACGGCCAGGTGCTCCGGGCCGGTCGGGAGCCGGGCCGGTACCGCGATGTCGCGGAGGCGGACATCGCCGCGGTCCGGCCGACCCGCAGGACATGGGGCAGGACCGCGCGCCGGAGGGTGTGTGCTCACTGTAGTGAACGTTCCATTCAGCGCCCTCGGGCAGTCCGCCGCGGCTTCAGTACCGAATCCCGCGCCCGTACGACGACTTCGGGGCAGTGGCGGACCCGGCCACGGTTCCGCGTCGCCCTTGTCATATCGCCGCGCATGCCACGACGATGACGGGATGTCACAACAGGCTCCACCGCCCGGCGGTGACCACACCCAGCTCCCGGGCACCGTCCGCGGACGGAATGGCATCCCCCCGGGCGTACGGCCCGGGGCCGCGATCGCGGGCACCGTACGCGGCCCGTGGGCACCGACGGTCGCTCCGGTCGCGGACGGACGAGAGCGCCCGGCCGGGGCACCGCGATGCCCTCCGCCGGGCGCCCTTCCGCGCCGTCTCTGCGCGGTCCAGGTCCCCGCCTTCCCCGAGCGGGGACCTGGACCTTTCCCCCATCCCCATTTCCCCCGTGTGCTCTGTGCCCCCCTGCTTCCCCCTGGTGCCGCCCGGCTCTCCCCGGCCTCCGTCGCGCCGCCGCTCAGCGCAGCGCTGCCACGGCCCACTCCGCGGCGACCGCCAGAGCGACGCCGGCGCCGAGGACCACGGTCGCCACTCTTGTACGCCCCTGCTTGCTGAGCACCAGCGCGCTGCCCGAGAAGATCAGCGCGATGCCGTAGAAGCCCATGGTGAGGACCGAGTGAGTACTGCCGAGCCGAAGGACGAGTGTCAGCCCCACCGCGATCATGATCACCGCGGAGAGAGCTATCCGGACATGGCGTGCCTGGCGTGGTGTGAGCCCCTGCCGTTCCGGGCTCGAATTGGCTTCCGACATGCACGGAAGCCTATCCGCCGGGCCCCTGCCGGGGTGGTCGGGAGCGAGATCCACCGTCTTCATTCGCCGGACTTACGCATGTCCGCCGACCCCGACCGTCCACAGGGGAGCGGTCCCGGTCAGCTGGCACGCGTTCAGATAGAGAGGGATGGGTGGTGTGTAGGGGCTGTCGTCGTCCGGCCAGCGGATCAGCCGGGGGTTCACGGCGGGTACATACGCTCCTTCGGCGTAGTGGGACGGCAGTGGCCACATCAGGTCCTGGTCGGATCCGGACGGCACGATCCACCACCACCAGTCGGTGTCGGCGAAGACACAGCCGTTGCGCGGCAGCCGGCCCAGCAGCCGGAAGCCGTACCGCGCGGGTACGCCCACCGCGTCGCAGCCCAGGGTGGGCACGATCGTGGAGGGCAGGTCGAGGTGGACGAGTCCGCTTCTGCCGCTGTGGCGACCACCTCTCAGGCGCGTCGCCAGATGCTTCAGCACGGTCCCTCGATTCCCCGGGGAAAGTCCACCCCGTACGGAATCGCCGTGTGCCGGAGCTCCGCCCAGACGATCCGGCCGGTGCCGTGCTGGGTGGCATGCGCTCCCCAGGAGCTGGAGACGGCTTCCACCAGCAGCAGCCCGCGTCCTCGTTCCTCCGCGGCCACGGAGTGGCATACATGCGGGCCCGTGGGCGCGCAGCCCTGGTCCCGCACGCTTATTCGCAGATGTTCGACGCCGTTGAGCAGCTCGCAGACGACCTGGTGGCTGCCACTGTGCACGACCGCGTTGGTGACCAGCTCGGACATGACCAGTAGCGCCGTGTCGTGGACATCTCCTCCGATTCCCCAGCATCGCAGACGGTCACGGGTGAGTTTGCGTGCCCGGGACACATATTCGACGCGCGCCGGCAGCTCGAAGCCGTACCGGTGGTGGTCGGCCTCCGAGCACGGATCCAAGAGTGGGGCGTGGCGCGTGTCGTGGTTCACTCGACCACTGTCGCGCTGGAATGGACAACTTGGCAAGGCCCACTGTGAAATTTTCAGAGTGGGCATATTCAGCGACACTGAGTGCGTGGCACACTGCTCGCATCAGCACGTGGGGAGGTCTCGAAGTGAGTGAACCGCGGTCCGCCCCCACCGTGGGGCAGGTCGTCCTCGGCAAGCGCTTGCAGGATCTGCGGGAGCGTGCCGGGCTCAAGCGCGAGGAAGCCGCCAAGGTTCTTCGCGTGGCCGCGGGCACCATTCGCCGGATGGAGACCGCCGAGGTCGCGCTGAAGATTCCTTACGTCCAGCTCCTGCTGGAGGCGTACGGAATCAGTGAGGAGGAGGCCCGCGGCTTCATCGAGCTTGCGGAAGAGGCGAACAAGCCGGGCTGGTGGCAGCGGTTCCACGACGTCCTGCCGGGCTGGTTCAGCATGTATGTCAGCCTGGAAGGTGCGGCGAGCCTCATCCGTGCCTACGAGCCGCACTTCGTGCCCGGTCTGCTGCAGACGGAGGAGTACGCGCGGGCGATCATGCTCAGCGGTGCCGTCGGGCAGACCGATCCCGAGGACATAGAGCGCCATGTGGCGCTGCGGATGCGGCGGCAGTCCCTTCTCGAAAAACCCGACGCACCCAAGCTGTGGGTGATCATGGACGAGACGGTCTTCCGCAGACCCGTCGGCGGTCCAGGCGTCATGCGAGCCCAGATCGACCGGCTGCTCGAAGGCGCCCAGCTGCCCCATGTCACCTTGCAGATCGCGGAGTTCGCGTCCGGACATCACCCCGGTACCTATGGACCGTTCGTGCTGTTCCGGTTCGCAGTCCCCGAGCTCCCGGACATGGTCTACAGCGAGTACCTCAGCGGCGCCGTCTACCTCGACGCACGTCCCGAGGTCGCCTCGCATCTGGAGGTCCTGGACCGCATGGCGGCTCAGGCCGCGACTGCACAACGCACGAAGGAGATCCTCAAAGATCTCCGCAAGGAGCTGTGAATGGACCACATATACAACGGCATGCCGGCCACCGAGCTGGGCGATGTGGGCTGGCACAAGCCGTGGAGCGGTGGAAACGGCGGCAACTGCTTCGAGACCATGAAGCTCGCCGACGGCCGGGTGGCCGTGCGCCAGTCGGCCGATCCGGACGGGCCCGCTCTGATCTACACCCCGGGGGAGATCGCCGCGTTCATCCAGGGCGCCAAGTCGGGTAAGGCGGACTTCCTGCTCACCTGAGCGCCCGAGCCGTTCGCCGGTCCCCTCGATCCGGTCGCCCCGGCTGCTTCGACCTGCTCTTGGTTGTGATTTCCATCGATGCCTCAGCCCCCAGTCCGTCCGTCGGTCCGTTACCCACCGGCCGCTCGACCTCCCGATACGGGACCCAACAGAAAACACGGCGTGCGGGCCCAAGCCACCCGCACGCCGTTGTCGTTTCCGGACCCCCGGGCCGTCGGCACTCGGGGGTGCCCCACTCGGGGGTGCCCCGCAACCCCCCGACCCGAGGAGCCTCAGGAGCCCGCCACCCTGTGTCACACGAGGGCCGTGGGGAAGACCGTCCGCCCGGTGGCGTTCCCCGTCGCCAGCTCGACATACGCGCGGGCCACGACGCTCGCGGGTGTGCCCCCGTCACCGTCCATACCGAGCTTGACCAGCGTCTCCCTGACCCAGCCGGGACTGACCGCGTTCAGGCGCACTCCCCGGGGCAGCTCGATCGCGGCGTTGCGTACGAAGGCGTCGAGACCGGCATTGGTCAGCACACCGAACGATGCACCCGGTGTGGGCTCCGTGAAGTTTCCGCTGGTGAGGATGATGGAGCCGCCGTCCCGTACATACCCGACGGCCTTGCGTACCAGCCGCACCTGACCGAGCAGCTTGCCCTCGATCCCCTGGAACAGTTCCTCGTCCGTGGCGGTCAGCAGCGGGGCCAGCCGGCCGCTCGCGGCGACCGCGATGACCGCGTCCACCTCACCGACCGTGGCGAACAGCGTGTCGATGGTGCCGGGCTTCTCCATGTCGACCCGGATACCGTCGCTGCGTGAGGCCCGGACGACCTCATGGCCTCCGTCCTCCAGCGCCGCCGCGACGGCGCTGCCGATGATTCCGGTCGATCCGATCACAAGAGTCCTCATGGTGTGCTCTTCCTCTGCTGTGGTCCCTGCGCAAGCTGTCGCTGCGGGGCGGGTGGTCTTCATCGGGGAGTCGGGGGAGTCGGGGGAGCCCGGGAAGTGTCAGCCCCCGGAATCGTCCGTGGTCGGGCCGGTGGTCACACGGCGAGGCGCTCGGGGAGCGGGGCCAGCGGGAAGTTCGCCCAGACGTAGGTGTCCATCTGGTGCTGGTCGCCACTGAGGTTGAACACCCGGTCGATCTTTCCGTCGGCGTCGAAGTGCCACACCAGGGCCCACATTGTGTCGACCCTGCCCACGCCGGCCGTCGTCCAGCCGCGGTGGATGTCGACCACGTACTCGTCGTTGCTGTCGAGGAAGAGCGGATCGGCCTGGAAACCGGCCCTGCCGAGCTGGGAGAAGAAGCTCAGCACCTCGCCGAGACCGTGCTTGGTGCCCGACAGCGGGTGGTGTCCGGGAATCGTCCATTCGATACCGGGGGCGAGGACCTCCCTCATCCCGTCGAGGTCCTGGGCGGCGTAGGCGGCGAAGAACCGCTCGACGGCCTCCGTCTTGGATCCGGCCCGCGTGGCCGGGGCGGTTCCGGTCACGGTGCCGGTGGCCGTGCTCTCCACGGTCGCGGCGGATGTGTGGGAAGAACTCAAGGAATCGGCGGAGGCAGTGGAATCGGTGGCGGTGGCAGTGGCAGTGGAACCGGTGGTGGTGGCAGTGGCAGTGGAACCGGTGGTGGTGGCGGTGGCAGTGGTGGCGGCGGTGGTGGAGAGGGACTGAACGGTCATCGTAGGGCTCCTTGTTCGCTGTCTCCCGGGCTGTCCCGGCGGTGATTCAAGACTGCGGCCGGGCCGGCTGGACCGTCCAATACCTGCTTCCATAACCTGGCGGCATGGATATCGACACCCGTCTGCTGCGGTACTTCGCCGCGGTCGCCGAGGAGGGCAATCTGACGCGCGCCGCCGAACGGCTCTACGTCTCGCAGCCCGCGCTCACCAAGCAGATCCGGCAGCTGGAGACCCAGCTGGGCGCGGAACTCTTCGTTCGCTCACGGGCCGGAATGAGCCTCACCGGGGCCGGGGAGGCGCTGGTGGAGCACACCGGCGCGGTGTTGACCGCCTGGGAGACCGCATTGCGGGCCACACGGGGTGCGGAGGCCCGCGCCGCCCGGGTCCTGAGAGTCGGCTTCGTCGCCAGTGCCGCCAACGAGTTCACCCAGCCGATCCTCGCCGACTTCGCCCGGCGGCGGCCCGGCTGGCGGGTGCAGCTGCGGGGGGCCGAATGGTCCGATCCCACCGCGGGTCTGGCCGGCGGCGAAGTCGACGTGGCGCTGCTGAGGCTTCCCGTCCCCGGTTCCGGCCGGCTGCGTCTCGAAGTACTGCTGACCGAGCCCCGCTGGGTGGCCCTGCCCGCCGGGCACCGGCTCGCGGGCCGTGACGAGGTTCCGTTCCACGAGCTGTACGACGAGCCGTTCGTGGCCGTCCCCGCCGACGCGGAGGGCTGGCGCGACTACTGGCTCGCCACCGAGGAGCGCGAGGGCCACCCGGTCCGGATCGGCGCGGTCGCCCACAACCCCGACGAGTGGCTGAACGCGATCGCCCAGGGGCAGGGCATCAGCCTCACCCCCGAGGCCACCGCCCGCTTCTACCAGCGCCCGGACGTCGTCTACCGGCCGGTGACCGGGGTCAGCCCCAGCCGGGTGGGTGTCGCCTGGGCCCGTACGGAGGAGACGGACGCGGCCGTCGACGCGTTCGTCCGCAGCTGCCTGGCGGTGTGCTCCGGGTAGGCTCGGCCCCAGGGAATCGGGGGTGCGGGGGACACGGGGGAGTGATGACGACCGACGTCACGGACTGGCTGGCGCGGAACGCGCTGCCGCTGACCACTCTGTCCGCGGGCGCGCCCACGGACGACCTCCAGCCGTTCAAGGACGTCCTCGGCGGCGTCCGGATCGTGGGACTCGGGGAGTCCACCCACGGCACGGGGGAGTTCTTCCGACTCAAGCACCGTCTGCTGGAGTTCCTGGTCACCGAACTGGGCTTCACCACCCTCGCGATGGAGGCCAGCGCCTCGGCGGGACCGGCCGTGGACGCCTATGTCCGCCATGGCACCGGGGACGCGGCCAGCGCGCTGGAAGGGCTGGGCTTCTGGACCTGGCGTACGCACGAGGTGCTCGCGATGATCGAGTGGATGCGGGCCTACAACCGGGGGCGGCCGGAAGCGGGGAAGGTACGTTTCGCGGGCGTCGACCCCCAGCGGTGCGGCGACTCGATCACGGCCCTCGACGCCTATCTGCGGCGGACCGCGCCGGAGAGGGCCGCGTGGCTGCGCGACCGGCTGGGGACGCTCGCCGAGGCTCAGCCGGGATCACTTCCCCAGCTGCGGGAACGCCTGACGGCCGACGCCGGGGAACTGCTCGACTCCTTGGGCGGAGCGCACACGGACCCCCGGCAGCGGACGGACACGCCCCGGCGGGACACGGACGAGCCCCGGCACCAAGCCGGCGCGCTCCCGGAGGCCGCCGAGGGGCCCCGGGAACGTGAGGCCGCCGAGGCGGTCCGGCACGCCCGGATCCTCGTACGGGCCGCCGATCTGGTCACCCGCCCCCGGCAGCACAGCGATCCGGACCGGACCGTCTTCGCCGCCCGCGACCGCTATATGGCCGAGGCCGTCACGGAACTCGTCGAGAGCGACCCCCGGGCCCGGGTGGCGTTCTGGGCGCACAACGGTCATATCACGAGGGGGCGTTACGGAGCCGGGGTCCCGGCGACCGGGCGGCATCTGAGCGATCGGCATGGCGACGCGTACTACGCCCTCGGTCTGCTCTTCGGCCAGGGGGTCTTCCGCGCGGGCCGGGTCCTGCCCGTTCCCCGGGCGCGGCCCAGCGCGCGGACCGTGACCGGGAACCGTATCGGCCCGCCCGTCCCCTCGTCCGTCGAGGCCCAGCTCGCCAAGGCCCGCCCCGGTGATCACCTGGTGAATCTCCGCGCGGCGGCGCACGGGCCGGAGCCGGTGCGCCGATGGGTGGGCGGGAGTCATGTGATGAGGACCTTCGGCGCTCATGTGCCGCGCTGGGTCTACCGGATGAACTTCGCCCCGACCGTACCGGGAGACGAGTTCGACGGCCTGGCCTATGTGGCGGTCTCGACCCCGTCCCGGCCCCTCACCTGATGAGAACCAGCCCTGCCGTGAGCAGACCGTCGAACCACGAGGTGGTACCCATGCCCGAGCCGTCCGACCATTCCGAGCCGGCGTCCGAGCCGTCCGAGCATTCCGGGCCGGCGTCCGAGCCGTCCGAGCATTCCGGGCCGGCGTCCGAGTCCGTGACCGCAGCCGGTTCCGGCGCCGTGGCGCGGACGGGGCCGGGGCCGGAATCCGGGCCCGTGTCCGGTTCGGCGGCGGTGCCGGGCTCAGGGACCGCTGACGCGTCCGAGGGCGGATACGTACGGGAGGGGATCTGGTTCTCCGTACCTCCGCGCGAGACGGCGACAGCCGCCGCGCCCGCGCTGATCGTCGTGGACGCACAGAACGCCTTTGTGACCGGTCCCGACGCCGTACCGGACGCGGACCGGCTCATCGAGCGGCTGGCGGCCCTGCTCGACCGGGCGCGGACGGCGGAGGCCCTGGTGATCCATCTGCGGAACGACGGCGAGCCGGGCGCGGTGGACGAGCCCGGGAAGCCGGGATGGGAACTGTACTTCCCCGTACGGGAGTCGTCCCGGGAGTTCGTCGTCCGCAAGGACGGCGACGACGGCTTCGAGGGGACACGGCTCGGTGAGCTGCTGGAGGAGCGGGGCGTACGGCGGGTGGTGATCGCCGGCGTGCTCTCGGAGATGTGCGTGAGCGCGACGGCGCGCGGCGCGCTGGACCGGGACATCGAGGTCGTGCTGCCCCGGGACGCCCACGGCACCTACGGCCTGGACGACATCCCGGCGTCCGTCGTGTCCCGGGTCGCCGAGCACGCGCTGGGCTCGGACCCGGAGTTCGTCCGCACGGCCGACGCGGTCCGCTTCACGGCGGTCGCCGGAGCCACGGATGGATGAGCCGGAGCCGCGCCCCTTCCTGTACATCGTCGTCTGCGCCGCCTCCGTCGCCGCCGGGGTCGGCGATCTCATCACGGCGGCCCGCCGACGGGGCTGGGACACCGCGGTCGTCGCCACCCCGCAGGGCCTCGGCTTCCTCGACGTGCCGGCCGTCGAGGCCCATACGGGCCACCCGATCCGCTCGGCCTGGCGCAGACCGGACGAGCCGCGCCCGCTTACGCCGCCGGACGCCATCGCGGTCGCCCCGGCGACCTTCAACACCGTCAACAAGTGGGCGGCCGGGATCGCGGACACCCTCGCCCTCGGCATCCTGTGCGAGGCCCACGGCAACGGTGTCCCGACGGCCGTACTCCCGTGCGCGAACGCGGCGATGGCCGCGCATCCCGCCTACCGCGAGAGTGTGCGGCGCCTGCGGGGGATGGGCGTGCTGTTCGGCGCATACGAGTCCCACGACCCGGACGAACACGGCCGGCTCGCCCGCTTCCGGTGGGAGGAGGCCCTGGAACTGCTGGAGCCCCACCGCAAGCGCCGCGATCCGCTCCCGTAGAACACCCGTCGCGCCCGGACCGGCGGGGCCACCCGCCCGGTACGACGCGGGGCCGACCGGCCGGACCGGGGGCCGCATTCGATCCCCGGACGCGGTTCGCCGAAAATGGGGGCATGGCCCGACACACCCGACGCCCCTGGCGCACCTCGGCTCCCGCGCTCACCGCCGCATCGCCCTGCCCGTGCGGTCTGCCCGCCGCCTACGGTGAGTGCTGCGGCCGGTTCCACTCGGGTGAGGCCGCCGCTCCCACCGCCGAGCTGCTGATGCGCTCGCGCTACAGCGCGTTCGTCGCCGGGGACACCGCGTATCTCCTGCGGACCTGGCACCCGGCCACCAGGCCGGCGCGGCTGGAGCTGGATCCGGCCATGCACTGGTCGGGCCTGGAGATCATCGAGTCCATGGACGGCAGCCCGTTCCACGCGAAGGGCACCGTGACCTTCCGCGCGCGCTACCGGCACCACGGCAAACGCGGCGAGCTGCACGAGCGCAGCACCTTCGAGCGGCTGAACGGCCGGTGGGTCTATGTGGAAGGCACCTTCATCGAGTGAGCCGGGCGCCTGCGGGAGCCGGATCCCGCGCGCTCAGTACGCGCGGTTCGGCAGGATCATCAGCCCCGGGTTGTAGGCCGCGAGCACCTTGTTGGCCCGTGCCAGCACCGACAGCGCATGCTCCCGGTCGGCCCGGTCCTCGGGGCACAGCGGACCCCGGAAGCGGTTCACCTCGCGTACGGCTCCGTCCGCCTCGATCTCGGCCTGGAGGACGTGGACCGGCATACAGGATCCGATCAGCGCGGCCACACGGTCGGGGATCGGCACGGGGATGAGGGGGGAGGCGGTCACGGTGTCCTGTCCTTGTCTTCTGCTCGCTCGGGCGCCGGCGGGTCCCGGTGGTGCCCACCCCTCCATACCAGCGGAGCGGTTTCCGCGTTCGTCGGCGGGGATGTCTCGGTGCGGCAACCGTCGTGGCCGCCCTCTGCTTCCCATCACGCGCGGACACACCGGCCCGCACGCCATGAACCGGGCCGTCGGCCCCGTCGGCTCCCCGCCCGCGCACCGCGAGCGGAGGCCGGCCGGGGTGGGCGCGAGGACCCGGGGGCGGCGGAACAGCGCGGCGGCCCCGCAGGCCGTGCCCCGGTCGAGGTGACCGGGATCACGGGGCCGTACGGGAGGTGCGCACTGTCCGGCCCGCCCGGCTCTCGGCCACCGGCAGCACCGGCGACACACCTTACGACAAGGTGGACCATGCACCCGAATCGATCACCCGGAGGTGTGGCCGGCGCTACCCGGCACCGGCCGCCGTGGTGATCGTCCGCCAAATCGCCGGTGCGGTCCGGGGGTTGGCCGGGGACCGGTCACCGCCTCCCCGTACGACCCGCCGCCTTCCCGCATCACCCCCGCTGTCGGGACCCGCCGCCTCCCCGTACCGCCCGTGCCGGTCCCGGTGCCCCCGCGGACGGCCCGTCCGGGGGGAACTCCGCCCGGAACCCGGCCGCAGGGCGGCCGGCGGGAGGCCGGAAGCCCGCCCAGGAGCCGACCCGCGCGGATCGCGGAGGCGAGCATCAGTGTCCGGGATCGGACAGCACCTGGGAGAGGTCGTAGCTCACCGGCTCCTCCAGCTGGGCATAGGTGCAGTCGGCGGGGTCGCGGTCCGGCCGCCACCGGCGGAACTGCGCGGTGTGCCGGAACCGGGTGCCCTCCATATGGTCGTAGGCGACCTCGACGACCCGCTCGGGCCGCAGCGCCACCCACGACAGGTCCTTCTTGCCCGTCCAGCGGCTCACCGCGCCCGGCAGCCGGGAGGTCTCGTGGGCGCTCTCGTCCGCCCACGCTGCCCAGGGGTGATCGGCGGCCGACTCGGGCCGCAGCGGCTCCAGCTCCCCGACCAGTTCCGCACGCCGCTTCATGGAGAAGGCGGCGCACACACCGATGTGCTGGAGGACGCCCGAGTCGTCGTACAGGCCCAGCAGCAGCGAACCCACCACGGGCCCGCTCTTGTGGAAGCGGTATCCGGCCACGACGACGTCCGCCGTACGCTCGTGCTTGATCTTGTACATCAGCCGGGCGTCCGGCCGGTAGGGCAGCGTGAGCGGCTTGGCGACGACCCCGTCCAGCCCGGCGCCCTCGTACTGCCGGAACCAGGTCCGCGCCACCTCCTGATCGGTGGTGGCGGGGGCGAGATGGACGGGTGGCCGGGCGCCGCGCATCGCCTCGGTGAGCAGCTCCCGCCGCTCGGTGAGCGGGGTGTCCAGCAGCGCCCGGTCGCCGAGCGCCAGCAGATCGAAGGCGACGAAGCTCGCCGGGGTCTGCTCGGCGAGCATCCGCACCCGGGAGTCGGCCGGGTGGATGCGCTCGGTCAGCCGGTCGAAGTCCAGCCGTCCCTCGTGGACGATGACGATCTCTCCGTCGACGACACAGCGCTCGGGGAGGCTGGCGGCCAGTTCGGCGGCCAGCTCGGGAAAGTACCGGGTGAGGGGCTTGCCGGTACGGGAGCCGATCACCACCTCGTCGCCGTCCCGGTGGACGATCGCCCGGAAGCCGTCCCACTTGGCCTCGTACTGCATACCGGGCGGGATGTTCTTCACGGACTTGGCGAGCATCGGTTTCACGGGGGGCATCACCGGGAGATCCATAGAGGGATTGTCCGGCATGCGAGGAATGTCGGCACGATTTACGCTGACCCACATGGCCCGAGCGGTGGAACTGGAAGTGGGGGAGCGCACGGTACGCGTCTCCAGCCCGGACAAGATCTATTTTCCCGAGCCCGGCTACACCAAGCTGGACATGGTCCGCTACTACCTCGCCGTCGGCGACGGGATCACCCGCGCGCTGCGCGACCGTCCCACGACGCTGGAGCGCTACCCCGAAGGGGTGACCGGCGAATCGTTTTTTCAGAAGCGCGCCCCGAAGTACCTCCCGGACTGGATCCCGACGGCCCACATCACCTTCCCCAGCGGACGGTCCGCCGACGAGATGTGCCCGACCGAGCCCGCCGCGATCATCTGGGCCGCCAATCTGGGGGCCGTCACCTTCCACCCCTGGCCCGTGCGCCGAGACGACACCGACCACCCGGACGAACTCCGTATCGATCTGGATCCCCAGCCGGGTACCGACTACGAGGACGCCGTGCGTGCCGCCCATGAGCTGCGGGATGTCCTCGACGGGGTGGGACTGCGGGGCTGGCCCAAGACCTCCGGCGGGCGCGGCCTCCATGTCTTTGTCCCGATCGAGCCGCAATGGACGTTTGTGCAGGTCAGAAGGGCCGCTATTGCCTGCGGCAGGCTGCTGGAGGCCCGGATGCCCGACCGGGTCACCATCAAGTGGTGGAAGGAGGAGCGCGGCGAGCGGATCTTCGTGGACTACAACCAGACGGCCCGTGACCGTACGATCGCCTCCGCCTACTCCGTACGGCCCCGGCCTAACGCGCCGGTCTCCGCGCCCCTGCGCTGGGAGGAGATCGACGAGGCGCGCCCGGAGGACTTCGACATCAGGAGCATGCCCGCGCGGTACGCCGAGGTGGGCGATGTGCACGCGGACATGGACGATCACCGGTTCAGCCTGGAGCCGCTGCTGGAGGTGGCCCGCCGGGACGAGGCGGAGCACGGGCTCGGCGATCTGCCGTATCCGCCGGAGTACCCGAAGATGCCGGGGGAGCCGAAGAGGGTCCAGCCCAGCCGCGCCAAGAAGGCTCCGGCGGCCGAGTAGCGCCCGCGGGACCGTTCCGGGTGCGCCATACGGGACCTCGGGGCGGTCCCGGCTTCCGGGCGGTGCCCGCTGGAACCTCGGGGCGGTCCTGGATTCAGGGCGCGTCCGCCGGTGCGTCCGGGCGGTGCCCGTCGGCTGCTCCGGGGCCGGGGCGCCCTGCGAAGCACGCCGGCCCCCGGGCACAGACGAGGCTTCGAGGCACGACCGGGCCCCCGCCCCAACCACGCCGGAGCGCCCGTAGCAGCGCGGACAGCGCGGAGCGGCCCCCTCCCCTTGTGGGGGAGAGGACCGCCGTACCCTCACGGGCCCCTCAGTCCGGGCCCGGATCACCGTTCCCGGACCTCACGGGTTTCAGCAGCGCGCCACGCCCGTCCGGATCACAGCTCCTGGACCCGGATGTTGCGGTACGAGACCACATCCGTGGTGCCGTGGACCTGGAGCCCGATGTAGCCCAGCGCGTACCGCCGGCCGTCCGTGCCGACGTCGTCGCCGCGCGGCGGGGTGAACGTCTGGCCGGCCGTGTTCTCGAACTGGTTGATCAGCACACCGTTGCGGTAGACCGAGTACGTCTGGCCGATCACCCGGATCTCGTAGTCGTTCCAGGTGCCCTTGGGGGTCACCCCGGCGCCCGCGAGCCCGACCCGGTCGAAGCCGTAGATCGAACCGGTCTTGTACATGTCGCCGTCGGGCCGGTCCAGGACCTGGACCTCATGGCCGTACTTGATGGCGACCCACTCCGGACGCGGCTCCTCCGGGTTGTCGTGGACATACGGGAAGCGGACGAAGACACCGCTGTTGGCGTTGCCGGTGCCGGGCGCGTCGTCCCGCCACTGGAGCTTCAGCGAGAAGTCCCCGTACTGCTTCGGGAACCAGAGCATGCCGAGCCCGCCCTTGGTGGTGCCGCTGGTCATCGTCCCGTCCTCGTTGAGGCCGAACGAGCCGCCGCCCACGTGCTGCCACTTGTCGAACGACGACCGGGTGCCGTCGAAGATGTCGCGGTAGCCGGTGTTCTGGCCGGGCTTGCCGATGCCGGACTGCTTGCCGGCGGCGTAGATCTTCCGGTGCTCGCGCAGATCGATCACGCCGTCCGCGAGCAGCCGGTCGAGGACCGAGTCCACGTGCTTGAGGAACAGCGCGTGCGACGACCAGGACTTCTCGTCCTCGATCAGCTCGTTGACGGTGCAGCGGCTGCGGGTCATCCGGTTGGGCACACCCGTGTCGACGGTACCGACGATCACGGTGAGCCGCTCGTCCCACTCGGGGCAGCTCGGCGCCGGAACCCCGCCGCCCTCGGCGACCGTGAAGGTCACCTTCTGCGCCAGCGAGGTGTTGCCCGCCTTGTCCGTCGCCCGGTGCAGCACTGTGTGGAAGCCCACCCGGTCGACGATCACGGGAGCCGTGTACGCGAGGTAGGGACCGCCGTCGAGCGAGTACTCCACGGTCTCGACCCCGGAGCCGTCGGCGTCGGTCGCGTTCACCGTCACCTTGGCACTGGTGATGTAGGCGCCGTCGGAGTTCCGCTGACCGGCGACATCGGCCCCGGTCACCGGCGGGGTCGTGTCGGGCGAGGGCGCCTTGACCACGGTGAAGTCCACGGACTTCTCCGCAGCCGCGTTGCCCGCCTTGTCGGTGGCCCGGTAGCGCACCTTGTGGGTGCCGAGCTGATGGACCATCACGGGAGCGGTGTACGGCTGCCAGGAGCCGCTCGCGCCGATGGCGTACTCGATGGAGTTGACGCCCGAGCCGGTGTCGGACGCGGTCACGGTCACCGTGGCCGTGTCCAGGTACTCGCCCTGGCCGTTGCGCTCACCGCTGACGGTCGCCGAGGTCTCCGGCGGCGTCTTGTCCTCGGTGGGCGGGGACACGACCCGGAACTCGGCCGTCTTCTCCGCCGAGGTGTTGCCCGCCTTGTCGGTGGCCCGGTAGCGGATCGTGTGCGACCCGACCTGGTTGACCACGACCGGCGCGGTGTACGCCTGCCAGGGACCGTCGGTCCCGACCGCGTACTCCGTCTTCTCCACACCGGAACCCTCGTCCGTCGCGGAGACCGTCACGGTCGCCAGACCGATGTACGCGCCGTCGGCGTTCTTGTCGCCCTCGATCTTCGCGTCCGTGGCGGGCGCGGTGGTGTCCTCGCCGCCGTTCTCGGTGACGGTCAGGATGCCCTGCATCTGCCCGTGACCGGGGATGGTGCAGTAGAAGCGGTACCGGCCCGGGGCCAGGGTGACCTCGACGGAGTGCTTGCCGCCCTTGTCGTCACCGGGGTTGGCGAGGATGTTCAGCGGTACGTCGTTGTTGTACTCCGGGTCCGACACGTCGAAGGTCAGCGTGTGCGGCATTCCGGTGGTGTTGCCGGTCGCCCGGCTGTTCTCGAAGACGATCGTCGTCCTGCCCTCCTTCGCCGTGGTGGGGAAGGAGAGATAGCGGTCGAACGCGTCCCCGGCGGTCCAGGTCAGCGTCTGCTCGGCGGCCGCGACCGGGGTCCGGCTGGCCGGGACGGCCGATGCGGTACGCGCCTTCGCCACCGATCCGGCATTCGCCTCGGCCCCGGCGGCGCCCTTGCGGGTGCCGTTGTCCGAGCCGCTCTGCCCGTACGCCGCCACGGACATCAGTCCGACGACCATGGCCAGGGAGGCCAGCAGAGCCGTCCACAGGCCCGCCGCTCCGCGCTTTCTGTGTCCGAGCTTTCTGTGTCCGACGAGTCTCACTGCGCCGCCTTCCGTGCCAGCTGGTCGGCGGACGGCGTTGCCTCGCCGCCCTTGTAGGTGATGTGCCACAGCGCCGACCGGGAGTCCGAGGTGAAGAACCCGCGCCCGTAGTCGAGGACGTAGAGCGAGCCGTCGGGAGCGAACTTCCAGTCCATCAGGTTGCGGATGCCGTTGTTGCCGACCGGGATGATCTTCTTCAGGGACTCGGCGTGCACCGGGATCCCGCCCTTGCCGACCGTCTTCGGATCGGTCAGCACCGCGTGGCGCGGCTGGTCTCCGTCGTAGAAGTCACCGACGAACCACTTGCCGTCCCAGTAGGAGGGCCACTTGACGGTGGAGGCGGTCGCCGCGTCGAAGCGGTACACCGGACCGTTCATCGTCGCCTGGCCGCCGCCCTTGAGCCACGGCATCAGCAGCTTCTGCTCCTCCAGCTTGTAGCTGGGCAGCCCGCTCGCGTCGCGCGGGAAGTCGGGGCCGCCGCCCTGGGGCGAGTACCAGATGGTGTTGGGGGTGACGGGCGGCAGATTCACCAGACCGTCGTTGTTCGGCGACTCGTTCTTGGGAGCCGCGCAGTTGTACCAGCCGAGCGGCTTGCTCGGGTCGGCGAGCCCGCGGTCCCGGTAGGGCTGGTTGTTGCCCATGCAGAACGGCCAGCCGTGGTTGCCGGCCTTGGTGATCGCGGCGAAGGTGTCGTACTTGGCCGGACCCCAGGTGGTGGAGGGCGTACCGGCGTCCGGGCCGACCCAGCCCGCGTACAGCGTGTCGGTCTTCTTGTCGACGAAGATGCGCGCCGGGTTGCGGACGCCCATCACATAGATCTCGCCCCTGGTCTTGCCGCCGCCCTCGTCGGGCTCCTCACCCGTGAAGAGGTTGCCCTCGGGGATCGTGTAGGAGCCGCTCTTCGTGGGCTTGATCCGCAGGATCTTGCCGTTGAGGTTGTTGGTGTTGCCGGAGGTGCGGCGCGCGTCGGCGAACGAGAGGCCCTTGTAGTTGGGCTGCGGGTTGTTGCCCGAGTAGCCGCCGCTGAAGCCGGACGAGTTGTTGTCACCGGTCGCGATGTAGAGGTTCCCCTTGGAGTCCCACGACATCCCGCCGCCCGAGTGGCAGCAGCTGTGGATCTGCACCGGCCACTTCAGCAGCACCTTCTCGCTCGCGAGATTGAGCTTGTTGGTGGTGAAGTTGAAGGTGAAGCGGGAGACCCGGCGGTCACCGACCCGCGTCTCCCGGTTGATCTGGGAGTGCGGTGTGTAGTGCAGATAGACCCAGCCGTTGGACGCGAACGCGGGGTCCAGCTCGATGCCGAGCAGGCCCTCCTCGTTCTTGGTCAGCTCGTCGCCGCCGCCCTTGTTGCCGAACACGCTCAGCGCCCCGGCGAGCGAGACCTTCTTCGTCTTCGGGTCGAAGACGTGGATCTCGCCGTTGCCCTTGCCGACGTCCGGGTTGTTCCAGTCGGTGATCACGGGCTTGGTGTTGTCGGCGCCGCCGCGGCCGATGTAGAACACCCGGCCGTCGGGGGCCGTGACCAGACCGTGCGGCTCGCCGATCTGGTCGTTCTGGCCCGGCTGATTGGGCTGGGTGACCCGCTCGGCCGTGTAGTTGGCGTTGATCGTCGCCTTGCAGTCGGCGCGCGAGATACGGCTCGTCCAGGCGAGCGCGCCCCGCAGATGGTCGCGGAAGTCGGTCTCCGAGAAGCTGTCGACCGTACCGCCCATACCGGTGTAGAAGGAGCGTCCGCCGTCGTAGTCACGGCACCAGGAGATGGGCTTGTCCCATCCGTTGGCGCCGGACACCGGCTTGTACGAGGTCTCCTTCAGCCGTGCCACCGTGTGCACGCTGCCCGAGGGGTTCACCGCCCAGTTGAACCACTTGTCGGGGCGCTTCCACTGGAGCGGCAGCGACTTGGTGGCCGGATGCTGGCGGTCGCCGACCTCGATCACCGCACGCTGCACCGTACTCGGCGCGCCGGTGGGGCGCGCCCCGATCAGCCCGGTGAACCAGTCGGAGTACGGCTCCGTCCTGGCCGCGTCATGGACGCCGACGAAGCCGCCGCCCGCCTCCATGTACTGTTCGAGCCCGGCCTCCTGCTCCGGGTCCAGCACATCGCCGCCGCCGGTCAGGAAGACGACCGCGTTGTACTTGCCGAGCCGTCCGGCATCGGTGAACACCGAGGCGTCGTCCGTGGCTTCGGTGGCGAAACGGCCGCTCACCGGGCCGGTGAGTCCGATGGTCTCGACGGCCTGGATACCGGCGTTCACGAGCGGGGACTCGGCGGTGGCCGAGCCGTGGAAGACGAGGACCTTGACGTTCTTGCCGCCCGGCGGGGAGGGAAGGGACAACGTTGTCGCCTTCGGCTCCGGTGGCGGCACCCCGGCCGAGGCGGTATTCGCCCCGCCGAGCAGGGACACGGTCAGTGCGCCGACCCCAAGTGTCGCGGCCAGACCCCTTCTTCGAGATCTGGACCTGTGATGTGGTGCGCGCTGCATGTGGTCACCCACCCCTCTGTGGTCACAACAACAGCAATGGAAGCTAGACCTCTTTTCGCGGTTCGCCAATAGGTATGACCACAAAAGAACGAACTTTGTCCTGAGTGTGGAAAAACCAGTCTCCTCGGGCTACCGTATGGCCGTCCCCGGGGTCACATCCGCCCCGTCAATCTCCGGAAGAGAGTGGAGAGTTCGGCATGGACAGACGGAGCTTCAACCGACGGCTGCTGGCAGGGGGCGCGGTCGCGGCCACCGGCGTGACATCGTTGTCCCTCTCCTCGGGGCCCGCCGCGGCCGGTGTGCCCCTCGCGGTCACCCCGCCGAAGACCGCCCCCGCGGGCGGCCAGGTGCGCCATATGAAGCTCTACGCCGAGAAACTGGCCGACGGTCAGATGGGCTACGGCCTGGAGAAGGGCAAGGCCTCCATACCCGGCCCGCCCATCGAGATGATCGAGGGCGACACCCTCCACATCGAGTTCGAGAACACCATGGACGTGCCCGTCAGCCTCCATGTCCACGGTGTGAACTACGACATCAACAACGACGGCACCAAGCTGAGCAGAAGCCATGTCGAGCCCGGCGGTACCCGTACGTACACCTGGCGCACCCACGCCCCCGGCCGACGGGCGGACGGCACCTGGCGGGCCGGCAGCGCGGGCTACTGGCACTATCACGACCATGTGGTGGGCACGGACCACGGCACCGGAGGCATCCGCAAGGGCCTCTACGGTCCGCTGGTCGTCCGGCGGAAGGGCGACATCCTCCCGGACAAGCAGTTCACCATCGTCTTCAACGACATGATGATCAACAACAAGCCCGGTAATGCGAGCCCCGACTTCCGGGCCACGGTCGGCGACCGGGTCGAGATCATCATGATCACGCACGGTGAGTTCTACCACACGTTCCATATGCACGGTCACCGCTGGGCCGACAACCGGACCGGTCTGCTCTCCGGCCCGAACGACGTCAGCCGTGTGATCGACAACAAGATCACCGGCCCTGCGGACTCCTTCGGCTTCCAGGTCATCGCGGGCGAGGGCGTGGGCCCGGGGGCGTGGATGTACCACTGCCATGTCCAGAGCCACTCCGACATGGGGATGGCCGGGCTGTTCCTGGTGGCGAAGGCGGACGGCACGATCCCGGGGTACGAGCCGCACCACAAGACGGCGGACGCCCGGCCGAAACCGCAG
Source organism: Streptomyces sp. NPDC051018 (assembly GCF_044456085.1). Classification (NCBI taxonomy): domain Bacteria; kingdom Bacillati; phylum Actinomycetota; class Actinomycetes; order Kitasatosporales; family Streptomycetaceae; genus Streptomyces; species Streptomyces sp. NPDC051018. Next base: position 50,008 of record NZ_JBITFN010000002.1, read on the forward strand.
ACGGGCACCGGCGCCACGGACGCGGGCGCGAAGCCGAAGACGGCCGGGCACGAGGGGCATTAGACCGGGGGCCGCCGGCTCCCGGCGCGGGTGGAGCTCCCGGTCACACGGTGACCGCCCGCGCCGGGCCCGTCCGGGGCCCTTCACCACGGGAAGGTGCGGGTGCGGGTGATCGGTAGCAGACTCGGGACCGAAGGACGGCCCACGGGACTCCCACCCAAGGAGCGCACCATGCTCACCACCCGCTATGTCAACGGCTCCCCGAGCTGGATCGATCTGGGCACCCCCGACATCGGCGCCGCCGAGACCTTTTACGGGGGCGTCTTCGGCTGGATCTTCCAGCCGGCCGGTACCGAGGCCGGGGGCTACGGAATGTTCCGGCTCGACGGCGGGACCGTGGCGGGCGGTATGGCCGTCCCCCCGGAGCAGGGACCGCCCGCCTGGAACACCTACTTCCAGTCACCCGACGCGGACGCCACCGCGGAGGCCGTCCGCAGCCGCGGCGGCACCGTGCTCGCCGAACCGATGGATGTCTTCGACATGGGCCGTATGGCCGTCTTCGCCGACCCCTCCGGCGTCTCCTTCTCCGTATGGCAGCCCGGCGCGCTCAAGGGCCTGGACGCCGCCAACGTCCCCAACTCCGTGTGCTGGCTGGAGCTGTACACCGAGGACCCGGACGCGGCCCTCGGCTTCTACTCCGGCGTCTTCGGCTGGGAGAGCACCTCGATGCCCTTCCCGGACGGCTCCGGCGAGTACACGATGATCCACCCCCTGGGCGCGGGCGCCGACGCCATGTTCGCCGGCATCGTGCCGCTGTCGACGGACCCCCTGGAGGACGCCCCGCACTGGCTCCCCTACTTCGCGGTCACCGACTGCGACGCCACCGCCGCGAGGGCCGCCGACCTGGGCGGCAAGGTCCGGATGCCGCCGGTCGACATGGAGGGCGTCGGCCGCTTCGCCAAACTCGCGGACCCCGCGGGTGCCGCGTTCGCCCTGATGACGGAAGCCGCCCCGGCCACCTGACCGCCCGCCCGGCGGCCGGCCCCTGGCCCTGCGGGGATGTTGATGCTTCATTGAGCCGGTGTTTATCGGCCTCCGGAAATCTCTGGAGCATGCTGATCAACACCACCGGCGACGAGCTCTCCTGGCAGGAGTCGGCACTGTGCGCACAGACGGGCCCGGCCTTCTTCTTCCCGGCCCCCGGCTCCTCCACCCAGGAGGCCAAGCGGCTGTGCAGGGTGTGCGAGGGGCGGGTGGCGTGCCTGGAGTACGCGCTGGCGAACGACGAGAAGTTCGGGGTCTGGGGCGGCCTCTCGGAACAGGAACGGCACCGGTTGAAGCGGAGCCGGGGGTGACGGGTACCGGCTTCACGTCGTATGTACTCTTCCGTCCCTCAGGAGCCCGGCTTGCTCGGCGAGCGCGTCGGCTTCATGCGTCCCGCACCCGGGCACGGTCTGCGCCGGAGCCTCGGGCACCACTCGGACGGGGAAGTGCCCGCCGACGGGCGACACGACACCACCGTACCGAGGGTCACCGGCGAACCAGATGGTTTGGGGGGCGGGGTTCCGTTTCCTCGCGAGGTCGCCGGAGTACCAGGTGATACGCAGCGCGGGCGCGTACTGCTGCGTGAATCTGATCTCGATGGACTTGGGGCTCTCCAACGAGCGACGAGGGTAGGCACAGGGGTATGCACGCCACGGATAGGTCTTGAGTACCCTGGCCAGCCGCTTGGTCCGGTGAAGTGCAAGGCTCGCAACCAAGAGGCATGGCGGGTAGCAGACTGCGTTGATCACCATGATCCCGGCCATCTGCGAACCGGACAGTGTCGTGGTGAGGAAGATGGATACCGCGCCCACGAGTATCACCGCGACCAGCCAGAGCCTTCGTTTGACTACGAGGCATCGGAGTCCCTGTGCAGTGGGCGGGTGATGCAGTGCCTGTTCGTGTGGGGGTGGCGAAGCCTGTGCCCAGGTCACGAAAACAGCTCCCGGATGCGAGAGGGCCGTTGCGCGCGCGGCCTGCTCGGCTCGGCCGGATCGATAAAGGTAATGGTCCGGGCGATGCCTTCGAGGATGGATGAGTACGCCTCAGCATGCCAGGTGGCCGCGCTGGTGAGGTCGGCCACGGCGACGTGCACACCGGTCGGGCAGGGCACGGTCAGTCGTGCTTGGAAGACCTCGCAGCGCGGTGCTGTGAAGCCTCTTCTCTCCAGACAGTCCGGATCGGGCGGCCGGAGAGTCCCCGCCATGAGTGCAGCCGGCACACCACCCGGCAGTTTGAGCAGCCGACCCGAGTTGGTGCTCCAGCGCGTGGAGTTGGCCTGGGCCAGTGCACACTGGGCAACGGCGAGCGCGGCTGTCCTCGAAGCGATCTCGGTCACCGACAGAGAGAAGAACGACACACAGCTGCCGTTGTTCCTTTCAGGGTGGACGCCGAGGGAGGTATGGACGTTCTCGCTCTCCCGTATGGCTGCGAACAGATTCACCAGGCTGTGGGCATCGTGGAGGGCCTTGCCGAGCAGTTCGCCTGCTTCCATCACCGGCATCAGAACAGCCGCGACCGACTGCTCGAACTCGGAGAGGTCGACCCTGTCGAGCGAGTGGTACCCGGGCGGCAGCCGGAACCACAAGGGTGGGGCAGATGTGGTCATGGAACGCGCCTCACATTCGTGTTCACTGGGTGACCGACGCCCAGACGTGGGCTGCCTTGGCAGCGGAACCGGGTCCGTCGTCGACAACCGCTCGGGTTCCGTCGACCGCGGTCGCTCCTTCTGAGACGGACTCGTTGTCGCTCCACGGGCCGTAGTGAGTGCCAGCTGTGACCGCGCCGGATCCCGGCAGCCCGTACTTCACCGACTTCTGCACGAGATCGGGAGTTCGGTGCAGAGCCCAGTGGGTCAGCGGGTTCTCCACCTGACGCATCTCGTCCATCGCGGTGACCGCCCCGCTTCTGAAGCCCGATGATCCGGCCTGCACGGCGGCGAGTGTCCCAGGGTTGGTGAGAGCGTCCGTCGCGTGAACGGCTGCCGAAGCCGTCCTGGTTCCCTGCGCAATTGCCGCCACGCCTGGCACGGAGCCGAGCGCGTCACCTGTCAGCGTGACTGCGCTGCCCCAGAAGTCGCTGTCGAGCTGGCCCTTGGTAAAGCCGTCCTTGAGGGATCTGTGGATCTTCGGATCGGACATATGGAGGGCAAGCGCCCCCATACTGGCGCCTGTGGCCACGAACAACAGCGCCAGACCGACCGGCCCGCAGAAGGGGCCGATCACCAGGGCCAGGAATCCTGCGACCGCAGACACGTCCGACAGCAGATCACCGAGGTCCTCGTCGATCCATTCGAGGACCTTGTCCAGCACCCCCGGCTCTCTCGGGGCCAAGCGGGCCGTCGCCTCGTTGAGGGACTTGGCGATGCGGGACGCCTCGGTGCGGTGGGTTTCCTCCAGTTCGCGGGCGAGTCTGCGGACCGACTCCAGGGCGTCACGCGCGTTCGTCACCGCGGCCGCCGCGGCCCGCAGTTCCGGCTCGGGGGTGTCGGGCGCGGCCCGGAGGCGGGACTCGCGGGACCGGGCCCGGGTGAGGGTCGTATGGTCCTCGCGGGCCTGGGACTCGTAGCGCGCGGCGGTGGACTGGTAGCCGACCAGGTCGTCGTGCCAGCGGCCCAGCCGGGAGGCCGCCTTGGAAACCGAGCGATGGGCGTTGCGGAGGTAGCGGGGCAGATCCCCGTCGAGCGCCGAGCGGAAGGCGTCGGCCGCCTCGCCGTGCCAGTAGGCGCTCTCGCCGAGGAGGTTGTCGATCAGCCGGTACGCCGTGGAGAGCGCGGTCGCGGACGTGGTGAGCCGGGTCCGGAGCGCGGCGATGGCGCCGGGGCTGCCGGGAGCGGGGTTCCACCCGAGGTACGGATAGTCAGCCACGCGGGGCCACCGCCCGGAACGCAGCCTCGATCGCGGTGTCGACCTGGAGGTAGCCCTTGTGGCTGAGCGTCACCCCGTCCCGTACCGAGGCGATCGACTCCCGGAGCTGGTCAGCGCCGTACTTCCACCGCTGCTGGAAGCCGTCGCAGGCCGTGTCCAGATCCTTGGTTCCCAATTGGTCGGCGCGGATGTGCGCGAGCGCGTGTCTCGCCTCGCTGAGGGAGGTCAGGGAGCGGTCCAGGGCGCGGGAGAAGCGGCCCAGCTGATCGGTGTCCACCCGGAGATCGCGATCCATGGCGGACCACCCTGGCAGAACACCGGGCGGATCGGACAACTGCCGTACCCCGCACGGGTGGTGCGATCCGGGACACTGACGTCCGGGTCCGACTCATGTCCGAGCCCGACCGACGCCTGGGCCCCCGTCGTGCGCGGCCGGCATCCGAGCCCGGCCGGCGTCTCAGCCCGTCGGAAAAACCCGGTGCGGGCATCCGGTACGTCTGCCATGGTCGGAGGTATGGGCAGATTCGAGGACCTCCTCGCCGAGGGTGCGGCCGTTCCCACGGAAGGCTGGGACTTCTCCTGGTTCGCCGGTCGTGCGACCGAACAGCGGCCGTCGTGGGCCTACGCGCGGCTGCTCGCGGAACGGATGGCGAAGGCCGGGGCGGCGCTGGACATCCAGACCGGCGGTGGCGAGGTACTGGCCTCGGTCCCGGTCGCCCCGCCGGTCCTGGCGGTGACGGAGGCGTGGCCGCCGAATGTGGAGATCGCCCGGCGGAATCTGGACAGGTTCGGCGCGAGCGTCGCCGAGGTCGACGAGAGGGCCGACCTGCCCTTCCCGTCGGACCACTTCGACCTGGTCGTCAGCCGGCACCCGCTGGTGACCCGCTGGGACGAGGTCCGCCGGGTCCTGCGCCCGGGGGGTACGTACCTTTCCCAGCAGGTGGGCTCCGGGTCGGTGCGCGAGCTGACCGAGTTCATGATGGGGCCGCAGCCGACCTCGGTGCACCCGTCCGCGGGACCGCTCGCCACGACCGCCGGCACCGGTCCGGTCGCGGCCACGGTCAGCGCGGAGGCGTCGGGCCTGGAGGTGGTCGACGTACGCCAGGAAGCCCTGCGAATGGAGTTCTCCGACATCGCGGCGGTGGTCCACTTCCTCCGCAAGGTGATCTGGATCGTCCCGGGTTTCACCGTCGGCGCCTATCTCGGGCGGCTGGCGGAGCTCCATGACTTCATGGAGCGCCACGGCCCCTTCGTGTCGTACTCGCAGCGCTTCCTCATCGAAGCCCGGAAGAGCTGAGCCGGCGGCGGACCCCCGGGCCCCTCGGACGGGTCTCAGCCCGCCGCCCGGGCCGCCATCCGGGCCTTGCGGGCGGCGAGCTTCTCGTCGAACTTGAGCGCCTCGGCGTTCAGTCCGCCCAGGTACAGGCCCAGCTCCTCCTGCGCCTTGAGGCCCTCCGGGCCCAGACCGTCGATCTCCAGCACCTTGAGGAAGCGCAGTACGGGCGAGAGCACATCGTCGTGGTGGATGCGCAGGTTGTAGATCTCACCGATCGCCATCTGCGCGGCGGCCCGCTCGAAGCCGGGCATGCCGTGGCCCGGCATCCGGAAGCCGACGACGACATCGCGCACGGACTGCATAGTCAGATCGGGCGCCAGCTCGAAGGCCGCGCTCAGCAGATTGCGGTAGAAGACCATGTGCAGGTTCTCGTCGGTCGCGATGCGCGCGAGCATCCGGTCGCAGACGGGGTCGCCCGACTGATGGCCGGTGTTGCGGTGCGAGACCCGGGTGGCCAGCTCCTGGAAGGCCACGTACGCCACCGAGTGCAGCATCGAGTGCCGGTTGTCGGACTCGAAGCCCTCCGCCATATGGGCCATCCGGAACTGCTCCAGCTTGTCCGGGTCGACCGCGCGCGAGGTCAGCAGATAGTCGCGCATCACGATGCCGTGCCGGCCCTCCTCCGCGGTCCAGCGGTGCACCCAGGTGCCCCAGGCGCCGTCACGGCCGAAGAGGCTGGCGATCTCGTGGTGGTAGCTGGGGAGGTTGTCCTCGGTGAGCAGGTTCACGACGAGAGCGATACGGCCTATGTCGGTGACCTTGGACTGCTCCGGCTCCCATGCCTCGCCGTCCTCGAAGATGCCGGGGTAGTTCCGGCCGTCGCTGAAGGGGACGTACTCGTGCGGCATCCAGTCCTTGGCGACCTTGAGATGACGGTTGAGCTCCTTCTCCACCACTTCTTCGAGAGCGTAGAGCAGCCGGGCGTCGGTCCACGCCTCCGAAGAACTGCCGAGGTGGGGAGAGGTGATGGTCACGGATGCTCCTGGGGACGGGAGAGTTACCTACGGATTCGTAGGTTACGAGACCGTAGGTTAAGGGCGCGGTAAGCCTTCGGCCAAGCCCGGCCGGAAGAGGTCCGGCTACATTGTGTGATAATCGCAGGTGGGAGGCGCTATGAGTGCAGCTCTCGGAGCCGTACGGAGAGGCAGGTCACGCAGCCTTCGAGCTTCTCGAACTCGCTGATGTCCACCGGGACCGGCTCATAGCCGAGATCCGTGAACAGCTCGGCCGTCTTGGGCGCGCTCGACGCCATCAGCAGCCGTCCGCCGCCCAGCAGCACGACATGGGCGCCGGACGCCTCCGGTACCGGCAGCAGACCCGGGAAGAGGGACGGCGTGTCGAGCAGCGGCTCGTATCCGATGACGGTCCCGTCCGGGAGGGCCGTGACGGCGGATTTGAGATGGAGCACCTTGCTCACGGGCACGGCCACGACCCGGGCGCCCAGCGGTTCGAAGACCGCCCGCAACTGCTGTACGCCGGCCGCGTTCGTGCGCCCGCCCCGGCCGACGTACAACGTGTCGCCGATCCTGAGCACATCCCCGCCGTCGAGGGTGCCCGGCTGCCACACCCAGTTCACCGAGCAGCCGAGCCGGCCCAGCGTCTCCTCGACGGTCATCGTCTCCGCCCTGCGGGACTCCGCGCCCGGCCGGGTGATCAGGGCGACATTGCGGAACATCACCACGGTGTCCTCGACGAACACCCCGTCCGGGCAGTCGTCCGCGGGCTCCGTCTCGACGGTCTCCCAGCCGTGCTCGCGCAGGGTCTCGGTGTACAGCTCCCACTGGACGAGTGCCAGCTCGGCGTCGACGGAAGTGCGCTCGGCATGTGTGACGAGCCCCTCCGGCAGACGCGGGCTGGGGCGGCGGATCAGAGCTTTCCTGCTGGGCACGGAAACTTCTCCAGGAATGTCGGGTCTGGTGTGGGTGCGCCCATCATGGACCGCCCCGCTGGACCAGGGAATCCCCGGTGCGTGACCGATGAGAGTTCTGTGACAGACGGGCCCGGGTTCTCATGGCCTCCGTGCCCCTCGGGCCACCCGCCCCGAATCCGCCCCACACCCGCCCCGAATCCGCCCCGAGCCCGCCCCTAAACCGCCCCGGCCGGTCCTGAGCGCCGTCGGCGCTCCTCCACCGGGCGGCGGATCACGCCTGCCGCCCCCGCCCGCCGGCTGGGCCCCGGCCCAGCTCCCTGCGCAGATATTCCGCCGTGAACGACCCGGGATGGCCGAGAAGCTGCTCCGGAGTGCCCTCGAAGACCAGCTCACCGCCGTGTTTGCCGCCGTCGGGGCCCAGATCGATCACCCAGTCCGCGCGCTTGACCACATCCATGTTGTGCTCGACGCAGATCACCGAGTTCCCCGCGTCCACCAGCCGGTCCAGCAGCCCGGCCAGCGTGTCCACATCCGCCATGTGCAATCCGGTGGTCGGCTCGTCGAGTACGTACACACTGCCCGTTCGGTGCAACCGGGTGGCGAGCTTGAGCCGCTGCCGCTCCCCGCCCGACAGGGAACTCAGCGGCTGGCCGAGCGTCAGATACGTCAGCCCGACGTCGTTGAGCGTACGGAGCGTGCGCAGCAGCGGCGGGTCTTCGAAGAAGTCCATGGCCCGGGCCGCCGTCATGTCCAGGACGTCGACGATGGACCGCCCCGCGACCCGGTGCTTCAGTACGTCGTCGTGGAAGCGCCGCCCCTCGCACACATGGCAGGTCGTTGTCACCGGGTCCATAAAGGCGAGGTCGGTGTGGATGACCCCGCGCCCCGAGCACTCCTGGCACGCGCCCGCCGAGTTGAAGCTGAACAGTCCGGGCCTGACGCCGTTCTCCTTCGCGAAGACCTTGCGGATCGTGTCCATCACGCCGAGGTACGAGGCCGGGGTGGACCGCGAGGAGGCGGTGATCGCGCCCTGGTCGATCACGATCGCGTCCGGGTAGGCCCCGGTGAACACCTCCGAGACCAGAGTGGACTTGCCGGAACCCGCGACTCCGGTCACCGCCGTGAGCACTCCGACCGGGAAGCGCACATCGATCCCCTTGAGGTTGTGCAGCGCCGCACCGGTGATCCGCAGCCATGCGGTGGGGGAGCGGAAGGACGGCTTCATCGGGGTGCGGCGGCGCAGACACCGCCCGGTGAGCGTGTCCGCGTCACGCAGCCCGTCCAACGGGCCCTGATAGACCACATGCCCGCCGTCCGTACCGGCCTCGGGGCCCATGTCGACGATGTGGTCCGCGATCGCCATCACATCCGGGTCGTGTTCCACCACCAGCACCGTGTTGCCCCGGTCGCGCAGCCGCGTCAGCAGATCGTTCAGCCGGCCCACATCGCGCGGATGCAGCCCGGTGCTCGGCTCGTCGAAGACGAAGGTGAGCCCGGTCAGCGAACTGCCCAGATGGCGCACCATCTTCAGCCGCTGCCCCTCACCGCCCGACAGGGGCGTGGTCTCGCGGTCCAGGGAGAGATAGCCGAGCCCGATGCCGGCCAGCCGCTCCAGCCGTCCCGCGCGGCGGCGGCGATCGGTCCGGCCACCGGGTCGTCGATCCGGCGGAGCACCTCCACCAGGTCGGTGATCTCCATCCGTGTGTAGTCGGCGATGGACAGCCCGTCGATACGGGACGCGAGCGCCGCCTCGTTCAGCCGGGCGCCGCCGCATGCCTCACACGCCTGGTGCACGGTGAAGCTCTCGGCGGCCTCGCGGCGCTTCTCCGAGAGATTCGCGGTGTCGCGCTTGAGGAAGAGCCGGGTGAACCGGGTGACGATCCCTTCGAACCGTGTGTCGAAGGAGCCCGTCTTCAACTCCAGCCGGACCGTGAAGTCGCCTCCGTGGAGGAGGAGTTCGCGCTCGGCCGGGGTGAACTCGCCGAGCGGCTTGTCGGGGTCGAAGCGGCCCGACGCGGCGTACAGCGTCCACTCCCAGCCGCCCACCGCGAGCCCCGGGAGCAGCAGGGCCCCTTCGTTCAGCGACCGGGACCAGTCGACGGCCCGGTCGATGTCGAGCCGCACCGTCTTCCCGATGCCGTCGCACACCGTGCACATACCGGCCGGATCGTTGAAGGAGTACGCGGTGGCCGCACCCGCGCTCGGCGTGCCGTGGCGCGAGAACAGCACCCGGATCACCGAGTAGATATCGGTCATCGTTCCGACGGTGGAGCGCACATTGCCGCCGACGGGCTTCTGGTCGACGACGATCGCCACCGAGAGATCGTCGATCTCGTCGACGTGGGGGCGCTCGTACTTCGGCAGCCGGTTCCGGATGAACCAGGTGAAGGTCTCATTGAGCTGACGCTGCGACTCGACGGCGATGGTGTCGAAGACGACGGACGACTTCCCCGAACCGGACACACCGGTGAACACGGTGATCCGGTTCTTGGGGATGGCGAGCGAGACGTCCCGGAGATTGTTCTCCCGCGCGCCGGTGATGACGATGTTCTCTGGCATGCGGGCGACGCTAGCCCGAAATCACGACACCTTCTGTCGTGATTTCGGGCCGCGGGGACCGCTGGTCAGCGGGGGACCCCGGCCGCCGCCCGTGATCGGTTCACATCTCCCGCACCTCCTTCTCCCCGAGCCTGCCCTCGCGGACGGCCTCAGCGTCGGTGTCCCGCAGTCCGCCGTCCATCAGCAGCCACCGGGTGACGCCGATCGACTCCAGGAACGGCACATCGTGGCTCGCCACGATCAGCGCGCCCTCGTAGGCGTCGAGCGCGGCCGTCAGCTTCCGTACGCTCGCCATGTCGAGATTGTTCGTCGGCTCGTCGAGCATCAGCAGCTGAGGCGCCGGCTCGGCCAGCAGCAGGGACGCCAGCGCCGCCCGGAACCGCTCCCCGCCCGACAGGGTGCCGGCGATCTGGTCCGCCCGCGCACCCCGGAACAGGAAGCGCGCGAGCTGCGCCCTGATCCGGTTGTTGGTGGCGGCGGGCGCGACCTCGGCCACATTCGCCGCCACACTCAGCGTGTCGTCGAGCACATCGAGCCGCTGGGGCAGAAAGCGCAGCGGCACCAGGGTCTCCGCCTCGCCCGCGACCGGGGCCAGCTCGCCGGCGATCGTCCGCAGCAGGGTCGTCTTGCCCGAGCCGTTACGGCCGACGAGGGCGATCCGCTCCGGCCCGCGGATCTCGAACTCGCCCTCCACCCGGGCTCCATGGGGGAGCGTCAGTTCCCGCAGCCGCAGTACGCCACGGCCCGGATGGACCGTGGTGTACGGCAGCTCGATCCGGATCTCGTCGTCGTCCCGGACCGCCTCCACCGCCGCGTCGAGCCGCTCCCTGGCCTCGTTGAGCCGCTCCGTGTGCATGATGCGGTGCTTGCCCGCGGACTCCTGGGCCGAGCGTTTGCGCTCACCCATGACGATCTTCGGCTCCCTCTTGGTGTCGTACATCTTCTGGCCGTAGCGCTTGCGGCGGGCCAGTTTGACCTGTGCGTCCGCCAGTTCACGCTTCTGGCGCTGGACATCGGCCTCCGCGACCCGGACCATCCGCTCGGCCGCCTCCTGCTCGACCGCGAGCGCCTCCTCGTACGCGGAGTGGTTGCCGCCGTACCAGGCGACCGTCCCGTCGCGCAGATCGGCGATCTGGTCGACCAGATCGAGCAGTTCACGGTCGTGGCTGACCACGATCATCACTCCGGACCAGGACGCGACCGCGTCGTACAGCCTCTTGCGTGCGTACAGGTCCAGATTGTTCGTCGGCTCGTCCAGCAGCAGGACATCCGGCCGGGCCAGCAGCAGGGCCGCCAGCCGCAGCAGCACGCCCTCGCCGCCCGAGACCTCGCCGATGGTGCGGTCGAGGCCGATATGGGCGAGACCCAGCTGGTCGAGCGTGGCGCGTGCCCGCTCCTCGACGTCCCAGTCGTCGCCGACGGCCGTGAAGTTCTCCTCGCTCGGATCGCCCGCCTCGATGGCGTGCAGCGCGGCGCGGGTGCCGGCGATGCCGAGGACCTCGTCCACGCGCAGCGCGGTGTCGAGCACGAGGTTCTGCGGCAGAAAGCCGACCTCGCCCGTCGTGCGGACGGTGCCGCCGGACGGGGCCAGCTCTCCGGAGATCAGCTTCAGCAGCGTCGACTTGCCCGAGCCGTTGAGGCCGATCAGCCCGGTCCTGCCGGGGCCGACCGCCAGCTGGAAGTCGTCGAAGACCGTGGTGCCGTCGGGCCAGGAGAAGGTGAGCGCGGTGCAGGTGACATGGGTGGAAGCAGTAGACATACGGGGCCTCCCGGTTGCGTGGTGACGAGCAGGGCAACGGGTGGAGACACCGGGAAACGCACGACAGGAGCCGGGAGAAGACGGTCCCGGCCGGGAAGAACGGCTCGAATGCCGAGGTCGCACGCATTGCGCCCGCGCCGGAACGGCGGTGACGCACGGTGTCTCAGGACCTCAGACGAGCAACGTCCTTCTCCAATCGACGGCAACAGAACCGCGAGTGAACCTAGACGACTCGCTGGATACTGTCAAGATATTTTCTGGTTTTTTCTTCCCGGGGGGTCTCGGGGGCCGTCGACGTTGTGACGGACGCCTGCGCCCCTCCGGCCGGCGCCGTGCCGAGGGCGGGAACCGGGTTCGATCACCTGCCGACCTGCCGACCTGACGACCGCGCCCGGTAAACGCCCTGTTGAAAAGCGACCGGTGGGGGTGAACCGCCGTGGTCCGGAAGGGCCCTCAGGCGGCGTCCCGCAGCAGCTCGTCGAGATTGTGGTCGATGTTCAGATGCAGATGCTCCAGCCCCACGGGGACCGCGCTCTGCGCGCGCCGCAGAAAACGCCGCAGGTCGTCGGTGCGGACATGCACCATCGCCACGCCCTGAGGGGCGTGGAACTCCAGTGCCGTACGGTCGAGGCCGTATGGCCTGATCCGTACGTCCCCGACCCCCGCCGGCCGCTCGACGCCCGCCGCCAGCAGCTCTCGGGAGAAGACCCAGGAGACCTCCGTGCCCTCCAGCGTCGCCGGGGGAGGGAATGCGATCCGTACGGCGAAGGGATCGCCGCTGTCGTAACGCAGCGTCACCGGTACCGAGTCCGTCCGGGGTGCCGGAGCGATCAGCCTGGCCTGTACCGCCTGTTCGATGATGGTGGTCAAGCTGGTACTCCTCTGTGCGCGGCCCCCGGACGCATCCCTGACACCGGTAAAGACCACTGAATCGGCGATTTCGTGCATCGGAGGGGTGCGTGACTTGTGTCACCGACCCGCGCGGACGCCCGAATAGATGTGGTACGGGGTGATACGGGCGGTGGCTCTGCTTCCTCGCGCCGCCCGGATTCCGTCCTCCGGCGCCTCCCGGGCACGGTCGGCCGTACGGAGCGTGAGGCCCGTTCGTCCCTGAGCGACCGTCCGGATCCGGTCGCCGTCCGGTCGCATCCGGTCGCCGTGATCCTCGTGGGCGGATCGATCCGTCGTCCGGGCCTCCCGGCCGTGAGCGGGCAACCGGCGCGGGGGTGTTCTCCGCCGGGCGGCGGACGCCCGGAATCGCACCCTGGACGGGCTGTTGCGGGTGGGCTAGCTTCCAGCGCCATGATGCCCCAGGGGAAGACGCGACGAATGGTGTCGGTGGGACTCGCTGTCCTGGCGATGGCCGCCGCCCTCACCGCACCGGCACGGGCCAGCGGGGCGCCGGAAGCGGGGATCCGGGCCGAACCCCGGGGCGCGGCCGGCCGGCTGGGCTGGAGCCTCACGGCCACCGGCACGGACGTACGGTTCAGGGGCCTCGCCGCCGTCAGTCGCAGCACCGCATGGGTGGCGGGCGCCAAGGGCACGGTCCTGCGCACCGGGAACGGCGGACGCGGCTGGCGCGATGTCTCGCCCCCGGGCGCGGCCGGACTGGAGTTCCGGGACATCGAGGCGTTCGACGGCCGGCGCGCCGTGGTGCTGGCCATCGGGGAGGGCGAGGCGTCCCGGATCCTGCGCACCACGGACGGCGGAACCACCTGGACGGAGTCGTTCCGCAACACCGACCCCAGGGCCTTCTACGACTGCGTCACCTTCTTCGACGGCAGAAACGGACTCGCCCTGAGCGACCCGGTGGACGGGAAGTTCCGCATCCTGTCGACCGCCGACGCGGGCCGCACCTGGAGGGTGCTGCCGAGCGCCGGGATGCCGGCGGCCCTGCCCGGCGAGGCGGGCTTCGCCGCAAGCGGGCAGTGTCTGGTGTCCTCGGGACCCCGCGACGTCTGGCTCGCGACCGGGGGCGGAGCCACCGCACGGGTGCTGCACTCCCGGGACCGGGGGCTGAACTGGACCGCAGCCGCCTCGACCGTCCCGGCCGGCGATCCGGCCCGCGGAGTCTTCGCGCTCGCGTTCCGCGACCGGCGGCACGGAATCGCCGTGGGCGGTGACTACCGCACCGGCCTGCCGTCCCCGCGTGCCGGCGCGGTCACCTCCGACGGGGGACGGGCCTGGCGTCAGTCCACGGTCCCGCCGCCCGCCTACCGCTCGGGCGCGGCCTGGCTGCCGTACGGCTCCGCCGCCGCGCTCGCGGTCGGACCGACCGGCACCGATCTGACGCTGGACGGCGGCCGCACCTGGCGGACCGTGGACACCGGCTCCTACGACACCGTCGACTGCGCGCCCCGCGGGGGCTGCTGGGCCTCGGGCGAGAAGGGCCGGGTGGCCCGTCTGGAGGCCCGCTGACGGCGTGATCGCCGACCCGCCGGGCCCGCGGCCGAGCGGAAGGCCGCCCCGAAGAGGCAGAAGGCACCCAGCTCCCCCTCATGCGCCGGAAACGTGAAGGGAGCCTGCGACCCGCTCGTACCGCACCGGTCGGCCTCGGCCCGCCGGGGATCCGAGCCGCGGAGCCGGCAGGAACTCACCCGTCACCGAGAGGCCACCACCCGAAGCTCCAGCTCGTGCCTCGCCTCGTTCCACAGGGTCGCCTCCAGGTGGTACAACCTGGTGACAAGCCTGTCGTCGTGGTCGAGCACCCGGCCGGCCAGGCCGGTCAACGAGTCGTCCTCATGCGGCGAGGACCACTCGAACAGAAGAGCGCACAGCGCGTCACTGCTCTCATCCGGATCGGGCGCCATCCGCAGACCGGTCCACCGGCGGTCCACCCAATGACTCAGCAGGGCGGTGAAAGTCCTGACACAGTGCCGTTTGCCGTCGGAGTCCGTGTCGGAATCCAGCCGCGCGACCAGTTCGGCGTACAGCTCCGGCATACCGAGACCCAGCACCCGTGCGCCCGCGTACGCCCAGTAGTCCGACCCCGTCCCACCGCCGTATGCCTCCCAGTGGGGATTCCACAACAGCCGGGTGAACGCGGCGCGTCCGGCGTCACCGTGTACGGCGATGCCCAGGATCAGCCCGCCGTTGCAGTCCGTGGACGCACCGCCCTCACCCCATTCGACGAGCCTTCCCAGCCACGAGGGATCACCCGTCTTCGAGGCGAGGACCGGCAGGAACTCGGGGAACCAGTTGGAGCCGGCGTGCAGTTCCAGAGCCTCCGCGATCTCGCTCCTCAGACCTCGGCACGACAGGTGCAGCAACCCCAGGCACGCGTCCCTCGACTCGTCGCCCTCGACGTGCTCCCACAGCACCCGCTCGGCCGGCTCGTACCCCAGGTATCCGACGGCGCGCAGCACCCCGGTCGGCACACCGTCGCGCAGTCTGCCCGCCTCGACGCTCGCGTCCAGCAGGCGTTCGGCCACACCGATGTCCCCATGCCGGGCGAAGACCGGAACCAGGCTCCCGCGCGCTCCCGGATCGTCGAGGAACACCGGGAGAAGCGCCTCCGCATCGGATCGGGACCCGTGCCGCAGGACCACGTCCACGGCCGTCGACTCCCACCGCCAGCTCACCGCGGCCGGATCGCCGTCGTACCTTTCGAGCAACTTCCGTGTCGCCCGTGAAATCGCCACTCCTGACCACCACCTCTGTCTGGACAACGCCGCCTATGGTGGCCGATGGCCGAGGCCGGGGCCACGGAGATTCGATCCACCGCCGTGACCGGTCCGACGGTCGTTGCATATCCCCCGGGGTCCTGGTTCGCCGGCTCGGGGTCCACATCGGAGTCGCCGTCGAGTGGCAGCAGAGCCCCGGTCCAGGACCGGGCCGCCCATGCCGCAGACGTCAGCCGGCGCGTGAGTTCGAGGTGCTCGTGTATCCGGCGTGGCTCGACCCGGCTCCCGGGGAAGGCCATTCCAGCACGGTCAGCTCGGGCCATTGCTCCCGCCACCGCGCCGCCTTGGTCTCATAGACCGACTGCGGGGCGAGTACCGGGTTCGGCCGGACGACGAGATTGAACACATCCGACAGGCCGTGCGGCGCGTACACACGCCATCGGCCGTCCGCCTCCACCCGTACCCCGAGGCAGCACGTCGTGGCGGCGAAACTGTCGATGGCCGCCTCGGTGGAGTCGTACGGCGGACAGGCCACCCCGAACTTGTCCTCGTACCAGAGGTGAACCCGTGCCTCGTTGCGGATCTCGACCTCTACGGGCAGGCCGGCGAAGACCTCCCGCCCGGCTTGGATCACCGCGTCCTCGGCTTCCCAGGACAGATCGCCGGCGTCGAAGTAGAAGACGTCGTAGTCCTTGATGCCGTTGGCCGGCGGGCTGTCCGTGAGGACGTTCCACACGGTCTGGAACAGGCAGCCGGCCGTCACATACCACCCGGGCAGATTCAATGTCGCCGTCCGCGCCAACACCTCCATCAGCATGTCGTTACGGGACAGCACCACACGAAGTGTCTCAAGTTGCTGGTCGAGAGGGAGTCGGCCGATCACCCGTCATGCCTACCACAGCCCATCCGCCGGACGGGCCGATCCGCCTTGAGGGCCCCGTACCCCGGGAGTCCCCCGGCCGATGCGGCCCGGCCCGCACATGCGCCGCCGCGGCCACCCCACGCTTACGGGAGAGCCGGCCGCGAGGCCCGCGGGCCGCGCTCCGGTGAGGGAACGGCCTACGCTGGGCGGCACCATGAGGATCATCGACGTGCCCGCGGGCTGGCCCGCGGACGAGAAAGCGGCCCGCGCCGTACAGGACGCGTTGCGTACCCGTGTCGTCCTGGACGAGCCGGGCCCGCCGCCAGGAGCCGGCCCGGTGACCGGTGTGGACGTGGCGTACGACGACGCCCGCGATCTGGTCGCCGCGGCCGCCGTGGTCCTGGACCCGGAGACCCTCGCGGTCATGGAGCGGTCCACCGCCGTCGGCCGGGTCGCCTTCCCCTATGTCCCCGGACTGCTGGCCTTCCGGGAGCTGCCGGCCGTGCTCGCCGCCCTCGAATCCCTCAGCTCGGACCCCGGCCTGATCGTCTGTGACGGCTACGGCCGGGCGCACCCGCGCCGGTTCGGGCTCGCGAGCCATCTCGGCGTACTCACCGGGCTGCCGGCCGTCGGAGTCGCCAAGAACCCCTTCGTCTTCACCCATGGCCCCCTCGGCCCGGACCGGGGCGACGCTGCCGCGCTCCTGCCCGGGGAGGGCGACATCGGCGAGGGGGAGGAGAGGGAGGACGAGGTGGGCCGTGCCCTGCGTACGCAGAGGGGCGTGAAACCGGTGTATGTGTCGGTCGGCCACCGGGTCACCCTCGACAACGCCTGCGCCCACACACTGCGCCTGACCCCCCGCTACCGCCTGCCCGAGACCACACGTCTGGCGGACCGGCTGTGCCGCCAGGCGCTCGCGGACGCGGCCGGCCGGGTGCCGCCGTACTCATCTACTCATCCGGGCAGCTGAGTACGCTGCCGGATACCGGCCGGGTCCCGTGATCGGCAGGCTTCCGCGCATGGCATCGCAGACACGGACCACAGCACGGGCGCGGACGCACACCCAGTTGAACGCACGGGCGGAGGCAGGGGCACAGACGCAGGATCAGGGGCGGGCCGTGGCCTGGGCGCAGGCCCCGGCCCCACCCCGGACACCGGCACCGGATCCCGCACCGGTGAACGGGGCGCGCGCCGCGTCCGGCCACCCCCGGAACGGTTCCGTCCACCCCGTGGAGAGGGCCGTGACGGGAGTGCTGATCGCCGCCGCGGTCGCGGGGTTCTGCTGGGTGGGATGGATGATCATCACCGTACTGACCGGCTGAACCAGCCCCGCGGGGCCGTCTGCGTGGCGCCGTCCGCCCGAGGGGTGAAGCCCGTGGGGCGGATGGGACGGTGACGATACGGCCGGGCCGGTGCCGCTACCGGAGCCCTGCCCGCCCGGAGGACGGGCCCGGCGTCCGGCCGCCGGGGCGCTCTCGTACGGGGGTACCGGGGATCCCGGCAACGTGGTTCGGGGGCTTCCGTCGCCGCGAGGCTCCCGGGCGGGTTGCTCCCGGGCCGCCGGACCGAGGGGGAGCGCCGGCCCGTCGGGGCGGGATGGCCGAGGACCCGGCCTACCGTGTACCGGCGACCCGGAACCGGATACCCGCCCCCCGCAGGCGCTCCAGCAGCGCGTCCCCCATCGCGGCGGCCGGTGTGAGCTGCCCGGAGGTGTCCGGCAGGTCGTCGTACACCAGGCACAGCGCCGACTCGGCGAAGATCTTCGCCGACTCGTCGTAGCCCGGGTCGCCGCCCGACACCTCGGAGAACACCGTCCGGCCGCCGCCCTCGCCCACGAACCGCACCGAGAACCAGCTTCTCGCCCGGCGTTCCTCGTCGGGGCCCTCACCCGGCCGGACCCGGTCCGAGAGCAGGCGCCGTGCGGGCGGCAGCTGGGCCGGCCCGGCCAGCGCGCCCGCCGCCGCCACCGAGCCCACGGCCAGCGGCAACGTGCGGACCGACACATAGTGCCGGTAGCGGAAGTCGGGGCCGTAGCGGGGCAGGGCCCGCGCCGACCGGGCGACGATCTTCCCGTCGATCAGCGGCAGGGGCAGCGCCCAGGCGTCCGTCTCCCTGCTGAACCGGGGCCCGCCGATCGGCGCCCTCGCCCGCCGCCCCGCCGGACGGGGCTCGTGCAGCCGCCGCTCGTGGGCGGCCCGCAGCAACTGCCGGCCCCGGCCCAGCGTGGTGAGCACCGAGGCGAACGTGCCGCCGGAGAAGACCGCGTCGGACCGGACGAAACCGTCCACGCGCAGCGGCACGTCCCGGGGCAGCTACTGGACCGTGAAGTACGCGCCCAGGTCGTGCGGTACGGACTCGAAGCCGCAGGCGTGGACCAGCCGCGCGCCGGTCTCACGGGCCCGGGTGTCATGGCGTACGAGCATCCGGTCCACGAACTCGGGCTCGCCGGACAGATCGATGTAGTCGGTCCCGGCCCCGCGCACGCGGCGACCAGCGGCTCGCCGTACCAGAGACAGGGGCCGACGGCGGTGGCCACCACCCGGGTGGACTCCGCCAGTTGCCGCAGCGAGCCGTGGTCGTCCGCGCCCGCTTCGATCAGCGGCAGATCCGCCCGGCGCGGATGGTCGGCGGCGAGCCGTTCGCGCAGCCGCTCCAGCCGGGCGCGGCTACGGCCCGCGAGCGCCCAGCGGCAGTCGCCGGGCGCGTGCGCGGCGAGGTACCGGGCCGTCAGTTCCCCGACGAATCCGGTCGCCCCGTAGAGCACGATGTCGTACGGGCGCTCGGTGCGAGCGGTCCCGTCCTGCCTGTTCAATGGCTCCTCCGGCGGTGCGCCCGAGCTGTCGTGGTGGCTGAGGCCGTCCCCGCGCACGGGCGAAGGCCTCCGGGGTGGACTCCGGTCTTCCGGTGAATCCGCGGGCCCGCTCGGGGGAAACCGCTTGTAAGCGGTGAAACGTGTTCTTACCATCATTGGTGTTACATCACTTGTGTCACATCACGGCTGGGGGCTCGATGACGGCGAACTCGACGGCGAAGGCGACCGCGAGGACGACTGCGAGGACGACTGCCGGGGCGGGGAACGGCCCGCTCAGCGGCGTGCGCGTGGTCGAACTGGCGGGCATCGGGCCCGGGCCGTTCGCCGCCATGCTGCTGGCCGACCTCGGCGCGGACGTCGTACGCGTCGACAGGCCCGGAGGTTCGGGGCTCGCGATCGACCCCGCGTACGACCTGACGAACCGTGGCAAACACTCGGTGCTGATCGACCTCAAGGCCGACGGGGGATCCGCCCGGGTCCTCGACCTCGTGGAGCGGGCCGACATCCTGATCGAGGGCTATCGGCCGGGTGTCGCCGAACGGCTCGGGGTGGGGCCGGACGACTGCCTCGCCCGCAATCCGCGGCTGGTGTACGGGCGGATGACCGGCTGGGGCCAGGACGGTCCGCTCGCCGAGCGCGCCGGGCACGACATCGCGTACATCGCCGTCACCGGCGCCCTCGGCATGATCGGGGGACCGGGGGAGCCCCCCACGGTCCCCGCCAATCTGGTGGGGGACTACGCGGGCGGGTCGCTCTATCTGGTCGTCGGCGTCCTCGCGGCCCTCCAACACGCGCGCACCGACGGCGGGAAGGGCCAGGTCGTGGACGCGGCCATCGTCGACGGCGCCGCCCATCTCACCACGATGATCCACGGAATGATGGCCGCCGGGGGCTGGCGGGACCAGCGCGGGACCAACCTTCTCGACGGCGGCTGTCCCTTCTACGGCTGCTACGAGACCGCTGACGGGCGGTACATGGCGGTCGGCGCGCTGGAACAGCAGTTCTACGACGAGTTCGTCCGGCTGCTGGGCCTCGGGGACGAGGCGCCCGCACGCAAGGACTTCGACCGCTGGGACGAACTCCGGGACGCCGTCGCCGCCCGTTTCAGGACCCGGACACGCGCCGAGTGGACGGCCGTGTTCGAGGGCTCGGACGCGTGTGTGGCCCCCGTACTCTCCCTGGGCGAGGCCCCGGCCCATCCGCACCTCGCGGCACGCTCCACCTTCGTCGGCCACGGCGGGATCACCCAGCCCGCTCCCGCGCCCCGGTTCTCCGCCACGCCCGCGGCCGTGACGAGGGGACCGGCTCTGCCGGGCGCCGACACGGCCCGGGTGGCGCGCGACTGGGAGGTACCCGCACTCGCACCGCCGGACGTGGCGGCCGATCCGGAGCGGCCTTCCGCCACGGGCCCGTCCTCCGAGCCCGGCCCGGAGCGTCGGTCCGCCGCGGCCGGCGGGTCCGGACCGGGCGCCACCGGGGAGGGCGACCCGGCCCGCCGGCCCCGGAGCGGCCCCTGAGCCGGGCGGCGGCCCACCGACCCAACACCCCCCGCACCTTCGTCACCCCGAGAGGCTCTTGTCTTGAGCACCGAAGCGTATGTGTACGAGGCGATCCGCACCCCGCGCGGGCGCGGCAAGGCCAACGGCGCCCTGCACGGCACCAAGCCGATCGATCTGGTGGTCGGGCTGATCCATGAGATCCGCGCCCGCTTCCCCGGCCTCGACCCGGCCGCAGTCGACGACATCGTGCTCGGTGTCGTGGGTCCGGTCGGCGACCAGGGCTCCGACATCGCCCGTATCGCGGCGATCGCCGCCGGACTGCCCGACACCGTCGCCGGAGTGCAGGAGAACCGCTTCTGCGCCTCGGGGCTCGAAGCCGTCAACATGGCCGCGATGAAGGTCCGGTCGGGATGGGAGGACCTGGTACTCGCCGGCGGTGTCGAGTCGATGTCCCGGGTGCCGATGGCCTCGGACGGCGGCGCCTGGTTCGCCGACCCGATGACGAACTTCTCCGTCGGTTTCGTCCCCCAGGGCATCGGCGCCGACCTCATCGCCACCATCGAGGGCTTCTCCCGCCGCGATGTCGACGAGTACGCGGCCCTCTCCCAGGAACGCGCGGCCGCGGCCTGGAAGGACGGCCGTTTCGCCCGCTCCGTCGTTCCGGTCCGCGACCGCGGCGGCCTTCTCGTCCTCGACCACGACGAGCACATGCGCCCCGGCACCACCGCGGACGGCCTCGCCGCGCTCAAACCGTCCTTCGCGGGCATCGGCGACGTCGGCGGTTTCGACGCCGTGGCGCTCCAGAAGTACCACTGGGTCGAGAAGATCGACCATGTCCACCACGCGGGCAACTCCTCCGGAATCGTCGACGGCGCGGCGCTTGTGGCCGTCGGCTCGAAGGCGGTCGGCGAGCGGTACGGGCTCGTGCCGCGCGCCCGGATCGTCGCGGCGGCGGTCTCCGGCTCCGAGCCGACCATCATGCTGACCGGGCCCGCGCCCGCCACCCGCAAGGCGCTCGGCCGGGCCGGACTGACGATCGACGACATCGACCTCGTCGAGATCAACGAGGCGTTCGCGGGTGTGGTCCTGCGGTTCGCGCGGGAGATGGACCTCCCGCTGGAGAGGATCAACGTCAACGGCGGGGCGATCGCCATGGGACACCCTCTGGGCGCCACCGGGGCGATGATCCTCGGCACCCTCGTCGACGAACTGGAACGCCGGGACAAGCGGTACGGCCTGGCCACGCTCTGCGTCGGCGGCGGGATGGGGATCGCGACGGTGATCGAACGCGTATGACCCGGCCCGCCTCCGCCCCCACCACCACCCCGGAGAACCCGACCACCATGACCCAGAGCACCCAGAGCACCCAGAGCACGCCGGATACGCCGACGCCGAGCACGCAGAATACGCGGGACACGCGGGACACGCAGGACACGCGCGGGAACGGAACCGCCATCCGCTGGGAGCGGGACGAGACCGGTGTCGTCACCCTCGTACTCGACGATCCGGACCGGTCCGCCAACACCATGAACCAGGCGTTCCGCGACGCCCTCACCGCCGTCGCCGATCGTGCCGAGGCCGAGAAGGACTCTGTCCGGGGCTTCATCGTCACCTCCGCCAAGAAGACCTTCTTCGCGGGCGGCGATCTCAGGGAGATGATGCGGATCGGCCCGGAGGAGGCCCAGCGGGCGTACGACGCCTCCATGGCCGTCAAGCACGCCCTCCGCAGGATCGAGACCCTCGGCAGGCCGGTCGTCGCGGCCCTCAACGGGTCGGCGCTCGGCGGGGGTTACGAGATCGCGCTCGCCTGCCACCACCGCATTGCCCTCGACGCCCCCGGCTCCCGGATCGGGCTGCCCGAGGTCACCCTCGGCCTGCTGCCCGCGGGCGGCGGAGTCACCCGTACCGTACGCCTCCTCGGCATCTCCGACGCGCTGCTGAAGGTCCTCCTCCAGGGCAACCGCTATTCCCCGCGCCGGGCCCTGGAGAACGGGCTGGTCCACGAAGTGGCCGTCACACCCGAGGAGATGCTCGCCAGGGCACGCGCCTTCATCGACTCCCGCCCCGAGTCCCACCAGCCCTGGGACGTCAAGGGCTACCGGATCCCGGGGGGCACCCCCGCGGACCCGCGGTTCGCCGCCGGTCTCCCCGCCTTCCCCGCGAATCTGAGGAAGCAGACCGCCGGGGCGCCCTGCCCCGCCCCGCGCAATATCCTCGCGGCGGCCGTCGAGGGCTCCCAGGTCGACTTCGGGACCGCGGAGACCATCGAGGCGCGGTACTTCACCGAGCTGGTCACCGGACAGATCGCCAAGAACATGATGCAGGCGTTCTTCTTCGACCTCCGGACGGTCAACTCCGGGGCCGCCCGCCCCCGGGGCGTCGAGCCCCGTCCCGTCCGCAGGGTCGCCGTCCTCGGCGCGGGAATGATGGGCGCCGGCATCGCGTACTCCTGCGCCCGCGCCGGGATCGAGGTCGTCCTCAAGGACGTGTCCGAGGAAGCCGCCGCACGGGGCAGCTCGTACTCCGAGGCCCTGCTCGCCAAGGCGCTGGACCGGGGCCGTACGACCCGGGCCGAGCGTGACGCCCTGCTCGCCCGGATCACCGCGACCGCGGACCCCGCCGACGTCGCCGGCTGTGACGCCGTCATCGAGGCCGTCTTCGAGGACCCCGGGCTCAAGCACAAGGTCTTCGAGGAGATCCAGGATCTCGTCGAACCGGACGCGCTGCTCTGCACCAACACCTCGACCCTGCCGATCACCGCCCTCGCCGGGGGTGTGGCACGCCCCGGGGACTTCATCGGTCTGCACTTCTTCTCTCCCGTCGACAGGATGCCGCTCGTCGAGATCATCAAGGGTGAGCACACCGGCGAGGCGGCGCTGGCCCGGGCGTTCGACCTGGTCCGGCAGATCGGCAAGACGCCGATCCTGGTCAACGACTCCCGGGGCTTCTTCACCTCGCGTGTCATCGGGCAGTTCATCAACGAGGGCGTGGCGATGGTCGGCGAGGGGGTCGACCCCGCGTCGGTCGAACAGGCGGCGGCCCAGGCCGGATACCCGGCCAAGGTGCTCTCCCTGATGGACGAGCTGACCCTCACCCTCCCGCGCAGAATCCGCGAGGAGAGCAGGCGCGCGACCGAGGAGTCCGGCGGCACCTGGGCCGGGCATCCTGCGGACGCGGTCGTCGACCGGATGGTCGACGAGTTCGGGCGCACCGGCCGCGGCGGTGGAGCGGGCTTCTACGACTACGACGACCGGGGCGGGCGGACCGGACTGTGGCCGGGCCTGCGCGAGCACTTCACCCGCCCGGACGCCGGGGTCCCCTTCGAGGACATGAAGGAGCGGATGCTGTTCTCCGAGGCGCTCGACGCCGTGCGCTGTCTGGAGGAGAACGTGCTGACGTCGGTCGCCGACGCCAACGTCGGCTCGCTCATGGGCATCGGTTTCCCCGCCTGGACCGGGGGAGTCCTCCAGTACATCAACGGTTACGAGGGCGGTCTGCCCGGGTTCACGGCCCGGGCGCGCGAGCTGGCCGCCCGTTACGGGCAGCGGTTCGAGCCGCCCGCGCTGCTGGTGGCGAAGGCCGGGCGCGGCGAGACCTTCACCGACGCGGACACCGCGTCCTGATCACCGCGTCCTGATTACCGCGTCCTGATCGGAACGATCTGATCAGGGCGCTCCGATCAGGGCGCCCCGTGCGGGTCGTGTCCGGTACCACCGCCGTCCTCGGCGTCCTCGGCGTCCTCGGCGTCCCGAGTGTTCTGAGTGTTCTCGGCGTACTTGGCGTCCTCGGTGCCGAACGCGGCCCGCAGCTCCTCCTTCAGCGACCGCTGGAACGCGGTGACCAGCGCCTGCACCACCAGCGGCTGCATATGGGCGGACAGGGACCTCATCGCCTCGATCCGCCGGGGGTCGGACTCCCGTTCCCGGTACGGGCCCCACACCTCGTCCCGGAACAGCCGGGTGAGTTCGTGGGCCGCCGAGCGGGTGTGCTCCATCAGTACGGTCCGGGCGGCGAGGATCGTGTCGCAGGTGATCGGAACGTCCAGCAGTTGCGCCCCGAGCCGCAGCAGCCCCGGGTCGATCCAGTACGTGTCCGGGGCCCCGGCCCGCCGTACCGCGCCCATCGCGCCGAGCCGGTCGATGTCGTCCTCGTCCAGCGAGCGCCCCACCCGCCGCTCCAGCTCCGCCCGGGTCGCCGTCTCGGCGGAGTCCGGTGCCCAGGAGGCGACCAGGGCCCGGTGTATCGCGAGATCGTGGGCGCTCAGATCGTCCGGCAGCTGCTCCAGATAGCGCTCGATCGCGGACAGCGTCATGCCCTGGTGCTGCAACTCCTCGATCAGCGCGAGCCGGGAGAGATGGTCCGGGCCGTAGTGCCCGACCCGGCGCGGTCCGATCACCGGCGGGGGCAGCAGCCCCCGCGTGCCGTAGAACCTGATCGTCCGTACGGTCACCCCGGCCCGCGCCGCCAGCTCGTCCACCGTCAGCCGCGGCTCCTCGGTCCCGGTCCCCATCCCTGCGCCTCGCTCTCCTGATCGCGGTGCAACAGTATTGCTGTCTCACCACTGCTGAGAAAGAGGCGGAGGGGCTGTCGTCCTCGCGGGCGGGGCCTGTCGCGGAGGGGGCCTGTCGGCGGGCGGCCCGCAGCCGAGGGATTCCGTCCCGGCGGGCCCCTTTCAGCACCCGCCCGGGATCCGGCGGCCGGTCCGTGCGCCCGGGTCAGTACACCTCCACTCCGTACACCCCCAGCACCTCCCGGACGGGCTGGTGGATCGCCGAGCCGTTCGTCCCGGAGCAGCCGGAGCTGCCCGAGTGGATACCCAGCGCCGTCGAGCCGGAGAAGTGCGCCCCGCCGCTGTCGCCGCCCGAGGAGCACGCGGTCGTACGGACCATGCCGTACACCGGTCCGTCGCTGTAGTTGACGGTCACATCGACGGCGGTGACCGTGCCGCTGGTCACCCGGGTCGTCGAGCCGCTCTTCCGCAGCGCCTGTCCTACGATCGCGTCCGCGGCGGAGGTGATGTCCTGGGCACCGCCGTCGTGGAGATTGACCGTGCCGGGCGCCTCGGGTGTGCCCGTGTACCGCACGAGCCCGTAGTCGTCCGTGGGGAAGCTGGAGCCCTCGCGCGTACCGATCTCCGGGCCTCCCGCGACCGCCGACCAGCTGACCGCCGACTCGGTGCAGTGGCCGGCCGTCAGAAAGAAGAGTTCCGCGCCCCGGGAGACGTTGAAGGCCGCCGAGCAGCGGAATCCGCCGCCGTGGACGGCGTCGCCGCCCGCCACCTCCTTGGTGAAGGTCCCGGGCACGCGCCGCAGCCGGACGGCCTCGCCGAGGCTCGCGGCGACCGCGCGGAGCCGGGCCATGGAGGGCGTGGAGACGGACTCGTCGGCCTCCACGGCTACCTGGTTCGCCGCCGGGTCGATGCCCCACGAGGTGCCGGGGATCTTCGCCCGGGCCTCCAGGACGTCCATCACGGCTTGGAGCTGCGCGGTGCTGCGCCCGACGAGTTCGGCGCGGGCGCCGGAGGCGCGTACCGTTTCCGCCGCCGCCGCATCGGTGACGGCGACGACCAGCTCACCGGTCGCGGAGTCGAGATAGGACCCGGCGCCGTGATCGCCGAGCGTCCGCTCCAGCCGGGAGTCGAGCGCGTACTGGCCGGGGGACGCCATGACACCGGCGCCGCCGCTGGGGGACGGGTCCGGCTCGGCGGCACCGGCGGTGCCGGAGCCGAGCCCGACGGCGGGCAGGGTGAGCAGGACGGACAGGAAGATGCGCGCGCGGAGCGTGCGACTCATGGGGGCTTCTCCTTCGCAGACGACCCGTGGGGGAAGGTGGGGGATTGCGAGAAGCAGTGTGGACCGGACGGGTCCGGTCCGGTGCTCAATGTGGCATGCCCCTGTCACTCACACAAGGGCGCCCCGATACACCCGAAAGGCGCTGCCGCTTCCTGGTGCACGGGGTCCTCACACGCCGTCAGAACCGGCTCCCCGAGTGCGCCGAGGCGCCGGCCGCGACACCCCCGGGTGTGCCCGGCCCGGCCGCGGTCACGGGGGTCCGGGGCCGGGGCCATGGCCATCGGCCGGGCTCATGTCGTACGACCGCTCCCGTCCGCACCCACCGTGCGTCCCGGGTACGTACGCACCGCAGCGCACACCGGGCGCCATCGCGTTCGCGGTTCACCGGCTGCCCGCCTCCTCGCCCGCCTCGCCCGCGATACGGCGCAGATCGGCCTTGTCCGCCGGCCCGGCCCCGGTGCCTCGTGCGCGGGACCGTGACACCCCCGACCGCGAGCCCGGTCGGCCGATCGGCCGCCGCCGTACGGGTGGTGCGCCGTCCGGACGCGGCGGTACGGCCGGGAAGGTGAAACCGTCGCTCCGGCCGCGCTGTCCTCCGGCGGTGGGGCGGGCCGATCCGCCCGCGTGGCCTCGGCGGACCGGCTCCCTGCCATCCCGCCGCCCCGGGCGAAACCGTGGGACCCGCGACGGTACGGTCCGCCGGACGGCTGACCACCTCCTCCTGCCCCCGCCGTTACTCGGCGGGGGCCCGGCCCCGTACGCGGGAAGCGCCCGCCGGGCGGGAGACGCCGAGGGGCCCGTGCGGGGCGGGGCGCACCCGTGTCCAGCTCCGTCGCGGTCGCGCTCAGCTCCCTGACCACCCGTCGGCCCATCCCGCCCGGACCGCACGGCACTCCCACCCGGCCCGGACCTCACGGGCCCCGCCCGTGCGCCCCACCCCGGGCGCTCCGCCGGAACGCCCGGGGGGTTACGGCCCCGACGCGCGGGACCTGTGGCTCGCCCGGGTGCGGGAGCCCGTGCCGGACGGCGGCGGAGCGGCCCCCCTATCCCTCGGGGCGCCGCGGTTACCAACCGGTAGACGCCTGGTGCCCCATCTCATCCCCCGGCGGTACCATCCCCGCAACTGCACCGACGCGGATGGATACTTCCCGCCCACGGACCGAAGACATCAGAAGTTTCAGGACATAGAGACAGGCAGGTCTATGCCATGAACGACGGAATCATCCCCTTCGACGTCGGACCGCTCAATCCGACCGGATGGGGCCTCGTGGTCGGAACGGTGTCCTTCGGGATCGTCTATCTGGTGCTCGCCGGCCGGCTGATGCCCCGCGCGGCCCGCGTCCTCGCGGAGCGCGAGAGGCTGACCTGGGGGGTGACGGAACAGGCCGAGGAGGTCCGTACCGAAGCCGAGCAGGTCCGCGCCCAGCGGGAGGCGATCCTCGCCGAAGCCCGTCATGACGCGGCCCGCGCCCGCCAGCGGGCCCACGAGGAGGGCATGGAGCTGATCCTCGCGGCCCGCGCCGAGGGCATCCGCGAGCGCGAGCGGATTCTGGCCGAGGGCGCCGCGGCCATCGAGGCCGAACGCGTCGTGGCCGAGGCGGAGCTGCGCTCGGACGTCGATCACTGGGCCCGTGAGATCGCCGAACGGATCGTCGGTGAGCCCCTCCCCGTCCAGCAGGAAGTCCGCCGGGCCGACGGCTGACCCACCGGGACCCTGGCGCGTACGGAGGTGCCGCCCGCCCCCCCCGGAAGGCCGTCGGCCACGCATCCGACAGCCGTGGCGCCCGGCCCCCCGGGGTGATCGTGGCCGTCGGCCGGGCGCCCGGCGGGACGTGATTCCCGCCTCCCCCGCCGCCGGTGTGCCGCGCGGCCCGGGGCGCACCCCCGCGAGGGCCCTCCTGGCCCGGACGGCGGGGACGGTCCCGCCCGCCGAACCCCCGCCCATCTGCGGCGCGGCGGCCCGCCGACCGCCCCCGCGCACCACCGCGCCCGGCCGGGGCGTACCGGGCCGGGACCCGCGCCCGCCATGGCTTCCCGGACCCCACGCGCCCCACTGGTGCCTCGATCGCCCTCTGTTGCAAGGGAGTTGACGGGAGTACCTTCCCGCCCATGCCGATAGGTGCGCGGGTAACCCGCTTGACGTACAGATCGCTCGTGGTGGCGGCAGCGGCCGCCCTGATGACCATGCCCCTGTCCCCGGCGGGCGCCCACAACGCCCCTGCGCGGGAGAGCAGACCCGTCCACTCGTACCAGAACGCGATCCGGGAATCCGTGTGGGTGGACACCCGGCTCGACGGCGACGGCGACGGGAGGACCGACCGTGTCGCCGTCGACATCATCCGCCCCCGGGAGCCCGACAGGTCGGGCCGCAAGATCCCGGTGATCATGGACGCGAGTCCCTACTACGCCTGCTGCGGACGCGGCAACGAGAGCCAGCGCAAGACGTACGACGCGAACGGCGACCCCGTCCAGTTCCCGCTGTACTACGACAACTACTTCGTACCGCGCGGCTACGGCTTCGTCGCCGTCGACCTCGCCGGGACCAACCGCTCCGACGGCTGCGTCGACGTCGGGGGCCGCTCGGACGTCCAGTCCGCGAAGGCCGTCGTCGACTGGCTGAACGGCCGCGGCCGCGGCTACACCACCCGCACCGGCACCGAACGCGCCCGGGCGCACTGGACGGACGGCCGCACCGGAATGATCGGCAAGAGCTACGACGGGACCATCGCCAACGGCGTGGCCGCCACCGGAGTCGAGGGACTGGAGACCATCGTCCCGATCGGCGCGATCTCCTCCTGGTACGACTACTACTTCGCCAAGGGCGCGCCCCTCTACGACTCCGGGCCCGAGTGGCTCTCCGACTACGTCGAGAGCCCCGGAGCCCGCGCCCGCTGCCAGGCCGTCCAGCAGCGGCTGATCGACGGCGCCCCGCGCACCGGCGATCTCACCGCGCTGTGGAGCGAGCGCGACCATGTGCCCGACGCCGGCAAGGTCAGGGCCAGTGTCTTCGCCGTCCACGGGATGCAGGACCTCAACGTCCGCAGCAAGCACTTCGGCCAGTGGTGGGACGCGCTGGCCGCCGAGGGCGTGGAGCGCAAGGTGTGGCTCTCCCAGGCGGGCCATGTGGACCCCTTCGACTTCCGGCGCGCCGAGTGGGTGAAGACCCTGCACCGGTGGTTCGACCACTATCTGCTCGGATACGACAACGGCATCGAACGCGAGCCCATGGCCGATATCGAGCGCGCCCCCGACCGCTGGTCCACCGACCGTGTGTGGCCGCCGCGTTCCACGGACGCCACCGTTCTGCGGCCGGGCCAGGGCACCGCGCCCGGAGTCGGCACCCTCTCACTGACCCCCGCGCGCCCCGGTACGGCCGAGACCTTCACCGACGACCGCGAGCGGGACGAGACCGACTGGGCCGCGGCGATCGACCGGACGACCCCCGAGAAGGCCGGGTTCCTCACCGCGCCCCTCAACCGCGATCTGCGGCTCTCCGGTTCCTCCACGGTCAGGATCACCGCGACCCCGACCACCACCAGCGCCCATCTGTCGGCCGTCCTCGTCGATCTCGGCCCGGACACCATCCGCGACTACGCGGCCTCCGGCGAAGGGATCACCACCCTGCCCGAACGGACCTGCTGGGGGCCCGGCACCGCAGGCGACAGCTCCTGCTTCAAGGAGACACGGGCACGGACGAAGGCCGTCGACTACACGATCTTCAGCCGGGGCTGGGCCGACCTCGGCAACCACGCCTCCGCCGCCACCGGCCGCCCGCTGACCCCCGGCAAGCCGCACACCATCACCCTCGATCTGCACGCGAGCGACCATGTCGTCCCGGCCGGACACCGGCTCGCCCTGATCGTCGCGGGCACCGACCGGTACCTCATCGACCCGCCCGCGAGCACCCCGACGCTCCGGCTCGACCTCGCCCGTACCTCCGCGAGGCTGCCCGTCGTCGGCGGCGCCCCCGCCTTCGTACGCGCCACCGCGGGCGCCCCCGTACCGCCCGGCCGCGACGCGTCCCGCCCCCTCGACGGGGTCGCCGAGCCCCGGGAGATCCGACCCGTCCCGGGAGGCGACAGCCGATGAGGACACGTCTTCGCACACTCGCGGTCAGCGCCGCGGCGGCCGCGCTCGCCGTACCGCTGATCACCGTCCCCGCCGAGGCCACCCACGGTGTTCCGCGTACCGCCTTCGAACGCGACGGCGGGGCGCGCTGGACCGGCCAGGCGGAGGAGCAGTCCTTCCTCGCCGCCGTCGACCGGGGCAGCGACCGGGTCTCGGTCGGCCGGATCGGCACGACCGGACAGGGCCGGCCGCTCCAACTCGTCAGCGTCGGCAGCCGGCACGCCGACACCACCGTGCTGCTGATCTGCTCCCAGCACGGCGACGAGCCTTCCGGCAGGGAAGCCTGTCTGTCCACGATCCGCGATCTCGGATACACCGAGGATCAGCGGACGCGCCGGCTGCTGTCCCGTACGCGGATCCTCGTCGTCCCCACCGCCAACCCCGACGGACGGGCCGCCGACACCCGCGGCAACGCCGACGGGGTGGACATCAACCGCGACCACATCGCCCTGCGGACCGCCGAGGGCCGGGCGATGGCCGCCGTCATCCGGGACGAACGCCCCGACATCGTCTACGACCTGCACGAGTACAGCGCCACACCGCCGTACTACGACAAGGACCTGTTCGATCTGTGGCCGCGCAATCTCAACACCGATCACCGGGTCCACCGTGAGTCCCGGACGCTCTCGGAACGGTACGTCCGGCCGGCCGCGGGCGACGAGGGCTACAGCACCGGTACGTACGGCATCTGGACCGACCCCGTCACCGGCGGGCCGATCCGGCAGGTCGCGGGCGACGGCCAGGAGCGCATCCTGCGCAACGCCTCGGGTGTCAAGAACGCCGTGGGGCTCCTCATCGAGAGCCGGGTGGACGCCCTGACGGCCGAGGAGAAGGCCGACGAGGCCCTGAACAACCGGCGCAGGGCGGACAGCCAGCTCGCCGCGCTGGACGGGCTGCTCTCCTTCGCGGACGAGCGGCGCGCCCGGATCGGCGCGGCGACGGACGCGGCACGGCTCGCCGGGTTCCAGGACCGCGGCCCGGTCTATCTCGGGGGCGCGGACAACGATCCCGCGACGGAGGGGCAGACCCTCGCCGACCCACCCTGCGGCTACCGCCTCAGCCCGGCGCAATTCACGGACGTGAACGATGAACTGGCGCTGCACGGGGTGCGGTGGAAACGGGCGGGTGACGGTGCGTTCGTTCCGCTGCGCCAGTCACAACGGGAACTGATCCCTCTACTGCTGGACGCGCGGGCGAGTTATCACCTGACCCCGGCGGAGCCCGTCACCGCCTGTTGAACCCGGTGGCGCGGGCCACCTGTGGTAGGGGATAGCGGGAGCAAAAGTCACCAGCGAACCCGCGCCACCCCCGAGAGGTGCCACTCGTGTCGCACGGACAGCAGCCGGACGACCGGGGAGGGCGGCCCGAGACGGCCGACCTCCCCGGTCCGGACCCGGAGCACGGGCATCCCACGACGGACCGCGTCGTCTTCGGCGTCACCGCCGTGCTCACCGTCTGCTTCGTCATCTGGGGCGCCCTCGCCACCGACGCGCTCGAAAGCATCTCCAGCTCCCTGCTGCACGGGCTGATCCACAACGGCGGCTGGGCCTTCGTCCTCGCCGCCTCCGGCTTCGTGGTCTTCGCCCTCTGGCTCGCCGTCAGCCGCTACGGCAGGATCCCGCTCGGCGACGAGGGCGGGACGCCCGAGTTCCGTACGGTCTCCTGGGTCGCCATGATGTTCAGCGCCGGAATGGGCATCGGCCTGATGTTCTACGGGGTGAGCGAACCCCTCGCGCACTATGTCTCACCCCCGCCCGGCACCCGTCCCGCCACCTCGGCGGAGGCCATGGAAACCGCGATGGCCACCACCCTCTTCCACTGGACGCTCCACCCCTGGGGCATCTACGCCGTCGTCGGGCTCGCCATCGCGTACAGCACCTTCCGCCGCGGGCGCCGGGGGACCATCAGCGCCGTCTTCGAACCCCTGATCGGCAGACGGCGGTGCCAGGGCGGCTCCGGCCGGTTCATCGGCATCCTGGCGATCTTCGCCACCCTCTTCGGCTCGGCCGCCTCCCTCGGCCTCGGCGCGCTCCAGATCGGCAGCGGATTCACCGAACTCGGCTGGCTGGACACCGTCGGCACCGGACTGCTCGTGACCATCATCGCGGTCCTCACCGCGGCCTTCGTCCTCTCGGCCGCCTCCGGGGTCGAGAAGGGCATCCAGTGGCTGTCCAACATCAATATGGTCCTGGCGCTGCTGCTGGCCTTCTTTGTCCTCGTGGCCGGTCCCACCGTCATCATCCTCGATCTGCTGCCCACCTCGATCGCCGCGTACTTCCAGAACCTGCCCCAGCTCGCCGGGCGCACCGAGGCCACGGGCGGCCGGGGCGTCGCCGAATGGCTCGGCAGCTGGACCGTCTTCTACTGGGCCTGGTGGATCTCCTGGACACCGTTCGTCGGGATGTTCATCGCCAGGATCAGCCGTGGCCGGACGATCCGTCAGTTCGTCGGCGGGGTCATCCTGGTGCCGTCCGCCGTCAGCCTCGTCTGGTTCTCCGTCTTCGGCGGTACGGCCATGAAGCTCCAGGAACACGAGCGGCTCAGCCAGGAGGTGACCCCGGAGGGACAGCTCTTCGCCGTTCTCCAGCAGTATCCGATCGCCTCGGTGACGAGCGTGCTCGTGATGATCCTCGTCGGCATCTTCTTCGTCTCCGGCGCCGACGCCGCCTCCGTGGTCATGGGCACTCTCTCCCAGCACGGCGCCTTCCACCCGAGCCGTCTGGTCGTCGTCTTCTGGGGCGCGGTGACCGGTGCGGTCGCCGCGATCATGCTCCTCGTCGGCAACGGCGAGGGCGACGCGCTCGCCGGGCTGCAGAATCTGACGATCCTGGTGGCGGCGCCGTTCGTCGTCGTCATGCTCGGTATGTGCGTCGCCCTGCTGCGCGACCTGCGCCACGACCCGCTGATCGTCCGGGGTGAACTGGGCGCGGAGGTCGTGGAGTCGGCCGTCATCGCGGGCCACGAGAAGTACGACGGCGACTTCGAGATCCGGATCGGCCCGGGCACGGGGGAGAGCCGGTGAGACACGGGTTCCGGCCGGGCGGGGTGCGGCTGCCGGTGGCCGGATCCGGTGGTTTCCGGTGGCCGTCCGACGGTGGTGAGGGACTTCGGCCGGCGTCCGGGTGTCCGTCCACGCCTTCCGGCGGCGGCACGGGAGGGCACCGCGCGGCGCTCGCGGTCTCCGCCCCGGCCTTCACCGACACGGTCGCCGCTGCTCCCGACGACCAGGTCCGTCAATCAGGGGGACCCGTGTCCACACCCCCTCCATGTGTCCGGACGGCGGTCCGCCCTGCCCCGGGGTGCCCGGTCCGCCGGTCCCGGCCGCCCAGTGCCCCGGCGAAGCGCCCGGCGGCCCGCCGGCACCCCGGGACCGCCCGGAGTTCCGTTCCCTCCAGACCGCCCGGTGAGGTCCCCGTACACCCCGGGGGCACTCCGGAGACCGCCCCGACCAGCTTCTTCCGCTCCGCAGAGGGGAGCGCGGCGGCAACCGCCGGAGTGGTCCGGCCGTGCGCCCCGGCGCGGCCGTGGCCCGCTCTCCCACGGTTCCACGGCACCTCCCGGCCCGATGACCCGGGCCACGAGCCCGATCACCCGGACGTCCGTACGGGGACGGCCGCCCGTCCGGCGGGGTGCGTCCGGCCTTGTACGGGCGGGGATACTCGGCATATGTCTGTCGAGTACACGAGCTTCGGGCTGGCTCCGGCGCCGAGGCCCGGGGGAGCAAACGGGACCGCCCGCCGGCCCCGGCTGGACCTCCTGGACTTCATCGTCGACGGACAGCCCCTGCTGTTCCGGCTCAGCGGCGTGGACGCGGTGTCCCCTCTGGCCTCCGACGTACCCCCGGTGATCCTCACGGCGGCGGTGCGCACCCTGCTGCTGGAGGAACCGACACCGCTGCCCGCCGGCCGGTGTGTGCTCTACGCCTGCTCCGAGTGCGTCTCCCTGGACTGCGGCGCGGTGACCGCCGTCGTCGAACGCGACGGTGACGACATCGTCTGGCGCGATCTTGCCTGGCAGACGTCCGGGAGCGCGGACCTCACGGAGTACGGCTACCCCGGAGTCGGACCCTTCCGTTTTCATGGACGCGCCTACCGCGCCGAGCTGGAACGGCTGGTCACCGCCGTCCGGGAAGCCGCCGTGCCCGGCTGAGGCACCCCGCCGTCCCCCGCCGTCCGGCCGGCCGGACCGCGCCCGGCCCCGCGATCGCGTCCCGTTAGAATCGGCCGTCTGATGACTGCGACTCTTGTGGCCAAGGACCTCGCCGCCGGGCACGGCGACCGCTCGCTCTTCTCCGGCCTCGATCTCGTCGTCGCTCCCGGCGATGTGATCGGCCTCGTCGGAGTCAACGGGGCCGGCAAGTCGACCCTGCTGAGGATGCTCGCCGGACTCGACCGGCCCGAGGAGGGCGAGCTGAGGCTCTCGCCGCCCGCCGCCACCGTCGGCCACCTCCCGCAGGAGCCGGAGCGGCGGCCCGGTGAGACCGTACGGGAGTTCCTCGCCCGCCGTACCGGTGTCGCCGCCGCCCAGACGGCCATGGACTCCTCGACCCAGGCGCTGGTCGACGGGGCCCCGGGCGCCGACGACGCGTACGCCACCAGCCTGGAGCGCTGGCTCGCCCTCGGCGGCGCCGATCTCGACGAACGCGCGGAGGAGACCGCCCGCACCCTCGGTCTGACCATCGGCCTCGACCTCCCCATGACCGCGCTCTCCGGCGGCCAGGCCGCCCGCGCGGGCCTCGCCTCCCTCCTGCTCTCGCGCTACGACGTCTTCCTGCTCGACGAGCCCACCAACGATCTCGACCTGGACGGTCTGGAGCGCCTGGAGACCTTCGTCCACGGGCTGCGCGCGGGCACCGTCGTGGTCAGCCACGACAGGGAGTTCCTGACCCGTACGGTCACCAGGATCCTGGAACTCGATCTCGCCCAGCGGCAGGTCACCCTCTACGGCGGCGGCTACACCGCCTATCTGGAGGAGCGGGAGACCGCCCGCCGGCACGCCCGCGAGGAGTTCGACGAGTACGCCGACAAGAAGGCGGCCCTGGAGGGCCGGGCGCAGATGCAGCGGGCCTGGATGGACAAGGGCGTCAGAAACGCCCGGCGCAAGGCGGGCGACAACGACAAGCTCGGCCGCAAGTTCCGCAGCGAGGCCAGCGAGAAGCAGGCCGCCAAGGCCCGCCAGACCCAGCGCATGATCGAGCGCCTCGACGCCGTCGAGGAGCCGCGCAAGGAGTGGGAGCTGCGGATGGAGATCGCCGCCGCCCCGCGTTCCGGCTCGGTCGTGGCGACACTCCGCGAAGCCGAGGTCCGGCGCGGTGACTTCCGCCTCGGACCGGCCTCGCTCCGGATCGACTGGGCCGACCGGGTCGCCATCACCGGCGCCAACGGTTCCGGTAAATCCACCCTGCTCGCCGCCCTCCTCGGCCGCCTCCCGCTCGACGCGGGCCACGCGTCACTCGGGTCCGGCGTGGTGGTCGGCGAGGTCGACCAGGCACGCGGCCTGTTCCACGGTACGGAGAGCCTGCTGGACGCGTTCTGCGCGGCCGTCCCCGACACGGAACCGGCGGACGTACGCACCCTGCTGGCCAAGTTCGGCCTCAAGGCGGACCATGTGCTGCGCCCGGCGACCACCCTCTCCCCGGGCGAACGCACCCGCGCGGCGCTCGCGCTGCTCCAGGGCCGGGGCGTCAACCTCCTCGTACTGGACGAGCCGACCAACCATCTCGATCTGGCCGCGATCGAACAACTGGAGTCGGCACTCGCCGGCTACAAGGGCACCCTGCTCCTCGTCACGCACGATCGCCGCATGCTCGAAGCGGTCCACACGACCCGCCGCCTCCACCTCACCGCGGGCACCCTCCAGCAACACTGACGACCCGACGTGCTCCCGGGCGGGCCCGCGGAGACTTGGGTTTCCAGCCCGCCCAACGTTCGAGGACGGCCCTGGGTGCGGCCTTCCCAGCCCGTCCGGCGTTTGAGGACGGCCCTGGTTCCGGGGTGCGGGTTGCTTATCGGGGGCGCTGCCCCCGATCCCCTGCGCCTCAATCGCCGGCGGGGCTGGTTCTTGTTGTCGGTGTCTCCTGCCGGTTCCGGCAGATCCAGCCCGCCCGGCGTTTGAGGACGGGCCTGGGTGCGGCCTTCCCAGCCCGTCCGGCGTTTGAGGACGGACGTGGTCCCGGTGCGCGGACACCTTGGTGGCGCGTCGCCCCCAACCGCGCCGGAGCACGACGCCCTCCGGGACGGACCCCGCGGCCGGGCGACCGCGGAGCCCGTCCCGCACGGGCCCAGGGCTCAGCCGCGATCCCGCGGCCCCGCCAGTCCCGCCCTCCTCAACGCGTCCGCCATCGCGCTGTTCGCGGGCGGCGGCCCCTGGCGGTCGCCTCCGCGCCCACCGCCGCCGCCCTGCCCGCGCCGCTGCTGCGGACGTCCGCCGCGCTCACCGCGACCGCCCTGCTCACCACGCCGGCCCTGCCCGCCGCGCTCACCGCGCTCCGGGCGCTCACCGCGTTCGCGCCGCACGCCGCCGCCCTGGGACCTGGGCGCGGCCTCGTCGTCCAGACGCAGCGTCAGGGAGATCCGCTTGCGCGGGACGTCGATGTCCAGGACCTTGACCTTCACGACATCGCCAGGCTTCACCACATCGCGCGGATCCTTCACGAACGTCCTCGACATGGCGGACACATGGACCAGCCCGTCCTGGTGGACGCCGATGTCCACAAAGGCCCCGAACGCCGCGACATTGGTGACGACCCCTTCGAGGACCATCCCGGAGGCCAGGTCGCCGATCTTCTCGACGCCCTCCTTGAACGTGGCCGTCCTGAACGCGGGCCTCGGGTCCCGCCCCGGCTTCTCCAGTTCCCGCAGAATGTCCGTCACCGTCGGCAGCCCGAACGTCTCGTCGACGAAGGCGTCCGGCCGCAGCGACCGCAGCGCACCGGTGTTGCCGATCAGCGAGGCGACCTCGCCGCCCGCGGAGGCGACCATCCGCCG
Source organism: Streptomyces sp. NPDC051018 (assembly GCF_044456085.1). Lineage (NCBI taxonomy): Bacteria > Bacillati > Actinomycetota > Actinomycetes > Kitasatosporales > Streptomycetaceae > Streptomyces > Streptomyces sp. NPDC051018. The sequence goes on from NZ_JBITFN010000002.1 coordinate 87,142, forward strand.
GACCACCGGATACGCCTCCGGATGCACACTGGACGCGTCCAGCGGATCGTCGCCGTCCCGGATCCGCAGAAAGCCCGCGCACTGCTCGTACGCCTTGGGGCCGAGCCGCGCCACATCCTTGAGCGCCCTGCGGGAGCGGAAGGGGCCGTTGGCGTCCCGGTGGGCCACGATGTTCTCGGCGAGGCCCGCGCCGATGCCGGAGACCCGCGAGAGCAGCGGAGTGGAGGCGGTGTTCACATCGACGCCGACGCCGTTCACACAGTCCTCGACGACCGCGTCCAGCGAGCGGGACAGCTTCACCTCGGACAGGTCGTGCTGGTACTGGCCGACGCCGATCGACTTGGGGTCGATCTTCACCAGCTCGGCCAGCGGGTCCTGGAGCCTGCGCGCGATGGAGACGGCACCGCGCAGGGACACATCGAGTCCCGGCAGCTCCTGCGAGGCGAACGCGGACGCGGAGTACACGGACGCGCCCGCCTCCGAGACCATGACCTTGGTGAGCTTCAGCTCCGGGTGCCTGGTGATCAGCTCACCGGCGAGCTTGTCGGTCTCCCGGGAGGCCGTGCCGTTGCCGATCGCGACGAGATCGACGGAGTGCTCCTTCGCGAGCCGGGCGAGGCGGGCCAGCGACTCGTCCCACCTGTTCGCCGGCACATGCGGATGGATCGTGTCCGTGGCGACGACCTTGCCGGTCGCGTCGACGACGGCCACCTTCACCCCCGTACGGAACCCGGGGTCCAGCCCCAGCGTGGCGCGTGTCCCCGCGGGCGCGGCCAGCAGCAGATCCCGCAGGTTCGCCGCGAAGACCCGTACGGCCTCGTCCTCGGCGGCCGTACGCAGCCGCAGCCGCAGATCGATCCCGAGGTGGACGAGGATCCTGGTCCGCCACGCCCAGCGGACCGTGTCCGCGAGCCACTTGTCGGCGGGCCGGCCGCGATCGGCCACCCCGAAGCGCCGGGCGACCATGTTCTCGTACGAGGAGGGGCCGGGCTCGTCCCCCGGCTCCTCCGGCTCCAGGGTGAGGTCGAGCACCTCCTCCTTCTCCCCGCGGAGCAGGGCGAGCACCCGGTGCGAGGGGAGCCCGGTGAACGGCTCGGCGAAGTCGAAGTAGTCCGCGAACTTCGCGCCCGGCCCCTCCGACGCGTTGTCCTTGCCCTCCCGCACCTTCGAGGCGAGCCGGCCGCGTGTCCACATCCGCTCCCGCAGCTCACCGATCAGATCCGCGTCCTCGGAGAACCGCTCGGTGAGAATGGCCCGGGCGCCCTCCAGCGCGGCGGCGGCGTCCGCCACCCCCTTGTCCGCGTCGGCGAAGGCCGCGGCCGCGGCCAGCGGCTCCCGGGAGGGGTCGGCGAGCAGCCCCTCGGCCAGCGGTTCGAGCCCTGCCTCGCGCGCGATCTGTGCCTTCGTCCGCCGCTTGGGCTTGAAGGGCAGATAGATGTCCTCCAGACGTGCCTTGGTCTCGGCGCCCCGGATCTGCGCCTCCAGCGCGTCGTCCAGCTTCCCCTGTTCCCGTACGGATTCCAGGATCGCGGTACGCCGCTCCTCCAGCTCCCGCAGATACCTCAGCCGCTCCTCCAGCGTGCGCAGCTGGGCGTCGTCGAGCATCTCGGTCGCCTCTTTGCGATACCGCGCGATGAACGGCACGGTCGACCCGCCATCCAGCAGCTCCACAGCCGCCTTGACCTGCCGCTCCCGTACGCCGAGCTCCTCGGCGATCCTGCCTTCGATGGACATCGTCACGGTTTTCCGACTCGCCTTCTCGTACTGGCTGTGCTTGCGCCTGCATTCTGCCAAACCGGGCACCGCCTGCGACGGACGCCGGATCCGGCCGTCTGGACGTGCGTACGGCCGGGGCCGGTCGTGCGGGCCGGTCATGCCCGGTGGGGGCGGTTCCACGGGAGGGGCGACGAAGGGCCGGGCACACGGCGTTTCGGTCCGCCAGTGATCGATCACCCCCGGTGGAGCTGAACCTGGACGATGTCGCGTAACGTCCCTCCATGGGATTCACGGCCGCTTGGGCGATCAGCGTCCACGAGGACACCGTCATCGCGGAGTTGGCGCCGCGTCTGCTGCCCGTCATCGAGGCGGAGCGCACCGATCCGGTCGCCCGGCGGCGCTGGGACCTGTGGCGGAGGGGGCCGTTGCCCGACTACCGGACCTGGTACACCGCCTTCGGGGCCGACCGCGACAGCCGGGAGGCCGAGGCGCTGCGCTCCTTCCAGTTGCTCACCGCGATCGGTGAACGCATCACCGGTCTGTGCGACGGCGGCGCCGACGGCTTCCAGGCGGAGGGCGATGTGTGGAAGCGCCAGCCCGATCCCTCGGTGATGTTCTTCTCCAGCCGGCGCAGGACGTTCCCGGTCGGCTCGCTCTTCCACGCCATCGGCCCCGAACGCGCGGTCCAGCTGCCGGGCTGGTGCGGCAATTTCCTGCTCACCTCGCGCGAGGTCCGCGAATCCCTGCCCCATGTGGAACGCGCGCTGACCTTCGGCCGGGGGGAACGCGCCGCCGTGGACGCGCAGGACTGGCTGGACTACCGCCCGGACGAGGAATCCGTCATCGACGGCCCCCTGCGTGTCTGGCACCGGGCGGCCCGAGCGCGCCACGGCCTGTGCGGGCTGGCTCTCTACCTCGACTGACGGGAGGGCGCGGCCCGGGTGCGGGAACGCGCGCCGGGCAGAGGCACGTCCGGCGCACCTCGGCCCCGGGACCAACCGCGAACCCCGGACGTGAGAGGTCACCGAGCGATCCCGCACCGTCCCCCACCCGCCTCGCCCCGACCCCGCGCCAACCCGAACCCGCCTCGCCCCCGCCCCCGCCCCCGGGGGACCTTACGACCCGCCCATCACCTCGGGGGGAAACGCGCCCGCGGCCACGGCCGGCGCCAGCATCACCTTCCCCAACCGCGTGAGCCTGTCCACCCCCTCCGCGCCCAGGGCCTCGTACGGCCCCCGGTCGATCCGGTCCGTGAGGTCCTCCAGCTCCGACCGGAGCCGGACGCCCTCGCTCGTCAGTGCGCCCCCGTCGTCAAGGAACCCCCGCTTCCGCAGCCGCTCCTGCGCCGCCTCCCAGTCGGTGGGCTGCCAGCCGCGGGTGGCGAGGACCCAGCGCCGTGCCATGCCGTGGCCGGTCGCGGTGTGGCTGACGAGCGCCTCCAGCGGGTCGAGGTCGAGCGCGAGGAGCGCCGCGAGATGGCCGTCGCCCCGGTGCTCCCGCAGCAGGCCCGCGGCATGCCAGTACGCGAGGTGCGGCTCGTCGGGGACGGGGAGGTCCGCGTACGCGGCGCACAGCGGGCGGGCCCGCCCGGTGCAGCCCTCCGCCGCCCGCAGCGCGAGCCGGGCCGCCTCCGCGAGTTCGCCGGAGGCGATCAGCTCCGGGCCGAGCAGCCGCCGCAGTGTGCGGTCGGCGGCCCGCAGCCGCGCGTCGAGGACGGTCTCCGGGGAGGCGAGGGACCATACGGCGGGCAGATGCGAGGCGATCAGCTCCCGGTTGAAGTGGTAGAACGCCGACGCGACCCGGCCGGGCCCGACCGCACCCATCGGCGCCGCCCTGGTCGCGAAGTACGCGGCCTCCCAGCCGTGGATGCCGAGGGCGGCGGTCTCGTCGGCCAGTTCGGAGGAGAAGTAGACCGTCGAGTGCAGCGGATTGAGAACGTGATGGCAGCGGCGGCCCCGGCGCGCTAGGGAGATCTCCGTGGTCATGCCGGTCAGGCTACTGACTGGTTGGTGTATGCAGCAGATTTGGCCGGGGCCGGTACGCACCCGGCGCCCGCCGGGGCCCTGGGCGGCGCCCCCGTGGCACCGGGCCCGTAGCCCGCACGGGCGCCAGCGCCCCCGGATCCGTCAGACACTCCAGGTGAACCGCGCCGTGCGCCGTTCCAGGAACGCCGCCACACCCTCCGCGGTGTCGCCGCCCGGCCGCGCCTGCTCCGCCGCCCGCTCGCTCCAGTACGCGTCCCGGTCGGTGCGGCCCGCCGCGAACTCCTTCGCCGCCGCCTGGGTGAGCTGCGAGCGCGAGCCGAGGATCCGGGTGAACTCCGCGACCCGCTTGCCGAGTTCACCCGCGGGCAGCGCCTCGTCGACCAGACCGGTGCGCAGCGCCCGGTCCGCCTCGATCAACTCGCCGGAGAACAGCAGATACTTGGCGGCCGACGGGCCCACCAGCGAGACCAGCCGTCTGGTGGAGGAGGCCGGATAGACGATTCCCAGCTTGGCCGGGGTCACCCCGAACAGCGCGTCCGTCTCCGTGAACCGCAGATCGCAGGCACCGGCGAGCTGCCAGCCACCGCCGACGCAGTGGCCCCGTACGGCCGCGAGTGTCGGCTTGGGGAAGGCCGCGAGAGCCTCCTCGGCCCGTACGGCGAGGGCCTGCGGGGAATCGTCCGGCCCGGCCGACGGCTCCCGCAGCGAGGAGATGTCGGCCCCGGCGCAGAAGGTGGGCCCGGCTCCGGTCAGCACCAGCGCGCGGACTTCCGGATCCCCGGCGAGCCGCTCCAGCAGCCGGGGGACCGCCCGCCACATCCCGGCCGTCATGGCGTTGCGTTTGGCGGGGTTGCTGATGACGACGGTGGCGACGCCGTCCGCGACGGTGTGCGTCACCTGCGGCTCCGGCTCCGGCCGGGGCTCATGACGGGCTGAGTCCATGCGCCGGATGCTATCCGCAGCGGTGCGACCTACGATCGAGTAGGGGTACGAGGAGGTGGCGGCCATGGCCGGTACGACCGAGGAGCCCGGGAAGGGTCTCAAACGCAGCTTCGGCCTGCTGGCGGTGCTGGGCTCGATCCTTGTCGTCGCGGGAATCGTGGGTCTGATCTACACCGGCGTCGCGACCCTCACCTCGATGCTGCTCTTCGGCTGGCTGCTCCTGATCGGCGGAGTGGTCGGCCTGGTGCACGCGATCGAGTCGCGCGGCAGCGAGTACTTCTGGCTGGCCGTGGTGGTCGCCGCGCTGAACATCGCCGCGGGTGTGGTCGTCATCCGCCACCCGCAGGGCTCGGCCGAGGCGCTGACGCTCTTCGCCGCCCTGCTCTTCCTGACCGGAGGACTGTTCCGGCTGGTGGGGTCCCTGGTGGTGAAGGGCCCGCAGTTCGGCTGGACCCTGCTCCAGGGAGTGCTCGGGGTGGTGCTGGGCATCCTGGTCCTCGGCAACTGGCCGGAGAGCAGCCGCTATGTCCTCGGCCTGTTCTTCTCGCTGATGCTGCTCTTCGACGGCCTCGGGCTGCTCGCCATCGGCGTCGGCGGACGACGGATCGTGAAAATGGTCGCCGAACCGGAGACGTACACGGGCCCGGACGAGCCGTACGGACCCGGTGACCCCGGCCGGACCCGGTGACCGGGGCGCGGGTGATGTGATCAGGGCCGCCGTGGACCGGGCGCCGGTGCGGTGATCAGGACGGGGGTGCGGCGGCCGGGACGGACGCACACGGGGACGGTCCGGGGCTCCGGACGGCGCCAGGAACGGATCCCGGAAGGGATCAGGGACAGTCGTCCGGCCGCCCGGGTCGCGCGAACGCGGTCAAAAGGGGTCGATTGACGCTGACTTCTGTTCAGGATCGGGGTCCTCGCCCGCTCGCTGCCGACACTTGTCACCCGAAGGTCAGTGGCAGTCGATCCGAGGGTGGGTACGGACCATGGAGAGCCGCGGGAGCATCCCGGCCCGGCCGTCTGCGTACGAAGGGGTGTGGCGGTTCACCGCCCCCTCGGTCGACGCCTCCGTCCCCAGAGCCCGGCACGCCGTACGGGACCTGCTGTGCCGCCAGGGGGTGCCAAGGAGAGACGAGGTTCTGCAGGGGCTGCTGCTGATCGTCTCCGAGCTGGTCACCAACGCGGTGAAGCACGCGGCCCTGCTCTCGCCCGAGGTCGCCGTCGAGGTCGCGATCGCGGCCGGGCGGGTCCGGGTGTCCGTCGAGGACAACCACCCCTACCGGCCGAAGGCGCTGGAGACCGACTGGCGGCAGACCGGCGGCCGGGGCCTGCTGCTCGTCCGGGAGATCACGCGGGAGGCCGGCGGGATGTGCGATGTCGAGCACACCGCGAGCGGCGGCAAGGTCGTCTGGGCCGAGATGCCGCTGGCACCGCCGGGGCACACCCCCGGTCACGGCGGCGACACCGTCACCCTGCCGGGCCCGATGCCGCCGCCGCAGCCGGTCACCAGCCGCCGGCCGGACCCGTCAGCTCCCTGACCGCCGGCCGCGCCGCGTCCAGCACCGTCATGAACCACGCCGAGAAGGGCGCGGAGGCGTGGCGCTCGGCCAGCTCGCCCGGGGTGACGAATGCCGTCTCGCCGACCTCCTCCGGGTCCGGCCGCGGGGCGCCCCCCACCATGCCGACGAACAGATGGTTGTACTCCTGCTCCACCAGGCCCGAGTCCGGGTCCGGGTGGTTGTAGCGGACCGTGCCCGCCTCGGCGAGCAGCGAGGGCGAGATCCGCAGCTCCTCGTGCGTACGGCGGGCGGCCGCCGCGAAGGGGGACTCACCGGGGTACGGGTGCCCGCAGCAGGTGTTCGACCAGACACCGGGGGAGTGGTACTTCCCGAGCGCCCGGCGCTGGATCAGCAGCCGTCCCCGCTCGTCGAAGAGGAACACTGAGAACGCCCGGTGCAGCCGGCCCGGCGCCTGGTGGGCGGAGAGCTTCTCCGCGGTGCCGATGGTGTTGCCGTCTTCGTCGACCAGTTCGAGCAGAATCGCTGGTGGTGCGCCGTTCGAAGCGGTGTTCGGGGCGGTTGCTGGTGAGGTCGGCATAACCATCCTTCGCATCGGTGCTCGGCCCTGTGGGGCCTGCTCAAGTCTGCCGTACAAAAGCGGCTTGTCCGCACTTCGGCAGCCCGGGCATGTCCGGGGCCGAGGCCCCGGCGCGGGGGCGGGAGGGTCATCCGCCGCAGTCGCCCGAAGGCCCCCGGCTACCGGATCGTGCCCCGCGATCCTCGCGGGGAACCCTCGCCGGAGGGGGCCGAACCGGTGACCCGGCTGCTTCGTGACGGTGGCCCGTCCCGTCTCCGGGAGCCCGTTCCCGGGACCCCGGGACGGCTTCAGTGGCAGAGTCTCGCCTCGTGCTCCGCGTGGCCCGCCGGTTCCAGCTGGAAGGTGCAGTGCTCGACGTCGAAGTGGTCGCCGAGGCACCCCTGGAGGTCGTGCAGCATCTTCTCGTGGCCGACGGAGTCCAGTACGTCCTGGGTCACCACGATGTGCGCGGAGAGCACCGGCATACCGGACGTGATTGTCCAGGCGTGCAGATCATGGACCTCCTCCACCCCCGGCAGGGCGACGAGGTGCGCCCGTACCTCGTCCATGTCCACACCCTTGGGGGCCGCCTCCAGCAGGACGTTCAGGGTCTCCCGCAGCAGCTTCACGGTCCGGGGGACGATCATCAGCCCGATCACCAGGGACGCGATCGGGTCGGCGGCCTGCCAGCCGGTGGTGAGGATGATGATGGCGGAGATCAGGACGGCGACCGAGCCGAGCGCGTCGTTCAGCACCTCCAGATAGGCGCCGCGCACATTCAGGCTCTCCTTCTGGCCGCGCATCAGCAGCGACAGGGAGATCACATTGGCGACCAGGCCGACCAGGGCGAAGACGATCGTCAGCCCGCCCCTGGTCTCGGTGGGTGTGATGAACCGCTCCACCGCCTCGAAGAGCACATAGCCGCCGACACCGAGCAGCAGGAGACAGTTGGCGAGCGCGGCGAGTATCTCGGCCCGGGCCAGCCCGAAGGTGCGATTGGTGCTCGGCGGCCGGTTGGCGAAGTGGATGGCGAGCAGCGCCATCGCGAGGCCGATGCCGTCCGTCGCCATATGGGCCGCGTCGGCGACCAGGGCGAGCGAACCGGTGACGATGCCACCGACGATCTCCAGGACCATCACGCCCAGGGTGATCGACAGCGCGACGCGCAGCCGCCCCTTGTACGCCGCGGCGGCCGTGCCCGTCGGCGGCGGTCCGCCGTGGGAATGCCCGTGCGCGTGCCCGTGGTCGTGCCCAGCCCCCATGGCGACTGCCTCCCGGTGGTCGGAATCGATCTCCCGAGACCTCAGTGAACTACGGGTGGGGGGTATGTGGCAACACGGCACTGAACACCGTTGTCATATCGTCTGACCTGCGGAAATGATCCGCAGGTCAGACGGTTGAGGGCCGCCCGGGCGGGCTAAGAAGGCCGATACGGAAGGCCGTACCGGACGGTGTCCGGCACGGCCTTCGGGGCTGTTCGTGTGACGGGCCCGCGCCCTCAGCGTCCTGGTGCCTCCGGGTGCCGCAGGCACCAGCCCTCCCACGCGGACTCGACCATCTCCCGCACTCCGCGCGACGCCGTCCAGCCCAGCTCCTCGCCGATCAGATCGACCGAGGCGACGGCCTGCGCCGCGTCGCCGGGCCGGCGCGGCTCGACCACCGGCTCCCCGCCGTACCCGGTGACCTCACCCACCAGATCGGCCAGCTCGCGCACCGAGACCCCGACCCCCCTGCCGATGTTCAGCGTGAGATCGCCCGCGCCGTCCCGCTCGGCCAGCCGGCGGGCCACCGTGAGATGCGCGTCGGCGAGATCCGCGACATGGATGTAGTCGCGGACGCACGTACCGTCCGGCGTCGGATAGTCGTCGCCGAAGATCCGCGGGGACTCGTCCCGGGTGATCCGGTCGAAGAACATCGGGATGATGTTGAACACCCCGGTGTCCGCCAGATCGGGACGGGCCGCACCCGCCACATTGAAGTAGCGCAGACAGGCCGTCGACAGGGAGTGGGCCCGGCCCGTCGCCCGTACCAGCCACTCCCCGGCGAGCTTGGTCTCGCCGTACGGGTTGATCGGCACACAGGGGGCCGACTCCGGGATCACGGGGAGGTCGGGAACCCCGTAGACCGCCGCCGACGAGGAGAAGAGGAACCGGGGCACCCCGGCCTTCACCACCGATTCCAGCAGCACGGTCAGCCCGTGCACATTCTCCCTGTAGTAGTGCAGCGGCTGCTCGACCGACTGCCCGACCTGCTTCTTCGCCGCGAGATGAACAACACCTGTGATGCCGTGCTCGGCGATGGTGTGATCCACCACATCGCGGTCCAGGACCGCCCCCCGTACAAGCGGAACTTCCCCGGGCAGCCTCTCGACAACCCCCGACGACAGGTCGTCGAGGACGACGACCCGCTCCCCCGCCTCCGTCATGGCCCGCGCCACGTGCGCGCCGATGTATCCCGCTCCACCTGTGATCAGCCAAGTCATGGCCGCCAGCCTAAGGGCTGTCCCGTGATCTCCGGGCGCGCGCGACGACCACGGGACAGCCCTTGGCGCTGTGGCCGGAAGCGTTCAGGGCTCGCCGGCACCCCGCGCGGTTCCGCCGGGTCCGGCGGGGCCCGGGAGGCGTCCCCTCGCCGGGTTGCCGGACCGCGCGGGTACGGCGAGTGCGGACTGCGGGTCTCCGCCTTGTGCCGGACCGCACCGAGTGCCGGGGGTCACGGGCGAACCTTCCCGGCCACAGCTGTCCGGAGCCCGGGCCGCCGCGTCCGGCCGGCTCGCGAGCGCATCACCGCGGGTTCTCCCGCAGGCCGGCCCGCCACGGTCCCGGGTCCGCCCCGCCCGTCGTCCCCGGCCCGCCCGTCGTCCCGGGTCCGCCCCGCCGTGGTCCCCGCCCTACGCCGTTCCCCTATATCTCTTTTATCCGTCCTGTACCCGGCGACCTCCGTGTACGGGTCCGGGTGCCCCCGGTGGCGGCCCGGCTCCCGGCTCCGGGCGCGGTTTGTGGGCCGGGCGTCCGATCGACGATGATGATCTCCGGGCGGGGGCCTCCCGGGCGTCCCGCCGTGTCGAGCGGGCCGTGAACTGCCGGTGAGCGACCGCCTGAACACATCCGATAGCCTCTGCCGACGAGCCGCCGCCCGTGCACCGGGCCGAGCCGCCGCGCATCCGCACCCTCGGTTCCAAGGAGTGAGTTCGTCTGTCGACCGCCATCCTCACCGGTCCGCCCGTGCCCGGTTCGTCGCTCGAGGGCGATCTGCGGTCGCTGGGCTTCGACGTACGGGTTTCTCCGGGTACGGAGGAGACCGCCGCGCTGCTCGCCTCCGTCCCGGCCACCGATCGCGTCGCCGTGGTCGACACCCGTTTCGTCGGGCATGTCCACTCGCTGCGTCTGGGCCTCACGGACCCGCGCTTCCCGGCCGCCGCGATCCCCGGCGCGCTGACGGCGCAGCCCGGGGCACGCGGAGCACTCACGCGCGCCCTCACGGGCTCTCTGGCCGAAAACCCGCTCTCCGCCCCCGTGTCCCGCGCCGGGGGCGACGGCGCCCTGGAGACCTCCCCGCGCTCCGGCACCCTTCAGGCGCCCCTCCCGGACCGGCTCGCCGAGGCGCTCGTCGCCGACGGCACCGCCGTACACCGCCCCGAGCTGGGATCCCTCGTCGCCACCGTGCCCGAGGACCCCCAGGGGCGCAACGAGGCCCGCCAGGCCGTCGCCGCCGTGGACGACGAGGCCGTACGGCTGCGCTCCGCGGTCAAGGCCCGGGACGGCTTCTTCACCACGTTCTGCATCAGCCCCTACTCGCGCTATCTCGCCCGCTGGTGCGCGCGCCGGGGGCTCACCCCCAACCAGGTCACCACCGCGTCCCTGGTCACCGCGCTGATCGCGGCGGCGGCCGCCGCCACCGGCACCCGCGGCGGATTCATCGCCGCCGGAGCGCTGCTCCTCCTCTCCTTCGTGCTGGACTGCACCGACGGCCAGCTCGCCCGCTACTCCCTCCAGTACTCCACGATGGGCGCCTGGCTCGACGCCACGTTCGACCGCGCCAAGGAGTACGCCTACTACGCGGGGCTCGCCCTCGGCGCCGCCCGCGGCGGGGACGATGTGTGGGCGCTCGCCCTCGCGGCGATGGTCCTCCAGACCTGCCGTCATGTCGTGGACTTCTCCTTCAACGAGGCCAACCACGACGCGGTGTCCAACACCAGCCCCACCGCCGCCCTCTCCGACCGGCTCGACAGCGTCGGCTGGACCGTGTGGGTCCGCCGGATGATCGTGCTCCCGATCGGCGAGCGGTGGGCCATGATCGCCGTGCTGACCGCCGTCACCACCCCCCGGATCGTCTTCTACGCCCTGCTGGCCGGCTGCTCGTTCGCCGCCTGCTACACCACCGCCGGCCGGCTGCTGCGCTCCCTGACGCGCAAGGCGAGCAGGACCGAGCGCGCCACCCGCGCGCTGGCGGATCTCGCCGACTCCGGCCCCCTCGCCGAGGCCGTCGCCCGCGCGGGACGGCGGCTGGTGCGTGCCCTGCCCGCGATGGCCCCGCCGGTGATCGCCCTCCTCGGGGGCGCGGCCCTGGTCACCACCGCCGCGCTCGCCGAGCACGGCTCGTACGCGCCCGTCGCCGCGGCCGTCCTCTATGTGATCACCTCCGGTCTGGCCGTCGCCCGCCCGCTGGGGGGCCCGCTCGACTGGCTGGTCCCCCCGGTGTTCCGGGCCGCCGAGTACGGTGCCGTCCTGGCGTTCGCCGTCCGCGCTGATACGGCGGGGGCCCTGCCCGCGGCCTTCGGCCTGGTGGCGGCCGTCGCCTACCATCACTACGACACGGTGTACCGCATTCGCGGCGGCACGGGCGCGCCGCCGCGCGCCCTGGTGCGTGCCATCGGCGGGCACGAGGGCCGGATCCTGGCCGTCGCGCTGCTGGCCGCCCTGGTCACCGCCGAGGACTTCACCATCGCGCTGACGGCACTCGCCCTCGCCGTCGCACTCGTGGTGCTGGTGGAGAGCATCCGCTTCTGGGTGTCCTCCGCAGCACCCGCCGTACATGACGAAGGAGAACCCGCATGATCGGCCTCGTACTGGCAGCCGGTGCCGGACGGCGTCTTCGCCCCTACACCGACACGCTTCCGAAGGCCCTCGTGCCCGTCGGCCCCGAGCAGGACGGTTCCGCCAAGACGGTTCTCGACCTCACCCTCGCCAACTTCGCCGAGATCGGTCTCACCGAGGCCGCGATCGTCGTCGGCTACCGCAAGGAGGCCGTCCGCGAACGGCAGGCGGCGCTGGAGTCCGCGTACGGCGTCAGACTCACCCTCGTCGAGAACGACAAGGCCGAGGAGTGGAACAACGCCTACTCCCTGTGGTGCGCCCGTGACGTCCTGCGCGAGGGCGTCATCCTCGCCAACGGCGACACCGTCCACCCCGTCTCCGTTGAGCGCACCCTGCTGGACGCCCGCGGCGGCGGACGGAAGATCATCCTCGCCCTCGACACGGTCAAGCGCCTCGCCGACGAGGAGATGAAGGTCGTCGCCGAGGACGGCGGGGGAGTGCGCCGGATCACCAAGCTGATGGACCCGGCGACCGCGACCGGTGAGTACATCGGCGTCACCCTGATCGAGCCCGAGGCCGCCGCCGACCTCGCCGACGCGCTCAGGACCACGTTCGAGCGCGACCCCGACCTCTACTACGAGGACGGCTACCAGGAACTGGTGAACCGCGGCTTCACCATCGACGTGGCCCCCATCGGGGATGTGAAGTGGGTGGAGATCGACAACCACGACGACCTCGCGAAGGGCCGTGAGATCGCGTGCCAGTACTGACCCGGCTCATTCCGTCGCCCGTCGTCGTCGACATCAGGCCGGGAGCGCTGAACGATCTGGCGGCCATCCTCGCCGACCAGCGCATCTCCACCTCCGGCAAGCTCGCCGTCGCCATCAGCGGCGGCTCCGGCCGCGCGCTGCGCGACCGGCTCGACCCGGCCCTGCCCGGCGCCGACTGGTACGAGGTCAACGGCGGCACCATCGACGCCGCCGTGGAGCTGGCCGACTCCATCAAGGGCAAGCGCTACGACGCCGTCGTGGGCCTCGGCGGCGGCAAGATCCTCGATGTGGCGAAGTACGCGGCGGCCCGGGTGGGCCTGCCGATGGTCTCCGTGGCCACCAACCTCGCGCACGACGGCATCTGTTCGCCGGTGGCGACGCTCGACAACGACAACGGCCGCGGCTCCTACGGCCTGCCCACCCCGATCGCCATGGTCATCGATCTCGACGTGATCAGGGACGCCCCGCCCCGCTTCATCCGCTCCGGCATCGGCGACACGATCTCCAATCTCTCCGCGATCGCGGACTGGGAACTCTCCCACGGCGTCAACGGCGAACCGGTCGACGGACTGGCCGCCGCCATGGCCCGTACGGCGGGCGAGTCCGTACTGCGCCACCCGGCGGGCATCGGCGACGACGAGTTCCTCACGGTTCTCGCCGAGGCCCTCGTCCTCACCGGTATCGCCATGTCGATCAGCGGGGACACCCGGCCCTCGTCCGGGGCCTGTCACGAGATCAGCCACGCCTTCGACCTGCTGTATCCGCAGCGCGCCGCGAGCCACGGCGAACAGGTCGGCCTCGGCGCGGCCTTCGCCATGTATCTGCGCGGAGCGCATGAGCAGTCGGGTCTCTTCGCCGAGGTACTGCGCAGGCACGGACTCCCGGTGCTGCCCGAGGAAATCGGGTTCGGCGCCGATGAGTTCGTCCGGGCGGTCCAGTACGCGCCGCAGACCAGACCGGGCCGCTTCACCATCCTCGAGCACCTTGACCTCACCACCGATCAGATCAGGGACGCGTACGCCGACTATGCCAAGACCATCCGTAGCTGAACTCCGCCCGGTCGTTCACCCGGAGGGAGTGAAGGACCGGAGAAGCGGCGAGCACTGGGCCGGACGTCTGTACATGCGGGAGATCTCGCTGCACATCGATCCGTATCTGGTGAACACCAGGATCACGCCCAACCAGCTGACCTATCTCATGGTCGTGGTGGGTGTGATCGGCGGCGCCACCCTGCTGATCCCCGGGCTGACCGGAGCGATCGTCACCGTGGTGCTGTTCCAGATCTATCTGCTGCTCGACTGTGTGGACGGCGAGGTCGCCCGCTGGCGCAAGCAGACGTCGATCACCGGTGTCTATCTCGACCGGATCGGCCACTATCTGTGCGAGGCGGCCCTGCTGGTCGGCTTCGGCGTCCGCGGGGCCGATGTCTTCGGCGGCGGACGGGCCGAGTGGCTGTGGGCGTTCCTCGGCACGGTCGCCGCGCTCGGCGCGATCCTGATCAAGGCCGAGACCGATCTGGTCGATGTGGCACGCCAGCGCAGCGGGCTGCCCGCTGTCAAGGACGAGGCGTCCGTGCCCCGGTCCTCCGGTCTGGCGCTCGCCCGCCGCGCCGCCGCCGCCCTCAAGTTCCACCGGCTCGTCGGCGGTATCGAGGCCAGTCTGTTCATCCTGGTGGCGGCCGTCCTCGACACGGTCCGGGGCGATCTGTTCTTCACCCGCCTCGGGATCGCGATCCTCGCCGGTATCGCCGTCGTCCAGACGCTGCTGCACCTCGTGTCCATCCTCGCCTCCAGCAGGCTCAGATGACGGCCGGTCTCAAGCTCGGCGCGGTCGTCCTGACGATGGGCGACCGCCCCGGCGATCTGCGCGCGCTGCTGGAGTCGGTCGCCCGGCAGAAGGGCGATCCGATCGAGGTCGTCGTGGTCGGCAACGGCGCGCCCGTCACCGGAGTCGGGGACTTCCCGGACGTGCGCACCGTGGAGCTGCCGGAGAACCTCGGCATTCCCGGCGGGCGCAATGTCGGCATCGAGGCGTTCGGCCCCGGCGGCTCCGAGGTCGACGCGCTGCTGTTCCTCGACGACGACGGGCTGCTGCCCAACTCCGACACGGCCGAACTGGTGCGCGAGGCCCTCACCGCCGATCCCCGGCTCGGGATCATCAGCTTCCGGATCGCCGACCCCGAGACCGGGCTCACCCAGCGCCGCCATGTGCCGAGGCTGCGGGCCTCCGACCCGATGCGCTCCTCACGGGTCACGACCTTCCTCGGGGGCGCCAACGCCGTCCGCACCCGGCTGCTCGCCGAGGTCGGAGCGCTGCCCGGCGAGTTCTTCTACGCCCATGAGGAGACCGATCTCGCCTGGCGGGCGCTGGACGCGGGGTGGATGATCGACTACCGCTCCGACATGGTGCTGTTCCACCCGAGGACGCCTCCCTCCCGGCACGCGGTCTACCACCGGATGGTGGCCCGCAACCGGGTCTGGCTGGCCCGGCGGAATCTGCCCGCGCCCCTGGTCCCGCTGTATCTCGGCGTCTGGGTGCTGCTGACCCTCGCCCGGCGGCCGTCGGCCCCGGCCCTGAGGGCATGGCTGGGCGGATTCACCGAGGGCTGGCGCAAACCCTGTGGTCCGCGCCGGCCCATGAAGTGGCGTACCGTGTGGCGGCTCACCCGACTGGGCCGTCCTCCCGTGATCTGACAAGCTTGGGCCCTGAGAGCTTCGGGCGCGACCGGGAATCCGGCGGCGCCCGCGGCCGCGCCCCCTCTGCCGCGCATCTCGAAGACGAAAGTTTCCACTTGTGAGTGACACAACCCAAGACGGTGCGGTCACGACGACCGCACGGCCGTCCGCCGACGACTCACTGTCCCCGGCGCAGCTCGCCGCCAAGTACGGTCTGGCGGTCAGCGGTGCCCGCCCGGGGCTGGTGCAGTACGTCAGGCAACTGTGGGGCCGGCGCCACTTCATCCTCGCGTTCTCGCAGGCCAAGCTGACGGCCCAGTACAGCCAGGCGAAGCTCGGCCAGCTGTGGCAGGTGGTCACGCCCCTGCTCAACGCGGCCGTGTACTACTTCATCTTCGGGCTGATCCTGAACTCCGGAAGGGGCATGAGCAAGGAGGTCTTCATCCCCTTCCTCGTGACCGGCGTCTTCGTCTTCACCTTCACCCAGAGCTCGGTGATGGCCGGGGTCCGGTCGATCTCGGGCAATCTCGGTCTGGTGCGCGCGCTGCACTTCCCCCGGGCGTCCCTGCCCATCTCGCTGGCGCTCCAGCAGCTCCAGCAGCTGCTGTTCTCCATGATCGTCCTGGTGCTGATCGCCATCGGCTTCGGCAGCTATCCGCAGCTGTCGTGGCTGCTGATCGTGCCCGCGCTCGTCCTCCAGTTCGGGTTCAACACCGGTCTCGCGCTGATCATGGCCCGCCTCGGCAGCAAGACCCCGGACCTCGCCCAGCTGATGCCGTTCATCATGCGGACGTGGATGTACGCGTCCGGTGTGATGTTCTCCATCCCGGTGATGCTCAAGGACAAGCCCGGCTGGATCGCCGACATCCTCCAGTGGAACCCGGCCGCGGTCTATATGGACCTCGTCCGCTTCGCCCTGATCGACGGGTACGGCTCCGAGAACCTGCCCCCGCACATCTGGGCCTTCGCGCTGGGCTGGGCGATTCTGTTCGGCGTCTTCGGCTTCGTGTACTTCTGGAAGGCCGAGGAGCGCTACGGCCGTGGCTGAGGACACCGACCCCGGACGGGTTCCCACCGTCATCGCCGACGATGTCCACATCGTCTACCGGGTCCGCGGCGCGGCCGGCGGCAAGGGCAGCGCCACCGCGGCCCTCAGCCGGATCGTCAAGCGGCGCAAGGGGGGCGAGCAGCGCGGTGTCCGTACCGTGCACGCGGTGCGGGGTGTCAGCTTCACCGCCCACCGCGGCGAGGCGATCGGCCTGATCGGGACCAACGGCTCCGGCAAGTCGACCCTGCTGCGGGCCATAGCGGGGCTGCTGCCCACGGAGAAGGGCAAGGTCTACACGGACGGCCAGCCCTCGCTGCTCGGTGTGAACGCCGCGCTGATGGGCGATCTGACCGGTGAGCGCAATGTGGTCCTCGGCGGCCTCGCGATGGGCATGTCACGCGAGGAGATCCGCGACCGCTACCAGGGGATCGTCGACTTCTCCGGCATCAACGAGAAGGGCGACTTCATCACCCTGCCCATGCGGACCTACTCCTCGGGCATGGGCGCGCGTCTGAGATTCGCCATCGCGGCGGCCAAGGATCACGACGTGCTGATGATCGACGAGGCGCTGGCGACGGGGGACCGCAAGTTCCAGATCCGTTCCGAGCAGCGGATCCGCGAGCTGCGCAAGCACGCGGGCACGGTCTTCCTGGTCAGTCACAGCCTCGGCTCGATCCGGGACACCTGCGACCGTGTCCTGTGGCTGGAGAAGGGCGTCCTGATGATGGACGGCCCCACGGCCGACGTCCTGAAGGCGTACGAGGCGGAGACCCGCAAGTAGAACGGGACCGGCACCCCGTGACCGCAGGGGGACGACACGGCCCGAGCGGGTCCGGCCCCGATCAAGACCCCCGCCGTGACATCCGGACGGGGGTCTTCCTGCGTCTTGCCAGTCGACGGCGACGCCCCCGGGCCGCTACCGGCACGCTCGTCCGGAGCGTCGGCGTCCCGTCAAGTCCGAGGCCCCGAGGGAAGGTTGACCTCTGATGCGATGTTCTTGTAATGACCGGAACACCCCTGCGTATCAGTGGGCGTTGTACAACGTAAGCTGTACGGATGCTGAATCACGGCAACTGGGGCGATACCCCCTCGGCACCCTGTCCGCGGGGCGGTCACCGATCAGTCGGGAATACCGGCGGCGTGTCCGAAATAGGATGGATTGGATCGGCAGTGTAGAACGGGAGATGTGACGGCAATGATCGAAAATCTCCAGCTCCGCGAGGCTTTCGCCGTCCCCGCACCAGGCAGCCCCGTATGACCGGCACCCGACAACAGCGCACGGCCTCCCCGGCGGACCCCGCGCGCGTCACCCTCGACAAGGCCGCGCACGAGAACTTCCCCGTGGCCCCGTTCTTCCTGCCCCGGGCATGGCGCGACGACCTCATGGCCCTGTACGGCTACGCCCGGCTCGTCGACGACATCGGCGACGGGGATCTCGCGCCCGGCGGCGCGGACGCCCGGTGGCTCGGTGCCGACCCCGCCGACGCGGACGACCGCCTCGCCCTGCTCGACGCCTTCGAAACCGATCTGGGGCGCGTCTTCGGCCCCGCGCAGGAGCCGCCGCGCCATCCGCTGCTGCGCGCCCTCGTCCCGGTCGTGCGCCGGCGTTCGCTCACCCCCGGGCCGTTCACCGCCCTGATCGGGGCGAACCGCCAGGACCAGCTGGTGCGGCGGTACGAGACCTACGGGGAACTTGCGGCCTACTGCGAACTGTCCGCCAACCCCGTGGGGCAGCTGGTGCTCCAGGTCACGGGGACCGCCACCCCCGAGCGGCTGCGCCGCTCCGACGCCGTGTGCACCGCCCTGCAGATCATCGAGCACCTCCAGGACGTGACCGAGGATCTCACCCGCGACCGGATCTATCTGCCCGCCGAGGACATGCGGCGGTTCCATGTCACCGAGGACGATCTCCGGGCACCCTCCGGGGGTGCCTCGGTGCGTGCCCTGATCGCCTTCGAGGCCGACCGGGCCCGCCGGCTGCTGGACGAGGGGCTGCCTCTCGTGGGCAGCGTCCACGGCAGGCTGCGGCTGCTGCTCGCCGGTTTCACGGGTGGCGGGTACGCCGCCCTCGCCGCGATCACCGCCGCCGGACACGACGTACTGCCCGGACCGCCCAAACCCGCCAAGGCGACGCTGCTGCGTGAAGTGGCGGCCGTCTTGCGAAGAGCGCGTAGAGAGGGGTGAGCCGGACGATGGAGGGACCCCCCACCGTATCGGCCCCGGTGCAGGCCGCTTACAGCTACTGCGAGGCCGTCACCGGCCGGCAGGCACGTAACTTCGCCTACGGCATCAGACTGCTGCCGACCGACAAACGGCACGCCATGTCGGCGCTGTACGCGTTCTCGCGGCGCGTCGACGACATCGGCGACGGCCCGCTGGCGGCGGACGCCAAGCGCGAGAGGCTGGAGGCCACCCGCGAACTGCTGGAGCGCGTACGCGGGAACGCCGTCGCCGAGGACGACACCGATCCCGTGGCCGTCGCCCTGGCGGACGCGTCCCGGCGCTTCCCGATCCCGATCGAGGGACTCGACGAACTCATCGACGGCGTCCTGATGGACGTACACGGCGAGACATACGAGACCTGGGACGACCTCAAGGTGTACTGCCGGTGTGTCGCGGGTGCGATCGGGCGGCTCTCGCTCGGCGTGTTCGGCACCCAGGACGGCGCGCGCGGCACCGAGCGCGCCGCCGAGTACGCCGACACCCTCGGACTCGCCCTGCAACTCACCAACATCCTCAGGGACGTTCGCGAGGACGCCGCCAACGGGCGGACCTATCTGCCCGCCGACGACCTCGCCAAGTTCGGCTGCTCCGCGGGCTTCCACTCCGCGACCCCGCCGTCGGGCTCCGACTTCACCGGGCTCGTCCACTTCGAAGTGCGCCGCGCCCGCGCGCTCTTCGCCGAGGGCTACCGGCTGCTGCCCATGCTCGACCGCCGCAGCGGTGCCTGTGTCGCGGCCATGGCCGGGATCTACCGCCGGCTCCTCGACCGCATCGAACGCGACCCCGAGGCGGTGCTGCGCGGCCGGGTCTCGCTGCCCGGCCGGGAGAAGGCGTACGTCGCCGTGCGCGGCCTCTCCGGCCTCGACGCCCGGCACATCACCCGGCAGTCCCCCCGGGGGCGTGGCTGATGACCCGGATCTCCAGGTGTCACCCGATGCCGTATCCGTACACAATTGACCGGGACGCAACCGTATCCACCGACACGGCGTCCCAGAACCCGACGGCCCGAGGGGAGGTCGCATGACGGACGACGACATGCGGTCCCGGCACGCGGTGGTGGTCGGCGGCGGCCTCGCCGGAGTCACCACCGCGCTCCAGCTCGCCGACGCGGGGGTCGGCGTCACCCTCGTCGAAGGCCGCCCGCGACTGGGCGGCCTCGCCTTCTCCTTCCAGCGCGGCGACCTCACCGTCGACAACGGACAGCACGTCTATCTGCGCTGCTGCACCGCCTACCGCTGGTTCCTGGAGCGGGTCGGCGGTGCCGCTCTCGCCCCCGTGCAGGAACGGTTGGACGTGCCCGTGCTCGACATCGGGCGCCCCGGCCGGCCCCGGCTCGGACGGCTCCGCCGCACCGCGCTGCCCGTACCGCTCCACCTCGCGGCCTCCCTCGCCGGCTATCCGCATCTCTCGCTCGCCGAGCGGGCGTCCGTCTCCCGGGCCGCCCTGGCGCTCGGCAGGCTCGACCCCGCCGACCCCGCGCTCGACGGCATCGACTTCGCGACCTGGCTCCGCCGTCAGGGGCAGTCGCCGCGCACCATCGAGGCCCTGTGGGACCTCGTCGGCGTGGCGACCCTGAACGCCGGCGCGCCCGACGTCTCCATGGCCCTGGCCGCCATGGTCTTCAAGACCGGGCTGCTCTCCGAGCCCGGGGCCGCCGACATCGGCTGGGCCCGGGTCCCGCTCGGCGAACTCCACGACACCCTCGCCCGCAAGGCCCTGGACGCCGCGGGGGTCCGCACCGAGATCTCCACGCGGGTCCGCGGGATCGTCCGCGCGGACCACGGGCGCTGGCGCGTCGAGACCGGCGGCGCGCCGCTGGAGGCGGACACCGTCGTCCTCGCCACCGCACAGCGCGAGACCCGTGCCCTGCTGCCCGACGGAGCGCTGGACGCGCCCGACCGGCTCCTGGAGATCGGCACCGCGCCGATCCTCAACGTCCATGTCCTCTACGACCGCAAGGTGCTGCGCCGGCCGTTCTTCGCCGCGCTCGGCACTCCCGTCCAGTGGGTCTTCGACCGCACCGAGGCGTCCGGGCTCGGCGAGGGCCAGTATCTGGCCGTCTCCCAGTCCGCCGCCCAGCAGGAGATCGACGCGCCGGTGGCCGAGCTGCGCAAGCGGTATCTGCCCGAGCTGGAACGGCTGTTGCCACCCGCCCGGCAGGCGCGGGTGCGCGACTTCTTCGTCACCAGGGAGCGGACGGCCACCTTCGCGCCCGCTCCCGGCGTCGGCAGGCTCCGCCCCGGGGCCCGCACCCGCGCGCCGGGCCTGTACCTTGCGGGCGCGTGGACCGCCACCGGCTGGCCCGCGACCATGGAGGGTGCGGTACGCAGCGGGTTCACCGCCGCGGCCGCCGCGCTCCAAGCCCTCGGCCGTCCCCATGAACACCCTCTCAAGGAGGCGGCGTGAGCCCACGTACCGGAGTAACCGGAGCAACCGAAACCAGGGGAGAGACCGTGCCGACTGTGCCTTCGGCGAGCCCGCCGGACGACAACGCGGGGAGCGTGGACGTCACCGCGCTGCTGGAGCGCGCGCGGGCCATGTCGGCACCGGTGCTGCGTGCCGCCGTCGACCGCCTCGCCCCTCCCATGGACACCGTCGCCGCCTACCACTTCGGCTGGATCGACGCCGAGGGCCGGCCGGCCGCGGGCGACGGCGGAAAGGCCGTACGGCCCGCGCTCGCGCTGCTGTCCGCCGAGGCCGCCGGAGCCGCGCCCGAGGCGGGTGTCCCCGGCGCCGTCGCCGTGGAGCTGGTGCACAACTTCTCGCTGCTGCACGACGACCTGATGGACGGCGACGAGCAGCGCCGCCACCGCGACACCGTATGGAAGGTGCACGGGCCCGCCCAGGCCATCCTCGTCGGTGACGCGCTGTTCGCGCTGGCCAACGAGGTCCTGCTGGAGCTCGGCACCGTCGAGGCGGGCCGCGCCACCCGCCGGCTGACCACCGCCACCCGCAAGCTGATCGACGGCCAGGCCCAGGACATCTCCTACGAGCACCGTGAGCGGGTCACCGTCGAGGAGTGCCTGGAGATGGAGGGCAACAAGACGGGCGCGCTGCTCGCCTGCGCCGTCTCCATCGGCGCCGTCCTCGGCGGGGCGGACGACCGCACGGCCGACACGCTGGAGAAGTACGGCTACCACCTCGGCCTCGCCTTCCAGGCCGTGGACGATCTGCTCGGCATCTGGGGCGACCCGGTCGCCACCGGCAAGCAGACCTGGAGCGATCTGCGCCAGCGCAAGAAGTCCCTTCCGGTCGTCGCCGCGCTCGCCGCGGGGGGACCGGCCTCAGAGCGTCTCGGGGAGCTGCTCGCGGCCGATGCCAAGAGCAACGACTTCGACAGCTTCTCCGAGGAGGAGTTCGCCACCAGGGCGGCCCTCATCGAGCGGGCGGGCGGGCGCGAGTGGACCTCCCAGGAGGCCCGCCGCCAGCACACCGTCGCCATCGAGGCCCTGAACGGCATCGACATGCCGGCCCTGGTCCGGGCGCAACTGGTCGCGCTCGCCGACTTCGTCGTCGTACGGAAGCGATGACGTCCCACCCCCGCCAACCGATCCCCACGAGAGAGATGATCGCTATCGCGTCCACCGACATACCCATCGCAGTCGCCGGCCGGTGACCGGATAACCGTTTCACCAGCCGACGGAGACCCCAGCACAGCAGAGCACGCCTTACTGCACCGAAGGGGAAGCCATGACAGCGACGACCGACGGAAGCAGCGGGCCCGTCCGGGCCCGCGCCGCCTCGGCCAGTGAGACCACATCGATCCCAACCCCCGTCAGAAGCAGTTCCGCGAGCGATCCGCCCGAGATCGCACGGCGGGCCGCCGAACGATCCGTCGAGTATCTGCTCGGCAAACAAGACGCCCAGGGCTGGTGGAAGGGCGACCTGGAAACCAATGTGACCATGGACGCCGAGGACCTGCTGCTCCGTGAGTTCCTCGGTATCCGCGACACCCGCACCACCGACGCGGCGGCCCGCTTCATCCGTGGGCGGCAGCGTGACGACGGCACCTGGGCCACCTTCTACGGCGGCCCCGGCGAGATCTCCACCACCATCGAGGCGTATGTCGCGCTCCGACTGGCCGGCGACCGCCCCGACGAGCCCCATATGGCCCGTGCCTCCGCGTGGATCCGGGAGCAGGGCGGCATGGCGGCGAGCCGGGTCTTCACCCGGATCTGGCTCGCGCTGTTCGGCTGGTGGAAGTGGGAGGACCTCCCCGAGGTGCCGCCCGAGCTGATCTTCCTGCCCAGGTGGTTCCCGCTCAACATCTACGACTTCGGCTGCTGGGCCCGCCAGACCATCGTGCCGCTCACCGTGGTCTCCGCGAAGCGGCCGGTACGGCCCGCGCCCTTCGCCCTCGACGAACTGCACACCGACCCCCGGGTGCCCAACCCG
The DNA here is from genome assembly GCF_044456085.1 of Streptomyces sp. NPDC051018. Lineage (NCBI taxonomy): Bacteria > Bacillati > Actinomycetota > Actinomycetes > Kitasatosporales > Streptomycetaceae > Streptomyces > Streptomyces sp. NPDC051018. The sequence continues at coordinate 110,008 of NZ_JBITFN010000002.1, forward strand.
CCGAGGGCGATGGCTCCCGCGATGAGCTGGGACGGCTTCTTCCAGCGGGCGGACAAAGCGCTGCGCCTCTACCACCGCGTCGCGCCCCGGCGGGTGCGCAAGGTCGCGATGAACGCCGCCGCCCGGTGGATCGTCGAGCGCCAGGAGAGCGACGGCTGCTGGGGAGGCATCCAGCCGCCCGCCGTCTACTCGATCATCGCCCTGCATCTGCTGGGCTACGACCTCGGCCACCCGGTCATGCGGGCCGGGCTGGAGTCGCTGGACCGCTTCGCCATCTGGAGCGAGGACGGTCCCGGCGGCGCCCCCGTCCGGATGATCGAGGCCTGTCAGTCGCCCGTCTGGGACACCTGCCTCGCCACGGTCGCGCTTGCCGACGCGGGCGTCCCCGCGGATCACCCGGCGCTGGTCAGGGCCGCGGACTGGATGCTCGGCGAGGAGATCGTCCGGCCGGGCGACTGGGCCGTACGCAGGCCCGGTCTCGCACCCGGCGGCTGGGCGTTCGAGTTCCACAACGACAACTACCCCGACATCGACGACACCGCCGAGGTGATCCTCGCACTGCGCAGGGTGCGCCATCCCGACCCGGCCCGGGTGGACGCCGCCGTGGCGCGCGGCGGGCGCTGGACGCTCGGCATGCAGTCCCGCAACGGCGCCTGGGGAGCGTTCGACGCCGACAACACCAGCCCGTTCCCCAACCGGCTGCCGTTCTGCGACTTCGGCAAGGTCGTCGACCCGCCCTCGGCGGACGTCACCGCCCATGTGGTGGAGATGCTCGCCCACGAGGGACGGGCCCACCACCCGTCCGCCCGGCGCGGTATCGAGTGGCTCCTCGCCGAACAGGAGCCCAACGGCGCCTGGTTCGGCCGCTGGGGCGTGAACTATCTGTACGGAACGGGTTCGGTGCTCCCGGCGCTCACCGCCGCCGGTGTGCCCGCCTCCCACCCCGCGATCCGCCGTGCGGTCCGCTGGCTGGAGACCGTACAGAACCCGGACGGGGGCTGGGGCGAGGACCTGCGCTCGTACAGCCAGGACGAGTGGATCGGCCAGGGCGCCTCCACCGCCTCCCAGACCGCCTGGGCACTTCTCGCGCTGCTCGCGGCGGGGGAGCGGGAGAGCAAGTCGGTGGAGCGGGGTGTCGCCTGGCTGGCCGAGACCCAGTGCGCCGACGGGTCCTGGGACGAGCCGCAGTTCACCGGCACGGGCTTCCCCTGGGACTTCTCCATCAACTACCACCTCTACCGGCAGGTCTTCCCCCTCACCGCGCTCGGCCGCTATGTGTACGGAGAACCCACCGTCGCCCGCCGCGGCAAGGGGGGCTGATGGAGGCATCCCCGGGGCCGCCGGGCCCCCGTGCGCCGCTGCTGATCGCCTGTGCGCTCGGCATCGAGAGACTCGCCCTGCGCGGCGGTGACCACAGCGGCGCGCGGGGTCCGGTGACCGTGCTCCGCACCGGCATGGGCCCGCGGAACGCGGAACGAGCCGTGCGAGGTGCCCTGGGCACAAGCCCGCTGCGGGACGCGGCGGTCGTCGCGTCGGGTTTCTGCGCCGGACTCGCCCCCGGAATGCACCCCGGGGATCTGGTGGTCGCGGGCGAGACCCGGGTGGACGGCTCCGCCACGGTCTGCCCGGGTACCCGGGCGCTGATCGAAGCCGTCGCCCGGGCCGTGCCCGGCCGTACGGTGCACACCGGCCCGCTCATCGGCTCGGACCATGTGGTCCGCGGCCCCGAGCGGGCGCGGCTGCGGGCCACCGGAGCCGTCGCGGTCGACATGGAGTCGGCCGCCACGCTCCGCGCCGCGCTGGAGACCGGGCCCCGCCCGGTTGCGGCCGTCCGAGTGGTCGTGGACGCTCCTGAGCATGAACTCGTCCGTATCGGCACAGTGCGCGGTGGAATATCGGCCTTCCGTGTTCTTCGTGCCGTACTACCCGCTTTTCATGAATGGCACCGTTCTTTGCTGCTCCCCAGGAGGTGAGCTAGATGGCCATGCCGCTCCGTCAGACCATCCGGGTCGGGACCTACCTCTTTGAACAGAAGCTCCGCAAGCGTGAGAAGTTCCCGCTCATCGTCGAGCTGGAACCGCTCTTCGCCTGCAATCTCAAGTGCGAGGGCTGTGGCAAGATCCAGCACCCGGCCGGGGTGCTGAAGCAGCGTATGCCGGTGGCGCAGGCGGTGGGCGCCGTACTGGAGTCCGGCGCGCCGATGGTCTCCATCGCCGGCGGAGAGCCGCTGATGCACCCTCAGATCGATGAGATCGTGCGCCAGTTGGTGGCCAGGAAGAAGTACGTCTTCCTCTGCACCAATGCCATGCTGCTCCGAAAGAAGATCGAGAAATTCACCCCGTCTCCGTACTTCGCCTTCGCCGTCCACATCGACGGCCTCAGGGAGCGGCACGACGAATCGGTCGCCAAGGAGGGGGTGTTCGACGAGGCCGTCGCGGCGATCAAGGAGGCCCAGCGCCGCGGCTTCCGGGTCACCACCAACTCGACCTTCTTCAACACGGACACCCCGCAGACCGTCATCGAGGTACTGAACTACCTCAATGACGACCTGAAGGTGGACGAGATGATGATCTCGCCCGCGTACGCCTATGAGAAGGCGCCCGACCAGGAGCACTTCCTCGGTGTGGAGCAGACCCGCGAGCTGTTCAAGAAGTCCTTCGCGGGCGGCAACCGGCGGCGCTGGCGGCTCAACCACTCGCCGCTCTTCCTGGACTTCCTGGAGGGCAAGGCGGACTTCCCCTGCACGGCCTGGGCGATCCCCAACTACTCGCTCTTCGGCTGGCAGCGCCCCTGCTATCTGATGAGCGACGGTTACGTCCCGACCTACCGCCAGCTCATCGAGGAGACGGACTGGGACAAGTACGGCCGGGGCAAGGATCCGCGCTGCGCCAACTGCATGGCGCACTGCGGCTACGAGCCCACTGCCGTCCTCGCCACCATGGGCTCCCTCAAGGAGTCCATCAGGGCGGCACGGGAGACCGTCACGGGAAACCGCGGGTGATGTGATGCCGGCCGGCGGGCCCGGGCGACGGAGCTCCCCGGGGATCCCCGGAGCCCGGCCCCGGCCGACCCCGATGCGCCGCACATCGCGGCGCATCGGGGTCGGGCCGGCGGGCGTGGGCGACGGATCCCGGTGAAGGGGTGATCAGTACGGTGCCGGAGCCGGGGACCCTCTCCGGCGAGGTCGCGGGCATCGCCGAACAGATGGAGAAGGACGGGGTGACGCCGGGACAGCCCGCCGTCACCGTGAGCTGAACCGCAGGGCAAGCGAAGGGGGACCGAACGTGACGATTCTGGAGACCATCCGGGGCCCGCGCGACCTCAAGGCGCTGACCGGCCCCGAACTCGGTGAACTCGCCGGGGAGATCAGAGAGTTCCTGATCCACGCGGTGGCCAGAACAGGTGGGCATCTGGGCCCCAATCTGGGCGTGGTCGAGCTGACCATCGCCCTCCACCGGGTCTTCGAGTCCCCGAGGGACAAGATCCTGTGGGACACGGGCCACCAGAGCTATGTGCACAAGCTGCTCACCGGCCGCCAGGACTTCTCCAAACTGCGGGGCAAGGGCGGGCTCTCCGGCTACCCGTCCCGTGAGGAGTCCGAGCACGACATCATCGAGAACTCCCACGCCTCGACCGTCCTCGGCTGGGCCGACGGGATCGCCAAGGCGAACGAGGTCCTGAGGAAGGACGACCACGTCGTCGCGGTCATCGGCGACGGCGCGCTCACCGGCGGTATGGCCTGGGAGGCGCTGAACAACATCGCCGCCGCCAAGGACCGCCCGCTGGTGATCGTCGTCAACGACAACGAGCGCTCCTACGCCCCGACCATCGGCGGTCTCGCCAACCACCTCGCCACCCTCCGTACCACCGACGGCTACGAGCAGTTCCTCGCCTGGGGCAAGGAGGTCCTGGGCCGTACCCCGGTCGTCGGAAAGCCGCTGTACGAAACCCTCCACGGCGCCAAGAAGGGCTTCAAGGACGCCTTCGCGCCCCAGGGCATGTTCGAGGACCTCGGCCTCAAGTACGTCGGCCCGATCGACGGCCATGACACCGCCGCCGTCGAATCCGCGCTGCGCCGGGCCAAGCGGTTCCACGGCCCGGTCGTGGTCCACTGCCTCACCGAGAAGGGCCGCGGCTATCAGCCCGCCCTTGAGGACGAGGCCGACCGCTTCCACACCGTCGGGGTGATGGACCCGCTGACCTGTGCACCCCTGATCCCGGCGGGCGGCCCCTCATGGACGGCCGTCTTCGGGGAGGAGATCGCCGACATCGGCGCCGAGCGGCCCGACGTCGTCGCCGTCACCGCCGCCATGCTGCACCCCGTCGGCCTCACCCGGTTCGCCGAACGCTTCCCCGACCGTGTCTGGGACGTCGGCATCGCCGAGCAGCACGCCGCGGTCTGTGCCGCCGGGCTCGCCACCGCGGGACTCCATCCGGTCGTCGCCGTGTACGCGACCTTCCTCAACCGCGCCTTCGACCAGCTGCTGATGGATGTCGCCCTCCACGGGTGCGGGGTGACCTTCGTCCTGGACCGCGCGGGCGTCACCGGCACCGACGGGCCTTCCCACAACGGTATGTGGGACCTGTCGATCCTCCAGGTCGTCCCCGGGCTGCGCATCGCCGCGCCGCGGGACGCCGAGCGGCTGCGCGAGGAACTGCGGGAAGCCGTCGACGTGGACGACGCGCCGACCGTGCTGCGCTTCCCCAAGGAGTCCGTGGGCCCGCCGATCGACGCCATCGGCCGGATCGGCGGGATGGACCTCCTGCACCGCGCCCCCGACCCCGGGGTCCTGCTGGTCTCGGTCGGCGCGCTGGCGCCGGTCTGCCTCCAGACGGCCGAACTGCTGGAGGCACGCGGAATCCCCTGTACCGTCGTCGACCCCCGCTGGGTCAAGCCGGTCGACGAACAGCTCGCACCGCTGGCCGCCCCGCACCGGCTGGTCGCGGTGGTGGAGGACAACAGCCGTAACGGGGGCGTCGGTTCGGCGGTCGCCCAGGCATTGCGCGACGCGGGCGTCGACGTTCCGGTGCGGACGTTCGGCATTCCCGAGCAGTTCCTCGCGCACGCCAAACGCGCTGAGGTGCTCGCCGACATCGGTCTCACCCCGGTGGAGATCGCGGGACGGATCAGTGCCGCCATGGCAGTCAAGGAGAGCTGAGGAATGACCGAGCCGCCCACGGACCCCTCGGGATCCCCCAGTGCGCCGAAGGGTTTCGACCTGGCGGGACTGCTAGCCGAGCGCGGGGCCGAGCGCTATGAGCTGCATGCCCGGTATCTGAACCACCAGCTGCCCCGCATGCTGCACACGATCGGCTTCGACAAGGTCTACGAGAGGGCCGAGGGCGCCTACTTCTGGGACGCGGACGGCAACGACTATCTCGATATGCTCGCGGGCTTCGGGGTGATGGGACTGGGCCGGCACCACCCCGTCGTACGCGAGGCGCTGCACGATGTCCTCGACGCCTCGCTCGCCGACCTCACCCGCTTCGACTGCCAGCCGCTGCCGGGGCTGCTGGCCGAGAAGCTGCTCGCGCACAGCCCGCACCTCGACCGGGTGTTCTTCGGCAACAGCGGTACGGAGGCGGTCGAGACCGCGCTGAAGTTCGCCCGGTACGCCACCGGCCGGCCGAGGATCCTCTACTGCGACCACGCCTTCCACGGGCTGACCACCGGATCGCTCTCCGTCAACGGCGAGACGGGCTTCCGGGACGGGTTCGCGCCGCTGCTGCCCGACACCGCCATCGCCCTCGGCGATCTCGCAGCCCTGGAGCGCGAGCTGAAGCGCGGCGATGTGGCGGCCCTGGTGGTGGAACCGGTCCAGGGCAAGGGCGTCCATGAGTCCCCGCCCGGTTTTCTGCCCGCCGCGCAGCAACTGCTGCACCGCCACAAGGCCCTGCTGATCGCCGACGAGGTGCAGACCGGGCTCGGCCGGACAGGTGACTTCTACGCGTACCAGCACGAGGACGGTGTGGAGCCCGATCTGGTCTGTGTGGCGAAGGCGCTGTCGGGCGGCTATGTACCCGTCGGGGCGACGCTCGGCAGGGACTGGATCTTCAAGAAGGTCTACTCGTCCATGGACCGGGTCCTCGTCCACTCGGCGAGCTTCGGCTCCAACGCCCAGGCGATGGCCGCCGGGCTCGCGGTGCTCTCCGTGATCGAGGACGAACAGATCGTGGCGGGCGCCCGGAGGACGGGTGAGCTGCTGCGCGACCGGCTGGCCGCACTCGTCGACCGCTATGAGTTCCTGTCCGAGGTACGGGGGCGGGGGCTGATGATCGGCATCGAGTTCGGCCGGCCCGAGTCGCTGCGGCTGCGGAGCCGCTGGACCATGCTCCAGGCCGCCCGGAAGGGGCTCTTCGCGCAGATGGTCGTGGTGCCGTTGCTGGAGAAGCACCGGATCCTCACCCAGGTCTCCGGCGACCATCTGGAAGTGATCAAGCTGATTCCGCCGCTGACGATCGGCGAACGCGAGGTGGACCGGTTCGTCACAGCCTTCACCGCGGTCATGGACGACGCCCACGCCGGCGGGGGACTGATGTGGGACTTCGGCAGGACACTGGTCAAACAGGCCGTTGCCCACCGCTGAGCCCCCCGGACGGCTCCCACCCGCTGAGCCCCCCGGACGGCTCCCGTTCGGGCTCCCGGCGGAATAGATTTTGCCTCTGGGGCAAGAAATTTGCCTCAGGGGCATTTTCCTGGCGCAATGGTCTTATGCAGAGTCCTCCCGGGGGCCACCCCCCGGAGCCCCGTTCTCCTGCCGGAGAAGCGCCCGTGGAGCTGCCCGACGTGGCACCCCGGCTGCGCGATCTGCGCCGCCGCCGCGGCCTCACACTGGAAGCCGCCGCACTGCGCGCCGGACTCTCACCCGCGCATCTCTCCCGGCTGGAGACCGGACGCCGGCAGCCCTCGCTGCCGATGCTGCTCAGTCTCGCCAGGATCTACGGTACGACAGTCGCCGAGCTGCTGGGTGAGCTGGCGCCCGAGCACGACCCCGTGATCCGGGCCGGCAGCCGCGAGCCCTCCGAGGCCGACGGCTGGACCTACCACCAGGTAGGCGGCCCCGGCCGGGCCATGCAGGCGCTCCGGCTGATCGTCCCGTACGGCGCCCAGGGCGATCTCGTCCGGGTCCACCCCGGCGAGGAGTGGCTCCATGTCCTCGACGGAAGGGTCCGGCTCAGCCTCGGCGAGACCGTGCACGAACTCGGGCCCGGGGACAGCGCGCACTACGACTCGCTCACCCCGCACCGCATCGCGGCGGCCACCCGCGACGGCGCCGAGATGCTGTTCGTCCACACTCTGATCCAGAGCCCCGACATCCATCCCCATATCTGACCGGCCGCGCGCGGCCGGACTTCCCCCGGCCGCGGTTCAGCGGGGTCGGAGCAGGCCCGGGACCCGGAGTGCGGACCGTCACCATCCACAGTCACAGATCGAGTGAAGAGAGGCCGACGATGTCGGAATCACCTGTTGTACCGGAAGGCTCCGGCTTCGCCGAAGGGCGGAAGAACGGAGAGGTGGAGAAGGAGAAGGAAGGACGGTTCCCCCGCGGAATCTGGATCCGCCTCCTCGCCTACCTGGTGGTGGGCCATGTGCTCGCCGGATTCCTCTACCTGCTCTTCGAGGTCGGCGCCAAGTAGCGGACCGCCCCGTTCACCCTCGTAGGACGCTCATCCCTCGTCGAGGAGGCGCGCCCGCAGCCGCTCGCGCGTCTCCGGGGCCACGCGCAGCCCGTCACCGAGATAGCGCTCGGTGGTGCCCCAGGTCGCCTCGATCGCGTCGAAGGCGGAGTGGAGGTACTCCCGGCGAGCGTCGAAGAGGGGCCTGAGCAGCTCCATCACCTCGGGCGACATCCCGGCCGGGGAGTTGTCCTTGCGCCGGACCAGATAGCGGCGGTGAGGGTCGTTGGACTTCAGATAGTCCGCCTCGATCGCCTCCCGCTCCACACCGACCGCGAGCAGCGACACGGCGATGGACAGCCCCGCGCGGTCCTTGCCCGCGGCGCAGTGCATCAGCGCGGGCACACTGTCCTCGGCCAGCGCGTGCAGAATCCTGCTGTGCTCGCCGGTGCGCTGGGTGATCATCACGCGGTACGACTCGGACATCCGGTCGGCCGCCTTCCCGTCCGCCAGGATCGTCCGCAGCTGGTCGAGGTCACCCTCGCGGACCATCGTCCAGAACTCCGCGCCGTCGGCCGGATCGCTGAGCGGCAGATTCAGGTTCCGTACGCCCGGCAGTGCCACGTCCGGGCCCTCCAGCCGCATATCGGCGGCATTGCGGAAGTCGAAGATCGTGTGCAGCCCCAGCCCGGAGAGGAAGGACGCGTCACTCGCCGTCGCGTCGGCGAGATGACCGCTGCGGAAGAGCCGCCCGTGCCGCACCGTCCTGCCGTCCACGGTCGGGAGCCCGCCGACATCGCGGAAATTGCGTACCCCGGTCAGTTCCGGCTCGGTCGACGGGACCTGCGGCAGCTGCTGCGTCACAAAGGCTCCTGAGGGTCACTGCCGTCGGCGCCGGTCGCCGACTGTGGCGTGTTCTCGACGATACGACATGGGTTCTTCGGGCAATTACTTTGTCCTTCCTGGTGGGAGCGTGCCCGGTGCCTTGATCCATGTCCGATGCTGAGTGATTATGTTGAATTGTATTGATTTCTGGGCTGTGGGGGCGGTGGTGCTCGGTCGGGGGTCGGGTCCGGGGGTCGCGGCCGGGCTCGTGGCGGCCCTCTCTATCGGTCACAGGGCGGCCGTGCCGTTGCCGGCGGGTCGTGGGCCGGAGGGTGGGTCGTGGCGGGCCCCTGGGGTGTGAGCCCGCGGTGGCGATGGGTGTCCCGCTCCGGGGCCGGACATCGCCCCGGGGTGGTCGGGGGTTCGCTGCTTTCCGAAGTGCGTGTTCCCGTGGTGAAGTTCGGATGGCGAACTGGAGGAGGAGTTCTCCTGGTGGGGGAATGGGCCGTTCTGGCCGACGCCTCTGCCGCAGGTGAATGCCCTTCAGGCGCCGCGTCATGGGAGCCGGATGGGCTGGCGCGGAAAAAATTTAGCGGCCATTCGGAGCGGAGTCGCGACCGGAATCGCCGGAGGCGCCTCCGGCGTGATCAGGATTCGTGGGTGTGCCTCAGGGAGGGGTGCTCATGACGTCCGGCTGAACGGCAGGCGACTTGTTGCCGACGGTATCGCCCGAAAAGTGACGGGAAGTTGAACGGCCGGGCGTGGCCGCCATGGCCTATAGGGGCTTCTGGTCATCATGTCCGAATTGAACCCTTAGGTATAACGTGCCCTGTCTGTAGGGGAGATGGTTCCGCTCGTGAGCAGGATCATATTCGTGACGGTGTGTGGCCGGATCGGGAAAGAGGAATTCGGCCGCCCAAGGGGAGTTGGCGGAGCCGGGTAGACAGAGGGTGACCGGGTATTCCGCGCCGGAAAGATCCGTGTCACGGATCGGGAAAAGGCTCGGCTTGTTCCCTTCGGCGCGGCCGGTCTACGGTCACGGCAGTTCGGACGGAACGCCTAATCCTGCCGCCGTCCGGAATTCCCACCCACCCACGCGTGGCAGGAGCGGGGGACCCAGGTAGTACGCCGATCCCGGAGTTCCGGACGGCTTGGGGTGAAGTCGCGCTGCCGCGCGGCCGGGCATCTCCAGCCCTAACCCGACAGCTCACCCCGCAGGCGCCGGAGAGGAATGCGTCATGCCCAAAAAGGGTAAGCACCGCCGAATTACGTCCAGCCCCCTCACCCGTGGCTTCGTCGCCGCCGGTACCGGTGGCGCGGCCATCGCCCTTCCGCTGATGGGTGCGAGCGGCGCCCAGGCGGCGGAGCAGTCGGCCCCCGCGACCGTCGCCGCCGTCCCCGCCGCCCCGGTGGCCCAGCAGTCCGCCGCCGCTCCCGTGACCTACCGCGTGGTGGCGGGCGACTATCTGTCCAAGATCGCCGCGGACCACAACCTCAGCGGCGGCTGGCAGAAGCTCTACGCCGACAATCGCGAGGCCGTCGGTGAGAACCCCTCGCTGATCCACCCCGGCCTGGAGCTGACCCTCGGCGCCAAGGCCAAGGCCAAGAGCGACGCCCCGGCGAAGTCCGAGACCCGCTCGGAGCCCCGCGCCTCGCGTGACGACGCCCGTGAGAGCGCCCCGGCCCCGGCCGCCCCGAAGGAGACCGCCTCCAACACGTCCGCGTCGGCCGGCTCGGTCGAGGCCACCGACGACGACGCCGCGCAGAGCACCCCCGAGCCGAGCGCTCCCCAGGCCGGCGGCGGCTACACCACCCCGGTCGCGTCCGCCAACGTCAGCACCCCGTACCGCGCCTCGGGCTCCATGTGGTCCAGCGGCTACCACACCGGTGTCGACTTCACCGCCTCCACCGGTACCAGCATCCGGTCCATCGGCCCCGGCACCGTCGTCTCCGCCGGCTGGAGCGGCTCGTACGGCAACGAGGTCGTCATCAAGCACGCCGACGGCAACTACTCCCAGTACGCCCACCTCTCCTCGCTCTCCGTCTCCGCGGGCCAGAGCGTGAGCGGTGGACAGCAGATCGGGCTCGCCGGCTCCACCGGCAACTCCACCGGCCCGCACCTGCACTTCGAGGTCCGCACCGGCCCCGGCTACGGCTCCGACATCGACCCGGTGGCCTATCTGCGCCAGCACGGCGTCTCTCTCTGACGTTCGTACCAACGCCCGCAACCCCTCGTGCCGCCCGGCGGTGGCACGGGGGGTTGCGGCGTGCTCCCGCTTCGGTGATCCGGTCCGGCGGGTGGGCCGAGCGGGATCACCACACCGTCAGGCCCCCGGGCCGGGCGGCGGGGACGCGTTCCAGTACGCCGCCCGCGAAGACGTCGTACAGCGGGAGCGCCTCCAGATGCACATAACCGATGTGGCAGTCGCAGACGGCGAGCGGGCAGGCGCGCGGGCGCAGCGCGGTCCGGTACGAGCCGTCGTACAGATTGCCCAGTTCGGCGGGGACGAAGTGGCAGCGGCGCACGGTGCCGTCGCCGTCCACCGAGACGACCGACTCGCCCGTCCGGCAGGGGAGACCGGCCGAGCGGTGCGGATGGCGGCTGTACGGGAACAGGGGATCGAGCGCGGTCCACTCCGCGGCTTCCGGGTCCGTGTACCGGTGGCCTTCCGCGGCGTTCACCCAGAGGTAGACCTGAGAGGGAAGTCCGGCGCGGAGCCGGCGGGCGTGCTCCAGATGCTCGGGCAGCCCGACCACACCGACACTGAAGCGGATGCCCAGCCCGGTCAGCTCACGGCACTTGCCGAGGAACCTCTCGTACGGGGTCTGCCCGGGGTGGTAGGTGCACCAGAGCGCGAGCGTCCCGGGATCGGCGTCCGCGAGCCAGTCCGTGCGGCAGCTGAGATTGGTCTGGATCGCCACCCGCCGCACCTGCGGCAGCCGGGACAGCTCGACCAGAGTGCGCCGGTACCAGGAACGGACCAGGCCCTCGCCCCAGGGTGTGAACAGCACCGAGAGCCGGTCACCGGTCCCCGCCGACACCCAGGCGGCGAACCGCTCCAGGGCCGCCCGGTCGGCGCGCAGCTGTGCGGGGGAGTCGCGCCGCTTGGCGAACGGACAGTACGGACAGTCGTAGTCGCAGGAGGCCAGCGGCCCCCGGTACAGGACGGTCAGATCCACGGTGCCGTCCTCACTTCGGCTCGTACGCGGCCATCGCGGCGCGCACGGCGGGGGAGAACAGCTCCGGTCCCAGCGCGTCCGAATACGCCAGCCCCTCGGCGCTGAGCCTCAGCCGGCCGGGCGGTGCGTCCGCGTCGAGCCAGCCCAGTGCGGCGAACCGCGCCAGCTCGGGTCCGAAGTCGTCACCGGGGTCGCCGCCGAAACGCTCCCGGTAGCCCGCCGTCTCCATTCCCTCGGCCTGGAGCAGCGACTGAAGCAGATGGCGGCGGCGCGCCTCGCCCTCGTCCACCGCGAGCCCGACCTCCGCGTGGGCGAAGTCCTCGGTCTCCGTGTAGTCGTCGATGATCGTGCGTATCCCGGGCATCCGGACGGCGTAGTCGAAGGAGTAGTGGAGGCGCGAGGTGTAGGAGCGGGCGCCGCAGCCGAGGCCGATCATGCCGTCGGTCTGGCAGGCGTAGTCATCGGCGTCGCCGTGCCCCGCGAGCGCCGGACCGTGCCCGGCGGCCGTCCCGCCCGGCACCGCGCCCGGGCCGGGGGTACGCGTACCCGGACCGATGGTCATCGCACCACGCGCGGGGGTACCGGAGACCGGGGAGCCGCTTACGGCGACCGTGGCCCCCGCGCCGCTCGCCGCGCCTGTGCCGCCCGTGTCCCCGGCGTCCCGGCGGCGGAACATCCGCATCGACACCTGGTCATAGCCGTGGGCCAGCAGATGGTCACGCCCCAGGCGGTACAGCCGCAGCCGCTGGTCGTCCCAGGCCGCGTCGCTCCCGGGCCCGGTCCGGCCGAGACCCGTCAGCGGCCGGATGTACAGCGGGTAGAGATACAGCTCCTCGGGCTGCCAGGCGAGCGCGGCGTCCAGGGAGTACCGCCAGCTCTGCGGGGTCTGGCCGTCGATCCCGTAGATCAGGTCGATGTTCAGGACGGGCACTCCGGCCGCACGGATGCGCCCGAGGGCGGAGTCGACCTCGGATCGCCGCTGAGGGCGGACCGCGGCCTTGGCCTCTTCATCGACAAAGCTCTGTACGCCGATGCTGATCCGGGTGGTGCCGCGCTCGGTGAGCACGGCGAGCCGGTCCGCCGTCGCGGTGGACGGCGATGTCTCGACGGAGAGCGGGACGGCGGTGAGATCCGCGCCCATCCGCTTCTCGGCGATATCACAGAGCCGGTCGAGCTCGTCGGCCGTCAGAAATGTGGGGGTGCCGCCGCCGAAGGCCGCCGCCGCGAAGCGCACCGGTCCGCCGTCGCCGAGCGCGTCCCGTACCGCGGTCGCCTGCCGGTCGAGGGCGTCGAGATAGCGGGTGGCCAGCTCCCCGGGCGCGCCGATCCTGGTGAAGAGATTGCAGAAACCGCAGCGGACCTCGCAGAACGGGATGTGCAGATAGAGCGAGAGCGCGTCCTTGGGCTCCGGCGCCCACAGATCGCGCAGTGCGGGGCGGGGGCGGAGCGGACGGTAGGCCGTCTTGTGCGGATAGGCGTAGACATAGCTCTGATACGGGCGCGGGTGGTGTGCCGGGGTGCTCATGGGTGCGCCTCATCGTGCTCGGGTGACACAGGTGGCTGGTGTGACTCGGTTGACGCGGTGTGCGCCGATGGTCTGTGTGGTCTGTGTGCATCGGGGGGTGTGGGTGGCACGGGTGGTGCTGCCGACGCGGGTGTGCCCGCCTCCAGGAAGAAGTGGGCGTACGGGACGGTCCATACGGACTCATGGCCCAGCCGATGACCGGTGTAGCCGTCGTCGCCGTAGGCGGTGCCGTGGTCGGAGCAGACGATCGCGAAGCAGCGACGGCGGCTGCGGGCCGCGTCGAACAGCCGCCCCATATGGCGGTCGACATACTCCAGTGCGGCGGCGTGGGTCTCCTTGGAGTCCCCCGCCTCGCGGGTCGCGCCCGGGAGATGGAACCAGTTGGGCTGGTGCAGCGAGGGCACATTGACGAACAGGAACAGCCGGCGGCCGTGGGGGAGCGCGGCGACGACCTGCTCGGCCCGGGCCACCTGCGCCTCGAACGAGGTGGGGGACGTGACCCCGAACCCGGGCTCCCAGTGGCTCTCCCGGAACATGCCCGGCAGTACGGAACCGAGCGGTCCCCGCTTGTTGAAGAAGCCCACCCCGCCGATGCACACCGTGTGGTAGCCCGCCGCGGCGAGACCCGAGACCAGATCGGGGGTGTCGAAGACGAAGGTCCGGCCCGCGGTCGTCTCGCTGCCCGCGAACCGGGCGGCGAACAGCCGGGGATGGGGGCCCGGCGCGGCGGGCGTCGGCAGAAAGCCCGCGAACAGAGCCTGGTGGGAGGCGTACGTGAAGCTGCCGGGCGCGTGCCGCTTCTGCCAGACGCCGCCGGGGATGTGGCGGGCGAGGTGAGGGATCCGGCCCGCCGCCGCCAGCTCGGCCGCGACGTCGTACCGCAGGGTGTCCAGCGTGACGAGCAGCAGATCGTCGCTGCCCACGACCTCGTTCATGTCCGGGTCCACCGGGGCGCCCGGAACACGCTCGCCCCCGGCCGGGCCGTCCCGGTCAGGGTCGGCCCGGCTCTCCCGGTCCCGGTCGTCTCCGCCCGGGCCGGGACGGGTGAAGGTGTCAGGCGTCTGCACGGTGGTTCCCTGTTCTGTGCGGTACGGCCGGGTGCGGCCCCGGTCCGGTGCCCCCGCCGGGACAGCCCGACCGCGGGCCGGGGACAGTGGTGTCCTGCCGCCTTTCCTGCGCGCGTACGGCGGCGATCTGGGCCGCATAGGTGTCCTGGTCCTCCGCCGCGCCGCCCGGCAGGCCGGTGAGCCCCGGCAGCAGATCGCCGAAGGCGTTGACCTCGCCGACGGCCAGGCGCCGCCAGCCGGTGCCGGGCAGCAGATCGACGCCCACCCTCAGGGACCGGGGGAAGCAGGCCGCGGCCCGCTCGGAGATCCGCGGTACCTCGGCCCAGCCCACGCCCGCCGTGTCGAGCGCGGTGCGGGCCAGGGCCAGATCGCCGCGCGTGCCCCCGAGATGGAGATTGGTCATGGGGGAGCGGCTCGTCCTGACGACCGCGTGGGTGGTCCGGCCCGCGGTGACCACGACACGCAGATCGGCGGTCCGTCCGCCCTGGGACGCCTTGGGCAGCCAGCGCTCGATATGCAGACCGTCCGGCGCGAGGGTGTCCACGATGGACGCCACCTCGCGCTCGTCCGTATAGCGGCGGACCCGCAGCGAGTTGTACAGCCGCCCGTGCGCGTCGCGCTCGACCGAGGTGGCCGCCTGCACCCGGCCGCGGCTCGCGGTCTCGACGGCGAGCACCCCCGAGGCCGAGGAGCCGTGCGCGAGCTTGACGAACACCCGGCGCAGCCCGGTGGCCTCCTGGATCGCGCGGATGTCGTCCCAGCCGCGCACCGCCGGAGCGCCGGTGCCCGAAGTCGGTGAATCGGGCACCGGGACCCCGGCCCGGCGCAGCACGTCGTGACAGAGCCGTTTGTCGAACAGCACCGCCAGCTCGTCCGGGTCGTCCAGCGCAACCGCGCCGGCCGCGGCGACGGCCGACGACACCTCCCGTACGGCCGAGGTGAACCTGTCGTACCAGCGGGCCGTTCCCTCGACCCTGGCCGGATCGTCGACGCCCCGCAGCTCCCGGTCGACCTCGGGGTCCTCGCCCGGGGAGTCCAGACGCACCCGCTCACCGGGACGGAACTCCGCCCGGCCCCGCAGCACCTCGATCCAGGGCACCACGCGCACGGCGGGCAGCCCCGCCGCGCGGGCCGCGTCCCGGAAGAGGGCGACACGGCGGTTGGCCGGATTGCCGACCACCGCGAAGCAGGGGCCGGTGGAGGAACGCGTCCCGGTCATGGGCTCACTCCGCCACGGCGGTGTAGCGGTGGTCCCACCCGTCATCGAGGCTCTCGGCCAGTTGCGGGTCGTCGAGGTCCACCTCCACACCCGTCTCCTTGAAGGCGGCCGTCAACCTCTCCACCATCGGCCCGTCCAGGAAGTGGTGGTGGAGGTCGAGCTTCCGCAGATGCGTCAGCGGCTGTCCGTTGAGCAGGGCCTCGGCGCCCTCGTCGCTCAGGGTGCCCATCGACAGATCGAGGGTTTCGAGGCGCGCGACGACGGGCGCTCCGGAGACCGCTTCGGCGATCCGGTCCTGGATATCGCTGTTGCGCAGGCCCAGATACGTCAGCCCCGGCAGCCGGGTGCCGGTCAGGATCGGCTCCAGATCGGACACGTCGGCATCGGCGCCGTACCCCGACGAGCCCAGCCAGATGTCCAGGCGCTCCAGCGCCGGCAGATCGCTCGCGGCGATACCGCGGACGACCTCGGCACCGAGCCCGCCCGTCTCGACGCGCAGGGAACGCAGCTTCCCGTGCCGCACGCTCTCGAAGCCGAGGCCCTGACCGCCGCGCACCCCGAACTCCTCCAGTTCGGGGAAGGCGTCGAGGAGCGGCGATACGAGCCCCTGATTGATCCAGGAGATCTCGCACTCCTCGTAGGTGATGTCGCCGACGAACACGGCCCGCAGCGCGGGCAGCCGGTCACGGGCGGCGGTGATCGCCGAGACGACGGGCTCAGGCCCGTTGTCGTACGCGTCGCTCCAGGCACCGACGATCAGCGCCCGTACCCCGGAGGTGTCCACCGCGGTGAGGAAGCGTGCGAACGCCTCCTGCCACTGCTCGTCGCTGTCGTACGACTCGACGGCGATGCGCCAGGCCACGGACTCCGCGGCGGGCAGCCTGACCGGCTCGCCGGCATCGGGAAAGTCGAACACGGGCAGGCCGTACAGCTCCTGCAGATGGTCCGAGACGGTCATGGGAGGGCTCCTGACACCGGGCGGCGTTGATCGGCTGACTGCCAGAAGTTGTACCAAGCCGCACTGACAGCGCCCGGCGCGGACCCCTGCCGGTCCGGTCGGCGGCGGTGTTGTCAGACCCTCCCGTTAGCGTCGATATCAGCTCGGCGCACTCGGTGCCGGCTTCGAGGGGAGAGCTATGTACCGGCAGGGAGACGTGCTGATCGTGCCCGTCGCGGAGGAGTCCGTACCGTCGCACATACCGGACGCGGGGGCCGAACCGCGCGACGGCCGGGGGCGGTTGGTTCTCGCGCTCGGCGAGGTCACCGGACACGCCCACGCGGTGACCGGGGCCGGGAGGCTGGTGCGTGAGCCCGGCGCGTTCGGCCCGATGGTCCTCCATCTGCCGGCGGGCGGGCGGGTCGTCCACGAGGAGCACGCGGCCATCGACCTCCCCCGGGGCTGGTACCGGGTCGTGCGCCAGCGTGAGTATCTGCCGGGCGCGGTCCGCATCGTCGCCGACTGACCGTGCGCCGGATCCGTCCGGTACTCGGCGCGCGGCACACGCCGTACGGCACCGGACACGGGTGGCGCACACGACAGTTGCCGAAGAGCCGAACAGCCGGCATCTGCGCCGTCGACGGCACCCATGACCGCATCCATGGCAGTCGTGGCATGGGCGGCATTGACGATATCGGCAGCATCAAGAACATCGACGACACCGGGCAGGACAGCAGCCGCACCGGCCGACGGCCGGACCGCGGGGGACGGGGAATCTCATGCAGTACGTGGACAAGTGGCGGGCCGTCGCGGCGGCGACCGGACCGGCGGACCGGGCGGCGGCCGAGAACGGCGTACGTCTGGCCTACCGCACGGCGGGGCTCGCCGAGCCGCGACGGATCATCTGGGCGCTCTCGCCCCGGGCGGCCGTGCTCGCCGTCCGGGCGCTGGGAGAGGGGGCCGGTCCCTCCGTCCGGGAGCAGGTGCGCACCCGCCCCTGGGCTCAGGAGCGCCGCCGCGTCCATGACGAACTGGGGCCCGGGGGCTGGACCGAGCTGTGGACCGCGACCGGTGCCCGGCTCTGGGACAGTACCCGGGCGCTCGCCGAGCGGATCAGAAGCGGCGTGGTGGACGAACTGTCGGCCGGTACGCCACCGGACGGGCCGGAGGCGGCCGGTGCCTCCGCCGCGGTCTCCCGGTCCGGGACGGCCGGTCCGGGCAGAGGCGCCGGCGGCGACCCGTCGGCGGGCGCCGGGGAGAGCGGAGGCCGGAGCGGGACCGAGGAGGGGATCACGGAGTCCGAGGTCCGTCTCGTCCTGCTCGACGCGGTACTCGGGCAGCACGACGCCGCCTGGCTCGCCGCGTTCGACGGCAGCAGTGAGCGGCTGGAGGGTCTCGCCCTCGTCGCGGCCCACGCGGGCTGGTGGTGGCCGTACGAGCACGCCGTGGTGATGTGCGAGCGCCCGGTCGAACTGCACCGTGACGAGGCCGGGCGCCTCGACAACGGTGAGGGGCCCGCCCTCGCCTACCCCGACGGCTTCGCGCTGTACGCCTGGCGCGGTATGCCGGTGCCCGCCGGGTTCCTCAGGGAGCTGTCCTCCCTCACTCCCGAGCGCATACGCAACGAGGAGAACGCGGAACTGCGCCGGGTGATGCTGGAGTTCCACGGCTACGACCGCTATCTCGCCGAGTCCGGTGCGGAGCCGGTGCACAAGGACGAGACCGGCACGCTGTGGCGGATCGCTCTGTTCGACGACGAGGACGTGGCGATGGTCGAGGTGCTGAACTCCACCCCGGAGCCGGACGGCACCCACCGCACGTACTGGCTGCGGGTGCCGCCCGCCACCCGGACCGCCAGGGAGGGAGTGGCCTGGACCTTCGGCCTGGCGGCGGAGGCGTATGAACCGCTGTGCCAGACCTGAGGGGAGGGGCGGGCGGACGCGGGAGCGTCAGGTCCCCGCGGCCGCCAGCATCGCGGCCCGGCTGATCAGCGCCGTAGTGCCCTCGCCCGTGCAGGCGTGGGCCCCGGCCAGGGCCCCCAGCCGGGCGCTGTCCTCCAGATCGCGGCCGGACAGCCGGCCGTAGAGAAAGCCGCAGACATAGGCGTCACCGGCGCCGTTCGAGTCCACCACCGGCGCGGGCGGGGCGACGGCGGGGACCGGGCGCGGGGTGCTGCCCCCGCCCCGGGTCAGAAGATAGGAGCCGCCCGCGCCCGCGAACGCGACCACCGCCTCGGCCCGTCCGTCGCGCAGGATCTCCCGCATCACCGACGCTATGCGCTCCCGCGCACCGGCCGAGCTGAGGAAGACGAGGTCCGAGCGGAGGGCGAACTCGCGATGGTGGTCGTCCAGCCCGTCCCAGTCGTGGAGGTCGGTGGAGACGGGGATGCCCAGGGCCTCGATGTCGTCGAGGAGGAAGCGGGCGAAGTTCACGGTCGACAGATGGACATGACGTGCCCGCCGCAGATGAGGGAGGTAGACATCACGCGGTATCCGCAGCTCACCGGGATCGGGGGACTCGTAGAACGACATCCGGTGCCCCGAGGGATCGACCAGATTGACGGCGCGGCGGGTGCCGGCGGGAGAGATCACCGCCTCGAAGGCGACATCACCGGCCGCCAGCCGATCGCGCAGCTGCCGGCCGGGCCAGTCGTCGCCGACGAAGTCGAGAAGCGTCACCTCCAGCCCGAGGGCGCGGCAGCCCAGGGCGACATTTCCACCGGTGCGGCCCGGCCGTTCGCGGATCGGTCCCACACCGAGGGAATCCGCGAGCGGTACGGGCAGCGAGTCGACACGGACCACCGTGTCCACACCACTGCCGCCGACCACTAAGACGCTGTGGGGCGGTTGGGGAGAAAGAGGAGTGCGGGGTTCGGGCTGCTGCTGAGACAGGTGCGACACAGTCGCCCAGTATGGAGGCTGGGGCCGCTCCGGGGGCGGGAATCGCGTCCTTGCCCGGTCCGGCCCCGGCCGGGGCGGCGTGCGGCGGCGCGGCGTGCTGCACCGGGGTCATCCGCCGGTCCGGCGCTTCAGACGGTGCCGGACCGCACGCTGGCCCAGCGGTCCGAGTCCATCGAGCGCCGCCGCCAGCAGCCCGAGCTGTTCCAGGGCGTTCAGGGCGCGCTCCGCGCCGTCCGTGTCCACACCCTCGTACAGTTCCAGGCCCACGAAGGACGCGGTCACGGCACGGGCCAGCCCCGCGGGGTCGGTGAACTCCGCCAGGGGTGTGCCTTCGAGAACCCGGACCAGCACCTTCTCGACCTCGTTGATCCACAGTTCCAGACCGGCCGCGGTGGCGAGCGCCAGCCGGGGCTGGGTCTGTGCGCCCGCGAGCAGCTGACCGAGGACGGCGACGTTCCCGCCGACCCGCTCCTCACGATGCATCTCCCGGCCGAAGTCGAGGAGTTCGCCAAGGGTGGAGACCTCGTCCAGCCGTGCGCGGTAGCGGGCTACGCGCTGCTCCGCGCCATGGCGGCAGGCCGCCGAGAGCAGTTCGTCGACCGAGCCGAAGTGGTAGAAGACCAGCGCCTGATTGACTCCGGCGGAGGCGGCGATGGCGCGGGCCGAGGTCTTGGCGATCCCCTGTTCCGTGAGGGTGCGCAGCGCCCCTTCCATCAGCTTCCGCCTGGTCTCCTGGCTCACGCCCGTATCTCCTCGCGTACGGGGCGCAGTCCGGCGCGCACCCCGCACGAGCGTACGTCCCGGTACTCGGCGGTGAACGACCCCTCGTACCCGAAGAGCGGCCCGAAGCGGCGGTTGGTGACCCGTACCCGGATACGGAAGCGGCCGGCCGTGTCGTCGTACGACTCGCGCACCTCGGCGTCACCGCCGACCAGTTCCGGCACCCTGACGTCCACCGGCCCCTCCCGGAAGCGGTGTTCGCCGGAGCGGATGAGCAGTGATCCGTCGGGTTCCGCCGACAGATGGAGATCGCTGGCCAGGTGCTGGTGGGTGCCGAGATAGTCGAGGACGCGGTCACCGCGCGGGTCGGCGATCATCGTGGCGTCGAAGCGCCGGCGTCCGCCCGGAAAGTCGAAGGTGCGCACGAAGGTGACGGTCTCCCTGCCGAAGGAGTCGGCGTAGGGAACGTTCTCGATGGTGAAGGGGATCCGGCGGCCTGTGCGCGGGACGAGGATGTTCCGGATGCCGCCGAGCGCGAGGAAGGGTTTGAGGAGCGGTGCGGTGAGGCCGTTCCCGTGCCAGATCCGGTCCATCACACCGTGCCCCACACAGGCTTGGCCGCTGTCGAGACCGACGGAGAACCGGCGCCGCAACTGAGGGTGGAGCCGGTCGAAGCTCTCACCCATGACGGTGCGGAAGATCGAGCTCATTCCTGCTCCAGCGTGGTGAGAAGGGCGGGTGCCGAGGTACGTGGGGGCGGAGTGCGCAGACAGCGGCGGGCGGCCGGGGTCCACGGCAGGGGCGGCAGCAGGGCCGCGCCGACGGCGGTGGCCGGAGCGGCGATCGGAGTGAGCCAGAGCACCACCGCGACCACGGCGAGCAGCCGCACCGCCACCTCGCCGAGCGCCCAGGCGAGGGACCGCTCGGGGCTGATGCCCCGCTCGCACCAGAGCCGGAGCCGGTCGAACGACCACGCCGTCGCCCAGCCCATCAGCGGCCGGAACACCAGACGGTCCGCGACCCGGCCGAAGCGCCCCCAGCGGGCCCGGTAGTCATAGCCGGTGAGGAACCGGATCTCCTGCCCCACCGGCTCGTACCGCCAGTAGCCGCTGCCCTCCGCGATCAGTGAGAGGGGATGCCGGGAGGCGAACCGGAGCGCGGAGACCCGGCCGCCGCCGGCCCGGTGGCGCTCCCCCGCGGAGACACCGGTGCCGGCGACGGTCAGGAAGGGCAGCACCCGGGTCGCGTACCGGAATCGCTGCGGTTCGTCCCCGGCGCGCGGCAGATGGTCGACCTCGGTGAAGCGGAGATCCCACCGCCGGTGCTCGGACGGTTCCTGGGTGCGCTCCCAGAGCGTCTCGATGTCGGTGCCCACCCGCGTTTCGATGTAGAGACCCATGTCATTCCCCCGCCGACCACTATTTGAGCGACCGCTCAAAAGGAAGTTAGCCAGTTTTGAGCAGTCGCTCAAGTGGCTGGATGTACGGGATCGGTGATCCGCATCACGGCAGCGGGTAGCGGGCAGCGGGCGGCGGGCGGCGGGCGGTGGAGGTCGGGGCGGAAGTGAGCGGTCCGGGTGCTTGCCTGGTGACGGCGGTTGGCGGATCGCGTCGATGCGGTGTACTCACCGGCCGGGCGCGGACATGCCTTCCAGGCTGTGCGGTATCACCCGGCGATCGGGCCGGGAAGCTCGGGGAGGGCGGCTGAGGCCCCCTGAGCCGGGCCCGGTTGATCACCGCAGGAGGCAGGGGAGTGGACCGGTGGGTACGGGAAGGTGCCAGGTGAGGGGTCCGTCGCCTCATCCGACGCGGGCCTTGCTCAGGGACTGCCCCGGGCTCAGGGTTCCCTCCGCTCAGGAGACCGGTCCATGCCGGGAGCGTTCCCGGGCTCCGGGAGCGGTCCGGCGGCCGTACGCGAACGGAGGGTCAGCCGGTCGCGGCGGCGGCCAGGGCCTGCCGGTCCAGGCCCAGTTCGCGGGCGAGGGCGTCTTCCGTCCACTCCAGCATCGCCGCGCGGGAGAGCGACCCCGCGTACGAGGTCATCTGAACGGCGAGCCCGTCCAGGAACGCGGTCAGCCGCCAGGCCGTGGCCGCAGGATCCACGCACGGGAACTCACCGTTTGCCGCGCCCTCGGCGATCACCTCGGTCAGCGCGGCCTTCCACTGCTGGTCGAGATCGCGGGCGACCTCCCGCAGCGCCGGTTCGCGCAGGGCGGCGGCCCATCCCTCGATCCACAGACGCCAGCCCTTGGCCGTCCCGGTCGGGGCGTACCAGCGGACGGCCGCCCGCAGCCGGCGCACGGCGGAGGTGCGGCGGCCGAGCAGCTTGCGCAGATGGGCGAGATCACCGTCCGCGGCGTACGTGAACGCGGCTGCGACCAGCTTCTCCTTCGTCGAGAAGTGGTAGAGGACCAGGGCGTTGCTCACCCCGAGCGCCGCGGCGACATCGGCGATCCGTACAGCCGCGACACCGCGCTGTTCGATCTGCTCGACTGCGGCTCCGAGTAGTTCCTCGCGCCGCTCCGCCACGCTCAACCGGACTCTTGCCACGGCTTCACCCTACACAGCTGATCTTGGCCGCAGGCGGGAATGGGGATTCACCCGGATGCCGCACGGTTCACGGGTTCTCGCCTCTCCCCGCGGGGTGTCGCGGGTGCCCGGGCTGTCGGCTCAGCGCGGCCGCGGGGCCTCCGCGCCGGGCGCCCCGAGCCCTCTGAGCCCGTCGACCGAGCGGGTGCGCCCGGCCTTCCCGAGCAGGCCGACCGGTCCGGGCGCGCCGGCTACTCCGAGCGCCGACCGGGCTCGGGCGCGCCGACCTCCCGAGCACTCCGGGCACCTGGGGTGCGGGCCCCCGGGACCAGCCGGTTCGCCGGTCGGCACCGCCCTCGGCGGACCGTGGCCGCCGGTCGCCGGACGTATGCCCGCCGGCGCCCATCGGCTGCACCGCGCGCGCCGCCTCCGTGCGGGACGGCGGCAGCCATGCGTACCGGGAGGCGGCCGTCAGGCGTACCGGCCGAAACGGTCGGCGATGACCGGCAGCCGGTCGGCGGCGATCGCGTGGGCGGCGGCGCGCGGGGTCGTGCCGTCGGCCTCCGCGCGGGCCAGCGTCAGACCGGTCAGTTCCCGCATCGACCGGCGGATGTGGGCGAACGCCTCGTCCGCGTCGGCTCCGATGTCGCCGAAGAGGGTCCACCACCACCAGGCGTTCGTCCCGGAGTTGACGACGACGTCCGGCAGTACGGTGACTCCGCGCCGGGCGAGCAGTTCCTCCGCCTCCGGGAGCACCGGCATATTCGCGGCCTCGACGATCCAGCGGGCCGTGATCGCCGCCTGATTGGCGGTGTCGACGGCGTACGAGACGGCCGCGGGCACCAGCACGTCGGCGTCGGCCGACAGCCAGGCGTCGCCCGGCAGTTCCCGGTCGCCCGGGCCCAGCGCGGCACGGTCGACCGAGCCGTAGGCGTCACGGGCCGCGAGCAGCGCCTCGACGTCCAGGCCCGCGGGGTTGGCGATCGTGCCCTTCACATCCGCGACGGCGACGATCCTGAGTCCGGCGCGGGCGAGGAACCGTGCCGTCGCGCCGCCCATCGTGCCCAGTCCCTGCACCGAGACCCGCGTCCCCGTACGTGCCGCTCCCGCCCGGTCCAGCGCCACGAGCACCGATTCCGCGACGCCGCAGCCGCCTGCCAGTTCGTCGAGGCCGATGCCGTCGACCTCGACGGCGAACGCGTCCGTGAGTCTGCGACGTGCCGTCACCTCGTCGTCGAGCAGGCGGTACACGGCCTGGACGCAGGAGACGAGCCCCGCCTCGGCGGCGGCCCGGTCGACCGTGTCCTGGGTCAGGCCGAGGTCCTCGCCGGTGGTCCACATCGCCTCGATGTACGGGCGCACCGCACGCAGAAACCGGACGAGGACGCCGTACGCCCGCGGGTCCCGCGGATCGCAGTCGATACCGCCCTTCGCACCGCCGAGCGGAATGTACTTCCCGTCCGGGTTGTAGTGGAGCGCCTCCTTCATCGTCATCCCGCGGGCGAGCCCCCTCACCTCGTCGAGGGTGCATCCCTCGCGCATCCGCAGTCCGCCGCTGGAGACGCCCCGGACGAGCCGGTCGACGACCACGTGCCCCTGGCGGCCGGTGACGTGGTCGGTCCAGGTGAGGGCGAGCAGGGGCTCGGTCATACGGAGTACTCCTCGGTCGTGGTGACGGCGGGCCGGGCGGGACCTGCCGTGACCGGCAGCAGGGCGCACCCGTCCACCCCCGCCCGAGGGCTCCCGCCGGGGAGGAGGACACGGTGGCGGGGTGTCGTCGCGTACCGTCGCGCGCCC
This sequence comes from Streptomyces sp. NPDC051018, assembly GCF_044456085.1. NCBI lineage: Bacteria > Bacillati > Actinomycetota > Actinomycetes > Kitasatosporales > Streptomycetaceae > Streptomyces > Streptomyces sp. NPDC051018. The sequence goes on from NZ_JBITFN010000002.1 coordinate 134,323, forward strand.
GCGCCCCGCCGGAGTGAGTGAGGCGGCGCGAGCAGGGGGCGTCGCGCTGTCCGTACGGAGACGGCGTGCCGCAGCGGGCCGGGGCTGCCGGGGAGCACCGCGCCGGGACGCCCGTACGGCTCCGGGCGCTTCCCGGCCTCGTACTCCGCCCGGTGTTCACGGGGGCGGGGCGCCTCCCGTACGGCGCCGTCCGGGACCGGGCACTTTGCGCGTTCGGGCGGCGGGTCCGCGAGAAGGGCGGCGGATATGTCCCACGCTCCTCTCGGGGACCGGCCGAGGGTTCCGCCCGGATGGCGTCCGCGCGCTGAGTGCGGCAGCCCGCCGTCCCGTGCCGAAGGGCCCCCGGGCGGGGCGCAGACGGCTCCCTCCCGTGTCGCTTCCTGTGAGTACGGGGCCGGTCGCGCAGGCCCGGTCCGTACGGGGGCTGTGTGCTGTCCGGTTCGGCGCATGCTGCGGATCCATGCATTCCGGCCATTCGGGCGGGAGTTGCCGAGTCGGCCGCCTCCCGTCCCTCCGGTTGGCCGGGGCGGACCGGTGTCATGGGTGAACGCACTGGTCGGGGTGGGAATGCCGGGCCCCGGTGCGGCCGGTGGCATGGGCTCGGCGGGAAGCTCGGGCATGCCGTCTCCAGGGTGCGGAACGAAACGGTCAACTGAATCGTCGTTCAGTATCGAGACCGGGTGAACCACGTGTCAACATGATCGCCACCCTGCCCTTTTCACAGGTCCGCCGATGAACCCGGCTCCGGATGACGACGTGCCCAGCCCTCTTCCGCTCCTGCCCCGGTGAGCGGGGATCCCCGGCCTGCCGCGAGGAAACACCCGGCCCTGCCGCCGGTCATCACGGGAAACAGATGACGGCGCGCAGGAACACCGGTACCGGTGATGGCGTTGTGATGGTCATGGCGGAATGTGACACCCGTGAACGGGGACTTCGGCAGCGTGCTGCCCACGGCGACGGCGTACGGCTCACCGGAGGTGGCCAGGGGCCCGCCGCTCGCGCGGCCGAAGCGGCCGAAGGCGCCGGGCGTACCGGTGGTGACGGGGCCGGGGCAACGATGACGGCGACGGCACAGGGACGGTGGCGATGAGGCCGCCCCCGCGGAGCTGGCGGGCGGGGCCGGTGTCCCGGGCGGCCGATCTCCGCCGGGCACTGTCGTACCCCGAGCACATAATGAGAAGACCCCGACACCAGGAGGTGCCGTGACCGGAGCCGGTTCCCCACACCCGCTGAGATCGCGGCTGCGCTCACTGCGCCCCGCGGCTTTCGGCGCCGACCCCGCCGGAGCGCGGATGGAGCGCATCCGACGCTCGCCGAATTTCTCGGACGGGTCGTTCCAGAACCCTGTGGGGGCCAGGACCAGACCGTCCGGCGCCTCCATGGTCGAATTCGCCAAGATCTACTTCCACAAGGAGGCGCGGGCCCGCCGGTCGCCGATCGGGCGTGTTCCCCTGCATCCGGACACGCTCCGGGACCTCGGCGCACCGCCCTCGTCCGGCCTCCGGCTCACCTGGATGGGGCACTCCAGCGTCCTCGCCGAGATCGACGGGCGACGGGTGCTCTTCGACCCGGTGTGGGGCGAGCGCTGCTCGCCCTTCTCCTTCGCCGGGCCGAAGCGGCTGCATCCCGTGCCCGTGCCGCTCGCGGCCCTCGGCGCGGTCGACGCCGTCGTGATCTCCCACGACCACTACGACCATCTGGATCTGCCGACCATCAAGGCCCTGGCCTCCACGGACACGGTCTTCGCCGTTCCGCTCGGCGTCGGCGCCCATCTCGAACGGTGGGGGGTCGCTCCCGGCCGGCTGCGCGAACTGGACTGGAACGAGTCGACGGAGGTGGCCGGAATCCGGCTCACCGCCACCCCCGCCCGTCACTTCTGCGGACGCGGGCTGCGCAACCAGCAGCACACCCTCTGGGCTTCCTGGACGGTCGTCGGCCCCGAGCACCGCGTCTTCCACAGCGGGGACACCGGGTACTTCCCCGGCTTCCGGGACATCGGCACCGAGTACGGCCCCTTCGACGCCACCATGATCCAGATCGGCGCGTACAGCGAGTACTGGCCGGACATCCATATGACCCCCGCCGAGGGAATGCTCGCCCATCTGGACCTCCAGCGCGGTGCAGAGGCCGGGGTGATGATGCCGATCCACTGGGGGACGTTCAATCTCGCACCGCATCCCTGGGCCGAGCCCGGTGAGGGCACGGTCGCGGCGGCGCAGGAGGCGGGTGCCCGCGTCGCGCTGCCCAAGCCGGGCGAGCCCTTCGAGCCGACGGCCCGGTCGGTGCCCGGCGAGCTGTGGTGGCGCTCGGTGGCGACCGCGCCCTCGGGAGGGTGGGCTGCGAGGACCGCCCCGCCCGGCGGCGAGGGCCCCGGCCCCGGAGCGGACCGGGAGAAGGGCGCGGGCGCGGGCAGCCCGGAGGTCGCGCCCACCGGCTGACCGGGGCACCGGCGGTGACCGGCGCGGGTTGGGCCCGGCCGCGTTCGGTCAGGCCGGGCTTCCCCGGCCGGAAGGAGTCCTCTCGGGCCGGGGCGCCTTCCCGTCGGCACGTAACCGGTACGGGCCCGGCCGCGTTCGGTCCGGCCCCTGGCATGAAAGTCCGCCGGTCCGGAACGCGGCACCGGTCTTCCCGGACCGGAGCCGCTGTCCCGCTGACGCGGAGCCGGTCCGTGCCCGTACGGGCGGAGCCGGCGGCGTACGGCGGCAACGGGGCCGCGGACACGTCGGCGTTCCGGCAACGCGGCCCGCGGTCACGTCGGCGTTCCGGCCGCGGTCACGGCACCACCCCGGCCGCGGTCACGGCACCACCCCGGGCCGTGGACCCCGGGATGGAGCCACCTCCCGGATCCCGGGCCCGGACCGGGGCCACCTCCCCGGCCCCCTGCCCCGGAGGCCGCCACCGTCGTCGCTCGCCCGCCGGAGAGGGCGGGACAGCATCTAACCTGCAGGGGTGACCACCGAACTGACCCTGCTGCCGCGCGTCGCCTATCGCGGTCAGGAGGTCACCGCGCCCCGCCTCCGCGGCCTCCTCGCACTGCTCGCGGGTGAGCTGCGCACGGGATGCAGCGTCGAGCGGCTCGTGGCGGGGCTGTGGCCGGACGAGCTGCCGGAGCGGCCCGGGAAGGCGGTACAGGTCCTGGTGTCCAGGGCGCGGGCGCAGCTGGGCGCCGGCGTCCTCGTCAGCACACCGACCGGCTACCGGCTCACGGTCGCCGAGGACCAGGTCGACAGCTCCGCCCTGCTGCTGTACGCGGCCGCCGCCGGTGACCGGGCCAGGGCCGGGGACCACGCGGGATCGCTGGCCGCGGCCGAGGCCGGGCTCGCGCTGTGGGAGGGCACTCCCGACGGGGCGGGCGACCCCGGCGACCCCCTGGCCGCGCTGCGCACCGAACGCGCCCCTGTCCGCGGGGCGCTCGTCCGTGCGCGGGCGCTCGCGCTCGCCCGTCTCGGGCGGCACGCGGAGGCGGCCGGTCCGCTCGCCGTGGCAGCCTCGGAGCGTCCTCGTGACGAGGAGGTGCTCGCCGAACTCCTGCGCGCCGAGGCGGCGACGGCCGGCCCTTCCGCCGCGCTGACGAGGTACGAGGCGTACCGCCGTGAGCTGCGCGACGAACTCGGCACGGATCCGGGCGCGCGGCTCGGGGCCGTACACCGGGAGCTGCTGAGCGGTGGGTCGCGGGTGGTCAGGCACGGCGTACCGCACGAACCGAACCCGCTCCTCGGCCGGGACGGCGACATCGCGGCGGTGGAGCGGCTGCTGCGCGCCTCCCGCGCGGTCACCGTCGTCGGCCCCGGCGGCCTCGGCAAGACCCGGCTCGCGCACGCCGTCAGCCGCCGGGCCGAACAGCGCGTGGTGTACTTCGTGCCGCTGGCGGGTGTCACCGCCGACGAGGACGTGGCCACGGAGGTCGCCTCCTCGCTCGGCGCGGGCGAGGGACGGCACGGAGCCGTGAGCGGCCATCACCCGTCGTCCGACCCGGTGTCCGGTATCCGCGGTGCGCTCGGCTCCGGGCCCGCGCTGCTGGTGCTGGACAACTGCGAGCACGTCGTCCGGGGCGTCGCCGACCTCGTACACGCCCTGCTCTCCTCCACGGAGGACCTGCGGGTGCTCGCCACCAGCCGGGCCCCGCTGGACCTCACCTCGGAGGCGGTGTACGCGCTGCCGGAGCTGGGCCTCGACACCTCGGTCGAGCTGTTCACCCAGCGGGCCCGGGCCGCCCGGCCGGGTGTGGAGCTGCCGCCGGACGCGGTGGCCGGGCTCTGCCGCCACCTCGACGGGCTGCCGCTCGCCGTGGAGCTGGCCGCGGCCCGGGTACGGGTGCTGTCGGTGGCGGAGATCGCCCGCCGCCTCGGCGACCGGTTCGCGCTGCTGCGCGGCGGTGCACGGGACACACCGGAGCGCCACCGCACGCTGCACGCGGTCGTGGAGTGGAGCTGGAACCTGCTCGCGGAGGACGCCAGGGCGGCGCTGCGCACCCTGTCCGTCCTTCCCGGCGGCTTCTCCGCACAGACGGCGGAACGGATGCTGGGGGAGGACGCGCTGCCACTGCTGGAGCGGGTGGCCGACCAGTCCCTGCTCACCGTCGCCGAGACCCCCGCCGGCGTGCGGTTTCGGATGCTGGAGACCGTACGGGAGTTCAGCGCGGCCCGGCTCGCGGAGGAGGGCGGACAGGAGCGGGCCACCGGCGGGTTCCTCGCCTGGGCACGGGCCTTCGGACTCGCGCACCAGGATGTGCTCCTCGGCCCGGAACCCCTCGCCGCCTGGGAGCGGGTCTCGGCCGAGCAGGACAACCTCGTGGCGGCGCTGCGGCACGCCCTGGCCCGTACGGACGGCCCCTCCACCGCCGCCGTCACCGCCGTCCTCGCGGCGCTGTGGGCGACCGACTCCAACTTCCCCCGTCTGATGGCCCTGGCCGCCGAGACCGGTCCTCCGCTGTCGCACTACTACCCCGAACCGGAGTTCGTCGAAGTAGCCCGCGCCGCCGCGGTGTTGTGCATGCCCAGTGTGTTCACGGGCTACGCCGCGCCCGTCGTACGGCAGTTCGTCACCCTGCGCCGGCTGCCCCCGGCCCCGCCGGACACTCTGCTGCGCGCGACCGCCGTGGTGCTGAGCGCGGTCCCCGGGATGCGGCCCCCGGACTACGAGGTGCTGCGGCGGCTCTGCGGGAGTGAGCAGCCGCTGGTCGCCGCCGTCGCCGAGTGCGTCGGCACATACGTCTGGGAGAACGAGCACGACATCGACCGCGCGCTCGCCTCGGCCCGGCGGATGAACGCCGTACTGGAGTCGGTCGACAACCTGTTCCTGAAGCTCCTGGGCCACTCCCGGCTGAGCGAGCTGTATCTGAAGACGGGTCAGGGCGAGGGCGCGTACGGCAGTCTCAGGGCCGCGCTCGCGCTGCTGCCGGGATTCCGCGACGAGAACGACTACATCGGTATCCACTCGGGCCTCGTCCTCGCCTGCCTCCAGCGTGGCGACCCCGACGAGGCCGAGTTCTGGCTGCGGCAGGTGGAGGGCGACGACGCCCCGCAGCAGGACGTCTTCTACAGCCCCGATCTCGGCGGGCGCGCCGAGATCGCGCTCGCGCGCGGACTGACGGAGGCCGGGCTCGGCCTGTGGCGCCGCGCCATGGAGCGGCTGCCCGAGTCCGGGCCGATGCAGGGCGGCGACCCCTGGATCGACCCGTGGGCGCTGGAGATCCAGTCGGCGGCGGTGACGGCGCACGCGTACGCCGGCCGTCTCGACCTCGTCGCGGAGCCGGTCGGCCGGCTGCGGCAGGGGCTGCGGACGCTGCTCTCGGGCCCGGACGGTACGCCCGTGGAGCTGCCGGTGTACGGGACGGTGCTGCACGCACTCGGTATGGCGGGGCTCGCGTCCGGCGACACCTCCGCCGTACGGCTGATCGCGCTCGCGGAACGGCTGCGGGTGCTGCGCGAGTTCCATCCGACGATGTCGGCGGCCCGCGCCCGCCGGGCGGCCTCGGACGCCGACGGGGCGGCGTTCGCCGACGCGGTGTCGGAGTACGCCGCCCTGGGGCGGGACGAGTTGCGGGCGGCGGCCCGCGCGCTCATCTCGGGTCGCGGTTGAACAGCGATGCCGACCAGCGGTAGCCGAGCGCGGCCAGGCCCAGGCACCACAGGACCGTGATCCACCCGTTGTCGCCGATCTCGCTGCCGAGCAGCAGCCCGCGCAGCGTCTCGATGGCGGGCGTGAACGGCTGGTACTCGGCGAACGGCTGGAACCATCCCGGCATCGCGTCGACCGGGACGAAGGCGCTCGACAGAAGCGGGAGGACGATCATCGGCATCGCGTTGTTGCTGGCGGCCTCGACAGTGGGGCTGGCCATTCCGATGCCGACCGCGATCCAGGTGAACGCCGTGGCGACCAGGACGAGCAGCCCGAGCGCGGCCAGCCACTCCACGGCCGTGGCGTCGGCGGACCGGAAGCCGATGGCCACGGCGACGGCACCGACGAGGACCACGCTGACGACGGCCTGGAGCACACTGCCGACCACGCGCCCGATCAGCACCGACCCCCGGTGGATCGCCATCGTACGGAAGCGGGCGATGATGCCCTCGGTCATGTCCATGGCGGTTGAAACGGCGGTCCCGGCCGGGGTGCCGCCGATGGTCATCAGCAGGATGCCGGGGACGAGATAGGCGATGTACGCGGAGCGGTCGGCACCGCCCCCGCCGATGCCCGCGCTCATCACATCGCCGAAGACGTAGACGAAGAGCAGCAGCAGGACGATCGGCGTCAGCAGGAGGTTCAGGGTGAGCGAGGGATAGCGACGGGTGTGCAGCAGATTGCGGCGGAGCATGGTGGCGGAGTCGCGTACGGCGAGGGAGAGGGAGCTCATCGGACGGCTCCGTCCTTCGCGGCGGACCGGCCGGCGCCGCCGGTGAGGGCGAAGAACACATCGTCGAGGTCGGGCGTGTGTACGGTCAGTTCGTCCGCCTCGACTCCGGCCGAGTCCAGCCAGTCGAGGATGGAGCGCAGCTCGCGCTGGCTGCCGTCGCTCGGAATCTCCAGCAGCAGCGCCTCGTCGTCCGGGACGGCCTCGCGCAGGGCGGCGGCGGCCGACCGGTAGGCGACCGGGTCGGAGAACCGCAGCCGTACATGTCCGCCGGGGATGAGCCGTTTCAGTTCCCCGGCGCTGCCCTCGGCGGCGATCGTGCCGTCGTCGAGCACGGCGATGCGGTCGGCGAGCTGGTCGGCCTCCTCCAGGTACTGGGTGGTGAGGAAGACGGTCACACCGCCGGTGACCAGTTCGCGGATGATGCCCCACATATTGTGGCGGCTGCGCGGGTCGAGGCCGGTGGTGGGCTCGTCGAGGAAGATGATCCGCGGGTCGCCGACCAGCGTCATGGCGAGGTCGAGCCGGCGCTTCATACCGCCGGAGTAGGTGACGGCGGGCCTGTCGGCCGCGGCCGACAGGTCGAAGCGCTCCAGCAGTTCGGCGGCGGCCCGCCGCCCCTCGCGCTTGGGCAGGTGGTGCAGATCGGCCATGAGCAGCATGTTCTCCGCGCCGGTGATCAGCCCGTCGACCGCGGAGAACTGCCCGGTGACCCCGATCTCGGCCCGCACGGCCTGAGGGTCGGCCGCCGGATCGTGGCCGCCGACGCGCAGTTCGCCGGCGTCGGCGCCGATGAGCGTCGAGAGGATCTTCACGGCGGTGGTCTTGCCGGCGCCGTTCGGGCCGAGGAGCGCGAACACGGACCCGGCGGGGATATGGAGATCGATGCCGTCGAGGACGGTCTTGTCCCCGTAGGCCTTACGCAGTCCCTCGGCCGAGATGGCCGGAGAGGGAGAAGTCGTCGTCATGCCTCGCAGAGTGCGGCAGGGCCCATTCAGCACGGTTTCACGCTGGTTTCAGCGCCCTGGAACCGGGCGGTACTGGCGTAGGTGGGGAGCGTGCCCCCGCCGGGCGTTCCGGCGCACGGACTGCCCATGGCGGGGCGGCGCCCCACGACGGGACCGGCACCTCGCACAGCGCGGGGCGGGCACCCCGCCCTACCGTCCGTGGCCCCCGGTTCCGGCCATTCGGGCCGCCCTTCCCCCGATCGCGTACATCTTCCGATGCGATGTGCATGTACCCGGCGGTAACCCGGTGTTTCGCGCTCCAGTGCGAAGCCTCATACCAGAGCGGGACGAATGGCGGGCAAGTTTGTCAACTGCCCGACGCACGTACCTTTCCGGCGACTACCGTGTGTGGCCAGTGATCAACAACGGGCTCATCTCCCCGGCGCCGAACCGACGTCGAGGCGCGGGGCCGGGCCCGGGACCGACTCGCACGCGCTGAACGCCGTACGTCATACGCCGTACGCCGAACCCGGGGACACCCCGTACCAAGGACGCAGATGTCTCACCTACGCCCACCCGCCCCACGGCCCAACCGTCGTGAGGGCGGGCGGCACGGCCGGCCGGGCACCCGCCCCACCGCACCGGCGGGCAGACCGTGCCCCGTGCCGCCGCCGGACCCACGTTTACGTCCACAGCTGCTGCGCGCGGCCGTCCTGCCCACCCTGGTCATCGCGCTCAGCGGTGCCGCCGCGGTGATCTTCACCGTACGGGAGACGGCTCCCCGGCCGACCGCGGCTCTGTGGGCCGTGCTCACCGGGTCGGCGGCGCTGGGCGTGGCGGCCGTCGCCGCCGCGGCGATGGGCGCGGACCGGCTCGCCACCTCGGTCCTCAACCGGTGCGGGGCCCTCCGCCGTGCCAGCGAACGGGACCGGGCGGAGCTGCTCGCCACGGTCGAACGGCTCCGGCGCGGCGAGGGACCGCCCATCGCGCGTACACCGTTCACGGCTGCACCGGACGGAGACGAATTCGACCTGCTGGCCCAGGAGCTGGGGCGCTCGCACGAATCGGCGGTCACCGCCGTCGTCACGGCGTCACAGCTCTCCAGCGCGGCCGGCGACGAGCAGAAGGTCGAGGTCTTCGTCAATCTGGCCCGGCGGCTCCAGTCGCTGGTCCACCGCGAGATCCAGCTCCTCGACGAACTGGAGAACCAGGTCGAGGACCCCGACCTGCTCAAGGGCCTCTTCCATGTGGACCATCTCGCCACCCGTATCCGCCGCCACGCCGAGAACCTCGCCGTGCTCGGCGGCGCGGTCTCCCGGCGGCAGTGGTCCAACCCGGTCAGCATGACCGAGGTGCTGCGCTCGGCGATCGCCGAGGTCGAGCAGTACCCCCGGGTCAAACTCGTACCGCCCATCGCCGGTACCCTGCGCGGCCACGCCGTCGCCGATGTGATCCATCTGCTCGCGGAACTCGTCGAGAACGCCACCCTGTTCTCCGCCCCGCACACCCAGGTGCTGCTGCGCGCCCAGCACGTCACGGCCGGGCTCGCCGTCGAGGTCGAGGACCGAGGGCTCGGGATGCCCCTCGGCGAACAGACCCGGATGAACGCCCTGCTCGCCGACCCCGACCAGGTCAATGTCGCCCAAATGCTCCAGGACGGCCGCATCGGACTCTTCGTCGTCTCGGCGCTCGCCCGCAGACACGGCATCGCGGTCCGGCTCCAGTCGAACATCTACGGCGGTGTCCAGGCCATCCTCGTACTGCCGCAGACACTGCTCGGCACCGAAACGGGCGGATTCCAGCAGGACATCACGCCCGCCTCCGGCCGTACCCGCAGGGCGCGGACCTCGATCGGGCAGACGCCCCTCGCGCCCCCGGCCCACACCAAGGCACCCGCGCCGCAGCCGAAACCCCGGCGGTATCAGCCGCCGTCTCCGCCCCCGCCGCCGGCCCAGCACCCCGGGCCCCGGCGGACAGCCCACAACCCGGGCACCCCCCACACCCCGCAGAGTCAGCACATCCCCCACACCCAGCACACCACCCACAGCACCACCGCGGCCCCGGGCCCGCTGCCCGTACGCGCCGAACACACCGACCGCGCCCACCCCGCGCCCACCGGTCCCGTTCACCCCGCGCCCACCGGCCCCGGCGCCACCAGGCCGCCGCAACCGGAGAGCCGTCCCACCGGGCACCCAGGGCCACCGCAGGCACCCACCGGAGCCGTACGAGGCCAGGCGGGCCGGCCCCAACTCCCCAGGCGACGCAGCCAGGAACATATCGTTCCGCAGCTCAGGGAACGGCCGGGGCCCCGGAGCCCCGACGAGTACACCGCTCACGACCCCGGTCTGATGGCCGCCTTCCAGCGGGGCATCGGCCTGGCCGAGGCCGCCCAGCCGCGCCGGGAGGCCCCCGGTCCGCAACCCGAACCGCACCGCCACGACAACACCACCGAGGAGTAAACACCCCATGGCGAGCGATACCCCGAACGGTCATGTCCCGGACCTCGACTGGCTGCTCAGCGGTCTGGTCCAGCGTGTGCCGTACACCCGGAACGCGGTACTGCTCTCCTCCGACGGCCTGGTGAAATCCGTCCACGGCCTGGAGCCCGACGCCGCCGACCATATGGCGGCACTGGCCTCCGGGCTGTACTCCCTCGGCCGCAGCGCCGGAGCGCGCTTCGGCGACGGCGGGGAGGTACGCCAGGTCGTCGTCGAACTGGACACCACCCTGCTGTTCGTCTCCACCGCCGGATCCGGCACCTGTCTCGCCGTGCTCGCGGGCCGGGAAGCGGACGCCTCCGTACTCGGCTACGAGATGGCGATGCTGGTCAAGAGCGTACGGCCGTATCTGTCCACCCCGGCCAGGCTGGGGACCGGGGCGGCGGGCGTCGCCGGACCGTGACCCTTCCGGCCTCCCTCGACCGGCCGTTGCTCGACGAGGCGGCGGGTCGGCTGATCCGCCCCTACACGGTCAGCGGCGGCCGGACCCGCCCCACGGCGGAACTGGATCTGCTCTCCCTGGTGATGGCCACCGGAAGCACGCCCCGGACACCGCTCGGACCCGAGCACGCGCACGCGCTGGCACTCTGCCCGGGGCCGACCTCGGTCGCCGAGCTGTCGGCGCATCTGAGGCTCCCCGCCCAGGTCACCAAGGTGCTGCTCGCCGACCTCCTGGACTGCGGCGCGATCACGGCGCGCGCTCCCCGACCCCCTGACACTCCGACCGATCGCTCTCTGCTGGAGGCAGTGCTCGATGGCCTACGACGACGGCTCTGAAGACGGCGCGGACGACGTCTCCCGTGTGAACGGCGCCGCGGGGAGTGCCCCCGTGGACGGCTCGGCGGGGGGCGTTCCGGTGGACAACGGCCTGCTGGTGAGCACCCCGGTGACCGGTACCGCCGTGTCCGCGGGCTCCGTGGCCGACCGCGTCCCGGCGCGCAGCACGGTGGCGAACGGCTCCGCCTTACGGGCCGACCCCTTCCCCACGGCGCTGAAGATCCTCATCGCCGGGGGCTTCGGCGTGGGCAAGACCACCTTCGTGGGGGCCGTCAGTGAGATCGAGCCGCTGAGCACCGAGGAGCTGCTGACCCGGGCCGGTGCGGGAACGGACCGGCTGGAGGGCGTCGAGTACAAGTCGACCACCACGGTCGCCATGGACTTCGGCCGGATCACCCTGGGCGAACACCATGTCCTCTATCTCTTCGGCACCCCGGGACAGGAGCGCTTCTGGTTCCTGTGGGACGAACTGTGCGCGGGTGCTCTCGGCGCGATCGTTCTCGCCGACACCCGGCGTCTGGAGGACTCCTTCTCCGCCGTGGACTTCTTCGAAGGGCGGGGCATCGGATTCGCCGTCGCGGTCAATGAGTTCGACGGCGCCTACCGCTACGAGCCGGAGGAGGTCCGGGCGGCCATAGACCTCAGGCCCGAGGTGCCGGTGGTGCTGTGCGACGCCCGGGTCGCCAGCTCCGGCATCCGGACCCTGGTCACCCTCGTCCAGCATCTGCTCACCGCCGCGGCCCCGGCTCCGGCGCCCAGTTGAGGAGCGTCCTATGAGGTACGGGCCGTCCGGCACGCTGCTGCTGACCCCTGTCGACCGGGAGGCGCCGGAGCGGGTAAGACGGCTGCGGGAACTCGGCTTCGGAGACCGCCCGGACCCCCTCTTCGACGAGTTCGCGCAGCGGATCGCCCGGGCGACCCGCGCTCCGTACGGCATGGTCAACTTCATCGACGAGAACCGCCAGTTCTTCGCCGGACTGCACACTCCGGCCGGTACGCACAGCGGCAGCGATCTGAGCACCTCGGCGGCCGCCGCGGCGGCGGGACGCGGCTCGGACAACCGGGTCCTGACCCGTGACCGGGGGTTCTGCCCGCATGTGATCGTGCGGCGCAAGGCGCTGGTGCTGGAGGACGTCTGCGACTATCCGCGCTTCGCGGGGAATCCGGTCGTCGACGAGATCGGCGTCCGTTCCTATCTCGGGGCGCCGCTCATCGACCGTACGGGCATCGCGCTCGGCACCATCTGCGTCGTCGACACGGAGCCCCGGCCGTGGGGCAGGGCGGGCCTGGAGACCATCAAGTCGATGGCGGGGGAACTGGTCGAGCGGATCCACCGCCGGGAGGACGGCACGATCTGACCGCACCGTGCCACCGGCCCCGTTCCCCGTGCGGGGCCGGGCCGTCCCGGCGTCCCGGCGGGGCAGTCAGGCCCTACCGGCACAGGAGGAGGGCGCCCTCCTCCGGCGGATCGAGGGCGAGTGTCAGTGCCACGCCGTACCGTCGTTCCCATGGTCACCGCCGATGATGTCCGCAGACTCTCGCTCTCGCTGCCCGGCGCCCTGGAGAAGCTCGCCTGGGGCATGCCCACGTTCCGTGTGGACGGTGGGCGTATCTTCGCCTCCCTCGACGACGAGGACCGGGTCATGGGGGTGAAGTGCCCCAAGGAGGAGCGTGCCGAGCTGATCGCAGCCGAGCCGGAGAAGTTCTTTCTGCGCGCCGGCCACGACGACAACTACGACTGGCTGAGAGTGAGGCTCTCCGCTGTGGAGGACGACGAGGAACTCCTCGCGATCCTCCTCGACTCCTGGCGCCAGGCGGCTCCGCGCAAGCTCCTGACCGCGCATCCCGACCTCGCGGAGCGACCCGCCTGAAGCCCTTCCGCGCCGCCTCTTCTCCGACCCCGGCCGCCGTTCCCACGGCCGGGGCCGGACTCTCCCGCCGTGAGGGCCGCGCCCGGAAAGCGGTTCGTGACCATCGCTCGGAGTGCGGTATTGTTCTCATGCGCGTTCGGCCCGGGGAAACCCCAGGTCAGACGGGCATCGGGACGTGGCGCAGCTTGGTAGCGCACTTGACTGGGGGTCAAGGGGTCGCAGGTTCAAATCCTGTCGTCCCGACCAGCGTTTTCGCAGGTCGCAGGCGGTATCGGAGGTATCGGGTACCGCCTTTCGGTTGCTCGTGGGGACCAGTGGGCCCAGCGGTGTCTGCGGGGTGCCGCCGGGGACATGGTCTGGACCCGTCGACCGCCTCACCCTCAGGGCACCGACGCGTCCGGGCTCCTCCTCCTGCCGACCGGGGAACTCCGATCGGCACCGGGGGTTCGCATCCTGCCGGGCAAGCCGGCACACCAGGGACGGTTCATCCACAGCGCTTGGCCGGCGATGGGAGAGAGGTCGCAGATGAGCGAGAGCAGTGAACTCGGCTGGCGCATTCTCCGGGAGATCGAACAGGATCATCAATGGCGGGAGCAGAACCCGGCCCTCTTCTTCAGCGAACTCTGCGACGACCTCTGGCGCACAACACCCGACGACGAAGCCCTGGAAGTATTCAGGATCAGGGTCCGCAACGCCGCCTGGTGGGCCTCCGACGTCGTCGACTGTGTCGAGAGAGTTCTGGCCGAACGACCGGATTGGGCAGCCCGCACGTTGCAGCACTCCGCTGATCTCTGGTTCGGCAGCCCGGCGGAGGAAACGCCCGAGCCCTACCTCGACTGGCTGGCCGAACGGGCGGTCGAACTGCGCGGCGCGCTTGACGAGGAGCGCGGAGGGCCTTCCCGGTAGCGGACGGGCCGGCATCCCCACGGGCTCGGATGACGGACCATCAATCAGTGGACGGTGACGCTCCACCGGGTGGGCGCGGGGAGAAGGTCCGTCGCGCAGAAGGGTCGTGACGCTCCCTCGGCTGTCGTGGACCTGGTGTGCTCGTCACGGGAGGTCCGGCCCTGCGTGGGCGGGTATTCGGACCGTGATCCCCGAGCGGGTCGAGCGAAAGGCCGGGTGTCGGCGGCGCGGCCGGGTCGGCGGCGGAGGCCCTTCACCCGCCAGGGCACTCTGGGAGACGAGGGGCTCCTGGCCGTCACACCTGGTCGGCGTCGGGAATCCGGCTGTGGACGTCCTTCACCAGATTCCGTACCCCGATGCGGAAGAGCTCGGCCTGGTGCCCGCCGAGAAAGGAGGTGTGCCCGAACACTTCCAGGACGACGAGACCGTGCATATGCCCCCACGCACTCAGGAGGAGAGCCGCGGCGGGCGGCGGCAGCGCTCCCAGACCGTGCGGCGGCAGCTGTTCCAGATGGCTCCGCAGCGAGGGTGAGAGAGCGGAGGCGTCCGCTGCTTCCAGCTGAGCGGTGGTGAACCCGTCGAACATCTCCCGCTGGAAGATCGCGCTCATCCGGATCATCGCCTGGGTGGTCGGCCCGTTGGCGGGTGCCGCGTACTTCCGCAGCGGCGTTCCGTAGATGAGTTGGAACCGCTCGGGGTGGGTGACGGCCCATCGGCGGTACTCCTCGATCGCGACCAGGACACGCGACGGGTCCGGGGCCGGGGCCGCCGCCGTGTCGACGGCGGCCTGCACGGCGTCGGCCAGGTCGTCGTACGCCTTGGTGATGAGCGCTGTGACGAGATCGGACCAGCTCGGAAAGTAGTGGTACAGCGCCTGGACGGTCATCCCGAGGTCCCGGGCGATCGCCCGCAGGGACAGGGCGGCCGGACCGCTCTCGACGATATGGCGCTCGGCGGCGTTCAGGATCTCTTGAGTGGCGGCCGCCCGGCGTCGCTCGCGCAGGGAGCGCCGGGCCGTCACCTGTTCTTCCGCAGGCATACGGCGACCCTACGACGGCAGCTTCTGGAGAGTCATCAGAAAGTTGTGGACTGTGAGAAAAATTTAACACTGCCAAATTTTCTGGTCCCCCGCTAGCGTCGAAAGCGGCGGCGAGGAAAGCGACAGCGCGTCTGCCTCCGACGCGGTGGAGGGGTTCCGCGGAGCCACCACCCGCGCCCGCTTCCGCCCTTGCCCGACTCCACCTGGCCCATCCCGTCCGCCGGGCTCTCACCATCCGTGTGCACAAGGGAGATCACGCGTGTTTGAACGCATAGCCGAACTGGTGATTCGCCGGCCCCGGCTGATACTCGTCATCGCCGTCGTGGCTGTGGCCCTGATGGGCGTCGCCGGCACCGGCGCGTTCGGCAAGCTGCTGGAAGGCGGCTATGAGGACCCGGCCTCGCAGTCCGCCAGGGCGGGGAAGGTCATCGACGAGAAGTTCGGCGGGGAGACCAACCTCGTCCTGCTGGTCCGTGCCCCCGAGGGCCGGGTCGACGCCCCGGACGCCGAGCGGAACGGCCGGGCCCTGGTGGCCGACCTCAAGAAGGAGCGGCAACTGGAGAACGTGATCTCGTACTGGGACGCGGAAAACCCCGATCTCCGCTCCGAGGACGGCCGCGAAGCGCTGGTGCTCGCCCATGTGAAGGGCGACGAAACGGAGCAGGGCGAGAACGCCAAGACCATCCTCGACACCTATACGGGAACGTACGGAGACGTCCTGACGGTCCGGGCGGGCGGCGCCGCCGCGGTGGGCGACGAGATGGGAACCCAGGTGGGCGACGACCTCATCCTGGCCGAGGCCATCGCCGTGCCCCTGACCCTCGTACTCCTGCTCCTCGTCTTCGGCAGCATGGTCGCGGCGCTGCTGCCGCTGGTGATCGGACTGATCGCCGTCATGGGCACGTTCGCCGAGCTGTTCGTGCTCGGCAGCGTCACCGACGTCTCGGTCTTCTCGATCAACCTGACCACCGCACTGGGCCTCGGCCTCGGTATCGACTACGCCCTGCTGATGGTCAGCCGGTTCCGGGAGCAGCTCGCGGCCGGGGAGACCGTCGAGGACGCCGTCCGGCGGACGGTGGGCACCGCGGGCCGCACGGTCGCCTTCTCCGCGGCCACCGTGGCCGCCGCGCTCGGGGCACTCCTGGTGTTCCCCCAGTACTTCCTGCGCTCGTTCGGATACGCCGGGATCGGTGTCGTCGCCATCGCCGCCGTCAGCACCCTGTTCGTGATGCCGGCCCTGTTCGTCGTCCTGGGGCACCGGGTCAACAGCGGGCGGCTGCCGTGGGTGAACCCGGGGCGTTCCGAGAACCGGGGGCGCGTGTGGGGACGGCTGGCCCGCACCGTCATGCGCCGACCCGCCCTGACCGCGCTGCCCGTACTCGCGGTGCTGCTCCTCGCGGCGAGCCCGCTGCTGGGCATCACCTTCGGCACACCGGACGAACGCGTGCTTCCCGAGGGCGCCGAGAGCCGCCAGGTCGCGTCGGTACTGGAGAAGAACTTCAACGGCAACGACGAAGCGGCCCTCCACGTGGTCGTCGACCGACCGTTGGCAAAGGCCCCCCTGGAGTCCTACGCCGTCGCGCTGTCCGGACTCGAGGGAGTCGCCCGCGTCGAGACCAGCGCCGGAAACTACACCGACGGACGGCCCGCGGCGGCCGGCCGGGCCAACTCCGCCCTCGGCCGGCCCGACGCCCAGCGGATCAATGTGGTGAGCGCCCTGTCACCGAAGTCGGACGAGGCCCAGCGCCTGGTCGAGAAGGTGAGGGCGGTCTCCCCGCCCGACGGATCCGGCGCGCTGGTCGGCGGAGTCGATGCCGTACTGGTCGATTCCAAGGACTCCATCGCCGATCGGCTCCCGCTCGCGGTGCTCCTGGTCGCCCTCACCACCTTCGTCCTGCTCTTCCTCTTCACCGGAAGTGTCGTGCAGCCGCTGCGTGCGCTGCTGCTCAATCTGATCAGCCTCGGCGCCACCCTCGGCGTCATGACCTGGATCTTCGAGGACGGAAACCTCTCCTCCCTGCTCGGTTTCACGGCGCAGCCGATGAATGTGTCCATGACCGTGCTGATGTTCTGCGTCGCCTTCGGTCTCTCGATGGACTACGAGGTGTTCGTCACCAGCCGGATCAAGGAACTCCACGATCTGGGCGAGGACAACGAGTCCGCCGTGGCCAAGGGCCTCGGGCACACGGGACGCATCGTCACCGCGGCGGCCCTGCTGCTCGCCGTGTCCTTCTTCGCCTTCGGGACGGCCGAACTGAGCTTCCTGCAGATGTTCGGGCTGGGCAGCGGGCTGGCCATCCTCATCGACGCCGTAGCCGTACGCGGTGTCCTGGTCCCCGCCGCCATGCGCCTGCTGGGCCGTTCGGCCTGGTACGCGCCCCGCTTCCTGCGCCGGTTCCACGAGCGGTACGGACTCGGCGAGGGCGGCCCCGTGCCCCGCCCCGCGGCCGCGCCGGAGCCCGTGACCGGGTCGCCGTGCGCGAAGGACTCGACCAGGGTCTGACCGGCCGGACGACGCCCCACGCCGCGGAGCGCGGAGGCAGCCGGTTCGCGCGATTGCCGGAGCGCGGCTGCCGAAGGCAACGGCGTGGGGTGCGCGTTCCACCGGAGTGTCCGGCGGCCATCCGCGCGCCCCTGTCCTGGAACCCCCGCACCGGGTGGAGTTCCGTACTTCCGTGGTGGGACCGCGCGATCCGGCGGTGGTACGGAGATGGGCACGGCGGCCTCTGGTGTGTCCGCGCGGGCTTCCCGCACCGGGCGGTCGCCCGTACGCGACCCCGGACAACGTCCGTCCAGGGGGAGAGGGCCGTGGTGGTGACGGCGCATCAGAACCGGGGTGTCGGCCGTCCCGGGTGCGTGCCCCGCGCGGGGCGCATCCGGGCCCCCGCGCGGGGCGCCCGAGGGGTGCCGTATGCGGCCGGTGACGGGCCCGCCGGTACGCGGCACCGGCACCGGAGGTTCACGTTCTGGTGAATGACAACGCGTCAAACTCCTTATGGGGCAGTCGGCTTGCCGAAGTCGCCGTTGACATAGGCGGTCCCGGCCGCCGCCGTACGGTGCCAGGAGACGCCGCCGCGTCCTGAGCGCCGTGCGTCCGGGCGGAAGCCGCGGGACGGTGGTGGCCCCGACCCGGGGCGAAGGTGTGGAATCGCTCTATCCCGGCTGATGTCGGAAGGGCCCCGTGATTGGCCGGAAGGACGTGTTTAGCGACTTACCGTCTGGTTTTCCCGGCCGAGGGGATCGCCGACCGTGCCATGATTCCGGCCGGCCTCACCACCACCTCGACACTCGGGGAGCTCATGGCCCTCTCACTCCAGGAACTGCTTGATCTCTTTCCCGGTTCGGACGACGACTTCGGCATCCCCTTCGACCGGCTCAGAGAGCTGGGAGGCGTGCCCGAACTGCTCGCGACCTGGCTCCAGTCGTCGGATCTGACCGTCGGGGGATCCATCCCCGACCGGGGGAACCTGACCGTCGAAGGGACGCTCTCCTTCACCCTCGTCGACGGGCCCTGCCCCGTGGTCGTGGCGTTCACCGTCGACGGCACGCAGACGGTGACCGGGGTCAGCCTCGACTTCACCCTCCCGTCGTCGGACGACGAGGCCGCCGCCGCACCCGACGCATCCGCCGCACAGAGCACCAAGAGCCCTGCCCCGCACTCCGACGGCGAGGAGGACGAGGAGGACGAGGAGGACCCGGGGCTCACCCCGCATCTCGTCCTCACCGTCGGCGTCCAGCTCTCCGCCGCACTGTCCCTGCCCTTCGCCGGCGGGGAGAAGGAGATGCTCTTCACCGCCACCTACGACGGCGGCACCATCATCGGCGACTGGTCCTCCGACGAGGGCCTGTCCTGGGACGACATCGCCGACGCCCTCGGTACCGCCCCCGCCGAACTCCCGCCCGCGCTGGTGCCCTCGCTCCACCAGGTCGCCTTCGCCTACGAGAAGCGCAAGCGCGCCGTCGTCCTCAGCGCGCGCACCGAGTACGTCCAGCTGGCCTGGGCCTCCCTGCCCCAGAAGCGGGCCGCCATCGGCACCGGGCGGCGGCTGCGGACCGTCCTGCTCCAGGGCGTCTACGAGGCGGGTCTCGCCGACCTGCCCACCGTCGGCGAACACATCCCCCTGGAGGACGACCTCGTCTTCGCCGGACTCCAGGCGTTCCATCTCTCCGCCCCGATGAAGACCCGCAAGGTGAAGGCCGTCAACGAACTGCTGGGCAACGTGGGCGTCGACCTCGGACTGCCCTCACGCGACCTGACCGCCGGAGCCTCCGTCGCCGTCACCGGCGGCATCGCCCTCACCACCAAGAACTACGGCCTGGTCTATCCGCTGCGACGCCGGAAGCCCGGCACCGGCCCCGGCCCGGTCCCGCCGCCCTTCGCGCCCGTACCCGCCACGCCGCCGGGACTCCCGGCCATCGCCGCGGACGACGAGGCCCCCGAGCCCGCCAAGGCATCCCTCCCCGTCGACGCCGTCTTCGGCCCGCTGCGCATCTCCGAGATCTCCCTCGGCTACGCCGACGGCACCGTCAGGATCACCGTCGACGCGACCCTCGACGCCGGGGGCATCGAACTCGGCGCCTCCGGGCTCGGCTTCACCGTCCGCGTCGACCGCGGCGACGGCGACTGGAAGTTCACCCCCGTTCTGAGCGGTCTCGGGCTCGCCTACGACCGGCCCCCCGTCAAGATCGCCGGAGCCTTCCTCGCCAAACAGTCCGAGCCGCCCTACGAGCAGCTCTTCGCGGGCATGGCGGTGATCGAGGCCAAGGTCGTCAGCATCAAGGTCCTCGGCGCCTACGCCCGCGCCGAGGGCGGCTTCCCCTCCCTCTTCCTCTACGGGGTGCTCGGCGGGCGCTCCGGCCTCGGCCCGCCCCCGTTCCAGGTGCGCGGCATCGCGGCCGGGTTCGGCTACAACAGCTCCGTACGGGTGCCCGCCCCCGCCGACACCCCGTACTTCCCGTTCGTCGCCGAACTCGCCCAGGGCGGCGAGGCCAGGCCCCCGCTGGAGGTCCTGGACTCCCTGCTCGACGGCACCGGCGGGAGACCTCCCTGGATCACTCCCGAATCCGGGCGGATCTGGTTCGCCCTCGGTATCGACTTCACCGTGTTCCGGATGGTCGACGCCCAGGCCCTCGCCCTGGTGGAGTTCGGCGACGACTTCACCGTCGCCGTTCTCGGGCTCGCCACCGCCTCCTTCCCCCTCGGACGCGGCAGCGGCCCCGTCTTCGCCCGGATCCAGCTCGCGCTCCAGGCCCTCTACACCTCGCGCGACGGCATGCTCGCGCTCGCCGCCGAACTCACCCCCGAGTCCTTCGTCCTCGACCCGGACTGCCGCCTCACCGGCGGACTCGCCTACCGCACCTGGTTCTCCGGTCCCCACGCCGGGGACTTCGTCTTCAGCCTCGGCGGCTACCACCAAGACTTCGACCCGCCCGCGCACTACCCCGTCGTCCCCAGGCTCGGCTTCAGCTGGGGCATCTCCGACGTCGTCACCGTCCGGGGAGAGGCGTACTGCGCCCTCACCCCCTCCGCGCTGATGGCGGGCGGACGGCTGGAGGTCGCCTTCCACTCGGGCATCGTGGACGCCTGGCTCACCGCCCGGCTGGACGCCCTGATCCAGTGGAAGCCGTTCTACTTCCGGCTCGGCATCGGCGTCCGCATCGGCTTCTCGGTGGACCTGTGGCTCTTCACCGTCCGCGGTGAGGTCGGCGTCGACCTCGACCTGTGGGGCCCGCGCGTCGGCGGCATCGCCACCGTCCACCTCTGGTGCATCGACTTCGACGTCTCCTTCGGCGCGAGCGCCCGGAAGTCCCCGCCCCCGGTCTCCTGGGACGAGTTCCGGGAACAACTGCCCGCCCGGGACCAGATGCTGCGTATCACCCCGCTCAGCGGCATCCTCCCCGAAGAGGAGTCCGTCCGCGCCCGCCGCCTGGCCGCCGGGGACGAACGCTGGGTCGTCTCCGCCGACGGCTTCTCCTTCTCCACCACCACCGCCGTCCCCGCGTCGCAGGCCACCGCCGGGACGAAGACCGTCGACGGCAAGCCCCTCGACATCCGGCCCATGGACGTCACCGGGGTCGACTCCCTGCACACCCTGACCGTCACCCTGGACGACCGTCCCTTCGACCCCCACGCCCGCGGCTGGATCATCACGGAGGACACCTCCGCGGTACCGAAGGCGCTGTGGGGCGCGGGTGAGCCCGAGGAGTCACACACCCACGAGTCCCTCGTCCCCGGTCAGCTCCTCGGGCTCACCGTCGTCGTACCGCCGCCCCAGGACGGGCCCACCCCCGGCGAGATGACGGACGTCTCGCTGGGCCACGAGGACCTGGCGCCCAGCGACGCCCTGCCCGTCACCCCCGCCGACCCGCCCACCGGGCCCGTGCCCGAGCGCTGGCAGGGGGGCACACCCACCCCCATCGCGACCATCGCCGGCACCGTCGCCACGACCACGGTCCCCGCCCGGAACGCCCTCCACACGGAGCTGACGGCCCTCGGGCTCGCCCCTCCCGGCCACCACGACGCCCTGGACGGCTTCGCCGCCCGTGCCGCGAGCACCTTCACCGCCGAACCGCTGACGATCTGACGCGCGCCACGGGAGCTGCCATGAACGGGACCACCGCCGAACAGACCCCCCGGTTCACCGTCCACTTCCACGACGACCACATCGCCCCCGCCCCCGCCGGGCTCTACACCGCCGCCCTCGAACACACCGTCGAGGGCCCCGGAGTCGACGACGTCCTGCTTCCCGTCCAGAAGGACTTCGAGATCCGGGCCCCGCAGTTCACCCTGGACGCCTCCTTCGTCCACGCCCTGCACCCCGCGCCCGGTGCGTCCGGTGCCTTCGAGTACGTCCTGCCGCACATCACCCTCAACCGGCTGATCCTGCCGTGGGAACGCAGCCCCGACCCGGACGACCTCACCCTGCCCTGGCTGGCGCTGCTGCTCTTCGCCGAGGAGGAACTCCCCGACGACCCCAAGGCCCAGGCCACCACCCGCACCCGGACCGTACGCGAGGTGGTCCGGAACACCGACCCCACCGTCCTCACCCCCGAGATCAACCGCGTCCCGGAGGAACTGCTCGACAGCGAGTGCGCCACCGTCGACATCCCCGCCGACGTCTACGCCGCCCTCATTCCGCGCAAGCAGGAACTGCGCCACCTCTGCCATCTGCGCAGGGTCCGCGACCGGCAGGCCGCCCGGGTGCTGGGACCCGCCGGGGAGATCCTGGAGACCGGGGACTACGGCGTCGTCGTGGCCAACCGCTTCCCCCGTACCGCCGGACGGTACGCCGCCCATCTCGTCGCCCTCGAAGGTTTCGCCGACCATCTCGACGGCGCCCGCCCCACCCAGGACACCGTCCGGATGGTGTCCCTCGTCGCCTGGTCCTTCGAGGCGGTCCCCGACGCGGGCGGTCACTTCGCCGCCCTCATCCGCGCACTCGCCGAGGACCCGGCGGGACTCGGACTCCGGCTCACCGGCGAACGGCCCGCGCAGGGCCCCGCCGCCGACCGGCTCGCCCAGGGCTACGCCCCCGTCGGCCATGTCCTGCCCTCGGGGGAGCGCACCTTCGCCTGGTACCGGGGACCGCTCACCCCCGTCGTCCCCCGGCAGCCGCCCGGCATCGGCGACACCCCGCTGCGCCACGCCGACGAAGCCCTGATCTACCTCACCGACAGCGGAGTCCTCGACGTCGGCTACGCGTCGGCCTTCACTCTCGGGCGGTCCCTCACCCTGGCCGACGACACCCTGGCGAGCGCGCTGGCCTCGTTCCGGTCCCGGACCCGCCGGATCGCGGCCCGGGCCCTGGCACACTCCCGTACCGCCGTCTCGCTCGCCGCGGACAGCGCCCACCCGGCCCGCGACCGCTTCCACCGGCTGATCGAGGACGGACTCGGCGAACGGCTCCACCGGGCCGCACGCACCACCGGAACCGCCACCGCGGGGAGGCCCCGCCGCCAGGGCGGGGGAGTGCCCAGACCCCCCTCGCCCACCGAACTACGGAACGGAGCACTCCGCGCCGGGCCCCTGAACGACGCGCTGCTCCGGGCCCTCGACCGGCCCCTCGCCGAACTGCGCGACACCGTCGACCAGGTGACCCTGATCGCCCGGACACCCCTGCACCACCTGGTGCCCGACGCCCGGATGCTGCCCGCGGAGAGCCTGCGGTTCTTCCATGTCGACCCCTGGTGGTGCGCCGCACTGCGGGACGGCGTCCTCAGCACCGGCATCGGCACCACCCTCGACGAGGTGGTCAACCGCCTGGCGTACGACACCCTCGACGCCCCCCGCCCGCTCTCCGGCCTCCTGATGCGTTCCGCGCTGGTCCGCGGCTGGCCCGAGGTCGTCGTCGAACCCCTCGGCACCGGGGCCGGGCTGCTCGATATCGTCCACCGCAGGACCATCGGCCCCGATCTGCTCTTCTGCCTCATCGACGGGGTGCCCGACGAGGTCGTGTTCCGCGAGCCCCACGCCGGGATCCACTTCGGCGTGGACGAGTCGGACCGCATCGGACTGCGCCGGCTCACCCCACCGGTCGGCGATTCCCTCGGCGAGGAAGCCTCCTTCCCCGCCGACGGCGACATCACCCGCTTTCTGCGGACCTCCCACGGCGGCTCCGTCCCCGAGATCCTGAGCGTCACCGCGGGCCCCGACCCGCTGGTCCCCGCCCTGGCCGCCGCCCTGCGGGACCTCGGCGAACTCCCCGACGGCCAGGACCTGTCGCCCGGGGCGCTCGCCGTGGAACTCGTCAACGCCCCGCAGCGGATCTCCTTCACCCCCGGCCGACGTTAGGAACCCGTACGAGATGGACTCTCCCGCCTCCTCGAACTCCCTGATCGTTCCCGTGCAGGTGGACACGCTGCTGGTGAACAAACGCGTACGCGCCAACGAGCCCTTCCGCCGCTGGTACCCCGACTTCGAACGGCTCGACCAGCGGGAACAGCCCGAACCCGACCCCTTCGGCAGCGCCTCCTCCGACAAACCCGCCCTCGGCGCCCATGTGCACTGGCAGCTCCCCGACGCACTGCGGCGCGGAGAACAGGACGGACCCGCCGGCCGGGTCGGCTTCCGCCATGTCCCCAACCGCTGGCTGGTCGTCCGCTACAGCCGCCCCGCCGACGCACCCGGTCGGACCCCCACCGCCGTCGGCTGGGTCGTCGACAGCGACTTCCTCGACGACGACGAGGGCACCTCCGCCTTCCTCGACCCCACGGCGCCCTCACTGGTGCCCGCCTGGATCGGCCGCGCCGTCTCCATCACCGCCGAGCCCTTCGACGGACGGGTGTCCGAGGCGCCGTTCCTCACCGCCGTCGGCCCCGGGCTGCCCACGTTCTCCGCCTTCCAGCCCTACAACGAGAACGTCTTCTCCCTGCACGACCCGCTCACTGGCCTCACCGAACCCTCCCTCCTCGGCTACGCCGTCGTCGGCTGGTACTCCGACCCCCAGTGGGACATCCTCCACGCGCCTCCCGGCGGCGATGCCCGCGCCTGGCTGGAGACCCTGCGCTGGACCACGACCGACCCCGCGCTCACCCCCACCCGCTCCTACTGCGCGGGCACCTCCCTGCGCCTGCGCTGGGACCTCGACGGCGACCGGCCCACCCCGGACCGCAAACCGGACGACATCAACGCCATCGACGTCGCCGTCGGCCATGTCGCCCCCGACGCCGCCACCGCCCTCACCCCCGCCGCCCTCGACGACCCCGAAGCGGCCCTGCTCTGGGAGGCGTTCGGCTACGACCTCCTCGACGTGCTCGACGAGGACGGCGAGGCCGCCCTCGACCAGGCCCTGCGCCGCACCTGGTTCGGCGCCGAGGAAGGCGGCTACCGCTGGCGCGTGGTCGACCGCCCCGGGCCCCCGGGCGAGCGGCGCCGACAGCGCGCCGAACGGGAGAGGGCGGCCGAGCGCGAGTGGCTGGACGGACTCAACAGGGCCCAGTCCGCCCATGACTCCGCCCTGCGCGACCTCGCCCACATCCAGCGCCGGCTCTACGGTCTGTGGTGGCTGCGCGGACGCCGCAGCAGGCCCCAGGGCTGGGACGCCCGCTGCGACGCCCAGCTCGACCCGGCGGCGACGGACTCCCTCGCCACGCGGGTGAGGACCGCCGCCGAAGGGCTGTTCGGCGCGGACGGGCTGCGCTCGAAGATCCCCTGGGGCGACACGGCGGAGGAACTGGCCCGGAAGACCGCCGAGTTCGCCGACGGGAACATCGCCCCCGACCGCGAACTCCAGCGCTGCCCCGAGCCCCCCTTCCACAGCACCCCCGACCCCTCCGTCGTCGTCCGGGGCGCCCGCCTCGACCGCCAGCTCACCGACGAGGACGCCCTGCACTGCCGTACCGCCGCCGAGACCGTCACCGGCGTCGTCATCGGCGGCGACATGACCCCGGCACCGCCCGCGCCGCCCGCGCCCCAGCTCGGCGGACTCCCCGGACAGGACGTGATCGCCGAGCTGCTGAAGGAGTTCTTCCTTCTCGACCGGGCGGCCCTGAGCGGCGACGACCTGGAACAGGCCCTCGCCGACCCCGAGACCCGTGTCCGGGGCACCGTCTCCCGCTGGACCCGCCCCTGGGAACAGCCCTGGTCCCCGCTCCACATCATCTGGAAGACGGACTGCCACCCCACCCCGTACCACAGCGGGGGCGCGGACCACTGGAGCTTCGACGGCACCCGCTACACCTGGGACGGCACCGGCGCCGTGGACCCCAGCACCCTCACCGGACGGGCCCTCCTCAATCCGCTGCTCCCCTTCAACACCCGCTCCCGGCTCGCCCAGCACATCCGCACCCACCCCCGGGGGCCCGTGGCCGAACTGGCGGCCCTGAGGGAGAACACCGCCGAGGACGACGAGCTGTCCCAGCGCATCGACGGCGTGAACCTCTGGCTCGCCCAGCACTCGCCCGCCTTCAACCTCCGTACCGAACTCGTCGACACCAGCAGCTCCCGCGTCCCGCTGAGCGAGGTGCCGGACCCCGGCCCGGTGAGCGAGTCGCCGAGACAGTTCCGCCCCGTCCGCGCCGGACAGCTCGCCTTCGAACAGCTCCACGTCATCGACCGCTTCGGCCGCTCCCTCGCCGTCATCAGCCCCGACAACATGCTCCAGTACGAGGTGAAGCGCGCCGACAGCGTCGTCCCGGACATCCCCGTCAACGAGGAGAACGAGTACCGCTACATCCAACTGCCGCCCCGGCTGCTCCAGCCCGCCCGGCTCCGCTTCGACTACGTCTCCGCCCTCGACGACCACCGGCGGATCGAGGCCGAGGACGGCCCCGAGGCGGCGGACGGCGACACCCCCGTCTGCGGCTGGCTGATCGCCAACCGGCTCTCCGGCTCCCTGCTGGTACACGCTCCGGACGGCACCGCGCTCGGCGAGATCAGGGCCGTGCTCGACACCGGCCACCGGCGGACCACCGACTGGGACCCGCTGCCCGGATCCCCGTACCCGGAGGTCGGCGACGACACCGCCCCCGGGCGGGAGTTCCAGCAGGACCTGCCCCACCTCCACGGCTTCGTCACCGGACTGCTCGACGGGGGACCCGACGCCTTCGACGCCCTGCTCGCCACCGTCGACAGTGCCCTGTCCGCGACCGCCCCCCAGGGCGAGGACACCAGCCTCGCCGCCCTCGTGGGACGCCCCATGGCCCTGCTGCGCAGTCGGGTACGGATGGAACTCGACGGGCCCGCGATGACCGCGTCCTCCTGGGAGGAGGTCCTCTCCCCCTCCGAGCCCGAGTTCACCGAGTACCGCTGGAACGTCCGGCTGGGCGCCGGGGACATCATCAGCGACGGACTCGCCGGATTCTTCACCGGCACCGACTACACCACGCTCCACACCGTCGCCGAACGGCCCGACACCGACGCCGACTCCGCCGACGGATCCGACCCCGCCCCCGACCCCGATCGCCCCGGTGCCGACCCCGGTGCCCCGGGCTACACCGTCCCCATCGACGGACGCGAGATCGCCCTGCGGGCGCGCCCCGCGACCGGCGATCATCCTCCCGAGGGCATCCGTACGGACGAGGACACCGACTCCGCCTGGCTGACCCTGCTCGCCGACCCCTGGGCCGCCGTCCACGCGGTCAGCGACATCCTGCCGGTGGCCCGGCTGGAGCTGCCGGAGACCTGGGTGCGTACCCCGCTGGGCCGGGTCCGGCTCGCGTTCCGGATGGGTCCGCTGCTCGCGGGCACCCGGGAGATCCCCGGCGCGGAGGGCACCGAGCCCGTCGAACACCTGGTCATGCCCGGTCCCTCCGGGTGGCGCGGCTCCTGGTCCTGGGCCGAGCCGGCACCCGGCAGCGGTGGGACCGGGGACTGGACCATCCGCCCCCTCGCCCGGCCCGACGACCCCCTCGCCCTCAGCGACACCACCCCCGCCGCCCGCTTCGGCTTCCTCCAGCTCAGCGGGGCGCTCGACGATGAGTGAGCCGCAGCGGGCCGTGGGTGTCGCAAACGTGGGTGTCGAAAAGGGGAACGCGCGGAGGCCGCGGGGAACGAGCGGCCGAGCACGATCGACCGCCGACACCCACTCAGGGCCCCGGTGGGGGTCCCCCCGGGCGGAGTCCGGGGGAGAGAACCGGGCCACCGACTCCGGCCCCGGCGAACAGCACCAGGGGAGCAGCACATGACCACCGTCCTCGGCTATCGCGTCCACACCAGCCCCTCCCCGCTGCGGATCAGCACCGCAGCACAGGAGGGCCGTGCCACCGTCGAGGTCGTCGTCACCAACGACGGCCCGGAGCCCGCCGTGTGCGAGGCCGTCAGCGTCACCCTCCCCTCCGGCACCGGCCGCGGCAGCCTCACCGCACGGCCCGAGGACATCAGCGCCACGGTCGACGATCCCGCGTGGGCGGCGGAGCACCGGGGCGGCGGAGTGTTCGCGCTCCGCCCGGCCGCTCCCGGCACCCCGCTGCCGCCCGGCGGCCGGATCAGGCTCACCCTGGCCGGGATCGTGGTGGACGGTGTCCCGGGCACGGTCACCATGGACATCGCCGAGACCGCCGCGGCCGGTGGACCGGTACGGAGCACGGCGGTCACCGGGGCCCGGCTGACCAAGGCCGCCCCGGACGCCCTCCTGGAGGACTTCCGGCCCGACAGGGCGGGTGTGTCCAACGGCGAGACGGTGACCCTGACCTGGAAGTGCCGGGAGGGCCCCGACTTCGACCTCTTCTTCGACGACCAGCGGATCCCCGTCAACGGCTTCATCAGCGACGGCAACGGGAGCTGGACCTCGCACCCCCTGACCCGGGCGACCGCCTTCATGCTGCTGGCCTCCACCACCGAGGACGGGCGTCCCGTCACCTACGGGCTGACCACCGCCGTGACGGTGGACGTGCCCGATCTGGAGGTCGGCGACCTCGACGCCAACGGCACGGTCCGGCTCTTCGGACAGGCCCAGGAGATCCCGGTCTCCACCCAGAGCGAGGCCATGACCTACTTCGCCGACACCGACGGGGTCCTGACCGGCTACGTCAAGACCACCCGGACCGACGTCATGGCCGAACTCTCCGTCCTCGTCACCCCGCCGGGGCTGCGCCGGCAGAAGTTCGCCACCCAGTCCTGGGACGTGCGCGGCGGCACCGACAACCAGGAGGCGAGCCTCTTCGTCCCCGTACCGAAGGACGCCACGATCCGGGTCGTCTCCAAGGGGGAGGACTTCACCGCCTCCCTGACCTGGTTCCCCCTGGGCACCGGCCCACTGCGCGAGTACACCCCCTGACCACCGCCGACCGGCCACGTACCTCCGGGAGTTCCGCCATGACGACCCCCTCCTCCCTCATCCCCTCCGGTATCGACGCCGCATTCGGCGTCCCCGGCACCTCCGGCCCGCTGATCTACTTCGTCCGGGGCGGCTGGGCCGTGGAGCACGACGCGGGGGCGATCGCCCCGCCGCTGCGCGGGGCCGCCGTCGCCGATCTGTGGCCGAAGCTGCCCGCCGCCTACCGGGGAGGGTTCGACGGCGCCTGCGCCACCGACGGCCCGGAGGTCCACTTCTTCAAGGGCGCCACCACCGTCCGCTACGACGTGGTGAAGAACGAACCCGTCGGCGGCACCTCCCCGGTCCCGATCGGCAGCCGCTTCCCCGGGCTGAACAGGGACGCCCCCGACTTCACCCAGGGCATCGACGCCGGGGTGTCGAACCCCGACGGCTCGCTCTACTTCTTCCGGGGCGAGCGGTGCGTGGTCTACGACCCCGACACCGACGAAGTCCTCGACCACGGCACCATCGCGGAGATCTGGCGCACTCCCGAGTTCCCGGACGCGGAGGTCTACCAGGGGGTCGCCGCGGCCTTCGGCCATCCCGCCACCAGCAATGGCTATCTGGTCACCCGTGACGGCGTCCGGGCCG
The DNA here is from genome assembly GCF_044456085.1 of Streptomyces sp. NPDC051018. Lineage (NCBI taxonomy): Bacteria > Bacillati > Actinomycetota > Actinomycetes > Kitasatosporales > Streptomycetaceae > Streptomyces > Streptomyces sp. NPDC051018. Next base: position 163,556 of record NZ_JBITFN010000002.1, read on the forward strand.
CGCAGTGCAATACGGACCGGAGCAGGATCACCTCGGCGCCGGGACTGCTGCGGGAACGCTGGCCCTACCGCACCTTCCTGAGCGTGACGGACAACACCGAGGAACTGCTGCGGGTGTACGACGCCGCGAGCGGGCAGCAGATCCTCCAGACCACGATCGGCCGCTCGGGCCAGGTCGCCTTCTCCGTGGACGGCTTCCTCGGCTTCGCCCCCGTCTACCGGGACCGCGCTCTGGTCGTCTGCGATCTCACGGCGGGCACGGTGGACACCGTCGACCTCGGCGGCAGCCCGTACGGGGTCACCGCGCTGCCCGACGGATCGGCCGTCTACGTCGGTGATCTCGACGGCCCGCAGATCCGCTCGGTCGACCTCGCCACCGGAGCCGTCGCCTCCGTCCAGGCCGGGGGGACGCCCTCGGCGCTGGTGGCCGCGCCCGACAGCCGCTCCGTCTATGTGAGCTGCCGGGGCCCGGGGGACGTCGCCGTGGTGGACACCGCGAGCGGGACGGTGGTCCGCCGGCTGGGCGAGTTGACGACGCCGGCGGATGTGGTGGTCACCCCCGACGGCCGTAACCTCGCCGTCCTGGACCCGACGTCCGGCAGCAGTTTCGTCGCCCTGCTGGCCACCTCGGGCACCGGAACGGCCCGTCTCGTACCGACCGGGCGGGACCTCATGGGCATCGCCGCCTTCCCGGACTCCCGGACGGTGTTCGCGGCCGACCTCGGCCCGGAGGTCCGGGTGATCGACGTTCCGAGCGCGAGCCAGAAGGGCACCGTCACCACGACCGGCCGGGCCTCGTCGGTCGCCGTCACCCCGGAGGGCGACCGGCTCTTCGTCCTCGCGTACACGGCGGACGTGGTCCAGATCTTCGACCCGTCGAGCGGGGAGCGGGACGGGGAGATCCCGCTGGGCTCCGCCCTGACCGACTACGGCTATCTCTCCACCGGCCTCGCCTGGGGCTGAGCGCCACCGGCCGGAGAGACGGAGAGCCGGAGCGCCGGAGAGCCGGTCAGCCGGAGAGACAGAGAGAGAAAGGAGCCGAAGCCATGGCCCGACGCGACTCGGGCGAGAGCCCCCTCGCGGTCACCTACCAGGTGGCCACCCGGCCCTCGCCCCTCCAGGTGTCCCAGGGCTCCACCCCGGCCCTGGCGTCCGTGGATGTGATCCTCACCAACCACCGGGACGAGACCGTGGTCCCCGAGCAGGTCGTCTTCTCCTTCCCGGTGGGGGACGGCCCCGGGGACCTCACGGCCAACCCCGGCGGTATCGAGCCCCGTCTCGACGACTCCCGGCGCTGGCGGCTGGATCCCGACCCCGACCGCCCCGGCACCTTTCTGCTCGAACCCAAACGCGGCGGAGAGCTGGAGCCGGGGGAGGAACTGGAGGTGACCTTCGCCCATATCCAGATCAACCCGGCGGTCGGCACCAGCCGGCTCACGGTCACCGAGACCGTCGAGGGCGGAAGCGGGCCCGAGAGCGAGGACCATCCCCTGGCCAAGGTCCCCGCCGGGTTCACCGTCGGGGACTTCCGCCCCCAGTACATCCTGGTCGACAGCGGCGAGAGCGCCGTCCTCACCTGGCGCGGCGAGAACAGGCCCGGGGCCGTCTACACGATGCTCCACGCCGGTGAGCCCGTCGACGTCACACAGGTCAAGCGCTGGGAGTCGCCGCCGCTGCACCAGGACACCGCGTTCACCCTGGTGGTCGAGGTGACGGTGGACGGCAGCACCGCCGAGTACGCGCTGAACACCCTGGTCACCGTGGCCCGGCCCGATCTGACGATCCGCCATCTCACGGTCGGGGGACGGGTGGCCCTCACCCCCGTCCCCGTGGAGTTCGCGCTCGACGACGAGGTCTTCGTGCGCGAGTGCACGGCGGAGACCGACGGCCTTCTGGCCGGGTACGTCCTCGCCGACGAGGACGTCACCGACCCCGCCGCACCGGCGCCGACCCTCGCGGTGGCCGTCACCGCGCAGGGGGGAGCCGCGCGCCTCAGCAGTGTCCAGTCCCGGGCCTCCGCCCGCTCACCCGAGGACCCGGGCAGCGGGCTGACGGCGCTGGTGCCCCGGGGCGCGACCGTACGGATCACCCGCGACGACCGCACCGCGTACACCCACCGGCTCGCCTGGATCCCGTTCGGCACCGGTGAACTCCGGACCGGGACGGGAGAGGAACGGGACTGAGACGGGAACGGGGACGGAGACCGCGCCGTCCGGAACGGGTGCGGGTGCGGGTGCGGGTGCCGCCGGCGTACCCGCCGCGAGCCGCCGTACAGACGCCGGCCCGGCCCGCGGCGGGTGGCACGCCGACGCGGCCCCACCGGTACGGAGGCGGCCTCAGTGGTAGTAGACGGCGGTCCGCTTCCCGTCGACCTCGTGCACGCGCACGGGTGTGTCGAACACCTCGCTCAGGACCTCGGGGCGCATCATCGCCCCGACATCGCCGGAGGCCGCGATGCGGCCGTCCCTCAGGGCGATGATCCGGTCGGAGTAGGTCGCGGCGAAATTGATGTCGTGCACGATCAGGACGACGGTCTTGCCGAGTTCGTCGGCGGCGCGGCGCAGTTGGCTCATCATCCGTACGGAGTGCTTCATGTCGAGGTTGTTGAGGGGTTCGTCGAGCAGGACGTACCGGGTGTCCTGTGCCAGCACCATCGCCACATAGGCGCGCTGCCGCTGGCCGCCGGAGAGCTGATCGAGGTAGCGGTGCTGGAGGTCCCCGAGGTGGAGGAAGCCGAGCGCGTCGTCGACATGGGCGACGTCCTTCCGCGTCAGCCGTCCCCGGCTGTGCGGGAAACGGCCGAAGGAGACGAGTTCCCGCACCGTCACACGGGCGGTGAAGTGGTTCTCCTGGCGGAGGATGGACAGCGTCCGCGCGATGTCCTGCGACCTGGCCCGGTGCACATCGACGCCGTCGACGGTCACCGTGCCCGAGGTCGGCTCGGCGAGCCGGCCGACGACGGTCAGCAGGGTGGACTTCCCGGCGCCGTTGGGGCCGACGAGCGAGGTGACCCCGCCCGCCGGAATCCGCCCGGACACCGGGCCGAGGACGACGTCGTCGCCGTATGCCTTGGTGACGTCGGTGAACTCGATCACAGGGTGCCCTTCCTGAGGAGGTGGACGAGGAAGACCGCCCCGCCGAGGAACTCGATGACGACGGTGAGCATGCCGGAGGCGTAGAAGAGGTTCTCCAGGATGAACTGTCCGCCCACCAGGGTGAGCAGCCCGATGAGGAAGGCCATCGGCAGGACGACGATATGCCGGTGGGTGCCCGACATCTGGTAGGCGAGCATCGCGGTGACGAACCCGAAGAAGGTCATGGGGCCCGCGAGCGCGGTCGACATCGCGACCAGCAGGGAGACCAGCAGCAGCATCACCGTCAGTTCGCGCTTGTGGTCGATGCCCAGGTTCGTGGCGGTGTCCCTGCCGAGGAGCAGTGCGTCGAGCCGGTAGCGGCGCCGCCAGACGACGGCTCCGGCGATCAGGCACACGCCTGCCGCCAGGGGCAGATACGCCGCCTCGGCGCTGCTGAGCCGCCCGAACAGCCGTGCCGACAGTACGTCGTACTCGGCGGGGGAGAGCAACCGCTGGAGGAAGTCCGACACACTGCCGAAGGCGAGCCCCAGCACGACACCGACCAGCAGCATCACATGGAGGCTGCCGTTGCGCCCGGAGAACAGCCAGCGGAACAGCAGCATCGTGAAGCAGACCATCAGCAGGGTCTGGGTGACGAGCTTCGGCAGCCCGTCCGTCACGGCGAGCACACTCCCGCCGAAGACGGACACCATGAGGGTCTGCACCAGGATGTAGACGGAGTCGAACCCCATGATCGACGGGGTGAGGATCCGGTTGTGGGTGATGGTCTGGAACACCACCGTTCCCACTGCCTGGGCGAACGCGACCACCGTCATCGTCCCCAGCACGGTCAGTCGCCGCTCGATGGCGAACTCGAAGGACCCCTCGACGAAGAGGAAGAGGAAGCAGACCACGGCGACGGCGACGAGCCCGCCCGCCACGGCGATCCGGGCGCCCGCCGGAAGCCCCCGGCGGACGGGGGCGACCGGAGCCGGCACCCCACCGCCGCCGGCCTCGCTTCCGTGCCCGGCGCCCGCCAGGGCCGCCGCCGGCATCCGGCCCTCAGACATGGGCCCTCCCTCTCTGACGCAGGATCATCGCCACGAACACGACCGCCCCGACGGCCCCGAGCACCACCGTCGCCGGAATCTCCAGCGGAAAGACGACGAGCCGCCCGACCAGATCGCAGGCGATCATCAGGGCCACACTGCTGAGCACGACCCACGGAAGGTTCTTGCGGACATCGTCGCCGCGTGCCATTGAGACGAGGTTCGGCACGATCAGACCCAGGAAGGGGATGAATCCGACGACGACGGTCGTCACGCCCGTGGCCAGGGCCACCATGGTCAGACCGATGAACATGATGCGCCGGTAGGGCAGCCCCAGGCTGGTGGCCGTGTCCCGGCCGAGCCCGGCGATGGTGAAGCGGTCGGCCGCCAGATACAGCCCGGCGACGATGGCGCCCACCACCCACAGGGGCTCGTAGTTGCCGCGCACCACCGAGCTGAATCCGCCCGAACGCCAGGTGGCGAGCATCTGGAGCAGATTCATGGTCGACGCGATGTACACGGTCACCGCGCTCACCAGGGCGCCCAGCATGATGCCCACGATCGGCACGATGACCTGTGACTTGAGCGCGATCCGCCCGAGTACGACCAGGAAGACGAGCGCGCCGGCGAACGCGAAGAGGCTTGCCGCGCCCATCTTCACCAGCGGCGGCGCCGCTGGTGTGAGAAGGGTGAGCAGCAGTACGCCGAGGGCCGCCCACTCGCTGGTGCCGGTGGTGGTGGGCTCGACGAATCGGTTCTGTACGAGCATTTGCATGATCACGCCGGAGACGGCCATCGCGGCGGCGGCGAAGACCAGCGCGAGGGTCCGGGGCACCCGGGAGATGAAGAACATGCTCCGGGCGTCGGGGTCGGTGACCAGGGTGCGCAGGTCGATGTCGTATCCGCCGATGAGAAGTGAGGCGGTGACCAGGGCCAGCACACAGAGTGTGGCCAGCGGGAGAGCGAGTCGGGACATAAGGCTTCCGGGGCGGGTGGGTGAGCGGCCACGGCAGGGCTGTGCCGTTTGCCCGGGCCGGGGCCGCACCGGCGTGGGGGCGTCAGCCGGCGGCGTTGAACGCGGTCGTCACCTTGTTGAAGGCGTCCGTGTACGCCTGGGCGCCCTCGGTCACATAGAAGTCGCTCTGGAGGTACACGACCTGGTTCTTGGTACGGAACGTCGTCTTGTCCCAGGCCTCCATGCCGTCGACGAGCTTCTTCGCCGCGACGGCCTCCGTGCCCTCGCCGCCCGTGGCCGCGTCCCGGTCCATCATGATCATCCAGTCGGGGTTGAGCTGGGCGATCGTCTCGGGCGCGAGCCCCGAGTTGTCGTGTACGGAGGTGCTGTCCTGTCCTTCGGCGCTGAGTACGTTCTTCAGCTTCAGCGGCTCGGCGAGACGCCCGATCCGGCTGGCTCCGTTGTCGATCTTGCCGGCGCTGGCGACGGCGAGGAACACGCTCTCGCCCTTGGTGGCCTGTGCCGCCGCGTCCCGTGCCTTGTCCAGGGCGGCGACGATCTCCTTGGCCTCGTCCTCCTTGCCGAAGATCTTCCCGAGCTCCTCGGTCTGCGTCCTCAGCGAGTTGACGTATCCGCCCGCGGCCTCGTCGGAGGGCGCGACATCGACCGTGGTGGCGATCTTGGCCAGTTTGTCGTGGTGGTCGGTGAACCGGTAGCCGCCGACGATCAGATCCGGCTCGGCGGCGTTGATCGCCTCGAACTTGGGTTCGCGGTGGGTGCCGGCGTCCTTGATTGAAGAATCGTTTTTCCAGTCCTCGAAGCCCGCCTTGGGCAGTAGCGCCTTGGGTACCACGACGGGCTTGACGCCGAACGCCTTGAGCGTCGCGAACGACGTGTTGTCGAGCGCGGCGACCCGGGCGGGCTCCCGGGGCACTTCGAGATCGCCCTTGCTGGTCGCGACGGTGACGTTGCCCTGGCTCCTGCCCGAATCCGCGGACGTGCCGCCGGATTCCCCGCAGGCGCTCAGCGCCATTCCCGCGCACAGGACCGTACTGGTCACGACGATGGTCTTGCGGAAGCGAACGGAACGCACGGCGGATGACTCCTAGCACTGAACAGGCAGCCGTCATCGCCGCAGCGATGGGGCCGCGGAGGACCTTCAACTTCGCTTAGCCTAACCTAACTTTTGATGCGCCTTTTGCCCGGCCCGGTCTTGAGACGGCCTTGTGACCAGCGGTGACGGGCGGGAGGCCGTCGCGGGGAGGCGGAGGGCGTACGTCGGCGGAACCTCGCCGTCCGCCTGGCGGAGGTGCTTGCGCCGGCTCCCGGGCGCGGCGGGGGACCCTTTCCGGCCCGCGGGGTCCCCGTCGCCGGGGGAGCCGCGGCGGCCGGCCCGTACGCTGCCACGGGCGGGCCACCGGCGGAGCTGTCAGGGGGACTGCCCGGAGGACTGCCCGCTGCCGCCGGGGGTGGCACCGGCCGTGGGACGGGCAGGCTGGGCAGGCAGGTTGTAGACATGGCCGGGTGTCACGATCCGGGTGATCGCCTGGCCGAACAGCGTGCTGGGCTCCACACCGTCGTGCAGGATGTCCGTGTTGAGCAGGACGACCATCGTCGCCTTCGCCTCGGGGAGATGGACGACCAGGGACTCGTACCCGGGCAGGGAACCGTTGTGGCCGATCCAGCCCTGGACGTTGAAGACGCCCAGACCGTAGCCCGCGCCCGGAACGGTCGTCGGCCCGGTCTTGAGGCGCTGCGCCTGCGTTCCGGGCGTGAGCAGGGTGCCGGTGGCGAGGGTGTGTGCCCAGGAGCGCAGATCCCGCAGGTCGGAGATCATCGCTCCGGCGGCCCAGCCCCAGGAGGGGTTCCAGTCCGTGGCGTCCTCGACCTCGCCGGAGGCCGTCTGATCGGTGTACCCGTGGGCGTGCGGGGCCGGGAACCCGGCGCCGGTGGGGAAGAGCGTGTGCGGCAGTCCCGCCGGGTCCAGGACGTTCCGCCGGATGAACTCGGACAGGGGCAGACCGCCGGCCTTCTCCACGACCAGCCCCACGAGAATCAGATTGGTGTTGCTGTACTCGAACTTCTCCCCGGGCGGAAACCGCACCGGATGCCGGAAGGAGTAGTCGAGCAACTCCCGCGGTGTGAAGGGCCGGGAGGGATCGCCGGTGAAGGCCTTGAAGAAGTCCTGGTCCATCGTGTAGTTGAACAAACCACTCCGCATGCCCGCCAGTTGACGAAGCGTGATCGTGTCCCCGTCGGGCACGCCGTCGACGTACTTCCCGATGGGATCGTCCAGGCCCACCTTGCCCCGGTCGACCAGTTCGAGCAGGGCGGTCACGGTGAAGGTCTTGGTCACGCTGCCGATCCGCATGTAGAGGTCGTGCTCCATGGGAGCGCCCGTCGCCTTGTCGGCCACCCCGAAGGACCGGACGTAGCTCCCCTTGCCCGGGGCCCACAGCCCGACGGTCACACCGGGCACCCGCGCCTCCCGCATGACCTTCCGGATCGCGGTGTCCAACTGCCCGGAGACGGCGGAGTCGAGTACGGGGAAGGCGCCGTCCGAGGGGGCGGGCGGTGTCGGGGAGGGTGACGCGGAGAACGGGAGCTCCGGGGCCGGGGCGCTGTGGGCCCCCGGGGCGGAGACCGGTACGACCAGCATCCCCGCGGCGGCGAGTCCCGCCCATGTCCTGCGCTGACGCGGTTTCGATCGCCTCACGGCAGACCTCCTGCCAGATACGGACGGCACTGGCCCCATCAGGCTAGGCCCGACCCGCCACCCGCGCACGGCGAGCCCGGAGGCCGCCGTACGGGGAGCACCCGTATCCCGGTCCGGGCCCGTGATCCGCGGCCTGGCGAGGCTCACCCGCTTCCCGGCGCCCGGGCCCCATGAGCCTCTGCCGTACGGCGTGCCACGGACCGCCGTACGGGGACGGTTGCCAGGGCGCCGATGCCCGGCGCCCCCGCCGGGCTCGCCCGGCTTCCGGCGCGGCGGCGGGAGTCCAGGACCGTCCCCGGGCGCCGGCCGCCGCCCCTCAGTCCCCGGGGCGGAGGGATTCGATCGCGCGGGACAGACTCGCCGCCCCGTGGCCTTGGGCGACCTGGTCGTCGAGCAGGGTACGGAGCGGGGAGAGCAGCTCCGTGCCGATGCCCTGGGCCACGGTCGCGGACAGGATGCCGCCGAGGCCCGCCGCGTTCATCTCCAGGTTGGACGTGACCGTGGCGTAGTCGCCGGAGTCGATCTCCGCCGCGAAACCGGGGAGGGCGTCGGCCACGGCCTTCAGCCAGGCCACCAGATGGACCGTCAGATCCGCCGCCTTGATCTGCTCCGTGCCGGCCAGGGCCACCGCCTGGAAGAAGCCGGAGAACATCCCGTACATCCCGCTCAGGATGGCCATGTCGTATACGGAGCCGAGGCCCGCGTCACCGCCGGTGAAGACGCTCGCGCCGAGCAGGTCCAACTGGTCGCGGTAGGTGTCGAAGGCGGCCCGGGAACCGCTGTACAGAACGAACGCCTCGGGTGTCCCGATCGTCTGCGGTACCGCGTACACCGCGCCCTCCAGATGGTCCGCGCCGTGTCCGGCGGCCCAGGCGGCCAGTTCACGGGCCGGACCGGGGGCGCTGGTGGTGATGTTGACCAGGGTCCGGCCCGCCAGCGCGGGCCCGGCGGGTGCGAGGGTGTCCCGTACCGTGTCGGTGTCCAGCAGGGCGACGACGACCAGTTCGCCCGCCGTGATGGCTTCGGCGGGTGTCGCCGCCCGCACCGCACCCCGGGCTACCAGCTTGTCCGCCTTGGCCGGGGAGCGGTTCCACACCGTTGTGGGATGGCCCGCGGACAGGAAGGTCTCCGCCAGCACCAGGCCCAGATTGCCGAGACCGATCACGGTCACCGGCCGCTTGCCACCCGCCGTCCGTGCCGTCTGCGCCGTCTGCGCCGTCTGCTCTGTTCGGTCGGTCCGGGCGTCGTTCTGTCCGGTGGCCGGTCCGGTGTTCTGTCCGGTCGTGGTCATGGCGTTCCTCCGTTGTGTCGTCAGTGCTGCCGGTGCTGACCGTGGCGCCGGTGATATCCGTGTTGTCGTTCAGTGCCGCTGTCGCTGGAGCCATCGTGCGGACGGGCGCTGCCGGTTCACTGCCGGTCCGCTGCCGGTCGGCCAGTGGGTCGCCGCCGGTCCGCTGCCGGAACCCGTCCCTCCCGCCGCCGGGGCGTCGGCTGGATGCCGCAGGCGCCGCCGGTCACAGCCCTTAGGCTGAACGTCATGAGATTCGGGGTGCTGGGTCCGCTCATGGTCTGGACGGCGGACGGGGAGCCGGTGCCCGTGCCCGGAGCCAGGGTCCGTACCCTGCTGGCCCGGCTGCTCGTCACCCCCGGAAGGCCGGTGTCGGCGGACCGGCTGGTGGACGACCTGTGGGGAGCGGAAACGCCCGAGCATCCGCGCAACACCCTTCAGGGACAGGTCTCTCGGCTGCGCGCGGTACTGGAGAAGGCCCGCCCCGGCGGGCGCGGGCTCGTGGAGAACAGCCCCGCGGGATACCTCCTGCGGACCGAGCCCGGCGCGGTGGACGCGGAACACTTCACGGCTCTCCTGAAGCAGAGCCGGCCGGCCGCTCCCCGGGCACGGGAGGCCCTGCTGTCCGACGCGCTCGAACTCTGGCGCGGCGGCGCCTTCGCCGGATTCGCCGATGAACCGTTCGCCCGCCCCGCCGCCGGGCGGCTGGAGGAGGACCGGCTCACCGCCGTGGAGGAACGGCTCGCCGTCCGTGTGGAGTTGGGCGAACACGGCGAACTCGTCGGTGAACTGGACGAGCTGGTGTCCGCTCACCCGCTCCGCGAGCGGCTCCGCGCCGTACAGATGCATGTGCTCTACCGCGTCGGCCGGGGGACCGACGCCCTGGCCGGATACGAGGAGCTGCGGCGCAGGCTCGACGACGAACTCGGACTGCGGCCCGGCCGTGAACTGACGGCCCTGCACCGGGCGATCCTGCGCCAGGACCCCTCACTCACCTTCGCCCCGGATCCAGGCCCCGACCCGGAGCGGGCGAGAACCCGCGTACCAGGACCCGCCCCCGTCTCCGTCCCCGTCCCGGACCGGAGCCCGGCGTCGGAGGTCGCACCGGCTCCCCACCCGGGTCGGGGAGACCTGCCGGACCCGCCCCGGATCACCGGACCCGGCCGCTTCGGCGGGACGAACCTGCCCGCACCGGTCGCGGACATGGTCGGGCGGAACGAGGAGGTCCCGGCGGTCCGGCGGGCCATGGCACGGTCCCGTCTGGTGACCCTCACCGGCCCCGGCGGGGTGGGCAAGACCCGGCTGGCTGTGGAGACCGCCCGGCACGCGGCCGGCGGATTCCCCGACGGTGTGTGGCTGGGCGAACTCGCGGCGCTGCCGCCCGCCGCCCGGGAACCCGCCGACGCCCCGGCACCGGACCACGGGACCGGCGGGGATGCCGTCGCCGAGACCCTGATGAGGGTCCTCGGCGTCCGGGACACGGGCGCCCCGGGGGAGCCGGGCGGCGCGGGCGGGCCCGTCGCCCTGCTGATCGCGGCGCTGCGCGGCCGGGAACTGCTGCTCGTCCTCGACAACTGCGAGCATGTCGTGGAACCGGTCGCCGAGGTGGTGTCGGCGCTGCTGCGCGAGGTGCCGGGTCTTTCGGTGCTGGCGACCGGTCGGGAGGCCCTGGGAATCGTCGGGGAACTGGTCCGGCCGGTCCCGCCGCTCGAACCGGCCGACGCCGTCGACCTCTTCCTGGCCCGTGCCGCCGTCCCGCCCGATTTCGCCGCCGACCCCGCGAACGCGGCGGCCGTCGCCGCCGTCTGCGCCCGCCTCGACGGCATCCCGCTCGCCCTGGAGCTGGCGGCGGCCCGGGTGCGGACCCTCGGCGTGCACGGACTGCTGACCCGGCTCGACGACCTGTTCGCGCTGCCGGCGGGCGGACGACGGGGCGTACCCGAGCGCCAGCGCACCCTGCGCGCGGTGATCGACTGGAGCTGGGGCCTGCTCACCCCCGCCGAACGCACCGTACTGCGGAGGATGTCCGTCCACACCGGGAAGTGCACTCTGGAGGCGGCCTCGGCGGTATGCGGCGGAGACGGCGTACCGCCGGATGATGTACCGGATCTGATGGGCCGTCTGGTGGACCGGTCGCTCCTCGTCCTCGACGACCGCGCCGGCGGACCGGCGTACGGGCTGCTCGAATCCGTCAGGGAGTACGGCCGGGAGCGGCTGCGCGAGGCGGGGGAGACGGACGCCGTACGGGAGCGGCACAGCCGGTACTACGCCGGGCTGGCCGTCCGGGAAGCGCCCTTGCTGCGCGGACCGGACCAACAGCGCGCCCTGGAGCGGCTGGATCACGCCTCGGCCGATCTGCACCGGGCGGTCCGCTTCGCGGTGGACGGCGGCGCGGTGGACCGGGCGCTGGAGACCGTGGACGCGCTGGCCTGGTACTGGGTGCTGCGCGGCCGTCTGACGGAGGCCCGCCGGAGTCTGGACACCGCGCTCGCCGCCGTGAGCGGTCCAGGTCCCGCTCCTGCCGGCGAAACGGCCGCGCGGGCGTTCCGGCGGGCGCGCGCCGTGGCCTGGCGTACGGGTATCGCGCTGCTGGAGGGCACCGCCGCGGCCGACGGCGCCGGGCGGATCCGGTCCGCCCTCGCGGCGTACGAGGGGCCGGACGGGGTGGACGATCCCGCGGGCCGTGCGAGGGCCCTGTGGTTCCTCGGGTCCGCGCAGCTGGGAACCGGGGACGTCGGTACGGGGGAGGAGCTGGTGAACCGTGCCGTGGAGGGCTTCCGGGCGCTGGGCGACGACTGGGGGACGGCGGCCGCCCTGAGCGTGCGGGCGCGCCACGCGGTGACGCGGGGGGATCTCGCCGCGGTCCGTTCGGACGGTGAGAGCAGCGCACGGCTGTTCCGGGCGGCGGGGGACCGGTGGGGGACGTTGCAGACGGTGTGCTCACTGGCGGCGCTCGCCGAGATCACCGGTGACTACGCCCGGGCCACGCGGCTCCAGGAGGACGGGCTGGCCATCGCCGAACGGCTCGGCCTGTGGACGGAGGCCGCCAAACGGCTCTCGGGGCTCGGACGGCTGGCCCTCCTCGCCGGAGACCACGCCCGGGCCGACGCCCACCATCTGCGGGCCCTGAAGCTGTCACGGGAACAGAACTTCAGGGACGGCGAGGTGGACGCCCTGATCGGCCTCGGTCTCGGGGCCCGCCGCCGGGGCGACCTCGTGCTGGCCGAGACCCGTATGCGGGAGCTGCTCTCATGGTTCCGGGAGGTGGACTACGGACCCGGGATCGCGCTGGCACTGGCCGAGTTGGGGTTCGCCGCCGAGCAGCGCGGTGATGCGGCAGCCGCGCACGCCCACCATCTGAACGGCTTCGAGACGGCCCGCGAACTCGGTGACGTACGGGCGGTCGCCCTGGCCCTGGAGGGTCTCGCGGGCGCCCGCTCGGCCGCCGGGGACCATGAGCAGTCCGCGCTGCTGCTGGGCACGGCGGCCGCTGCCCGCGAATCGGTCGGCGCCCCGCTGCCCCCGGCCGAACGCGGTGATGTGGACCGGGTGTCGGGCGCCTCCCGGGCGGCCCTCGGCGCCGTCGCCCACACCGCCGCCTACCGGCGCGGCCGGGCGCTGGCGGTGGAGGACGTACGGGCCCTGCCGGGACCGGTGCCGGGCCGCGGCGGTCCGGCCGCGTCCCGTCCGGACTGACCGGCCCACCGCGCCGGGCGGGATACGGGCCGGGCATCCCGTCCCGCACCCCGCGAGGCCGAAGCGGTCGGGCGGGACCTGTGCCGGCCGGGCCGGGGGCACGTGGGCCCTGGCCTCGCGGCCCGTACGCACGCCCGTGACGGGGCCGTGCTCACCGGGCGGACCGCGTCCACGTCCGGCGCCCGTACGACGACGGCACAGGAAGCGGCCGGTCCTGCGCGTCAGGGAAGACGGTCCGCCCGGGTGACCTTGTCGATGTGGTACCAGTCGGCGACGCAACCGGCCGGCCAGCTCCCGTGTTTGCCGAACGGTTCGCCCATGCCGCTGACCGACAGCGGTTTGTAGGGAAGCACGCGGGCGCCGTGCGCCGCCTGGGTGCGGAGCCACCGGTCCTGGTGGTCCCATGCCTGGGCGCGGGCGCTCATGTCCTGTGCCAGCCGGCCGAGGGAGACCGCGAAGGCCAGGCAGCAGACGGCGCAGACGGCCGCGCCGGTCACCCGCGCGGTCCCGGCGCGGCGGGAGTACGGCCGGAGCAGGCGTCCGAGGAGTGTCCCGGCGCCGACGAGCAGGACGACATACAGCAGGAGGTAGTCGTTCCAGGCCCGGGAGACCGTCGCCACCCCCTTGCCGAACACGGGATAGGCGGCCACACAGCACAGATAGCCGGACACCAGGAAGGAGACGGCACCCGCGCCGGCGAGGAGCCGGCGCCGGCTCAGGGCGACCGGCGAGGGCCGTGTTCCGGTCCCCCGGGACAGCAGCCCCAGCAGCAGCCCGGCCGCGACGGCACCCGCGTACTGCCAGGTGGTGAGGAGGGTGATCAGGATGTGCCGGAACGAGTCCAGCGACGTGATGAGCACCTCGGGGGAGAGCAGGGAGGTGTCGGCGCCGTACCGCTGCCGGCGGTTCTGCGAGCCGGGTGAGGTGAACAGGACGAGCGTCCCCGTCAGCACGCCCGCCCCGCCGGTGAGGCACCACCACCGCGCGTAGGGGCGCACGCGGCCGGTGAAGATCACGCCGCTGAGCAGCAGGACACACGACACGACGACCAGGGCGACGATCGACGCCTGTTCGGAGAGGGTGCCGAGGAAGCAGCCCGCGGCGAAGGCGGTGGTGAGGGCGGCTGCTCGTCCTGTGCGTGTGGTGGTGAGGAGGAGGGGGATGGTGGCGGCGCAGGCGAGGACGGGTGCGAGGGTGTGGGAGACGGAGGAGGCGGGCCAGTAGAGGGTTTTGTAGGTGTTGGGTGTGGCGAAGAGGAAGACGGCGGTGAGCATGGCGGCGACCAGGAGGGGGATGCCCCGGGGGGTTCGCAGTCCCGCTCTGCGCAGTCCGAGGGCGGTGACGGTCCACAGGACGCCGAGTGTGACGAGGGCGGTGACGGGGGCGAACCACTGGTGTCCCGCGACCCCGAACCTCGCGTACAGGCCCACCAGCAGGGCGTTGGCCACCCGCCCGTTGTCCTGGAGGTAGAACTTGGCGATCATCCCGCTCACCCCGTCGTCCCGCGCGGCGGGCAGGAAGCACCAGTCGTCCGCGCCGGGCCGTACGTACTGTCCGAACCAGGCGGCCGCTGCAAGCAGACCGAGCGGCAGCAGACAGAGCGTCACCGTCCAGACGGCCGGGCGCCCGGCGGGAGCGTCGTCCCCGACGGCCCGGGGGCGCGGCGCCGCCGAGCCGGAGACGATGGCCCATCGGGCGATCAGGAACGACAGCGGAGTGACCAGGATTCCCGCGGACAGGGCGGCGATGTTCTTGTCCATCCCGAGGACGCCGACACCGAGGGCGAGGAGACCGCCGCCGGCCACCAGGCCGGCCACGCTCGACAGCGGATACCGGGCGAAGGAGCGCCAGGTGGGCCGCGTCCGGCAGGTGACGTACGAGTTCAGCAGGAACGAGCCCACCACACTCACGGTGTATCCGACGGCATGGGCCAGCAGATACGGAACGCGGGTGTTGAGCGAGGCGTAGACGGCCAGATAGACCGCCGTGTTGACCACGCCGACCACGGCGAAGAGCAGGAACTGGCGCAGGGACCGGGGTCCTGCCGTCCCGCTCGTCGTACCGGTGGCCGTCCCCGCTCCCGTGGCGCGTGAGGCTGAGGGGTCCTCCGCCGCCCCGGTGACCGCCCCGGCTCCCGGGTCCGGTGCGTCCGGGGGCATGTCCGCAGGGAGGCCCGCCCGCTGGACGGCCGGGCGGGAGTCGTCCGTCTCACGGACCACATAGTGGGGGCGGCGCTTCGCCTCGTGATGGATGCGCCCCACGTACTCGCCGACGACACCGAGCAGGGCCAGCTGGATCCCGCCGAGTGCCACGACGGTCACCAGGAGGCTGGTGTATCCGGGCACGGCGGCTCCGTGCAGTACGGCGTGCAGCACCACCCAGAGGGCGTACCCGAGGGCGCCCAGAAAGAGCAGCAGTCCGGCGTGGACGGCGAGACGCAGGGGGCGGCTGTTGAAGGAGATGACTCCGTCGAGCCCCCGGTCGAGTACGGTCCGGACGCTTCGGTGGCCCGGCGGTTCCCCCGTACGCCCGGTGACCTCGCAAGCGAGGCTCGCGGTGTCGAATCCGATCCAGGAGAAGATGCCCCGGGAGTACCGATCCCCTTCGGGTAAGGACAGCACACTGTCCACCGCGCGCCGTGACAGCAGCCGGACGTCGACCGGCCCTTCCGCGATGTCGACATCCATGCAGTGCCGCAGCGCCCGGTGGGAGGCGGTGCCGAGGACGGCACGCAGACCCCGTCCGCCGGTGCGGCCGGGCCTCGCCACCACCTGGTCGTAGCCCCGGCCGCGCAGATCCAGTATCCGGGGCAGCACCGTTCCGGGGCGGCACCGGGGCCCGGCCTCCAGGAGGAAGACGGCGTCGCCCCGTGCCATCCGCAGTCCGGCGAGCACGGCGGCCTCCGTGCCGAAGCGGCGGCTGAACGAGGTGTAGCGGACCCGGCGGTCCGCGGTGAGAGCGGCCAGCCGCTCCCTGGTCCGGTCGCGGCTGCCGTCGTCGACGTAGCAGATCTCGAAGGAATGGTGAGTCGACACGAGGGAGTCGAGCAACTCCCCGTGGAACGCGTCGAGTGCCCCGGAATCGTCGCGGCACGGAACGACGACGGAGATATGGCAGGCCGTCATCTCGGCCGGCATACCGAAGTCCCGGCCGAAGTTCCGGCCGGAGCCTCGACGGTTGCCCCGGTGGTGAATTCACCGAGGACGACGAACCCATTCATGCGCATTCTCCTTTCAGATCCGGCCGGACCGGTCCGCGCGCGGTGCGGGGAGGTCGCAGACCCGGTTCTTCCCGGAAAGGGAACGGTGTACGGGGAAACAGTGCCGGTGCACACGGCGGCGGAACAGGGAACGCCGGAGCCCTCCCGCGCCATTGTCCTTTCCGGTCGGGGCGGTCGGCCGGATGAAACGCGCAGGTGTCCGCCGTTGGGGTGGGGCGCCGTGCCGCATCGGGGCGGACGGACGGCGCGGTGCGCGTGCTCTCCCCGGCCCCTTCGACGATGGTCCAGCGGTTCCTTGGGCGGCAGGTCCGACAGCAGCCCGAGCACCAACCGCCGTGCCCGGCGCCGGGTTCGACCCGAGCGAACCGTCCCGCTATCCGGTCACCAGGCCCTCGAACGCCTCCTGCCAACGGCCAGGGTCTACGCTGTGACCTTCGGCCACCGCATGATCCTCAGTCTTCACACACCGATGATCAACGGTGGCCGCCCCCGTCTCCACAGCGCGTCAGGGTCGGTCCGCCCGCCGTCCCGTGTCAGGAGGACATGTGCAACGTGGCGAAGTCTGGTGGGTCGAGTTCGACGAGCGGCGGCCGGTCGTACTGCTGTCGGGAGACGACGCGTCCGGGATCCGGGTGATGCAGGTCGTCGCTCCGGCGGGCGTCGACATCAGCGGCCTGGGCATCGAGGTGGCAGTGGGTGCCGTGGAAGGACTGCCCTTTGAAGGCGTGCTGCGGTTCGGTTTCCCGTGTCCGGGCTTTACCCCTTGCACGTGGCTGACCACGGTGTCCCGGGGCGACCTGATCGAGCGGGCGGGCGTCCTGTCCTCCTCGAAGCTCAGCGAGATCGAGGACGCCCTCCGTCTCGCTGGACAGAAGAAGGAGTGGACCCCGGCGACAACCGCGAAGCTCAGCAAGATGAGGGACGCCCTCCGTCGCGGTGGGCTCGGGTAGGCGGAGAAGGGACGGAGGGCCCCGATGGCGTGTTCGGTCTCGCCCAGATGATCGACGCCGGCCACCTGTCTCCTCGGCGCCGCTTACCATCGAGATCACGACCTACGGCCCGGAGTATGTGGCTGGAATGTCGGCTCCGGTGTGCATGCCCGGTGGCCGCGGACGGGTCCCGGAGGGGAGATCATGGAAGAACTGGGTGGGCTCGCGTGGCGTGTTCTGCGGGGGATCGGCAGCGGGATCGGCATGCTCCTGGATTTCCTCGACGTTCGTGACGGCTACCGGAAGGCCCGGCGTTCCGCTCGGCGCCGAAGGCGGAACGCCCGCTGACACCTTCGGCCGCCGGGCACCCGGCCGGACACTCCGGTACGGGTCCACCCCGGGCCGGACGCACCGGACCGGGGCACAGCCGGGAAGATCGGTGGCTGGGCAATGCGGCCGTTCAGCCTCCGACCCACGCCGGCCGCCCGCCCCCTGCCGTCAGCCGCCGACCGCCGTGGCCGCGCCGTCGCTGCGGGGGTCGGTCGCCGCGCTGAAGACGCCCTCCGGGGTACGGCGTACGAGCTGGCCGTGGCCGACCTGTTCGTCCAGGTCCCCCAGGACCTCGGTGCGATAGCCGCCGCCCCGCAGTGCTGCCACCGCGTCGCCGGGGACACCGCTCTCCACGGACGCCACTCCGGCGGGCTCGTCGACACCGAGCCCGCCGATCACCCAGCGGGGACGTGCCAGCGCGGTGGCGGGATCGTCGCCCGCGTGGAGGCGCAGGGCGAGATGGGTGTGGATCTGCGGCTGCGCCTTGCCGCCCATGGTGCCGTGGGCACCGGTGAGGAATCCGTCCCTGCGGGTGAGGACCGGCATCAGGGTGTGGGCGGGGCGGCGGCCGCCCGCGAGGCGGTTGGGGGAGCCGGGCGCGAGGTCGAAGAACGAGCCCCGGTTGTGCAGGACGATTCCGCTCGCCGGGTCCAGGATGCCGGAGCCGAAGCTGTGGAACAGGCTCTGGATCAGCGAGACCGCGCAGCCGTCGTCGTCCGCGGCGACCACGGCGACGGTGTCCCCGCTGGGCCGGGACGCCTCCGCCCGGGGTGCCGGGCCCGCCTGGGGCGCGGAGCCGTGGCCTTCGAGGACGGTGGCGGCGAGCGCGTCCAGACGGGAGTCGCCGAGGAGTTCACCGACCGGCACGGGGACATGGCGGGGGTCCGCGAGATACCGGTCCCGGTCATGGGTGATCGCGTCGAAGATCCGGGCCGTGAGACGGGCGTCGCGGCCGAGGAGATCGGTGTGCTCCGGCATGCGCTCGATCAGTCGCAGTGCCTGGAGCAGATGGATGCCCTGGGAGTTGGGCGGGGCGGTCAGATACTCCTCACCCCGGAAGACGGCGGACAGCGGTTCCGCGGTCTCCGTGGCATGGGCCGCGAGATCGTCCGGGGTCAGCGGTGAGCCCAGCCGGCGCAGTCGCTCGACGATGCCCACGCCGAGGGAGCCCTCGTACAGGGCCTCCGGTCCCGCCTCGGCGATCAGGGCCAGGGAGTCCGCGAGCGCGGGCTGGCGCAGCGGAGCCCCGGTGTCGAGGGGGCGCCCGCCGGGGTAGAAGACGCCGCGCATCCCCTCGTCGGCCATCAGCGTGCCGGCCTCCTCCCGCAACGCGGTGGCGACGCCGGGCGCGGTGGGCACCCCCTCCCGGGCGAAGGCGACCGCCTCCGTGAACAGCCGCCGCCAGGGGAGGCGTCCACCGAGTTCCGAGAGGGTGGCCCAGCCCGCGACCACACCGGGAACCGTGACCGTGAGCGGACCCGTCACCGGCATGCGTGTGCCGGACAGCGCGCCGGGGTCGGCGGCCCGCGCGGCGGCGCCGCTGCCGTTGACGGCGACGACCCGCCCGTCCGGCAGGGCGACCAGGGCGATGAGGTCGCCTCCCACGGCGCACTGGTGGGGGTAGACGACCGTCAGCGCGATGGCCGCGGCCAGGGCCGCGTCGACGGCGTTGCCCCCTTCACGCCGTACGGCGTCACCCGCGCCGGTGGCCAGGGCGTGCGGGGTGGCCAGACCGTAGGGCCGGGCGGTGGCGGGCGGCGGGGGTGTTGCGGGCATGGTGATGAGCTTTCCTGGGTGCGGGTGTGAGGCGGAGGCGGGGTGCGGGTGTGAGACGAGGTCGGGGTGCGGGTCCCGGCGGGCGGTGCCGGGCGGGCGGTGACGTGCGGGCGGTAAGGAGCTGTGGGGACGCGGGTGGGCGAGTACGGGATACGGCGGGTGCCATCCGTACGGCCGGGTCCGCGGGAGCCATCGGGGTCCCGTACGGCGGTGCCCGGCGCCGGGGGCTCCCTCCGCCGTCCGGTCGATGCCGCTCCGTGCCGATCCGACCCGGTCCGCAGCGACCCGTAGCGCGTGCCGTGCGGCCACGGACCGTGTACCCGCTCGCACGTGGACACCGCCGTACCGGATCAGGACGGCTCGGCGGGATCGTGGACCCCGCGGCCGAGCGTGTCGATGATCATGCCCTGCACCTCGCTGAGGTGGTCGGCCATCGCCTGCGCGGCGGCGTCGCTGTCGTGGCCGATGAGGGCCGCGAGGATACGGCGGTGCGCGCGCAGGGAGGCGACCAGGCGTTCGGTGGTCTGGTACTGGGGGTCCCGTGAGGGGCCGACCCATTCGTTGGTGGCTTCGAGCAGGCGGGTGAGCATCGGGTTGTGGGCCGCCCGGGCGACGGCGACATGGAACGCGCCGTCCAGCTCGATCAGCGCGGCCAGATTCTCCCGGTCCCGCTCCAGCTCGGCCTGCGACAGCAGCGCGGCGAGTTGCTGGAGGTCGCTCTCGGTGGCGCGTACGGCCGCCCGGGCGGCGACCGGGGGCTCCACGGCCGAGCGGAGGTCCATCACCTCGTGCACCAGGCGCGCGGCGTCGTTCATGTCGCCGAGCTGACGGGGATGCAGATCCGGGCGGGTGGTGCCGGTGACGATGGTGCCCCGGCCGGGCTTGCGGTTCACCAGCCCGCGCAGTTCCAGCTCCCGCAGAGCCTCGCGTACGGAGGCACGGGAGATCCGGAGCCGTTCGGCCAGTTCGCGTTCGGCCGGGATACGTTCGCCCGGAGCCAGCCGCCCCTCCTCGATCAGCCCTTGGAGACGCCCGGCGAGCCGGTGCGGGCCGAGGGCGGCCTCGGGAGCGAGCAGGGTCCAGTCGACGGGCACCGGATGCCTTTCCTGTCGGTCGGTTGAGCGGTGGTACCGCACCGCACGGCCGCCCGCCCGCCGGGGAGCGGGACGCGGCGGCCGTGGCCGCGGAGGTGTCAGTCGTCGATCTCGACGGTGAGCCAGTTCTCGAAGCAACTGCGCCGGGCCAGGCTCATCACGCCGATGGTGGCACGGCCGCCGAGCCCCGCCTCGGGACCGAAGACATCCCGGAACAGATCGGTGGCACCCGACGACACCTTGTGCACGTCCTCGAACTCCGGGGTGCTGACGACAAAGCACAGAGAGCGTACAAGGGAGCGCACCCGGTTGAGTGAGCCGAGGGCGAGCCGGATGCCGCCGAGACAGTTGAGGGCGGTCAGCCGCGCGGCCTCGTAGCCCTCCTCGATGGTGACATCGGCTCCCAGCCGGCCCGGATTGCGTACGTTGCCGTCCGCGTCATCCGCGGTGTGGCCGCCGAGGAAGAGCAGATTGCCGGTGATGTGGTGCGGCTTCATCGACCCGTATTCGGTGCCGTAGTACGGCCGGGCGGAGAAGTCGGGGATGACGAGGCCGAGTTCGCGGACGCGGGTCTCGGGGTCAGTCTGAGCCATGGTGCGGTGCCTTTGGTTGTTCGCGTGGGCCCTGCCGGTGGGCCAAGATAGTCAGATGGTCCGACCAAGTGGGCTTATTGTTGGTTCGCGATTTCCCTCATGTCAACCCCCGGCCTCCGCGACCCCGCCATGTGGGGGCCCCAACGCCAAGGATCAGAGCCGTGTCCCTTCAGCCAGGTCACACCCCTGCCGCCGCCTCGCCCGGTGACCCCCGTGAGGGCCGCGCGACCGCGCCCTGCTCCGGGCGCGGGCCCGATCCGGACGCCGGGGGCCGCCCGGGCCCCGGCTCCGGGCGGGAGCCCGGCCCGGACGCCGGGCGTGAACCGCGTCCGGGCGTCACGGGCGAGCCGGGGCCGGGGGCGGTGGCCGGGACGGACCCCGGTCCCGCGGTCGCGCCGACCCCCGGTCCCGCCGGTGAACCGCGGGCGGCCCTCCCGGGTGGGGTTCCGCCGGCCGGTCCCGGCCGGCGCGGAAAGGCGTCCTCCCGTCCCCGTACCGCCGGTGCCTCCGAGCGGCGGCTGGCCGATCTCCTCCCGCTGCTGCTCACCGTGGCCGCGGGCGCCACCGACGCCGTGGCCTACCTCGGGCTCGGGGGCGTGTTCACCGCGAATATGACCGGCAATCTCGTACTGCTCGGTATCGCCGGGGCGCAGGGCCTCGACCTGCACATAGCCCGCGCGGCGGCGGCGACGCTGGCCTTCACCGCCGGGCTGGTCCTCGCCTTCCGGCTCACCCGCACCCTCGACAAGGGCGCGGTCTGGCCTCGCCGTATCACCGGGGTCCTCGCCGTCAGCCTGGGGTGCCAGCTGGTGTTCCTCGCGGGCTGGGCCGCCGTCGGAGGGCGGCCGGGCGGGGCGGTGGACGTGGTGCTCGTCTCGGTCTCGGCGCTCGCGATGGGCGTGCAGACCGCGTGCGCGCGACGGGTGGCCCTCGCCGGGATCACCACGACGTTCGTCACCGGAACGCTGACCTCCATGGCGGAATCGGCCGCCGCCGGGTCCGCCCATCACCTTCTGCGGCGCCTCGGTGTCCTGCTCGCCCTGGTGGCCGGAGCCCTGGGCGGTGCCCTCGCGCTGAGCAGCCACCCGGCCGCCGCGGCGGCCATCGCGCCCGCCCTGGTGGCGGTGACCCTGGTCCTGGCCCCCCGCCTCCATGGCGTGCAACGAAATCCGTAGCCACATGGGCCTGTCAATGATGTTTTCCGTCGTAGTTGGCGAAAATTCATATGAGGCCGTTGACAAGCGGGGCGGAGGCACTTCACCTTGGGCCGCACGAGGCCACCGTGCCGGAAAGCCTCGGGTCGGACCAAGCCGCCCCCGCGTCGCCCTCCACGCGACGATCCTTCTCCGCTGTCCCCAGGCGGCCTTCCCCAAGGACTCCCCGTGACTTCACCACGCCCGGATGTCTCTGCCCGCGGCCCACTAGCACCTCTGGACGTCTCCTTCGCCGACGACCCGCGCGTCGTCAAGGAGGCCGCGAACGAGGACTACTCGACGCATATCGTCCCGCTGACCTGGCGCAGTGGCCGGCTCTCGCTGACCATGACCTGGTACGCACTGGTCAGTGGCATGTTCTACCTGGTCACGGCCGCGACACTGGCCGTGACGGTGGGCACCGTCAACACCCTGGTCGGCATTCTGCTCGCGGTCGTCTGCTTCGGCACGGTCAACTACTTCTTCTCCGCCTACGCGGCCCGCACCGGCCTCACCGTCGCCCTGATCTCCCAGCGGGTCTTCGGCTACGTCGGCTCCGTGCTCGCACCCCTCGTCCTGGCGGCGACGGCCATCTACTACGCCGTCTTCGAGGGCTCCGTCATCGCGCACGCCCTGCACGCCTACACCGGGGCCCTGAACATCGAGATGTGGTACGCGATCTCGATCCTCAGCAATGTCCCCATGGCGATCGGCGGCGTACGGCGCTGGCTGGACAAGTTCAACGGCGCCCTGCTCCCGCTCTACTGGACCGGCCTGATGATCGTGATCATCCTGGCCGTGCGGGAGTACGAGCCCTCCGGCTGGCTCACCCACACCCCCGATGTCACCCCCGACCTCGGGGCGCCGGGATGGCTGTACGCGTTCTTCGTCTACATGGGCGTGTTCGTGTTCATGATGTACACGATCGACTTCGGGCGCTTCGGCGCCCCGAAGGACGCCCGCTACCACGGTGTGGTCACCTTCGGCCCGGTCTTCTATCTGTTCTGCTACTTCGTCAACGGGCTCATCGGCATCTTCCTGGTCCTGGTCGCCGACACCGTGGGCGCGCCGACCGAGACGGCCATCGGTGACACCGTCGTGGCGCTGATGGGGGTCTGGGGACTGGGTGTGGTCTGGCTGACCCAGTCGCGTATCAACACCGCCAACTACTACGTCGCCTCCACCAATCTGGAGGCCACGGTCGCCCGGCTCTTCCACATCCGGGTACCGCGTGTGGCCGCACTGGCACTGGCCAGCGTCGTCACGTATCTGATCATGCTCACGGACGTGCTGAGCTATGTGCTCACCGCGCTGGCGTGGCAGGGCGCGTTCGTCGTCGGCTGGGTCGGCATCATGCTCACCCATCTGATCGTGCACCGGCGGGGCGACCGGGACGGCCTGCCGGAGTTCCGGCCCGGACGCGTCGCCACGATCGCGCCGGGGGCGGTGGTGTGGCTGATCTCCTCCCTCACCGGCATCGTGCTCCTCGAATTCACCGGCACCTTCGGCTCCACATGGTCCTCGCCGGTGACCTTCGCCCTCAGCGTGGTGCTCTATCTGGTGGCCCTGCGCGTCGCCGGTTCCCCGCTGCTGCGCCGGGGCCACGACCCGAGGGACGAGGTCGACGACATCTGGGAGGCCCGGGTGCGCTGCCACCGCTGCGACCACTCCTACATCGCCGCGGAGATGGATCGCGATCCCTCGGCCGAGGGCAGCCCGGCGATCTGCGCGGACTGTGCGGGCCGCAGCCGCGGCTTCCGCCGCGCGGTCCTCGCCGAGGCGAGGGCGGCCTGCGGGACGCACCCGGCGGGCGGTCCCGGTGACCCGGGCGCGTCCGGCACCACGGAACCGGCCTCCGTCGGGGCGCCATGATCCGATGAGCCCGGGGCGCCCGATGAGCCCGGGGCCGCGGGGCGGGAGGACGGGTCCGCCGTGTCCTTTCGGCCCGCGGCGTCGACAACCAGGCGCCGCCTGCGGGCCGGCCCCGTCCCGGCACCGGCGGCGGCACTTCCCCCGACCCGTCCCGGCGGCGGCACTCCGCCCCCGGGGCCGGGCCGGGTGCCCGGGCCCATGTCCCGGCCCCGCACGTGCCTCCGCCGGCAGCCGCGGTCAACCCCGGGCAGCCCCGCCGGGCCGGGCCGCCCCTCTCCGGCCACGGCTCCCTGGAAAACGCCCGCCCCGACGGCCGGTATCCCCCTACCGGCACCCCCTCGCACTGGTGAACCATGGCCGGACGAACGCCCGGCCGTCATCCGCCCGTCCCTCCGTCTCCCCGTCCGCCCGCCCGCTCGTCCACCGGCCCGATCGACCGCGGTGACCGGTGACCGGTGGCCGCTGATCCACTCCGACCCGCTCCGGCACGGCCCTACGACCCCTCCCCGACACACCCGCACCCGACCCGGACCCGCCCGGAGGCGCCGCGTGCCGAGCAGAGATCACGCCAGGCTCGACGAGCTGTACCGCGATCCCTATCCGCTCTACGCGCGGGCGCGCCGTACGGAGGGGCTGACCTTCGTCCCCGAGTTCGACGCCTGGCTGGTCGCGCGGGACGCGGACGTACGCGAAGTCCTGCGCCGCTCCGACGACTTCTCCTCCCAGCGGGCGCTGCTCCCCGACGTCATGCCCTCACCCGAGGCGATGGCCGTACTGGCGCAGGGGTTCGGCAGGCGGCCCACGGTCGTGTCCACCGACGGCGCCGCCCACCGGCGCCACCGCGCCCCGCTCAACCGCGGACTGTCCGCCGGGCGGATCGCCCGGCTGATCCCGTACGCCGAGAAGCGCGCCGAGGCCCTCGTCGACGCGTTCGCCTCCGACGGGCGGGCGGAGCTGATGGAGGCGTACGCGGGCCGGCTGCCCGGTGAGATCGTCGGGCGGCTCGTCGGACTGGACCCGGCGGACGCCCGGGACGCCGTCGCCGGGGGCCTTCGCGCCGAGGAACTGCTGTTCCGCCCCCTCGGCCCGGAGGAACAGATCCGCGCCGCCGAGGACGTCCTCGCCCTGCAACGGCTCCTCGACGGCCATGTCCGCGACCGGAGGGCCGACCCGCGCGACGACCTCTGCTCCATCATGGTCGCCGCCCTCGCGCCCGGCAGCGGCGAACTCACCCCCGACCAGCGTCACGAACTGGTCGCCGGTCTCCAGAACTTCCTGCTCGCCGGGCATCTGACCACCAGCGCGATGATCGGTACGACGCTGCTGCACCTGCTGAGCGACCGGACCCAGTGGGAGCGGATCCGCGCGCGGCCCGAGCTGATTCCCGCCGCTGTGGAGGAGGCCGTACGGTTCGATTCCGCGCTCCAGGCGTTCCGGCGTACGACCACCCGGCCCGTCACCGTCGGCGGAACCGAACTCCCCGCCGGGGCCACCCTGCTGGTGGCGTACGGCTCCGCCAACCGGGACGAGAGCCGCCACGACCGGGCGGACGTCTTCGACATCGCCCGTCCGCCCTCCCGGCAGCATGTCGCCTTCGGCCACGGCGTCCACGGCTGTCCGGGCTCCCAGCTCGCCCGGGAGCAGCTGCGGCTGACCCTCGGGCTGTTCGTCCGCAGACTCCCCGGTCTGCGGCTCGACCCGGACGAACCGCCGCCGGTGATGCGGCCGACCCTGATCCACCGGTCGCCCGACGCGGTCCATCTCGTCTGGTGAGCCGTCCGCCGGTGAGCCGACCGCCACCCGGTCCGCCCCGCCCGGTCCCGGCGCCGCGGGACACAGTGTCCGCCCGATGTCCCCGAACCGTACCGGGAGGGTTTCTGCTGTGACCGGTCTGCCCCCGTCCCTGCCGGCCATCGGCGGCCGTACGAACTACCGCGAACGGGTCGCCGACGCCCTGCGCGCGGCCCTGGTGTCCGGACTGCTGCTGCCCGGCGAGGTCTACTCCGCGCCCGCGCTCGCCGGCCGCTTCGGGGTCTCCGCGACACCCGTGCGCGAGGCGATGCTGGATCTGGTCAAGGAGGGCCTGGTCACGGCCGTGCCCAACAAGGGGTTCCGGGTCACCGAGGTCTCCGAGCGGCAGCTCGACGAGTATCTGCACCTCCGTGCGCTGATCGAGATCCCCACGGTCACCTCGCTGGCCAGGACCGCGGACCCGGCCGCCGTGGAGGCCCTGCGCCCGGTCGCCGCCGAGACCGTCACCACGGCGGCCACCGGTGACCTCGTCGCCTACGCGGCCGTCGACCGCCGCTTCCATCTGGACCTGCTCGCCCTCGCCCGCAACGCCCATCTGGTCGAGGTGGCCGGAGATCTGCGCACCCGCTCCCGGCTGCACGGCCTGACCGCACTGGCCGAACACGGCCTGCTGGAGGCGTCCGCCGGAGAACACCACGCACTCCTCGACTCCCTGCGCGCCGGGGACGAGAAGACCGTGCGCAGACTGATGACCAGGCACCTCGGCCAGGTACGCCGGCGGCGTGCGAAGTAGCCTCACCCCATGCCCCCCGGTACCCACATCCTGATCCTCGGCGGCACCGCCGAGGCCCGGCGGCTGGCCGCCGCTCTGACGGCGCGCCCCGGGCTCAGGGTCACCACATCCCTCGCCGGCCGGGTCACCAGCCCCCGGCTGCCCCCGGGCGAACTGCGCGTCGGCGGCTTCGGCGGCCCCGGGGGCCTCGGCGCCTGGCTGCGCGAGCACCGGGTGGCCGCCGTCGTCGACGCCACCCACCCCTTCGCCACCGCGATCAGCGCCGGCGCCGCCGAGGCGGCCGGTGCCACGGGCGTTCCCCTGTACGCGCTCCGCCGCCCCGGCTGGAGCGCGGGGCCCGGCGACCTCTGGCACGAGGCGCACTCCCTCGCCGATGCGGCCGCTCTGCTGCCGGCCCTGGGCCGGCGGGTCTTCCTCACCACCGGGCGCCTCGGCCTCGCCGCCTTCGCGCACCTCGACGGGCTGAGCTTCCTCGTACGGTCCGTCGAGCCGCCCGAGCCCCCGCTGCCGCGCCACACCGTGACCGTCACCGCCCGGGGCCCCTTCACCGTCGAGGGCGAGCGGGAGCTGCTGCGTCGGCACCGTGTCGATGTGCTCGTCACCAAGGACAGCGGGGGGAGCGCCACCGTCGCCAAGCTCACCGCCGCGCGGGAGGCGGGTCTGCCGGTCGTCGTGGTCCGGAGGCCCCCCGCGCCCGCGGGCGTACCCACCGCGGAGGACGTCCCCGGGGTCCTCGCCCTGCTCAGCCGCGCCGCAGCAGATAGGTGTCCATGATCCAGCCCTTGCGGGCCCGTGCCTCGGCGCGCAGCTCCTCGATCCGGTCCGACACCTCCGCCAGCCGGCCCGACACCAGGATCTCGTCCTCCGTACCGACGTAGGCGCCCCAGTAGATGAACAGGTCCCGGTCCAGATGGCGGGTGAACGCCTGGCGCGCGTCCAGCATCACCACCACGTCGTCCACCTCCCCTGGCCAGCCCTCCGCGAGCCTGCGGCCCGTGGTGATCTGCACCGGGCTCGCCACCCGGTTCAGCCCCGTACGGTGCCGGGCCAGCAGCGCCGACACACTGCTGAT
Organism: Streptomyces sp. NPDC051018; assembly: GCF_044456085.1. Taxonomy (NCBI): domain Bacteria; kingdom Bacillati; phylum Actinomycetota; class Actinomycetes; order Kitasatosporales; family Streptomycetaceae; genus Streptomyces; species Streptomyces sp. NPDC051018. The sequence goes on from NZ_JBITFN010000002.1 coordinate 190,957, forward strand.
CCCCGGGACCACCTCATGGTCGAAGGCGACCGAACCCCGCTCCAGGACCTCCTCCAGGATGCCGAGCGTCGAGTCGTACAGCGACGGATCGCCCCAGACCAGAAACGCCCCGCACTCGTCCTCGCCCAGCTCCCGCGCGATGAACCGTTCGTACAGATCGGCGCGGCGGCTGCGCCAGTCGTCCACGGCGGGGGAGTAGTCCGCGGTCCGGCGGTCCCGCTCGGGGTCGGCGGCCCGGACCAGCCGGTGGGGGCGGTCCGTGGCGTGAGCGTCGAGGATGTCCTGCCGCAGCCGCGTCAGATCCGACTTCTCCTCCCCCTTGTCCAGGATGAAGAACGCGTCCGCCTTGTTCAGCGCCTCGACCGCCTGAAGCGTCAGATGGCCGGGGTCGCCCGCGCCGATGCCGATCACATAGATCTTCCTCACCCCGGGAGTCTCCCGTACGCCTCTCCCGGTGGCGGCCACCGGGGTCCCCGCCCCAGGTCACGGGGTCGCCCTCCGCGGGCAGCGGCGCGCCGTACCGGGCCCCGGGCAGCGCGACCGTACCCGCCGGTCGCCGCTCACCGCGGGCCCCTGAGCCGGGCAGGGCCCGCGGTGTCCCGGAGCCGCTTCAGGGCCGGCCGCCTACTTCAGGGTCAGCCGCGGTGCCTCGGCCCGGGCGTCCACCGGGGAGCCGTTCCCGCCTTCGAGCCGCTCGGCGAGATCCCGCGCCCACGCCGTCAGCCCGGACACATCGACGTCGTACGGATCCCCGAACCCGGCGATCCGGTCCGCACCCCGCTCCAGCAGCCGCGCCCCGCCCGCCGCGTTTCCCCGCGCGGCATGCGTCAGACCCACGGCGAGCTGTGCGAGCCCGCGCCACAGATCCCGCTCCGGCTCGGGCCGGGACTTCCAGGCGTCCTCGAAGACCTCATGGGCGTGGAACGGCTTTCCCGTGTCCAGCAGCCGCTGGGCCTCCACCAGCGTCCCCCTCGGGGTCCGGAGCACCCCCTCGGGCTGCCGTTCCACCCCGGCCACCCCGTACGGAAGCGGTCTGCCGAGTCCGTCCCGGGGCCGCGCGCTGCGGGCGCGTCCTTCGCCGTCCCGGTCTCTCGATACCTGTCCCACGCTCCGATTCTCCCCGAAGGGCCCCCGCCGCCGCAGCCGGGCTGACCGAGAAGCCTCCCGAGTGCGGTAATGTTTCCCCTGCGCGCCCGGCCCTCACCGGCAGGGGCGCACCGGGACGTGGCGCAGCTTGGTAGCGCACTTGACTGGGGGTCAAGGGGTCGCAGGTTCAAATCCTGTCGTCCCGACCAGCGTTTTCGCAGGTCGTAGGCGGTATCGGAGGAATCCGGTACCGCCTTTCCGGCGTTCTTGGGGACCATGTGGGGACCACGTGGTCCGGCGAAGCCTTCCGGGGACCTGTTGGACGGCGAGGCCGAGGGGTGTGCGGATGAGGTTGAGGTGTGCGGTGAGGCGTGGCCTGCGCCGGTGATCTGGGACAGGTCAGGGTGTAATGGTGTGCTCGGGTATTGCAACTCTCCGAATGCCCCAGCGAATGTCGTGAGGTGAGCGGTGTTTGCGGCCCGGATCATTCAGCGTCTGGGTTCGTGGTCGGGTGAGGGCCAGGCGAAGCTTCATAGTCCTCAAGCTGCTCGGGGGTTCCCACAAACGCCGGGCCAGCGTTGGCCGGCAGCCTCGCGATGATCATGGCGATGGCGTTCTCCGCGGTTGCGGCTGGACCGACCGATTCAGTGCGTAGTGGGCCGGAGACCCAGTAGCCGCCCCCCTTGGCGGGCTGGATGTATGGAATGTCCCAAGTCCAGCGGTGTTCAGTGCAGCGACTGAAGTGCAGTTCTCCCATGCCTGTCCAGGGGAACAGCTGCCGTAGGCGAGGATGGCCGTAGGCAGCGTTGATGAGTTCGTCGCGGACTCGCCCGTCTCGGCGAACGGCCTGCCAACCTGCTTCCGTGGCATCGTGGCTTGCGGATGTCTGCGCGTTCTCGTTCTGGTCATCGAGAGTCACGTACGTCTTCTCCTTGCTGGTGGCTGCTGGCTCGTCGGCTGATCTCGGCTGCGTAGGCGCCCCAGTCTCCGGCAGCGGCTCGCTGCCATTTGACGGCGACGGTGATGGCGATGCCGAGCGTGCGGGCGAGGACCGCGGCGGGCAGCTCGGTGGCGAGCTGGAACAGGGCAGTCGACCGGGTCTCGGCGAGCCGGATGCCGAGTTTGCGGAGTCGTTCGCCCATGGCCCAGACGCTGATCGGGCGGCCGGGCTGGCCGCCTGGGAAGAGCCAGGGTGAGTCTGTCCGTGCGAGGACGGCATGGCTCCGGCGAACCGCAACCTGCTGAAGGGCGAGCTCAGCGACGGGGACGGGCAAGTCGACGGGGACGGCGCCGAGGCGGAGGCGGACCGCTCCGTCGGTCTCCTCGATGTGGTCGACGGTGAGCCGGGAGATCGCCGCAGGCCACTGGGCATAGAGGAGCAGCAGCAGGCCGGCGAGGCAGTCTTCGGACTTGAGGGTGTCGTCGTGCAGCAGACGGCGGGCGGTGGCCCAGCGGGCCTCGTCGTCCATCGCCTGGGAGGGGCCGTTCCATCGGACGGCCGGGAAGCTGAGATCGCGTGCGATTTTCTGGGTGAGAGCCCAGCGCACGAAGTGTCCTGCCTCCCGGCGGTGACGGACGTCGTCGCTGGTCATCCAGCGTTCAAGATCGGCTTGACGGCAAGTCGCAAGTGTCAGGCTCTGGGTCTCGATCCAGTTGAGGAGGTGGATGGCTGCCCGCAGATGCTGGCGGACGACGGTGAGCTGGGTGTGCCTCCAGGGCCACCTTGCGCTGATGCACCACTCCAGACCATCCCTTCTGGAGGGAGGATCATGCATCAGAAGGGATACGATCGGCAACATGCCTGGTCAGACAGCTAGGTCGTAGTAGCCTCGGAGCCCTTCAAGCCCTCGCCGTGACCTGGCGACCTGCGACTTCTCGCCCGTCTGATGCAATTCCCGAGGGTTCAGGTAGCGCCGGGTGGTGAGCAAGGAGCCGTGTCCGGCGATCCTGCGGAGGACGCGGGCGGGGACTCCGGCGCCGGCGAACCAGGGGAGGCCGGTGTGGCGGAGGTGGTGCCGTCGGAGGTGCACGCGCCACCCGCCGCGCGGTCGACCGGCTCGGCTGTGCCGTCACCCTCAATCCGAGGGAGGACACCGCCTGACCGGCCGCACACGACAACCCGACGACCCCACAACCGCCGGGCACCCCGTGCTACCCACACCCACCCCGACCAGCATCTATTGACGCGTCAGAGGCATCTCTCATTTTGCCTGACCACCCGTCGGACCCCGCACTTCATGAAAGCGCGGGGTCAAAGATCTGCACGCCCTTGCAGCGTCTGAGCCCCATTTCCCGTACTCCGGTGAGAGCCAGGGGCGGGCAGAGCCCAAGGAGACGCTCTTGCGAGGCCGCGGTGACAGAGGGCCTCCGCGCCTCTAACCTGATGCTGACGCGTCGGTTCACCGAGAGGCGGTCGAGGGTGGAGCCTGCGGCTCTGGGGGTGGCGGCGCGGGTCGCCTCGACACTGATCAGGCCGCTCGTGGCGAAGCTGTTCGTGCGGGAGGAGAACGGCGCCGACCTCGTCAGCAAGCCGATCCGTGTCTCCAAACTGGTCAGCTGGCGTGGCCAGAAGCGCACCCTGGACGAGCGAGACGTACGCAAGATCAGCGAGAAGCTGATCAGCCGGACCCTCGCCGCGAACCCGTACGAGCCGGCGGTGCACGACGGTGACCGGATAGCCGTGATCGACGCGCTGACCAAGACCCTGCTCTCGCTCGGCGACCTGGAGATGGACGACGTCCAGGCGGTCCACCTCGGGCACGTCGATCTGGCGCGCAAGCTGTCGGCCGCGGCGGCCGACTCGACGCGGAACATGAGCGCCGACGCGACGAACCTCTACCGTTCCCTGCTCGACGTCTGCTGCCTGCACATCCTGCAGTTCTTCACACAGCGCTCGGCCTTCATCCCGGCCACGCTGATCACGCAGACCCGCATGATCGATGAGACCATGCGCCGCATGGAGGTGCTGACGGCGCGGCTTCCCCCGCCGCGCAGCCAGGACGCCGATTTCGAGCAGCGCTACATGGAGAACCTCGGGCTCAAGTACGGCAAGCTCGCCATCTTCGGGCTCGACCTCAGCGCTCCCGGTCAGGCCCGATGGCCGCTCGACACGGCCTATTTGAGCCTGGAACTCTTGGCGCAGAACCGCGACGGAGCTGTCTCGGCCACCCACCGGCTCCGGGTCGAGGGAGCCCTGACCGGGAAGCACCGTGTGGTGCTGCGAGGCCCCGCCGGTTCGGGCAAGACGACACTGGCCCAGTGGCTCGCCGTCAGCGCCGCGCAGAACGACTTCGACGACGAGCTCGCCTTCCTCCGCGGCCGTGTCCCGTTCATCCTCCCGCTCCGCAGCCTGGCGCAGGAGTCCACGCTCCCCACCGCTCACAAGTTCCTCGCCATGGCCGGCAGCATGCTGGACGGCGAGCAGCCGAAGGGCTGGGCCGACCGGGTCCTGCACAGCGGGCGCGGCATCGTCCTCGTCGACGGCATCGACGAGATCTCGGAGTCGAAGAGGCTGCTGACCAAGCGGTGGCTCACGGAACTGACCGAGATCTACCCGCGCACGTTCTTCCTCGTGACCACGCGCCCCTCCGCGGTCCCGATCGGCTGGGCGGCGGACCTCGGGTTCGTCGAATTCGACCTGCTGCCCCTCAACCAGCGCGACATCGACAAGTTCGTCAACCGCTGGCACGACGCGGCCCTGTCGACTCTCGGGGATGCCGAGGAGCGCACCGAGGTGGAGCAGTACAGGGCCGCCCTGCACGCCACCCTGCGCCGCAAGCCCGACCTGTACCAGCTCGCCACCAATCCCCTGATGTGCTCGGTGATCTGCGCTCTGCACCGCGACCGGCACTCGCAGCTGCCCGAGGGGCGCATGGACCTGTACGCGGCCGCGCTGCGGATGCTCCTGGTCCGCCGCGACAAGGAGCGGGAGGTCATCGCGCCGGAGGGCTTGCAGTTGACCGAGGAGCAGCAGGTCCAGCTCCTCCAGCGGCTCGCGTACTGGCTCATCCGCAACGGGCGCTCCGAGGCGACCCAGGCGCTGGCCGTGCGCATCATCCGGGAACGGCTGCCCTCCATGCCGCACGTCGTCCCGCTGGACGGCGCGCACCGGGTGTTCCGTCATCTGCTGCTGCGCAGCGGGCTGTTACGGGAGCCCACGCCGGACACGGTCGACTTCATCCACAGGACCTTTCAGGACTACCTCGGCGCGAAGGCGGCCGTCGAGACCTCGGACCTGGATCTGCTCGCCAAGAACGCCGGCGACGACCAGTGGGAGGACGTCATTCGCATGGCCGTCGGCCACGCCCGCGAACGCGAGCGCGCCGAACTGCTCCGCAAACTGGTGGCCATCGGCGATCAGCGTCCCAGCCTGCGCCGCCGCTACCACCTCCTGGCCGCGGCGAGCCTGGAGAACGCCACGATGCTCGACCCGGCGGTCAGGGGGGAGGTGATGAGCCGCGCCGCTTTCCTCATCCCTCCGGCCACCCGCGAGGACGCGGAGAACCTGGCGCAGGCGGGCGCGGTGGTCCTCGACGTGCTGTCGGGGCCGGCCGACATGACGGAGGAGCAGGCCGTCGCGAGCGTGCGCACGATCGGGCTCATCGGGGGCCCGGCCGCCCTGCAGCGGTTGCAGGCGTACACGGACGCGCCCCAGCGCGGTGTCCGGCAGGAGGTTGTCAACGCGTGGCCGCGGTTCGACGCGGTCGAGTTCACCGAGTCCATCCTGGCCGGCTGTCGCTGCGACGACATCGAGATTCCGGTGACGAACGCGGAGCAGGTGGCGTGTCTGCGCCAGCTCCCCGAGGCGCCGAACCTGTCGCTCCCCCAGCCGTCGCTGATCCACGAACTCTCCGCCGTTTTCGAGCGGGACTCCGTGGTGTCCCTCGCCCTGGGCACGGTCGACGATCGCACACCAGAGCTTCCCGCCCTCGGCGGTCTGACGGGGCTGCGGCGCCTGCACATACGCAATCCGACGTCCACGCTGTCCCTGAAACCACTCGCCGACAGCGGCATCCGGGAACTCGTGCTCGACTGCGTGCCAGTCGGCCTGGACCTCTCCGCGCTCCAGGCCGTTCCGCTGCTGACCACGCTGAGCCTCGGCTTCGTCGACCGCGTCGCCCTCCCGGAGGTCGCACTGCCCTCGATCACGTCCCTGCGGCTCAAGGGGGTGGCGGAAACGGCACATTTGCCCGACTTCGCCACCCGCTTCCCCGGCCTCACCCGGCTGTACCTGAATCTGCACCGCAGGCCGCGCCGAGCACCCCTCGACCTGTCCCGGGTGCGGGGCATCGACTCCGTCACCGTCCGGGTCCGGAACACGACGAAGGTCATCGGCCTCGACGGGCTCGACCCGGGGCGGGTGTCTGTCACCGTGGAGGGCCGCCGCACACGCGGTCTCCTCACATCGTTCCGTGACCAGCGCCCCTGACCCGGGCGGCCACCGCGCCGGTCCGGCGACCGGACCGGCGTGGCGAGGCCGGTGCGGTCGCGACCGGGGCGGTGGCCGCCCGGGGGAGTGGAGCCCGCTCAGCGCACGGTCAGCCGGAAGGTGCTGAGTACGGCCTTGTGGTCGGTCGGCCAGGTCCAGGTGGGCCTCCAGAACTCGTCCCTGCCCGACTCCTCCACCCGCTTGTTGCGCACGATGGTGCTGGACGGCCCGACGATCACGCTGTCGAGCAGGTGGATGCGCCGGTCGGGGTGGTAGAAGACGAAGTCGATCCGGTCCCGCTCGTCGGCCTTCGGCGCCCAGGTGAGCTTGCCGACGTCGGCTCCCGGGTTGTCGCTCGGCCAGGTGAAGCCCGGCGTGCGGACGGGGTCCGGGTGGACCACGCGGTAGCTGTCGCGGAAACCGGCGTCCTCGATCGCCGTCGTCGTCGACCATGCGACGACAGTGCCGTTGTGGTCGAACAGATTCCGGGTCCGGTGGTTCCAGTCCCGGTGAGAGGGTTCGTTGAAGTCACCGCCCAGCAGCGTCAGCCGGCCCTTGGCCCGCTCCTTCGCGGCGTCCGCGAGCACCGTCCCCGTCACCTTGGTGCGTCCCGAGGCCGCGTTGAGCCGCGTGATCAGGTCGACATCGGTGATCGGACCGGTCGGGATCTCGCCCCAGCCGTACTGGGAGGTCTCCAGGGGCGACGGCGTCCCGCCGCCGTAGCCGCGCGGCAGGTAGTTGACGTAGTAGCGGTACTCCAGGTGGCCGGAGTAGGCCGCGACCTCGGTGCCGTCGACCGAGACGACCGCCTTCGACCAGTACGGGAACGACGCGTGCTCGATGATCGGGTAGCGCGAGATCACCGCCGGATCGACCGGGTTCCTGTTGTCGAAGTAGGTCAGCCCGCGCTTGGCGAGATCGGCCAGGAGATTGGCCACCCGCTCGGGGTTGGACTCGCTGAGCATCACCACGTCCGGTTCGACCGCGGCGATGGTGTCGGCGATACCGGCCCGGCCGCCCGGCACCTGGCTGCCGCCGTGCCAGATGTTGAACTGCATGACCTTGAGCTCTCGGTGCGAGGGTCCGCCTTGCTTCCGCCCGTCCTGCGGGGCGGCCTCGGCCGTGCCCATCGCCAGCACTCCCGCTCCGAGGGTCGCGCCGACCATTCCGAGCACCTCACGACGCCTGACCATCCATGCCTCCAGTAATCGCCATGCATCCATGGCCCGGCCACGAATCGACCCGGGCTGGGAGAAAGCGTCGAGGTCTCTCGTGTATGGCGCATGAACCCAGGCGTAAGGTCAGATATTGAATGATCAACGGCCGTGGGCGACGCCATCGCCGCAGGTGGACAGCGCGCGGGCGGTCCGGGCCCCGGGGCTTCGAAGACATCGGCGGGGATCTCCCGGCACACCCCGCCTGCCGATGTGACGCGCTGCGGGACTTCCACCGGTCCGCGGCCCGCCGGCGCGGCCGGATCATGGTCGCGGGTGTCGGGCAGCGGTCCGGACGCCGTACGGGCAGGAGTCTCCGGGGCCGACCGGCCGCGCGAGAAAGGCCGCACGGGTGCCCGGGAAGGCCGGCCCCGATGCGCTGCCGGCCGGAGGACTCCACCGCCCGGCCCCGGCGGGTGTGGCACGAGGGCGGCGGTTGCGGTTTCGGGTCCCGGCCCCGGGGCACCCGGAGCATCGCCGGGGCAGGGGTCCCGTGAGGAGGCCGGGCAGGGGCAGGGCATCCGCCCGTTCATCCGACCTGAGCCGGAGGTGTGTGCGCATGAGTCTGCCGCGTGTCGTCGTGGTCGGAGGCGGGTTCGCCGGATTCCAGGCCGCCAGAGCGCTGAGCCGCGCGCTGGGACGCCGGGCCGAGGTGGTGGTGCTGAACCCGACCGACCACATGCTCTATCTGCCGCTGCTGCCCCAGGTCGCCACCGGCGTACTGGAGCCCCGCCGGGTGGCCGTCTCCCTTCCGGCCGCCCTGCCGGGGGTACGGCTCGTCCTCGGGGAGGCCGATCATGTCGATCTCCCCGGTCGTACGGTGTCCTACCGGGACCCGGAGGGCGGCACCGGGCGGCTGGCGTACGACCGGCTCGTCCTCGCGGTCGGGAGTGTCAGCAAGCTCCTGCCGGTGCCCGGGGTGGCCGAGCACGCCCGAGGCTTCCGGGGGCTGCCGGAAGCGCTGTACCTGCGCGATCACCTCACCCGCCAGATCGAACTCTCCGCGTACGAGGAACCCGTCGCCGCCCGGCGTACCTTCGTCGTGGTGGGGGCCGGGTACACGGGCACCGAGGTCGCCGCCCAGGGTGCGCTGTTCACCGCGGCGCTGGCCAGGCGCCAGCGTGCCTGGGGCGACCGCCCCCGGCCGCGCTGGCTGCTGGTGGACATCGCCGACCGGATCCTGCCGGAGCTCGACCGGCGGCTCTCGGCGACCGCGACACGGGTCCTGCGCGAGCGCGGCGTGGAGATCCGCACCCGTACCTCGGTCAGGGAGGCCACCCACGACGGGGTTCTCCTCGACGACGGCGAGTTCATCGCCGGCCGGACCCTGGTGTGGTGCGTCGGCGTCCGGCCCGACCCTCTGGTCGCCGGCCTCGGGCTGCCGGTCGAGCGCGGCAGACTGTGCGTGGCGCCGACACTGGACGTACCCGGGCATCCGGAGGTCTTCGCCTGCGGTGACGCGGCGGCGGTACCGGATCCCACCCGGCCCCGCGAGTACACGCCCATGACGGCCCAGCACGCCACCCGCCAGGGAAAACGGGCGGGACTCAATGTGGCCGCCTCGCTGGGCCACGGGACGACCCGGCCCTACACCCACCACGACCTGGGGTTCGCCGTGGACCTGGGCGGCGTCCAGGGGGCGGCCAACCCCTTCGGCATGGCACTCGGCGGACCGCTCGCCGGGGCGGTCACCCGCGGCTACCACCTGGCCGCGATGCCGGGCAACCGCGTACGGGTCGCCGCCGACTGGCTGCTGGAGGCGGCACTGCCCCGCCAGACGGTCCAACTGGGCATGATCCGCTCCGACGCGGTACCACTGGACACCTCCTCACCGGAGACGGTCCGGTGACCTCCGCCCCTTCGCGGCCCACGCGCACCGGGACCCCCGGCCCGACTGCCACGCCACCACCAGCCATACGTTCGACTGGACCTTCTGGACTTTCTGGATCCTCTGGCCCCTCAACGGGCACTCTGTGCCGACGACGTTGTGGCGCAGGCCGTTGCACGCGATGACCGGTGCCTTCACCGGCGCCGGCTTCCGTCTCCGCGCCATCGGCGCGCCGGGGCCCGAACGGGCCGCCCGCGAACTGTTCCCGGACGGCTTCCAGGACCTGTCGGCCAACCCCGACTCCCTGTTCTTGGTCGTCGAGCCACCGCTCTCGGTCGTGGGCTCAGGCGGCCGACCGGTCGCGGATCACCCGTGAAGCCGGAATCCCGCCTTCGGTAGTGTGACTTCGCATGACCGGCTCCGAGATCGAGATCACCGCAGACCTGGTCCGTGACCTGCTGCGGGAGCAGCATCCGGACCTCGCAGTACTGGCCGTCCGCGAAGTAGCGGGCGGGTGGGGGAACCAGATGTGGCGCCTCGGGGACGACCTGGCTGTGCGCATGCCGCGTACGGAAGGTGCCCCGGACCTCCTGCGCAAGGAGCGCCGGTGGCTGCCCGTCCTGGCCCCGCGCCTGCCGCTTCCGGTCCCCGGTCCCGTACGGATCGGTGAACCGTCCCCGCGCTTCCCGAAGCCGTGGACCATCATGACGTGGGTCCCCGGCGAGCCGCTGGACCGTACCTCCATCAGCCGCGGCGATCACGCCGCCGAAACGCTGGCGGGCTTCCTCAAGGCACTCCACGTGGAGGCGCCCGAGGACGCGCCGATCAGCGAGGACCGCGGAGACCACCCCAAGAAGTGCACGGACGGCTTCGACCACTTCTTCCGCGCCGTCGTCCCCGACGGCCTCGCCGATGACGTCCGGGCCGTCTGGGACGACGCCGTCGCGGCACCCGAGTGGGAGGGACCGCCGCTCTGGGTGCACGGCGATCTGCATCCCGCGAACGTCGTCGTCACGGACGGGACGCTCTCGGGCGTGATCGACTTCGGTGATCTGTTCGCCGGCGATCCGGCCTGGGACCTCGCGGCCGCCTGGGTCATCCTTCCCGCCGGCGCCGCCTCACCCTTCTTCGCCGCGTACGCGCGGGCGGACGAGGGGACGATCCGGCGCGCCCGCGGTCTGGCCGCCCTGAAGAGCCTGTTCCTCATGCTCATGGGCCAGAACGGCGACCGGGGCCTTCCCGGCGGCAAACCGGCATGGGGCCCCGCGGGCCGGGCCGCACTCGATCGCGTCCTGAGCGGCGGTTCGGTGTAGGCGCGGAGCGACGGAGCCTCATCCGCCCCCCCCGCTGCCGGAGTTGCCGGGGGCCCTGCGCCCCGCTCCCGCCGGTCGGCGGCCGGCTTCCCGGGTACGGCTGTCCGTCCGGTCCCGATGATCCGGGTGCATGCCTCCGGCACGAGCAGGACGACGACCGAGGCGTTCAGGTCCCGCACACGGGTTCAGCCACCGCCCGGGCGCACAGAGCGTTCAGGTGCACGAAGGCGTCCAGGAACCCGGTCCAGGTGTGAACCTGATGGGCGTTACCGGCTGTCCCGCCGGTCCCCAAGGCCGCTGTCCCGGGCGGGGCCCGGGTGTGACATCGCGCCAGGCGCCCGGCCCCCGGGTGCGGGGCACCCCCGGTCCCGGGTGCTCAGCCGTGCCCAGCCGTGTGGAGAAGTGTGCCGGTCGCCTCGGCGAGTCGTTCAGCGTCGCCGGGATCGAGGGTCTTGAGGGTGAGCCGGACGGGCTTGTCGCGGTCGATCGCGGTGAGAGGCGCTTCGGGCGGGTGGTCGATGAAGTCGTGGACGGGCGCGATGGATTGCTCGACGGGGCGGGCGGCGAGACGCGCTGCCACGCGGAGCAGCGCGCGGACCGGTGCGGGAAGCGGGCCGAGGTCACCGCTCCTGGTGAAGCCGGGGTGGTAGAGCACATACCGGATCGGGCCGTTGTCGGGCCGGGCGGCGAAGGCGACGCCGAGCAGGTCGTTGGCGCGACCGGCCTGGAGCTGGGCGGTGATCGTGCTGTAGCGGCGCTCCAGTTGCAGATCGTCCCAGTGGATCCGGCCCTTCACGACGCCGGTGCCGGCGACGTTGACGATCACGGGGGTGGCGCTGCGGCGCAGCAGGGGAGTGAGGCCGTGGCCGAGCAGATAGCGGCTGAGGTAGTACAGCGCGAAGGTCTTCTCCAGCCCCTCGGGGGTGACGACGCGCTGGGTCGCCTGCCGATTCGCGAAGAGGCCGAGCGCGTCGACGACCTGATGGCGCTCGGCGATCCGGTCGATCGCGGACCGCGTCCCGGTGATGCTGGACAGATCGGCCTGGAGGAAGTCGATCCGGCCCGGCATGCCGAGCCGCTCGGCGTCGGCGAGGAGCCGGCGCCCTTTGCCGTGGTTGCTGCCGAGGACGACGACGCGGTCGCCGCGCTCCGCGCGAGCGAGGGCCAGGGCACGGCCCATGCCGTCGGTACCGCCGCTGACGACCACAACGCGTCGCCGTCCTGGACGGGGGTGGCCGGGATCAGTGGGAACGGGGGACATCGTGCTCCTCGGTGGTAACCGTCAGTGCGCCTTAAAATCATCGACAACCACCCCGCTCCGCGGAAGGACGCACTTTGATGTCCGGTGCGCACACGGATGTGCCCTCCCTGCTCGGCGCGCCACTGCCGAGTCCGGTTCCCGCGGACGAGTACGAGCAGTGCCCGGTCACCGATGTCCTTCGACGCGTCGGCGACAAATGGTCGATCCTTGTGATCGTGCTGCTCGGCAGACGCCCGTACCGGTTCAATGAACTCCACCGGGGGATCGAGACCATCAGCCAGCGCATGCTGACCCGTACGCTGCGCGGCCTGGAGAACGATGGACTGGTCCACCGGGAGGTCTTTCCCACCGTGCCGCCGGGCGTCGAGTACAGCCTCACCCCGCTCGGACGCTCGCTGCTGGAGCCGCTCTCCGCGCTCGCCGACTGGGTCATGGAGCATCGCGGGGCGGTCGCCGCGGCACGACGGGAATCCGCCGAGGGCCCGCCGGGGAATCACCGGTGAGGGCGCCGACACCTGCCCCGGGACGGTGGAACCACGGAGACGGCGGCGAAGGACGGCCTACGGCGGCGGATGACGGCGTATGGAGGCGGCCCGGCGTGTACGGCACAAGTGATGTGTCGACGGCCGTCCTTCACCGGGGGCGGGGCCTGGTGCCCGGACGCCCACCGGCTTCCTCGTTCCGCCGTCGCGTCCTCGCCCGACGGGGGAGCAGAGCGCAGCCCCGGGGCACAGAGCCGGAGTCCGGTTCTCGGCCGGCTCCGCCGGCTCAGCGGGCGAGGCGCCCCATCAGTGCCGAGGCCGAGCAGATGCCCACCAGTGCCGCGAAGGCCAGCACGCCGAAGTCCAGCGGCAGATGCGCCGGGGTGCCGATGAGCAGGCCCCGCAGTGCGTCGACCTCGTAGCTCAGCGGGTTGCCCAGGCTGACGGCCTGGAGCCAGCCCGGCATCAGCGCGACCGGGTAGAGCGCGTTGGAGGCGAAGAACAGCGGCATGGTGATCGCCTGGCCGATGCCCATCAGCCGGTCCCGGGTGAGCACCACACCCGCGATGCTCATCGACAGACAGGCGAAGAACGCCGAGCCGAGCACCACCACCAGCGCCACTCCCGCCAGGCGCAGTGGATTCCAGGTGAGTGCCACACCGAGCGCGGCGGCGATGAGAATCACCACCAAGGCCTGGATCAGCGCCTTCACTCCGGCGGCGAACGCCTTCCCGGTGACGAGCGCGGCTCGTGGAGTGGGGGTGACGAGAAGTTTGTTGAGCACCCCCGCGTCACGTTCCCAGATGATCTGGATGCCGTAGAAGATGGCGATGAACATGGCGGACTGGGCGATGATCCCCGGAGCGAGGAAGTCCAGGTAGGGGACGTTCCCGGTCGGGATCGCGCCGATCCGGGTGAAGGTCTCGCCGAAGATCAGCAGCCAGAGCGCGGGCTGTATCGCCCGGGTGTACAGCTCGGTTCGGTCATGGCGGAGCTTTTGGAGTTCCACCGCACACATCGCCGCCACCCGTGCGGGCAGGACCGCCCAGCCGGTGCGTACCCGGGAAGGTGCGACGGGCAGAACGTCCGGTTCAGCCGAGGCGGGACGCCGTGCGACGCGTAGCGCGCACATCGCGGAATTCGCCTCCCGTGTGGTCGTCGTCGAGGTCGCTGCCCGCGTAGTGGCGGAAGACGTCCTCCAGAGTGGACGGCTCGGCCGCCGGGTCCGCGCGGTCCAGCCGGGACTTGAGGCGCTCCGGGGTGCCGAGCGCGCGGATCCTCCCCCGGTGCATCAGGGCGACGCGGTCGCAGTACTGGTCGGCCTCGTCCATGTAGTGGGTGGTGACCATCACGGTCATTCCGGTGGCCGTCCGCACCTCGTTGAGACGCTCCCAGACACCGGTCCGGCCGATGGGATCGAGGCCGATGGTCGGTTCGTCCAGGATCAGCAGCCGGGGCGAACTGACCAGGGCCTGCGCGAGTTCCAGACGGCGGACCATTCCGCCGGAGTAGGTGCTCACCATGCGGTCGGCCGCTTCGTCGAGACCGACGGCGCCCAGGGCACGGGCGACCCGAGGGGGGCGTTCCCGGCGCGGTACGTCGTACACCCGGGCGAACAGGGTGACGTTCTCCCGTCCGGTGAGGGCCGCGTCCGCCGAGAGCTGCTGCGGGACATAGCCGAGCAGCCTCCGTACGGCCATCTTCTCCCTGGTCGCGTCGTGCCCGAAGACCCGGACCATCCCGGAGGGGACGGGAAGCAGTGTGGTGATGGCCCTGATCGTGGTGGTCTTGCCCGCGCCGTTGGGTCCGAGCAGTCCGAAGACCTCGCCCGCGGTGACCGTGAACTCCACATCGTCCACGGCGAGGGTGGCGCCGAACCGGTAGACGAGTCCGGTGCACTCGATGGCACTGTTGGTCATGTCCGGGTCACTTCCCCGTATCCGAGAGCGTTTCCCCTCCGAGCTGTGCCGCGAGCCGGTGCAGCGCGGGCAGGGCGGCGGCCAGCGCGGTCCGGTCCCCGGGGGCCAGCCGCTGCCACTGCTCCCGGTAGAGCGCGGCCCGCCGGTCGTCCCAGTCCCGCAGCCGGCGGGCGGCCTCGGGTGTGACGCGCAGCCGCGCCGCGCGGCGGTCCAGCGGATCGGGTTCCCTGGCCAGCAGGCCGAGATCGCCGAGTCGCCGGACCAGGGTCGAGACCGAGTTGCCCGCGAGCCGCAGCTCCCGCGCCGCCGCCGACACACGGATGCCGGGGTACGACTGGACCAGCCGCAGCAGTTCGGCCTGGGCCACCGGGAGGGGCGGGCCGGCCAGACCGCCGCGCAGCTTCCGGCGCGCCAGCCGGTTCACGCCGACCAGCAGCTCTCCCAACTCCTCGGCGAGCCCGATACCGAGCCCGCCAGCGAGCCCATTGTTGGGCCCGTTATTCGGCATATGTTCCATATTATCTCTGTCGGAGAGCTAATCTCCGGCGTGCGGGCCGGACGGTGCGCTGACGGGCCGCGGCGCGGGACGGCTCAGACGGTGATGACCGTGCGCCGACCGGGCGTGCCCGCGTTCCGAGGCGCTCTCGAGCCCCGGGCCCGCCCGATCCGGCCGCGACCCGGCGGAGCGCCGCATCCCTGATGCCACACCGTACGTCCCCTGATGCCACAGCCGTACGTCCCCGGAGGCCGGAGCCACGCGCCCCCTCGGCCCGGGAGTCCGCGCCCCCGGCCGGGGCCCCCTTCCCGTGACGTCGGCGCCCGCGTCGCACTCAGGCGTTCAGGAGCCGACGGCCGCCGGTGCCCCGGTCACCGGACCGGCCGGACCGGCCGGACCGTGGCCGAGGGCACCCGCGGAGTGGTCACATGGTCTCCATCTTGTAGTAGCGCCACGCCTCGGGGAGTTCCGCGACGACCACGGCCGCCACGGCGACCGTGACGATCCCGACGGCGATCCGTACCACCCTGGCGGGAATGAAGATGCCGTGTCTCATAACGTCAGCCTTCCTCGATCGATTCTTCAGGGTCGTTGAGCAGTTCACTCACGAGCGACGTCAGCAGCGGGACCGCGCGGCCGACCGCCTCCCGTACCGGCTCGCTCAGCCCCACCACCACATCGGTCTCGTCCCCGCGCATACGGACCAGCGGCTCGCACCCGATCAGCAGGATCCGGGGAAGCGGCCCCTCAGCGATACCGCGGGCCAGGGCGAGAACCTTCACCGGGTCCATGCCGTGGCCCGCGGGCGCCGTGTCCTCGGCCGGGACCTCGGGTTCGATGACCGTGAGGGTGCCGGGCGCCTCACCGCGCGGCATCGCGTCCACCAGCACACAGGCCGTGTAGCCGTCCAGGAGCCGGTAGGCGAGGTCCATGCCCCGGATGCCGAAGTCCACCACATCGACCCCGGCGGGCGGCCGCCAGCCGCGCAGCGCCTCGATCAGCTCCGGTCCGAACCCGTCGTCGGCCATGAACATATTGCCGATACCCGCGACCAGGACACGGGCGGGCCGGGCGCCCGTGAGCCCGTCCAGGGGCTCCACCTCGTCCGGTGTGAAGAAGAAGCGGTGCCCGATCTTCCCGCTGGCACCCAGATCGCGCCCCGGGTCGTCGCTGACCAGGACCGCCACATGGACCTGGCCCTCGAAGTCCTCCTCGACGGAGTCGATCTGCGCCTCCCGGCCGGTGAGCGCGAGATCGAGGATGTCCGCCGAGCGGGACGGCTTCAGCCGCACCCGGCTGCCCCGGCGCAGCGGCACACCGTCCACCACGACCACGGACGGACGGGCCCCGCCGTCGGTCTCCGTGAAGTCCGGGTGCTTCACCGGCCCTCCCGTGTCCGCCGGACCCCGGCCGCGCCCACCGGGCGGAACTCCCTGATGGCCCCGTGGAGGGCGCCCATGTCAGCCGGGCCGAGCGCGGCACAGCGGTCCAGGGTCTCGCGGACCAGCGGATCGCAGGCACGGGCCTCGGCGAGTTCCTCCTCCGGCATGCTCAGCACCCCGAGGACGAGGAGCTGGTCGATCTCGGTGCCGTCGAACAGATCGCCGGGGCTCTCCGGTGCCACGGCGGGGAAGTCGTAGAGGGTGATGGGGGAGGCCAGCACGGTGGACGACGTACGTCCCCCGCCCTCCTCGCCCGCCAGTACGGGCCAGAGCCCGGAGTGGGCGCAGGCGGCGGACGCCTCGCGCAGCCGCTCCGGCGGGTCGACGGGCGAGAGGAAGCGGCCGTCGTCGCTGTGCAGGATCAGATGGGTCGAGGCGAAGGCGTACGCCGAGGCACGCTCCCGGGAGCGCCGGTCCTCCCGGTCGGGGGCCGGGCAGGAGGTGGTGTTGCGGGCGGTGACCGTCAGCCGGTGTGTGCCGGTGCCGACGGGGGTCACGGCGACGCCGAGGACACCCGTCAGCCCCGACCAGCTCCGCACGACACGGCCGGCCCGGCGGCCGGAGGCGTCCAGGACGTCCTCGCCGGCGCTGCCGGCCGGGATACGCACCGGCACCGAGCCGCCGTCGCCCGGGACGGCCACCCGCAGCAGCACCTCCCGCTCGGTCGCCTCCTGCCAGGCCGTGTGGCGCTCGCCGTCCACGGTGAGGCTGTCGACGGCCTCCGGCCCGCCGGGGCCCTCGCGCTCGACCGTCCGGTCGACCACATGCAGAAACCGCAGCCGTACGGTGACGGCTCCACCGGTGCCGGCATGCTCGTACAGGACCTGTGTGGAGGTCTCGCAGCGCTCGCCCAGCCCGTCCGCGCAAGGGCCCTCGGGGAAGACCCCGCCGAAGGTCCAGCGCTGGGTGTTCTTGAGGGCCGAACGCCGGTAGGGCCACAGCACATAGCCCTCGTAGAGGCAGGTGCGGGCGATGGTGTCCACAGGTGCCGCAATGTTCGTCATGGTGCTCCGGATCGGTCGATCAGATCGGTGACCGCTGCCTCGGGGCCGGGCAGCACATGCCGCACGCGGTGGGCGTCGAGCCGGTCATAGGTCTCCCGGGTCAGCCGCAGCCACGGCGCGTCGCCGTAGTAGCGCCGGACGAGGTCCTGCCACAGGCCCGCGGGCAGGGCGCCGTCGCACTCCGCCGTCCAGGGGACACGTGCCGTGAGCAGCGGGCCCGCGGCGGTTCCCGGGCGGTAGAAGAGGGTTCCGGTGAACAGGAAGACCAGGGGGACCGGCTCGTCCCCCACGGCACGCAGATAGCGGGTGACGGCGAGTTCGGTGTCGGTCGTGCAGCCCACGGTCAGCGGCAGCCGCGCGGTGGCCTCGACCGGCGGGACCTGCACCGTGATCTGCGTCCAGGCCAGCGGGCGCATGGACCTCGCCCACTGGCCGGGGAGCCCGAAGATCTCGGCCAGGGCGCGATGGGTACGCGGCGGATACGCGCGCCGGGTCACATCGATCCGGATGTCCACGGTGAGTGACGCCGCGGCCAGCGCCGGGCCGCCGAGCCGCTCGACGCCGAGGTCGAAGCGGAGGGTGGGGACGGCCGCGAACTCCTCCGGGCGGGGACCGGTGACGGCGAAGCCCAGTTCGGGTACGTCCGCGCGCGTTCTCCCGGCGGCGGGGGCCGTCATGCGGGGGAGAGGTTGGGCATGTCACGCATGACCGGGTTGCGGCAACGGGCGTTGATGCCCGTCGAGCGGCGGGCGGTGGACGTGTCGTCACCCCGGTGGCCCGGGTGCCGTTCGATGGGCCCCCGGTGGTTGCCCCGGCGTACTCCCTTGACGTGCGCGGCCCTGTCGGGGGTCACATCCGGCTTGCCTACGGTGATACCCATGACGCCTCCTCGGGTTGGTGTACGGAGTCGGTGGCGAGCGCGCCGAAGAATCCGTCGACCCGCTGCCAGACCTCGGGACCGCCGTTCAGACCCTTCCAGTGTGCGCGCACCAGGGCGGCGAGGCGGTAGCAGTCGTCCACCGGGACCAGCCAGTAGCGGTGCGGGGAGTGGACACGGTCGACCAGCAGCGCCGACACGTCGGGGCGCAGGGTCACCAGCGCCGGCAGACACCCGGTCACCCTCGCCCAGCTGCCGGGGGCGACTTCGGAGCGCATCAGTCCGAGCGGGCTCGGATAGGCGGCGGTGACCCCGCCGGACGCGCCGCTCACGGTGAAGAAGGCGAGATCGACCGGTACGGAGAGACCCGCCCATACGTGTTCGGGGAGGGCCGGGCCGGTCAGGGGGGTGCGCTCCACGGGAACCAGCCGGAAACGGTGGTGCCCGTCGTCCGTCTGCTCGAAGAGCAGCGAACACGCCCGGCACGCGCACATCAGCGCGGCCGTGTCCGCTGTCACCAGATGCCGGTGGCCCGCCTCCAGCGGCGCCGAGCACAGATCGCAGTGCTCCTGGGCGTGGTCACCCGGGCCCCCGGGCACCTGCCGCCGAGCCGTGGCCATCGGGGCGTTCCGCAGGGTCCCGGCGGCGAGGGAGCGCAGCCGGCGGGCGGCGAAGGGCGTATCGGTGCCCCGACCGTCCCGGGTACCGGTCCCGCGCCCCCGGGAGCCGGTCCCCTGCCCCGGAGGTGCGCCGGTCACCCGCTTCTCCCACAGGAGGGGGAGACCGCCCGGAAGAGCGTGTCCACCGCGATGAGGGCCTGGGGCGTCTCGGTGGGGGCGGTCTCCACCTCGACCCGTTCGATCTCCGGCGCCCGCCCGACAAGGGCGTCGTGCACCAGTGTCTCCGGCGGCTCGGACGAGGAACAGCCGCATCCCGTGCGCCGGGAGAGCCGTACCCGGGCCACACCTTCCTCGACGGCGATCAGCTCCGCGTCCAGGATCCCGGCGCGCTCCAGGCGGGGCCGGGCCGCTTCCAGCGCCGCCGCCGCGCGCTGTGCCACCGGGTCGGGGTGCAGATCGTGCACCAGGAACAGATGGCCGACCAGATCGTCGTCGGCGAGCCGGCGCAGCAGGCCCGTGTCGTGTGCCGCATGGCCGATGACCCTGGCCAGGCACTGCCCGTACAGCTCCACCACGGCGCCCACGGCGCCTTCGGCCAGTGCCGCCGCGGTGCTGTCGGGCAGGTTCTCCAGGCCCGCCAGCATCTCCTCGGACCGCAGCACGGCCTGCCGGGCCTCCTCGTCGTCCCAGGGCATCGCCGCCTCCTCAGGCCAGGGCGCCGAAGGTCGGCGAGTGGGACTGGGTGAGGGTACGGCCCCCGCCGAGATACATATGGACTCCGCAGGGCAGACACGGGTCGAAGCTGCGCACCGTACGCATGATGTCGATGCCCTTGAAGCCGTCCGGCCCGTTCTCCTCGAAGATCGGGCAGCCCTGGACGGCGTCCTCGTAGGGCCCCGGCGTTCCGTACATGTCGCGGGGGCTGGCATTCCAGGGCGTCGGCGGGTACGGGTGGTAGTTGGCGATCTTCTTGTCGCGGATGACGAGATGGTGGGACAGGACCCCGCGTACGGCCTCGTGGAAACCGGCGCCGATGCCCTCGTCGGGAACCGTGAAGTCCTGGAACACCTTGGTGCGGCCCGCGCGGACCTCGGCGAGCGCCTTGTCGACGAAGTGCAGGGCCATGCCCGCCGCGTAGGCGACGAAGTACATACGGGCACGGTTGCGCTCGATGGTGTTGGGGAAGGGCGGCGGCTTCCACTCCAGCCGGACCTCGGGGCTGGAGGGGGTCGCCGGAAGGTCGATCTCGACGCTGTGGCCCGTGGAACGGACGTACGGGGTACGGACCTTGTCCGCCAGCGCGGTGGCCCACAGCCGGGCGATGGGGCCGCCGCCGGTGTCGAGCGCCAGATGGTCGCCGGAGCGCCGGTCGAGCCAGCGCGGGCTCATCACCCAGCTGTAGTTGCCGCCGTCGAGGTCCCGCTTCTGCGGTGCGGGCAGGGTGGTCTGGTTCCAGGGGTGGCGCTTGTCGACGGGGTTGCCGAGGGGGTCCTTGTCGACGAAGGTCTCCTCGTTCGTCCAGTCCTCGTAGTACGAGCTGCCGAGCAGGATGCGCATCCCGAGGTTGATGTCGACGAGATCGGTGGTGACCAGCTCGTTGTCCACAACGATGCCGGGGGTGACGAACATGGCGTTGCCCCAGGTGTTCATCGTCCGGTAGTCGTAGTCGACGACCTCGGGGTCCTGGAAGGCTCCCCAGCAGCCCAGCAGGGTGCGGCGCCGGCCGACCTCCTCGTACCCGGGCAGGGCCTCGTAGAAGAAGTCGAAGACGTCGTCGTTCATGGCGACGGCCCGCTTGACGAAGTCCAGACAGCGGGTGAGGCGCACCAGATAGTCGGTGAAGACCTGGGGTGTGGCGACGGTGCCGACACCGCCCGGGTAGAGCGTGGAGGGGTGGACGTGCCGGCCCTCCATCAGACAGATCATCTCCCGGGTGAGCCGGCTCATCACCAGCGCTTCCTTGTACGTGGCCCCCTCGAAGGGGTTGTACGAGCGCATGATGTCGCCGATGGTGCGCAGGCCGTGCCGGTCGCCGCGGGGGGCGGGGGTGCGTTCGGCGCGTTCCCACACACCGGGGTTGGTCTCCTTGACCATGCGTTCGCAGTAGTCGACGAAGACCATGTTGTCCTGGAAGATGGTGTGGTCGAACATGTACTCGGCGGCCTCGCCGAGATTGATGATCCAGTCGGCGAGCGGCGGGGGCTTCACCCCGTAGGCCATGTTCTGGGCGTAGACCGAGCAGGTGGCGTGGTTGTCCCCGCAGATACCGCAGATACGGCTGGTGATGAAGTGGGCGTCCCGGGGGTCCTTGCCCTTCATGAAGACGCTGTAGCCGCGGAAGATGGACGAGGTGCTGCGGCACTCCACGACCTCCCGGCGCTGGAAGTCGATCTTCGTGTAGATGCCGAGGTTGCCGACGATACGGGTGATGGGATCGAAGGCGACCTCGGTCAGATCGCGCTGCTCGGGTGGAACGGTCTCGCTCGACAAGGGAGGCTTCCTTTCGCCGGATCTGCGCCGGTGGTTCAGGTGCGGGGCCAGCGCGGGGCGTAACCCGAGGTCAGCTCCGGCCGCCGGTGGCGCCACTTGGGTTCGCGGTTCGCCGCGCGGTTGGTGATCGACCTCAGGGACCTGATGAGGGGTCCGTACGTCGATCCGAGGATCGAGGAGGAGATGCTCCCGCCCGGCGGCTCGTCCATGAAGGGCATGAACTTGTCGGGGAAGCCCGGCATGGTGCAGCCGATGCAGATACCGCCGACGTTGGGGCAGCCGCCCACCCCGTCCATCCAGCCGCGCTTGGTGACATTGCAGTTGACGACGGGTCCCCAGCAGCCGATCTTCACCTGGCACTTGGGGGAGTTGTAGTCCTTGGCGAAGTCGCCCTGCTCGTAGTACGCGGCCCGGTCGCAGCCCTCGTGGACGGTCTTGCCGAACAGCCAGGTCGGGCGCAGCTGTTCGTCCAGCGGCAGCGGCGGCGCCATTCCGGCGGCCTGGTAGAGCAGCCAGGTGACCGTCTCCATGAAGTTGTCCGGCTGGACCGGGCAGCCCGGCACATTGACGATCGGCATCCCTCCGGCGGACCGGAAGTCCCAGCCGAGGTAGTCCGCGAGGCCCATCGAGCCCGTCGGGTTGCCCGCCATCGCGTGGATACCGCCGTACGCGGCACAGGTGCCGATGGCGACGACCGCGAACGCCTTGGGCGCCAGCCGGTCGATCCACTCGTTGAAGGTGATGGGTTCCCCGGTGTCCGGGTCGTTGCCCATGGCGGCCCAGTAGCCGTCGCCGTTGATCCGCTCGTTGGGGATCGAGCCCTCGACGACGAGGACGTAGGTGCCGAGTTCGTCACGGGCCGCCTGGTGGAAGGCGCGCATGAAGTCGTCGCCCGTCTCGTAGGCGAGGACCTTGTTGTGCAGGACGACCCTGGGCAGCCCGGGGATGGCGCCGAGGACGACGTCCTCGATGCTGGGCAGGGAGGCGGCGGTGACCGAGACCGTGTCTCCGTCACAGCTCATGCCCTCGGAGGTCCACAGGATGTGCACCTCTTCGACGGCGGCGGGTGCCTCGGCTTCGGTGCTCATGGCGCGTTCCTTCCTGGCGGAGGCGGTGTCAGCAGGTTTGCACGTGGAAACGATCCGCACCATTCGGACACGCGCCCGGTCCTCAGCGGGCCGGCCGGGGCAGCTTGCGCACGAACGCCGACCTCAGGGCGTGGTACGAGGCCCCAGGGTCGAAGAACGTCCGCCGCATCCGCTCCAGTTCCTCCTCGCGGTACGCGCTCAGCGGCCGGGCCAGCTCATCGCTCTCCCGCCGGGCCTTCTTACGGCCCACGGCCGTCCTCAGACGGGCCGAGGAGGCCAGCGCCTGCGCCGATCGAGTGGTTTCGGCTGCGAAGTCACCCGCCTCGCACTCCAGGACCCGGTCCACCAGACCCAGACGCAGTGCCGCCGCCGCTCCCACCGGCTGGGCGTCGTCCGTCAGACGCAGCGCGGTCGCCTCCCCCACCCGGCGCGGCAGGGTGTACGTCCAGTACTCCGAGCCGTACAGCCCCATCAGCCGGTAGTGCGGATTGAGCACCGTGCCCGAGCGGCACCACACCTCGTCCGCGGCCAGCGCCAGCATCGCGCCGCCCGCCGCCGCGTTGCCCGCGAGCGCCGCCACGACCAGCCGGTCGGTCGTGGTGAGAACAGCCTCGACCAGATCGTCGATGGCGTTGATGCACTCCCAGGACTCGGCGGCGGGATCCGCGGCGGCCTCGATCACCCCGAGGTGGATCCCGTTCGAGAAGAAGTCCCTGGCTCCGCCGAGCACCAGCACATCGGTCGGGCGGGTCAGCGCGAACCGGTAGGCCGACAGCAGCCGGCGGCACTGCGCGGTGGTCATCGCGCCGCCGGGGAAGGAGAACCGCAGAAATCCCGCGGCGCCTCCCTCCGTATAGCGGATGTCGGTCCAGGTCCGGGGGCCGGCACCCGCCATCCACGGCTCCGGCACCTCGGGCACCTGCGCCGGAAGCCGCTCGCCCAGGGCCTGGACCGCCGGGAGCCTGACGGTCGGCGGGCCGCCCGCCTCCCGCCGCGGCCGCAGCTCCGGAATCCACACGGCCCCGTCCGCGGTCGCCCGGCAGATCGCGCCCTTGCGGGTGGCGAGCAGTTCCCCGGGGCGGCCCCTCAGACCGTCCTCCCGATGCCCCCCGCACAGGAACATCTCCTCGCCCAGAAGAGTGTCGAGCACGCCCGGCCGGGAGTCGGCCGCACGCAGTCTGCGCAGCACCTGCGCCGTCGAGTCGGCCGACCAGTCGATACGCCGTTCCCGCTGGCCGAGCCGGGGACGCAGCGCGGCAGGATACGGCGGAGCGTACGGAACGAAGCACCCGGAGGAGAACCGGTCGACGGCCGAACACACCGCGCGTACGGCGGCGTCGGAGATCTCGCCCCGGTAGACGTCGCTCTTGCCCGTGCCCGGCAGCACACAGTCGGACGACGCCCACACCGGGCCCGCGTCCAGCTCCTCCACCGCCTGGAGGACCGTCACACCCCACCGGCTGCGGCCCTCCTGGATCGCCCGGTCGAGGGAGGAGGGACCCCGGTCGCCGGGTGGCCCCGGATGCACGATCAGACAGGTGTGGCGGGACCACACGGAGCGCGGAAGGGCACTGGTGAGCATCGGGGCGATCACCAGATCGGGGGTGTGCCGGTCCACGGCGTCGGCGCTCACTCCACCACTGCCCGGGGGGACCACCTCGACGGCTACCGCGTGCCCCCGCTCCCGCAGCTCGCACTGGATCCGCTGGGTGAGGCTGTTGAAGGCGCTGGAGACCAGCAGCACACGCATGATGACTCCCTTGGGTCCCCGGGTGAGACGGGCGCGGGGGGCGTCCGGAGGGACCGAGACTGGCGGTCCGGCGGGCCCGGAACCTGCTGGACGCGCCGGTGTTGGGCCGATGGATGGAAATGCGGGGCGGGCCGGTCCGCCGTCGTCACCGTCGCGCCGCGGGCTGTCACTGTGGGGCCCGTGCACGAACTGTCGATCGCGTCCGCGGTCGTGGAGAAGGCGGAGCGGACGGCCCGGGACCACGGTGCCACGTCCGTGGACGCCGTGGTCCTGCGGATCGGGGAACTGGCCGGGGTCGTTCCGGATGCGCTGCGGTTCTCGTTCGGCCTCGTGACCGAGGGCACCCTGCTCGCGGGTGCCGAGCTGGTCGTCGAGGAAGTCGCCGCGCGTGCCTGGTGCGAGAGCTGCGAGGACGCCTTCGGCGTCGGTTCGCCGCCCGCGCTGCTGTGCCCGCGATGCGACCGCGCGGCCGTACGGGTCCTCAGCGGCCGGGAGCTGGAACTCGTCGCCGTAAGCCTTCCGGACAACCCGGTGTGTCCGGCCGAGCCCGGGGCGCCGGGTACCGAGAGGACAACCGATGTGCCGCAGTGTTGATGTACGCCAGGCGGTCCTGGCGAAGAACGACGTCCTCGCCTCGGAACTGAGGGCCGAACTGGCGCGGCGGAGAACCGTCGCCGTCAATCTGATGTCCAGCCCGGGCAGCGGGAAGACGGCCCTGCTGGAGGGCGTTCTGCGGACGGCCGTCCGCCGGGGCATCCCGGCCGCCGCGCTCACCGCCGACCTCGCCACCGAGAACGACGCCCGCAGGCTCGCCCGTTCGGGTGCCCCGGTCAGACAGGTACTCACCGGAGGACTGTGCCATCTCGAAGCGGCCCAGGTACGCGGGCATGTGGACGCGTGGCTGCCCGACGGGGTGCGCCTGCTCTGCATCGAGAACGTGGGCAACCTCGTGTGTCCGGCCTCCTACGACCTCGGGGAGACCCTCAGGATCGCCCTGATGTCGGTGACCGAGGGCGAGGACAAGCCGGTCAAGTACCCGACCGCGTTCGGGCAGGCCCATCTCGTCGTACTGACCAAGACCGATCTGAGCCTTGCGGCCGGGTTCGACGAGGAGGCGTTCCGCCGTCATGTCGCCGAGGTCAACCCGGGGGTGGAGGTGCTTCCCACCTCTGCCCGTACGGGCCTGGGCGTCGACGCCCTCGTCGACCGGATGCAGTCCGTGCTGGACGGGTCCGTTCCGCACCGGCCGCTGCTGGCGGCCGAGCACCTGAGCGTGCACATTTACTCCCACCCGTCCGGTCACCCGCATCCCTCCCGCCACTCCCGCCCGACCGGAAACCCTGGCCCGTCCGACCACACACATCCGTCCGGGCACCCCAGTCCGTCCAGTCACACCCACCCGGCTGATCACACCCACCCGTCCGGTCACCCCGATCCGTCGGAACACGCTCACCCGTCCGCTCACCCCCACGCCGCCGGGAACGACGATCCGTCGGAACACCCCCATCAGGCCCGCCCCCACGAGACATCCGCCCCCCGCCCGGCATGACCGTGGACACCGGCCCGCGCGGCCCGGCCCCGGGAGCGGTGCGACGCCGGATCACCGTCCGGGGCACCGTCCAGGGCGTGGGATTCCGGCCCTTCGTGCACCGGGTCGCCGAGGAACTGGGCCTGACCGGCTTCGTCCGCAACGGCCCGGGCGGGGTGATCGCCGAGGCGGAAGGCCCCCCGGCGGGCATCGACGCCCTCTGCTTCCGTCTGGCACACCATCCGCCTCCGCTCGCCCGTGTCGGTGAGGTCACCTGGGAGCCAGTGGCCGCGAGGGGCGGCGCCGGATTCCTCATCGTCGCGTCCCAGGGCACCGGTCAGGGGCCGGAGCGTACCGCCCTGCCACCGGACACGGCCATCTGCGCCCAGTGCCTCGCCGAGTTGACGGAACCCCGGGACCGGCGCCATCGCCACCCGTTCATCAACTGCACCCACTGCGGGCCCCGGTTCACAATCGCGACCGGACTGCCCTACGACCGCGACACCACCACCATGGGCGTGTTCCCCATGTGCCCGGCCTGCCGCACGGAGTACGAGGATCCCCGGGACCGGCGCTTTCACGCCCAGCCGGTCGCCTGCCCCGACTGCGGCCCCCGGCTGAGGCTGAGCGGCCCCGGAGACCACGGGGACCACAGGGACCACGGGGACGTCGTGGATCACGGCGACGACGCCGTGCTGCGGGCCCGCGCACTGCTGGCCCGGGGCGCGATCCTGGCGGTCAAGAGCCTGGGCGGGTACCACCTCGTGTGCGACGCCGGGGACGAGGTCGCCGTACGCGCCCTGCGGTCGCGCAAGGAGCGCGGCGGCAAACCCTTCGCCGTGATGTGCCGCGACCTGGAGAGTGCCGGGAGCATCGCCCGGCTCGGGGAGGCGGAGCGCGCCGTGCTCACGGGCCCCCGGCGGCCCGTCGTCCTGCTGCCCCGGAATCCCGGCGGCCCGCTCGCCGCCGGTGTCTGCCCGGGGAGCCCGCACGTCGGGCTGATGCTGCCGTACACCCCCCTGCACCATCTCCTCCTCGGCCTCGACCAGGACCCCGCCGGACCCCGGATCCTGGTCATGACCAGCGGCAACCGCTCCGGCGAGCCGATCGTGACCGATGACGTCCGGGCGCGCGGGACACTGGCCGGCATCGCGGACGCCTGGCTCTGGTACGACCGGGAGATCGCCGTCGGCTGCGACGACTCCGTCGTCCGCGTCCGCCGGGACGGAACGACCGTGGTGCTGCGTAGATCGCGCGGCTACACACCCGACCCCCTGCCCCTGCCCGTGCCGGTCCCGCGGGTGCTCGCCCTCGGCGGCGATCTGAAGAACACCCGGTGTTCGGGAGCCGGGCGCGAGGCGTGGTTCACCCCCCACATCGGCGATCTGGCCGAGCTCGCCACCGAACGCGCCGCCGACCGTGCCGAGAGACGGATGGCGCATCTGACCGGTGCCACCCCGGAGGTCCTCGCGGCCGATCTGCACCCCGGCTACCGCTCCACGGGACTCGCCGCGCGGCGCGCCTCGGACGACGGCCTGCCCCTGTACCTCGTCCAGCACCACCACGCGCACATCGCCTCCCTGATGGCACAGCACGGACTGGACGGCACACGGCCCGTGATCGGGGTCGCGTTCGACGGGACCGGCTACGGCACGGACGGGGCGATCTGGGGCGGTGAGGTGCTCCTCGCGGACTACCACCGCTTCGAACGGGCGGCCCACCTCGCCTACGTCCCCCTTCCCGGCGGTGACGCGGGCGTGGCCAACCCCTGCCGGATGGCCCTCGCGCATCTGCGCCGCGCCGGCCTTCCCTGGGGCGGGGAACTGCCCTGCGCCAGGGCGTGCTCACCCGCGGAACTGCGCAATCTGCGCCGCCAGCTGGAGCGGGGGCTCGCCTGTGTCCCCACGTCCAGCATGGGGCGGCTCTTCGACGCCGTCTCCTCGCTCGCCGGTATCTGCCACCGCGCCGGATACGAGGCCCAGGCGGCCCTGGAGCTGGAGGCGGCGGCCGGACCGGCCCGCGAGGCCGGCCGGGAGGAGCCGTACGCCCTCCGGCTGGCGGCGGCCGGCGGCGGGGCCCCGCTGACCATGGATCCCGCACCGGTCCTGGCCGCGATCGTCCGCGATCTGGGCCGGGGGGTGCCCGCCGCGCTGATCGCCGCACGGTTCCACGCGGGGGTCGCGCTCACCGTGGCCCAGGTCTGCCGCCGCGTCCGGCTGCGGACCGGTACCGGGACCGTCGGGCTGACCGGCGGGGTGTTCGCCAACGACCTGCTGGAGTCCCACTGCACGGAGCTGCTGGAGTCCGACGGCTTCACCGTGCTGCGCCACCACGAGGTACCGCCCGGCGACGGGGGACTCGCCCTGGGCCAGCTGGCCGTCGCGGCGGCGCGGCACCGCGCCGGCGAAGAGCCCGCACCACTCGCGGAAGAACGGAGTACACCGTGTGCCTCGCAGTGCCCGGAAAAATCGTAGCCACCCAGGAGCACGAGGGCAGACGCATGGGTGACGTCGACTTCGGCGGCGTCGTGAAGCAGGTCTGCCTCTCGTACGTACCGGAGGCCGGGACCGGTGACTATGTGATCGTCCATGTGGGATTCGCCCTGCGCCGCCTCGACGAGGAGTCCGCCCTCGCGTCGCTGCGGCTCTTCGAGGAACTCGGCCTGCTGGAGGAGGAGTTCGGCGACCCGTGGAGCAGAGCGGCCGACGAGGCCGGCGTGATCGACGAGGCCGGCCTGATCAGGGAGAAGCGCTCATGAAGTACATCGACGAGTTCAACGACCCCGCCCTCGCGCGGCGGCTGATCGACGAGATCCACGCCGTGGCGGTCACCGGCCCCTGGGCCATGATGGAGGTGTGCGGGGGCCAGACCCACTCCATCATCCGCCACGGAATCGACCAGCTCCTGCCGGACACCGTCGAACTCATCCACGGCCCCGGCTGCCCCGTCTGCGTCACACCGCTGGAGATGATCGACAGGGCTCTGGAGATCGCGTCCCGCCCCGAGGTGATCTTCTGCTCCTTCGGCGACATGCTCCGGGTCCCCGGCACCGGCCGGGACCTCTTCCAGGTCCGCGGCTGCGGCGGCGACGTCCGGGTGGTGTACTCCCCGATGGACGCCCTCGAACTCGCCCGGCGCCATCCGGACCGTCAGGTCGTCTTCTTCGGCATCGGATTCGAGACCACCGCCCCCGCCAACGCGATGGCCGTCCACGAGGCCCGCCGCCTCGGCGTCGCCAACTTCAGCCTGCTGGTCTCGCACGTGCGCGTGCCCCCGGCCGTGGAAGCGGTCATGGAGGCGCCCGACTGCCGGGTGCAGGCCTTCCTCGCCGCCGGACATGTGTGCAGCGTCATGGGTACGGCGGAGTACCCCCGCCTCGCCGAGCGCTACCGCGTCCCCATCGTCGTCACCGGATTCGAGCCGCTGGACATCCTCGAAGGCATCCGCCGCACGGTCCTCCAGCTCGAACGCGGCGAACACCGTGTGGAGAACGCCTACGAACGCGCCGTCCACGCCGACGGCAACCCCGCCGCGCTCCGGATGATCGACGAGGTCTTCGAGGTCACCGACCGCTCCTGGCGGGGCATCGGCGTGATCCCGGAGAGCGGCTGGCGGCTCTCCCCCGCGTACCGCGCCTTCGACGCGGAGCTCCGCTTCGACGTGACCGGTGTGCGCACGGCGGAGCCGGCGGCCTGCCGGAGCGGCGAGGTGCTCCAGGGGCTGATCAAACCCCGCCAGTGCGAGGCGTTCGGCACCGAATGCACTCCCCGTACCCCGCTGGGGGCCACGATGGTCTCCAACGAGGGTGCCTGCGCCGCCTACTACCTCTACCGCCGCCTCGAAGCGGGCGCCCGGTCCGCGACCCGGGGGGAGACGATCACCCTTGTCTGACACCGGCACCACCACCCGTACGGCCCCCGTCGTCGACCCAGCGGCCTGGTCGTGTCCCGCGCCCCTGCGGGACCACCCCAGGATCGTCATGGGGCACGGTGGCGGCGGGGCGCTCTCCGCCGAACTGATCCGCCATCTCTTCGTCCCCGCCTACGGCAACGACATCCTGGAGGCGTACGGCGACAGCGCCGTCCTGCCGCCCACCGGATCGCGGATCGCCTTCTCCACCGACTCCTATGTGGTGCGGCCGCTGTTCTTCCCCGGCGGCAGCATCGGCGATCTGGCCGTCAACGGCACGGTCAACGACCTCGCCATGAGCGGCGCCGAACCGACCCACCTCTCCTGCGCCTTCATCCTCGAAGAGGGGGTGGAGCTGGAGGTGGTGGACAGGGTGGCACGGGCGGTGGGAGCGGCCGCGGCCGCCGCCGGCGTCCGGATCGTGACCGGCGACACCAAGGTGGTGGAGGCGGGCCACGGCGACGGCGTCTACATCACCACCTCGGGGGTCGGATATGTGCCGAACGGCGTGGACATCAGACCGCAGCGGGCCCGCCCCGGCGATGTGGTCATCGTCAGCGGACCCATCGGCATGCACGGAATCGCGATCATGAGTGTGCGGGAGGGCCTGGAGTTCGGGGTCGACGTCGTCAGCGACACCGCGCCGCTCCACGGCCTCGTGGGGGCCATGCTGGCCGTCACTGGGGACGTACACGTGCTGCGCGACCCCACCCGGGGCGGCCTCGGCACCGCGCTCCATGAGATCGCCTCGGCCTCGGGCACCGGCATCGTCGTCCGGGAACGGGCGGTCCCCGTCCCCGAACCGGTCGCCAACGCCTGTGGATTCCTCGGCCTGGACCCGCTCCATGTGGCCAACGAAGGCCGTCTGGTGGCCCTTGTCGCCCGGGAGGACGCCGAGGCGGTTCTCGCGGCGATGAGAGAGCACCCGCACGGTACGGGCTCCGCGGTGATCGGGGAGTGCGTGGCCGAACACCCGGGCATGGTCGTCGCGCGGACCGGCCTCGGCGGCACCCGGATCATCGACCTTCCCCTCGGGGAACAACTGCCGCGTATCTGCTGAGAGTTACAGGGCGGACCGGCCCTGGTGACCCGGACCGGGGCGAGGCGGGCCCGGAGCAGGGCCGGGAACGGGAACGGGGCCGTGTGTATGCACCGGGGTGGGCGCGCTCGGCTCCGCGCGGCAGCGCTGGGCCGGGCCCCCGGGGCGTACCGGGGGTACGCCACGCCGGGGAGGGCCCTTGGCGGCCCTCCCGTCAGGACTCCCGTCCTCCCTCCAGGCTCCCGCCCGCGCCGGGGCCACCGCCGCTGGCGCCCCCGCCCGGGGCATGCGCCTCCCCCGGCGGTCACGGACCCCGGCGGTCCTCGGTCACCACCGGTTGCAGCCGGGCCACCAGCCGGAAGAACTCGGCTTCGTTACCCGCCATGCCCAGCGCGTCCAGTGCCTGGTCCGCCTCCGCGATCGGTGCTGTGAGCAGAGGGGGCGCCGTCAGGGGACGGCGGCTGTCGTCGAGGACGGCCCGGGTGGCGCTGAGCAGCCGGACGTACGCCTGCGCCGCAGCGAGTTCGAGATCGGTCATATCGGCTTCCCCCTCGGTGAGGTGTCGGACCGTCAAGCATCTCGCGTGCCACTGACAACCGGTCTCCGGGACATCGGAGCCGGTGGGGGGACACCGGAACGGAATGAG
Organism: Streptomyces sp. NPDC051018; assembly: GCF_044456085.1. Taxonomy (NCBI): domain Bacteria; kingdom Bacillati; phylum Actinomycetota; class Actinomycetes; order Kitasatosporales; family Streptomycetaceae; genus Streptomyces; species Streptomyces sp. NPDC051018. The sequence continues at coordinate 222,377 of NZ_JBITFN010000002.1, forward strand.
CGGCGGCGGGACCGAGCCCGGTTCCGGTTCCGAGCGTGTCCGCTTCCCGGCCCCGGGAGGGTCCTCCGGTCCCGACCCGGTGATAACCCGATTCCGCGAGTGCGGCCGCCATCCTCTGCCACACTCTGCCGCACAACATTCACCGTACGCGGAATGCGAGTTCCCCTTGTCGAACGTGAGCGGTCCCTCAGCCGCGGACTGTCTGAGCGCCAACGTCATGAAGCAGATCGAGCGGCTCGGCGGCCGTCTGCCCGATGGCTTCCGGCCCCGGGACCGGTCCGTGTCCACGCCCGCCGGCGAGCACGACCTGCCGCCCGCCGTCCAGGCCCTGCTCGCGGTGGAATGGCCCCCGGGTCAGGGTCTGTGCACCGACGACGAGTTCCGGTGGACGGTACACCTGCCGTCGGACTGCGAGGTGGGGCGCCTGGTGGTCGAGGACGAGCCGAGGGCCTGGTACGCCATCGGCTGGGACGAGGGCCAGTGGTACTGGCTCGTCGACCTCGCCGAGGCGGACCGCGACGACTTCCCCGCGTACCGCGTCGACCACGACGGGAGCGACGAGGCCGGCGACGGGCGATGGCTGTCGTCCGTGCTGGGCGGGCTGCGGGTGGTGACCGACCGTATCGTCTTCCCCAGCGCCATCAGAGCCGGGGAAGCCTCCGCCGCAGACGGCGGTGTCCCGGCAGACGCCCTGGTCACCGACGCCAACGCCCTGGTGAACACCGACCCGCTCACGCTGTTGCCACTGCTGGAGCGGGTGACGACCGACCGGGGCCGGCTGGCCGCGGCCGTGTACCGGACCTCGACGGCACAGCACCGCGACGCCGACCCGGAGACCCGGCGGCAGATTCTCGCCCTGGACGCGGCGCGGCACGGTGCGCTCGAACTGTCCCGGGACCTCGCCCAGGTACCGGTTCCGGGTACGTCCGCGCCGGACTGGACGATCGGATGGACCACCGGGTCGACGGTCGACCGCAGGCTGCTGTCGCGGTTGAACGTCGGGGGCCCGCAGGCGATCGCGGAGGTGCAGGGCCGGACCGTGGTCGCGACCGTGAAGGGCTGGACGCTCCATGTGCACGATCTGACCAGCGCGGAAAGCCTCGTCGAGGCCCACCTGGACGGCGATCAGGAGTTCGCGGCACTCGCGCTGGCGGAACTCGACGGACGGTGGATCGCGGTCACGGGCAGCAGTTGTCCCGGCTGCAATGACCATGACGCGTGCATGGGTCAGATCCGGCGGTGGAACCTCGCCGACGGCAATCCGATCGCTGATCCGGTGGACGCGCACCTCCGGTCCGTGGACGCCCTGGCCGTGACCCGGATCGACGGCAGGCCGGTCGTTCTGAGCGGCGGACGCGACTGCATGCTGCGCATATGGGACCTGCGGACCGACGAGCCGGTGGGTACGCCGTCGATCGGTCACCACGATGAGTCGGAGTACAGAGGCATCGACGCCGTGGCCGTCGGTGAGCTGGACGGGCGGCCGATCGCGGTCACCGGGGGCCGGGACGGTGCCGCGCGGGTGTGGGATCTGTCCGAGGGCGGAACTCCGGGAATGATCCTCACCGCGAACGCCGACTACCTTCTGGAGGACGTCGGTATCGACTCCGTGAGCCTCGGTGAGCTGGACGGCCTGCCTGTTGCCGTGACCAGCGGCGACGACGATGTACGGCTGTGGGACCTGCGGAGCGGGCAGCAGCTCGGCCCCGTGGTGGCGGACCACTGCCGGGGTTCCGGTCTGGCCGAGATCGAAGGCCGGCTCGTCGTGGCCACCGTCGACTTCCACGGCTGGGTACGGGTGCGGGACCTGCGCACCCGGGAGGAACGCGGGTCCAGGGTCAACGTCTTCACAGGAGACCGGCGCACCGTCAGCGCCCTGACCGTGGTGCGGGCGCTCGGACGTGTGGTGGCCGTGGTTCCCGACTACGAGGCGACCGCTGTCGTCGACCTGCGCTCCGATGCCCCCGGCGCGGTTCCCGCCGGCCATACGGACACCGTCGACGCGCTCACCGTCGACGGCCTTGACGGTTCGCCGGTCGTCGTCACGGGCAGCGAGGACGGCACCGCACGGATCTGGAACCTGGACGACGGCACTCCCGTGTGCCCACCGCTGTCCGGTCATTCGGTCCATGCCGAAGCGGTGGCGACGGCGCGCGTCGGAGGCCGCTCGACCGTGCTGACCAGCGATGGCGACACCCTTCGGGTGTGGGACCCGGCGACGGGTGAACTGTCGCGCGAGATCGAGGCGATCAGGGCCGAGGACGGCCACCAGGTGCTGTCGCTGGCCACCGGGTACGTGAACGGCCGGGCCCTGGCGGTCACCGCAGGTTACGACCGCCGCGTACTGACCTGGGACCTGGAGGACGCGGCACGCGCGGACCACCCGCCGCTCATCATGCAGGAAAAGTACCTGCCCTCGGTGGCGACCGCCGAGGTGGACGGGCGGCAGCTCGCCCTGGTCGTGGACGGCAAGAAAGTCCGGGTGCTGGACCCGGCGACCGGTGAGCAACTGCGCACCCTCTATCACACGTCCCGTGTTGGCGCGGTCGTCACCGGGTCGGGGCAACGTGTGATCGCCCTGACGACGACGTACTCGAACCTGAACGTCTGGGACGTGGCCACCGGAAAACGGGACGGCACGCTCGCCACCGGTGACAGCGTCAAGGCCATGGCCCTCGCGGACATCGACGGGCGCCTCATCGCCGCAACCGCCGGATACGACCGCATCGTGCGTACCTGGGACCTCGAGGAGGGACGTCCGTACCACGCGGCGCTGACGTTTCCCGAAGAAGTGAACCGCGTCGCCGTCACCGGCCGGGGCCACCTGGTCGTCGCCTACGGCTCGGACGTGGCCGTCTTCCGCCCCCGGACCGGGAACCGGACCGAGGGCCTGCCGTAGTAGTCCCTCAGACGATCTGGTCGGTGAGTTCCGCCCGCTCACGGGCGGATCCGTACGCCTGCGGGGTGCCGTAGCAGCGGCGTGCCGCGAACCACCAGACGGTCGCCAGCGTCAGCACCGCGACCAGTGCGATCAGGGAGTAGTTCATGGTGCCCACGGTCATCGGGCTCGACTGCGGCAGCAGGAACAGCACCGTCACGACGGCCACCCAGATCACCGCGATCCAGCCGATCGGCTTGCTCCAGCGGCCGAGGTGCCACGGTCCCGGCTGGAAGCGGTCCCCGGCGCGCAGTTTCAGATAGACCGGGATCGCGTACGCGGGGGTGATACCGATGACATTGATCGCGGTCACCGCTCCGTAGGCGGTCGACGAGTAGAGCGACGGCACGGCGAGCAGTCCGGCGAAGCCGACCGAGAGCCATACCGCCGGCACGGGGGTCTGCGTCCTGCGGCTGACCCTGCGCCACAGGGAGGAGAACGGCAGCGCGTTGTCACGGCTGAACGCGAAGACCATCCGGCTGGCCGCCGCGACCTCCGCGTTGCCGCAGAACAACTGCGCCACGATGACCACCAGCAGCAGCGCCGCCGCCCCGCCCGTGCCGACCGCGTCGAGGAGGATCTGGGCGGGCGGCACCCCTGTCGCGGAAGCCACGGTCCGCGTGTAGTCCTGGATGGCGAAGGTCAGCCCCAGGAGCAGGGCGAACCCGGCGATCCAGGACACCCAGATCGCGCGGACGATGCCACGGGCGGCGGAGACGGACGCATTGGACGTCTCCTCCGACAGATGCGCGGAGGCGTCGTAACCGGAGAAGGTGTACTGGGCGAGCAGCAGCCCGATTGCGGCGACATAGAGGGGGTTCTCCCAGCCGGTGCCGTTCACGAACTCGGTGAAGACGAACGCGGGGGACTGGTGGCTCTTCGGGACGACGGCGAGCGTGCCGACGATCAGCGCCACGCCGCCGAGGTGCCACCACACGCTGAACGAGTTCAGCGTGCTGACCAGTTTCACCCCGAAGAGATTCAGAGTCGCGTGCAGCAGCAGAATGCCGGCGAACAGGAGCATCGTCCCGCCAGGGGTGGGCACGATGCCCCACTGGAAGTGGAGGAACGCTCCGGTGAACAGGGCGGCTCCGTAGTCGATGGCGGCGATCGCACCCAGCAGTCCCAGCAGATTGAGCCAGCCCGTGTACCAGCCCCATCTTCGTCCGCCGAGCCGGTCCGCCATGTAGTACAGCGCGCCCGAGGTCGGATACGCGCTGGTCACCTCGGCCAGCGCCATGCCGACGCACAGGACCATCAGCCCGACGCCGAGCCAGCCCCACAGCATCACCGCCGGGCCACCGGTGATCATGCCGAAGCCGTACAGGGTCATACACCCGGAGAGGACCGAGATCACGGAGAAACTGATGGCGAAGTTGCCGAAGCCTCCCATCCGGCGGGCCAGCACGGGCTGATAGCCGAGTTCGCGCAGTCTCTCCTCCTCGTCGAGGACCGGCTCCGGTACGGGCTCCGGGTCCGGCCGGCCGGGCGGGGACAGGGACATGAAGACGCCTCTCGGGAACGGTGGGCGGGTGGTCGGCGGGTGTCGCTGGGTCGTAGCGCGGTCGTAGCGGGATGGCGGTCGGCGGGTGTCACGGGTCACGGCGGGCGGGTACTCGGCGGGTGTCGTGGGTGGCGGCGGGGTCCCGTGCACCGTAGCGAGGCCGCGGGCCGGGGCGGGCGGTGGGCCCTGCGGGCGGGGTCAGTAGCCGGCGTCGCGCGCGGCGGTGTAGCACCGGTTCCGGGCACGCAGAAAGACCTCCTCCGCCCGCCCCGGATCGTCGGGACTCCGGGAGCGGTACTGCCAGGGCGGAGGGGTGTAGTACGGCCCCAGTACGGCGAACACCCGGGTCGCCTCGATGAACCGGCCCGCCCCCCACAGGGCGTGGGCCAGATGGTTGAGGTCCAGCAGCGAGGCGTCGTCCCCGGTCGTGTGGTCGAACCAGCCCTCCAGCGCGAGCTGTGCCTCCCGTCCGGCGTCCCCGGTCACCCAGTGCAGATCGAGCGCCCGCTCATGGCCCTTCTCGCGGCGGTAGCGCTCCACGCGGACATAGAGCGGCAGCGCCAGCAGCGGCGACCCCGCGGGCGCGGAGGCCGCGGCCCACTGGGCGAAGTTGACGGCGTCCGACAGATGACCGCCGGACTTGCGCCCGTACACGAACTGGAGCATCCGGTGGTACGCCTCGCGGTTGTACGGATCGCGCTTGTGGGCCTCCGCCAGCAGACCCCACGGTCCCGGGAACAGCATCGGACCGGGCGGCACCTGCCGGTGCTCCTCCAGCCGCTGCTTCACATCGAGCTGCGCCAGGGCCAGCAGGCATATCCAGGGCACCGGGTCGTCGGGCCGGTTCCCGGCCGCCACCCGGCACGCCTCCCACGCCTCGTGCCACAGCTCCTGCGTACGCCGGTGGTCGTCGCGGTGCGCCCGCAGCGCGCGCTCGACCGCGACCCGGCACTGCATGACGATCGCGGAGAGGGAGTCGGGCTCCTCCGCACGCCAGGCCTTCACCGTGTCCGAGCCCGCGGCGACGGCCCCGAGCACCTGCGTCCGCCGGGTCCACACGTCCCAGGCGTCGGTGGAGTCCAGCAGATTCCGCATCGACAACCACCGCCCGGCACGTAAATCCTGCATGGCGGTCCGCAGTTCACTGTCATGGCCCGCGGGGTGGTAGACCGGGCGGAACTGATCCTGGGCCATCAGCCGGCCGCCGCGCCCGGGGGCCCGGGGCGGCGTGAATGTCTGAAAGTCGTCAACATAGGGCCTCTTGAGGTAGAGGGGCTGATGGTGCGGACGCTGCAGGTGGAAGCCCTGTTCCACCCATGGCCGCGGGCCGATCCTACTCAACCGGACCATGGCGATAAGAAGCTGAACCGACTCGATCACTGGCTGATACGGGGCCTACCGTCCAGGACGCTCCGCCGGCGGACGGCCCGCCGGTTCTCCGCGGGGCCGTGCGGTCACCGGTCGCACGGGGCGTTCGCCGTGGTTTCCCGGGTGCGGAGGGCCACGGGGAGTGCACGGGCTGCCCCGGTGCGTTCCGGCTCCGGCGCCGTCCGCTTCCCCTGGGCGCCGTGGCCCGGGTCCTCGTACGAAAGGCCGGGTCGGGCTCCGACCGCTCTCCACTCCCGTACCGGACGGCTCGCCGAGCGCCGTTCCGTTCATGGAGTCCCGCGGATCTCCGGGTCCCGGCTCTCCGCGGCTCCGCCCGCGGTGCGCGGCCCGGTCCGCCCCGCTTCCCCGCCGACCCGATGGGTGCCCCACGTCGTTGCGGAGGTCCGGCCCGTGCGCCGCCGGGGATCCGGCCCGTACCCGCCGAATGCCGTGTCCGATTTCCGCCAGCATCGCCCGCCCCGGCCTGCACATACTGGCCGCATGACCATCCAGGACAGCAGATACGAGGCGGTGACCAGCAGAGACGCCCGGTTCGACGGAGTGTTCTTCTTCGCGGTGGCGACGACCGGTATCTACTGTCGGCCCAGTTGCCCCGCGATCACCCCCAAGCGCGAGAACGTGAGCTTCTACCGGACCGCGGCCGCCGCCCAGGGCGCGGGCTTCCGCGCCTGCCGCCGCTGCCGGCCCGACGCCGTGCCCGGATCCGCCGAGTGGAACGCCCGCGCCGATGTCGTGGGCCGGGCCATGCGGCTGATCGGTGACGGAATCGTGGACCGGGAGGGCGTGGCGGGACTCGCCGACCGGCTGGGCTACAGCGCTCGCCAGGTCCAGCGCCAGCTCAACGCGGAACTCGGCGCGGGCCCCATCGCCCTCGCCCGTGCCCAGCGCGGCCACACCGCGCGCGTACTGCTCCAGACGACGACCATGCAGACGGCTGAGATCGCCTTCGCGGCGGGGTTCGCCAGTGTGCGGCAGTTCAACGAGACCATGCGCGCGATCTACGCGGCCACCCCCAGCGAACTGCGTGCCTCACGCCCCGGCCGGCCCGCCCGTTCCGGCCGCAACGCACGCTCCGTCGTGGCGGAGAACGGTCGCGCGGGAGTCCCCCTGCGGCTCGCGCACCGCGGCCCCTACGCCATGGCGGAGATCTTCGACCATCTCGCCGCCCGTGCCCTCCCCGGTGTCGAGGAGATCACCGGGAGCCCCGGCTCCCGGATCTACCGCCGCACCCTGCGGCTGCCCGGCGGGCCCGGGGTGGCCGAGGCCGTCGAGCGGCGGGGAGCGGAGGGCGGCTGGCTGGAGTGCCGGCTCCACCTCACCGACCTGCGGGATCTGACCACGGCCGGTCAGCGGATGCGCCGGCTGTTCGACCTCGACGCCGACCCCCGCGCCGTGGCCGAACGCCTCGGCGCCGACCCGGCGCTGGCCCCGCTCGTCGCCGCCCGCCCCGGGCTGCGTGTGCCGGGCGCCGCCGACCCGCACGAGACGGCCGTACGCGCCGTGCTCGGCGGCCAGGAGCCCCCGGCGCGGGGACGGTCGCTCGGCGCCGCGCTGATCGCCGCCCACGGAGAACCCCTGAGCGAGCCCAGCGGCGGCCTCACCCATCTCTTCCCCGGCGCCGACACTCTCGCCGGGGCGCCCCTGACCGGGCTCGGGCTGCCGCGCGAGCGACGGGACACCCTGCGCATCCTCGCCAACGCCCTCGCGGACGGAACCGTTCACCTCGACCCCGGAGCCGACCGCGAGGAGACCGAACGCCGGCTCCTCGCGCTCCCCGGTATCGGCCCCCGGACCGCCGGTTACATCCGTATGCGGGCCCTCGGTGATCCCGATGTCCGGCTCATCGGGGACCTCGCCGTCGAGGACGGAATGCGCCGCGCGGGCGCGACGGCCGCGGGCGCCGGCAACTGGCGGCCCTGGAGTTCGTACGCCATGCACCACTTCCGGGCCGTGAGCCGCAACGCCGGGCCCTGATCCGGCGGGCCGCCCACCAGGGCCGGTCCCGGACCGGTGACGCATCCGCGCCCTGCCGGCCGGAACGGCTTCCGTACGGCGAACGGCGAACGACGAACGACGAACAAGCATCTCGGGAACCCCTCATGACCACGAAGACAGGACCGCTGCCCGATATCGACTGGACCGCCCTCGCCGAGGAGATCGACGCGTACGGCTGTGCCCGAACACCGCAGCTCCTCAGCCCCGCCGAGTGCCGCGCGATCGCCGGGCTGTACGACGACCACGAACGCTTCCGGTCCACCGTCGACATGGCCCGGCACCGCTTCGGCTCCGGGCAGTACCGCTACTTCGCGGAGCCCCTGCCCGATGTCGTACGGGAACTGCGGGCCGCGTTCTACCCCCGGCTGCTCCCGATCGCCCGGGACTGGGCCGGGCGGCTGGGCCGTCCGGCGCCCTGGCCCGACGACCTCGGCGAGTGGCTGGAGATCTGCCACCGGGCAGGCCAGTCCAGGTCCGCGCAGATTCTGCTGCGCTACGGGCCGGGGGACTGGAACGCCCTGCACCGGGACCTCTTCGGGGACGCCGTCTTCCCGCTCCAGGTCGTCATCGGTCTCGATCGGCCCGGAAGCGACTACACCGGCGGAGAGTTCCTGCTGGTCGAACAGCGTCCACGGGCCCAGTCCCGCGGCACCGCGACAGCCCTCCCCCAGGGCCACGGCCTGGTCTTCACCACCCGGGACCGCCCGGTCCGCTCGGCGCGCGGCTGGTCGGCGTCACCCGTACGCCATGGGGTGAGCACCGTACGCGCGGGGCGGCGGCACACCCTGGGCCTGGTCTTCCATGACGCCTCCTGACCCCGCACCCGTCCCATGTCCCCGCTCCCGCCCCTGACTTGAGGGCGCAGATCCGCGAAAGACCCGGGAGCCGGGGCGGCCCGATTCCATCGCCGCGGGAGTTGCTTCCGGCCACAGCCGTCCTCGCGGTTCAAGGCGCGAAAGGGCTCGGGCACGGCCGAACGGCCGAATCGCCGCCATAGGCTTAAGATCCGGCCATGGCTGAAATTGAACTCACCGATGAGCTGGTGGCGCTTGAGCGCGCGGCGCTGAAGGCCCGCGAGGAGGCCATGTCGGGGACGTACTCGACCGAGACCTGGAGGCCCTGGCTGACGGCGTCGATCGCGGCCCAGACGGCGATCACCGAACACGCCAGGCAGACCGGACAGAACCGTGTCGACGTGGAGATGGCGGTGAAGCGGGCGGCACGCGAGACCTGAGCGGTGCGGGCGGGCTGTCTCGGTCAGGCCCGCCGACTGCCCCGTGTCCGCCGGCCCGCCGGACATCGCCGGTCGGCTCGGGGACCGGCCTTCGGCCGGCGGCCGGGAAGCGTCCGCCGGGCGGCGGCCAACACTCCGGCCCCGGCCGGCCCGGAACCCGTAGGAAACCTGCCGGTCGGCCGGCCCGGAACTGCTCGCCGGTGCGCCAGGAAGGCGCCGGTTGCTCACCGGGCCTTCGCGCTGCCGTCGTCACCGCCTCGTCATCTGCCTCGACGACGGCGTGGGCGACGGCGTGGGCGACCGCGCGGGGCGGCCCGCCGGGGCCCGCCACCCCGGCGGACGGACCCCGGCACGGCATCGGACCCGGAGGTGCCGCGATGGTGGCCCCGGCAGACGGCCGGGGCATGGCGCCGGTCCCGGACGTACGGTGACGGTGATGGTGACACCGGCCGGCCCGCTGTCCTCGCCGTGACCGGCCGCCCCGTTCACGGGCCGCACCCTGCGGACCTTCACGGCCGCACTCCGGGGCGGCCCGAGACGATCAGATCGAGTTCCCGCCGCAGGGCCGCGTCGATACCGCCCCTGCTCCAGTACCAGCCGCACAGCCGGGGAACGTCCGGGCCACCGGCGTCGTACCAGGTGAACGACGCCCGGTGGGCCGCATGGGCATGGGCGCCCAGCACATTGAACTCGGAGAAGCCGCCCGGTGGACACCGCGTCACATACCGGTCGAGGGGCGTGCCGTGAAGCTCCAGGGCCAGCGCGCGTACCTCCGGATACAGCCGGCGGGGGTAACTGAAGGGCGGCTGCTGCATAAAGTCGAAGGCGACCGGCCGGCGGAGGAAGCGCTCCGTCGGGGCGAGCCATGGCCGGTGCCTCCCGAGGTCGGCGACCGGCCTGCGGACCATCCAGGGGCGGCCCCCGGCGAGGAGATCCACGGGGGAGACGGGCCGGGTGAACACGACGTCGGAGTCCACATGGCAGATCAGCCCGGCGCCGGTGAACTCGTCCGCGTACAGCTTGCTGACCTGCTGCCCCAGATAATCGTCCCGGTAGTCGGGGCAGACCTCCAGGCGCACGCCGTCGCCGACCGCCCGGCGTACCACGGCGGATCCGGTACCCGGAGTGACGACGACCACCTCCGCGAAGCCCCGGCACCAGGTCCGGATGGCCGCCAGCGCATAGCGCAACCAGGCGACATCCCCGTGGAAGGTACGGATGAGGATGGCCGTACTGTCGCTACAGTGGGTGACATGGTCGAGGCTGTGCCGGCCTTCTGGTGCCGGGCCCCCAGTCAGGGAAATGTCGGAGACAGGCTCACTCCGTGGCTGATCCGGCGGATCCGCGGCGCCCCGGCGCGCTGGACGGCACCGCACGCGCCCGGCCGCAAGCACTTCGTCACCGGGAGTGTGATCTCCCTGGCCGGTCAGGGAGCCGTCGTCTGGGGTTCCGGCGTGATGAACGACGGTGAGGGCGTCGACCCCCGGGCCGAACTGGCCGCCGTCCGCGGCCCTCTCACCCGGGAGGCCGCACTGCGCTCGGGAGCGTTCTGCCCCCCGGTCTACGGCGACCCGGCCCTGCTGGTACCGAGGTTCCTTCCCCGCGCGGGCCGCCGCAGGGGCAGGATCCCGGCGGTCGTACCGCACTTCGCGGACAAGGCGCGCGCCGGACGGGGCACCCCGGACGGCTGGCAGTTCATCGATGTGCAGCAGAGCGTCGAGGACGTCGTCGAGCGGCTCGTCCGCGCGCCCCTCGTCGCCTCGTCGAGCCTGCACGGCATCATCCTGAGCCACGCCTACGGGACTCCCGCGGTGTGGATCAGCTACCGGGACCTGCCCGGGGGTGACGGGACCAAGTTCCACGACTACTTCCTCTCGGTGGGGGTACCGGTGCCGCCGCCCATCGCGGTCGGCCCGACCGGCAGCGGTCTGGACATGGGGTCGCTCCGCGATTTCGCGACCCTCCCGGGACGGCTCCCCGATCTCGATCTGCTCCTGGACAGATGCCCGTTCTGACGGGCGCCCGGGAGCGGGAACTGCGGGAGGTGCTCCACGGGATCCGGGACGCGAACTACCACCGTCCCGGCATCCGCTGTCTGCGGCTGCTCTCCGCCGACCCGCCCACCCTCGACGCCCTGATCGCCGAGGTCACCCGGCTGCGGGCCCGTCAGCGTCCGTCTCTCCCTGGTGCTCCGGGCCATGTGACGGCGTGGACCGGGCCCCGTGGCCGGGTCGAGCAGTTCAGCCTGCTCAACGCCTCGGGGCGTACCGACGACTTCTCCCGCGACCACGATCTGTCCTGCGCCGGCAAGCGCTTCCACCACGGCGTGCGCCACCCCGCGCTGGCCGCGCTCATCGGATCCCTGCCGCATCTGGTCAACTTCCGTGTGAACGTGCTCGGTCCCGGCGCCGCGCTCGCTCCCCACGAGGAGCACAGCGTCGTCCGCTCGCGTACCGGCGCCGTGGGGATCCGGGCCCGCTTCCATCTGCCGCTGGTCACCCAGCCGGGGGCGACGCTGCTGCTCGACGGGGACGTCCACCATCTGCGGGCCGGCACGGTGTACCTCGTCAACCACGGCTGCGTCCACGCGGCCGAGAACGGCGGCACGGCCGAGCGGATCCATCTGGTGTGGGACATGCTGCTGACGGCCGAGGCGGCGGAGACGATGTTCGGGCGAGGGCCCGCGCCGGCCGGGTTCAGCCGTACCCGGGAGCGGGCCGTGCCGCCCGGGACCACACGCGTGGTGACCCGCTGGGAGCGCATCGCCCCGCACGTCCACGAGTCCGCCGCCCGCGACATCGGCTTTCTGTCGGCCCAGTAGCCGCCTCAGTACAGCGTCCTCGGGAACTCCGCCGGGACGTAGTGGAACAGCAGCGAGGTGTGGGTGCTTCCGGCGGGCAGCGGCGGGCGCCCGTGCGGAACCGCGGTCCCGCGGAAGAACACGGCCTCACCGGGCCGCTGGACGACCGGGACGGTCCCCCGGGCGGTGTCGAGACGCAGCGGCCAGCCGCCCTCGATACCGGGACCCGACTCCCCGAGCAGCAGCGAGACGGTGTACTCGCACTGCTCTCGGTCGACATGGCGGTCGAGGACGGCTCCGCCGCGATAGGCGGAGACATAGGAGTACGAGGGGCGCACGGGCCGTCCGGCGATACGGCTCACCAGCGCCCGGAACTGATGGTGGAAGAAGCGTGACAGGGACTCGTTGTGCCAGCCGTAACGGCCCGTCACCTGGGCGTCCCCGAGTGGCCAGGAGCCGGTCTCGATGAGCTGTTCGTAGTAGTCGAGCAGCGCCGCGCGGTGGAGCGGGGACACCATCCGGCCGATCCGGCACACCTCCGTACACGCGAAGTCCTCGGCGGCCTGGACCAGGGCGGCCTCCGCCAGTGCCGCCCGCCGGGAGCGCTCGTCGGCCGTGCTCAGGGCGCCCGCACCGGCGAGCGCGGCCCGCAGCCGGTCGGGGAAGTCCGGCGGGAGGGGGCGCCCGGGGGTGAGCGAGCGCAGGGGCCAGTAGTCCTCGGAGCGCACCCAGTACGGCGCGAGCGCGCCTGTGCCCGGATCGTCGGTCCACAGGATCGGGCGGTCGGGCAGGAACCGGTCCCGGAACCGGGCGCGCCGCACGAGGGGGAGAGGAATGGTGATCCCGGTCTGGAGCACGACGGCCGGGTCGAGGGTGAGATCCCCGGTGCCGGTGCCGGTGCCGGTGCCGGTGCCGGTGGCTGTGGCTGTGTCGGTGCCGGACATGGGGTGGGCGTCGCCGGCGGGTCCGCTTCCGGTTCCGGGAGCGCCGCCCCCGGTGGTGTCGTCCCCGGCGGTGCCGTCTCCGGTGGTCCCGGTGACCGGGGCCCCGTTGCCGGAGGCGCCGAGGGGCGCGGGCTCCTGACCGGCAGCCGCGTCGCCGAGCCAGCAGACGAAGGCGGGGACCCGGCGGGAGTCCCGGGTGGTGCGGGCGGGCGTGGGGTGTGCGGGGGGTGTGGGGGGCATCGCGATGCGTCCGTTCCTGAGGCGCTGCTGGGTGTCGGCCACGGCGTCGAGCGCCGACGGGTCGAAGCCGGGTGTACGCCGCCACTTGCCGGGCCGCGGCGGGCTGATCGTGGTCGCGGACAGCGGCAGCTCCCGGGCGTGCGCGGCGGCGGGCAGCCCGAGCGCCGTCTCCAGCCACCGCAGGGTCCTCCCGGGCGCACCGCGCAGTTCGGCGTAGTCGACGTCCACGCAGGGCACTTCCGGGTGTCCGGAGCGGGCGTCCAGGACCGCCTCCACCGCGGCGGCCCACTGGCGGGCCGCGACTCGCGAGAGATCCCCGCCGGCCCAGCGCCGCCACCCCGGCGGCAGCAGCAGATGCCAGGCCCGCCGGGACCAGCCGGGCAGATCCGGAATGTTGACGAAACCCGGGCGTGCCCATGCCTCCACCATGCTCGCGACCGTGTCACGCGCGTCCCGGTGCAGGTGGACCACGGTGGCATCCGGGAACAGCCGGAGCAGAAACGGAAGCCGCAGGGAGTTCTCCGGGGTCTTCTCCAGCAGCCGCGGCGGTGTCCCGGAGCCGGGGCACCCCTGCGGCGGCGGTACCCCCGGGCCGGGGCGGTCCGTCCACGCCCGGCCGCGCGCGTCACGCGGCCCGGCGAGGAACCCGGCGAGTACCGCGTCGCCGTGCCGTTCGGCGTGCTCCGCGCCCAGCGCGTGCGAGGCGTAGCCGCACTCCGCGGGATGCAGCCCGGGCACCCCCTCGATCACCCCCTCGCTCTCCCCGCCGACCGTCCACAGCGCGGGATGGCGGGCCAGAGCGTCGAACAGCGCGGTACCGCCCGAGCGCGGCGGCCCGACGATGATCACCGGCGCCGCCGGGGCGCCAGCCGCGACGGCGCGTACCGGTCCCGTCGTCACCGTGCCCAGCCGGCTCAGCGCGGTGTCCCGGCCGGCCGTGAAGGCCCTCGCCGCCTGCTCCGAGGCGAAGAGATAGCGGGCCCGTACACCGTGGGCGTCCGCCGTCACCGCGCGGGCGAGCAGCTCCTCCGCCACGGGGAACGGCGAGTGGTGCGTCACGCGCACCGCCCGCCGTACCAGCCCCGCCGGGAGCGGCACCCGGCCGACGACGGCCCAGGCCGCGATCTCCCGCCCCTTTCGCCCGTTCCGCCCGTCCTGCCTTTCCCGTCCGCCTCTCCTGTCCAGCCGGTCCTGGCCTTCCCACCCGTCCCGCCCGCCGTTCACTGCCGGTGGATCCAGCCGGTGACGCTGAAGCGGCTGTCGCCGAACGCCTTGCTCGGCACCCGGATCGGCAGCACCTCGTGGTCGTGCCGGCTGGGGAAGAACACCGCCAGGTTCGCGCGCGGCACGATGGTCTGGCTGCGGTCCGTCGGGACGATCCGCCCGTCCTCCACGACCGTTTCGAAGACCCGGAGTTCACCGCCGGAGAAGCGGCGCGGCTCGGCGGAGAAGAAGTAGACGAACGACAGCTCACGGGTGTCCCCGCCGTCGGTGTCGCGGTGCATGCCGAAGTAGTCGCGGTCACCGTTCGCGGTCACCTGCAACTCGATACGGCCCAGGGGGAACACCGGATGGTTCAGACGGGCCCGGACCTCCTGGAGCTGCTCCCGGATGCGGTCCGCGAACAGCGACTCGAAGTGGCCGAGCCCGTCGAGGACCAGGCTGCTGCGGATCCGCTCGTCCACCACCGGGGTGTCCGTGCCCCGCCGCTGCACCGAGGCCGCCGCGAACTCCGGCTCCCGGCCCCGTACGTACTCCAGCAGCTCCTTCCGCTCCACCTCGGTGAGGAACTCCCGTACCCCCTGGGCAACTTCCGCCAGCACATCCCGCTCGAACCGTCCCGTGCCCGTCGGGACACCGGCCGGCTTGTTGTAGTGGCCGCCGCGCACCATCTGGGCGATCTCGGAGGGCACGCTGACCCGGTCCCCCGCCCACTCCGCGCGGGAGCCCAGATAGATCGTGCTGTGAAGGGCGGCGTTGAGCTCGAAGACGCGGTCGTCGATGTTTCCCGCGAGTACGTCGACCGTGTCGGTCTCCGCCAGCCCGAGGTTCGCCAGCAGCTCGCCCGCCGGAGCGCGATAGGTGAGATAGCGCGCGGCCTCGGTGAGGAAGACGTCCTCCGTACGCTCGAATCCGACCCGGCGCAGCACCAGGTCTGCCAGCCGGGAGCCCTCGGCGAGGAGATAGTGCACCTCCGCGTTGGGGTCGACGGCCAGGGTCTCCAGGGCCTCCTTGTACAGCGCCGCGCACAGCCCCGTGTTCGTGAGGTCCTCGTCCGCCACATGTACGGGGCTCAGCCCCCAGCAGCCGTCGGAGACCAGATGGGTCTGGAGCACACCGACGACATTGCGCGCGCCCAGGCCCCACGGCGGCCACGGCCTGTCGCGCACCGCCGCGAAGATCTGCGAGTCGCCGTCGGCGAACTGGGGCAGCACGACCTCCTCCATCACATGGGGCGCGTGTGCCCGCCGGAAGAAGCCGTACAGCGCCGCCTTCGCGGTGTCGCTCAGTTCGTCGAAGATCTCGATCCGCGTGCCGCCGTTGCCATCCGTGAAGAAGTCACGTCTGATGGTCTGGGTCATGGGCTCTCCTGTGATGTCACTGTGCCGGGCCCCGGCCTCGGGCGCCGCGGCGGTCTCCGGGTGAAGGGCGTTGTGTGTGGACCTCGCCGCGGGTGCGCCCCTTCTGCGGGTGACCGGGCCGGGCGGCGACGTCCTGCCGTGGGCGCTCGTACGGGCACCGGTCGTCACACACGCTCAGCACACCCGTCTGTCCGAACTGGCCGGTGAGGGCTGCCGGTTCGCGGGCGCCACCAGCCACGGGGGCTTCCCCGGGGCCGGGTACCGCGACGAACGCGACTACGGGCTGCTGTGCGAGGCATGGCTGCACTGCTTCCGCCACCCCGAACGGTTTCTGCCGCCGTACGGTCCCCGCGCCCTGGTGAGCGAGTCCGACTTCACCG
The DNA here is from genome assembly GCF_044456085.1 of Streptomyces sp. NPDC051018. NCBI lineage: Bacteria > Bacillati > Actinomycetota > Actinomycetes > Kitasatosporales > Streptomycetaceae > Streptomyces > Streptomyces sp. NPDC051018. The sequence continues at coordinate 238,383 of NZ_JBITFN010000002.1, forward strand.
ACCCCCTGCGCGTGGACCCCGCCCTGGCGGCCGTACCCCCACCGGAACTGCTCGCCGACGTCGTCCATGTCTCCGGCAGCGAGCCCTGGCGGCAGCGGGCGAAGAACTGGCCGCTCGCCGCCCGCTGTCTGAGCCGGCTGGCCCGCGAGACGGGACTGAGGATCCTGGTCGTCGACGCACCGCCCGGCGCCGGGGCGATCGACGGCGTACGGGCCACCGGCCCGCTCCCGTGGCGGCGGCTGCTCGATGTCCTCGCCCATGCGCGGTGTCTGTTCGTCCCCGCCGTCGAGGACGCCTCGCCGAGAGTGCTCGCCGAGGCGCTCTGCCTCGATGTGCCGGTCGTCGTCAACCGGGCCATTCTCGGCGGCTGGCACTACGTCAACCCCTTCACGGGCGTCTTCTTCGACACGGAGGACGACGCCGTGGCGGCGGTGGAACGGGTACTGGCCCGCGGGCAGCGGCCGAGGGCCTGGTTCACCGCGCACCACGGGCCCTTTCGCGCGGGCGCCCGGGTACTCGGGCTGCTGCGTGGCCTGGACGCCTCCCTGCCCGATCTCACCCATGTGCTGCTCACCGCCGACCGGGGCTCGCCGCGACGGCCCGCGTCGGCGACACATTGAGGACCAGCCGGGGTCCGCCCCGCATGGGCGAGCGGTGGATCCAGGTGTCGTGCACCGGGTGCGGTGACCAGTGGCGTGTCACATCGATGTGCCGGAAGTAGACGGTCGTGTCGTCCGGTACGCGGTGGACGCGGGCGCCCGGGCGCAGAAACGAGGGGTTCTCGTCCATGGCGAGCAGCTCGCGGAGCGCCGCCGCCCCCGCGCTGTCCGTACCGGTGTCCCGATCGGCTCCCCCGCCCCCGCCCGCCTTCGTGCGGGCGTCCGCGTTCGTGTACGCGTCCGGGCGGCACACCCCGGCCGCCTGCCGCGACAGCCGCTCACGCCTGCTGAGATACGCGTAGAACTCGGCCATCCCCAGCACATCACCCGACGTCACATACTCGGTCGTCGGGCCGTTGTAGACCCGTACGGCCCCGACGGTGGGGGAGTTCGGCGGCACGGTGTCCACATGGAAGCCGCACCGGCGCGTGGGAGCCTCGGTGAACACCCGTACCAGCACGGGTCCGCCGCCCGCGCCCTGCCGTACCCGGCCGACGATCCCCGCCATGTCGTCCAGGAGCGGGCGGGCCACCGCCGGGGGCGCCTCGGCCAGCGCCGACCGGGCCCAGCCGGTGAAGTCACCGGGTGCGGCGGCCGTCAGAGTCGTACGGGGAATGACCAGCCGGCCCGTCACCACCAGGTCCGCCAGCTCGTCGAGCCAGGGGGGCCGCCCGGCGGGTTCGACCATGAGGGCGCTCACCGAGGGGTCCCCGAACGGTGTGAGGCCGCCGGCCGTCGCGCGCGGCACCCCGGGGGACGACGGTGCGCTCATGTCGCCGTCCCCCGCGGCGCACGGCCTGTTCCCCGCGGCGTACGGCCTGCGGGGAGCGGGGCTTCGTCCGGGAGGTCGGGGGTCACGGACCGCAACGTAGCCAGCCGGAGTGAGGGTTCCCGCCCGACAGGCGCCGGGCCGCCGTGCGAGAACCCGTTCAGCTCAGGTGCCGCACCCGTGCGGAGTCCTGGACCCGGTCGCCCCGGCGCCTCCCCTCCGGGACCGGGGCCCGGGGCCCGGCACTCCGGTCACCCGGGACCGTGGCGGCGCCGACGGTCACCGCGCACTGCGCCGGGCGCTGCCGATACACCCGGTCTCCCGCGACACCCGTTGCGCGATGCCCTCCGCCCGTGACGACGATCCCGGGGCCGTACGGCAGCGCCCCCGCCAGAAGTGGGCGGCCGCACGGGGGCGTCGTATTCTGGTGGCAGGTGCAATGCCATGTCGCGAACAGTTCCTCTGAACGCATGGGAGCGGCGCGCTCTGGCCGGCATCGAGGCCGGACTGAGCCGGGACGCGTCGCTGCGGCGCAGGCTGCGCCTTCTCGGCCTCCGTGGCCGCGCCCAGCGGCTCGGCAGCAGGCCGATGATGCGTCCCGGACCGCATCTGCTCGTCCTCATGCCGGTCAGCCTGTTCCTGCTGGTGGCCGGGGTCGCCACCTCCGCCGCCGGTTTCATCTGGGCATTCGCCGGGTGCTGGCTGCTGACCGGACTCACCCTGCTCCGCCTGATGCGGAGAACCCTGCTGGGGCCGGACCGGGAGTCCCCGCCACCCCCGTTCGTCTAGGACGCCGGTCGGACGTCCGGGGACTCCGGTCCGACTCGGCGAACGCTGCGGGACGAGCGCCGCGTCCGCTTACGCCTGCTCGGCGGACTGCTCGGCGGCCTCGCGTTCACCGGCGCTGACCAGCCCCGTCTCGTAGGCGACGATGACGGCCTGGACACGGTCACGGAGCCCGAGCTTGGCGAGGATACGGGCGACATGCGTCTTGACGGTCGTCTCGGCCAGGTGGAGGCGGGCGGCGAGTTCGGCGTTGCTCAGCCCTCGGGCCAGCAGGCCGAGGACCTCCAGTTCGCGCGGGGTGAGCGAGGCGAGGTCACGGTGGAGGGAGGCGGTGTCGTCGCCGCCCCGGGTGAACCGCTGCACCAGGCGGCGGGTGATGGCGGGCGCGAGCAGAGCGTCGCCGGTACGGACCGTGCGGACGGCCGCGGTCAGCTGCTCGGGGGTGACGTCCTTGAGGAGAAAGCCGCTGGCCCCGGCGGACAGCGCCGCGTAGACGTACCGGTCGAGGTCGAAGGTGGTCAGGATGATGACGCGGGGTCGGTCCGGGGCACCGGTGAGGATGCGGCGGGTGGCCTCCAGGCCGTCCATCTCGGGCATCCGGACGTCCATCAGCACCACATCGGGACGTGTGCGGCGGACCGCTTCGACCGCTTCGGTTCCGTTGGTCGCCTCGGCGACGACGTCGATGCCGTCGGCACCGAGGATCAGCCGGAATCCGGTACGGACCAGGGTCTGGTCGTCGGCGAGGAGCACACGCAGCGGCTCGGTCACGGGGTCTCCAAGGGGATCAGGGCCTCCACACGGTAGCCGCCGGTCAGACGGTGGCCGGAGTTCAGGGTTCCGTCGTAGACGGCGAGGCGCTCGCGCAGACCGATCAGGCCCCGGCCGCTTCCGGCGCCCGCGCCCGGGTGTCCACCGGTGTCGGTGACTTCCACCCGCAGCCGCCGCGGTCCGAACTCGACGGTCACGGCCGCGGTGGCCCCGGACGCGTGTTTCACGGTGTTGGTCAGAGCTTCCTGGACCACGCGGTAGGCGGCGAGTTCAAGGCCGGGCGGGAGGGGACGGGGCGGGCCGGTCACGGTCAGTTCGACGGGCAGGCCGGTGTCCCGGACCCGTCCGACCAGAGTTTCCACCTGGGCCAGTCCGGGCTGCGGGGTCAGTTCCGCCGCGGTGCCGGCCGGGTCCGCGTCCGTGTCCGTGTCCGGCCCCTCGTCCTCGTCGGCCATGGTGAGCAGTCCCATGACATGGCGCAGTTCGGTCATGGCCGATCGCCCGCCCGCCTCGACGGCGAGCAGCGCCTCCTCGGCCTCCTCGGGCGAGGTCTTCATGATCTTGCGGGCGGCGCCCGCCTGGATGATCATCACACTGACGTTGTGCGTGACGACGTCGTGCAGTTCACGGGCGATCCTGGCCCGCTCGTGCTCGACGGCCCGGCGCAGCGCCTCGGCCTGCTCGCGTTCCAGGGCGACGAGCCGGGCCCGGCCCTCGTCGGTCCGGAGTTTCCAGGTACGCAGGCCGACGGCGGCCACGGCCATCGGGACCAGGATCAGCAGGGCGATGTACTGGTTGGGGACGATCGGTGTGAGCGAGTTCCCCGAGGTGCCGACCAGGACGACCGCCACCGGCAGCGCCACCAGGGTCGCCAACCGGTGCGGGCTGTACACCGCGGCGCTGTAGACGGCGATGACGAACGCGTAGAAGGTCAGCCGCAGGACGCTCTGCGGTGTCGCCAGTGTCGCGGCCGTCACGACGCACAGTACGGCGAGCGGGTAGCGGCGGCGCAGCGCCAGGGCACCCGAGGCGATGAACGCGAGGGTCACCATGAGGGCCAGGCCGCCGGGGCCGGACGGGCGCGAGGTGACGCTCCGCACGCCGGGCGCGATCTCACGCACCACGACCACATCGGCGTTGTCGACGCCGTAGTAGACGGTGGCGATTCCGAGCGCCAGTGCCACCAGCACGTCGAATTGCCGCGCGCGCCGGGAGGGCCGCGGCGGCGGACCGCTCGCGGGCCCGGCCTCGCGGACCGTCCGGCGCGCGCCTTCCCGCAGCCGCGCCGGCATCGTACGCGGGTCCCTCACCGGTTCGTCCTCACCGGTTCATTGTCGCCGTGGCGCCGCCTCCGCGGTGTCCGTCCCGGTGTTCATTCCCACCGCACCGGATACCTCATCCGACTACATCGCAGGGATGACGTTTCCCGGAGATCGTCCCGGCGCGGTACCGCAAGGGGTTCGGGCGGGCGACGCGTACGGGCCGGGGCCGCTCCTAGTGTTCCAGCAGCCAGCAGCCAGCAGCCAGCAGCCAGCAGCCGATGGCCTCAACGGCCGATGGCCCGAGCAGCCGACGGCCTCAACAGCCCGTACCCGAGGAGCCCTTCATGACCATGCCGGTGATCGAACTGAGCGGGGTGAGCCGACGGTACGACGACGGCCCGCCCGCGCTGCACGAGGCGTCGCTGACCGTGCTGCCCGGCGAGGCCGTCGCGATCCTCGGCCCTTCCGGCAGCGGCAAGTCCACGCTGCTCAATCTGATCGCGGGCCTGGACCGGCCCGACACGGGGACCGTCACCGTGGACGGGGTACGGGTGGACCGGCTGGGCGAAGCAGGATCGGCGCTGTACCGGCGGTCGAAGATCGGCATGGTCTTCCAGTTCTTCAACCTGCTCGACGATCTGACCGTCACCGACAATGTCGTCCTGCCCGCGCGCCTCGCGGGTACGGCGCGGAGCGAGGCGGACCGCCGCGCGGCGGAACTCCTGGAACTGCTGGGCATCGACCGGCACGCCCGCGCCTACCCGGGGCGGCTGTCCGGCGGCGAGCGGCAGCGGGTCGCCGTGGCCCGGGCGTTGATGAACCGGCCGGCGTTGCTCCTGGCCGACGAGCCCACCGGCGCCCTGGACACCGCCGCCGGACAGGACGTCGGCAGACTGCTCACCGGCCTCAACGCCGAGGGGCAGACCGTCGTCGTGGTCACCCACGACCTGGCGCTGGCCCGGTCCTGCACGAACCGTACGGTCGAGATCGCCGACGGCCGGATCACCGAAGACGTCCGGTCGCGGGCCGTAGACCCGGGGGCCGTCCGATGAGCGCGCTCGGCAGGGTGGTGCGCTCGGGGGTGGGACGGCGCCGGGTGCAGACGCTGGTGATCGGGCTCGCCACGATGATGGCGGTGGCCGCCTCGGTCCTCGGCGGATCGCTGCTCGTGGTTTCCGGCGCGCCCTTCGACGACGCCTTCGCCAGACAGCGCGGCGCGCATCTGTCCGCGCAGTTCGACGCGGGCCGGGTGAGTGCCGGGCAGCTGTCGGAGTCCAAGAACGCCGAAGGGGTGAGCGGGGCGGCCGGGCCGTTCCGTACGGTGACGGTCACCCCGCGGTTGGACGGGGCGGGCCCCGGGGGGCCGATGACCGTGGTCGGCCGGGGCGACAACGGCCGTGACGTGGACGAGGTGGCACTGCTCGACGGGCGGTGGCCGAAGCGCCCCGGCGAGATCGTCCTGTCCGCCGACACCTCGATCCTCCCCGTCCTCGGCATGGAGATCGCCTTCGCCGGCCCGTCCGGCGCTCCGGCCCTGACGGTGGTCGGTGTGGCCCGCTCGGTCACACGGACCGCCGACGCCTGGGTGGTTCCGTCCCAGATGCCGGCGCTCACCGCGCCCGGCAGCGGCGGCTACCAGATGCTCTACCGCTTCACCCACGCGGGCACCGCCGCGCAGATCACCGCGGGCGGCAAGGCCGTGACCCGGTCCCTGCCGCCCGGAGGGCTCGTCGGCGAGCAGTCATGGCTCACCGTCAAGAAGGCCGCCGAGCGCGAGACCGCCCTCTACGTCCCCTTCCTCATCGCGTTCGGCGCCCTGGGCCTCGTCATGTCGGTGCTCATCGTCGGCAACGTCGTCGCGTCGGCCGTCGGCACGGGAACGCGCCGCATCGGCATCCTCAAGGCCGTCGGCCTCACCCCGGCCCAGGTCGTGCGGGCCTATGTGGGCCAGGCGCTGATCCCGGCCGCCGTCGGTACGGCCCTCGGTGTCCTCGCCGGTCATCTGCTCGCCGTTCCCGTACTGGCCGAGACCGGGGAGGTCTACGGCACCTCGTCCCCGGCCGTCGCCCCCTGGGTCGACCTGGCGGTGATCGCCGGGGTGCTCGGCCTGGTCGCGGCGACCGCGTGGGCGAGTGCCTGGCGGGCCGGGCGGCTGCGCGCTGTCGACGCGCTCGCCGTCGGGCGTACCTCTTCGGCGGGGCGCGGCCGGTGGGCGGCCCGCCTGGCCGGACGGCTGCCGCTGCCGCAGCCGGTCGCCCTGGGCCTGGCCCGGCCCTTCGCGCGGCCCGCCCGGGCGCTGGCCATGGGCACGGCGATCCTGTTCGGCGCCATCGCCGTCACGTTCACCGTGGGGATGGGCGCCTCGCTCGGTGAGGTGATGAAGGCCAGGGCCCACGACGCCGCGGATGTCGTCGTGCCCGCGCCCCCGCCGGACTTCGGACCACGGGGCTCCGGGCCCGGGAAGCGGCCCAAGGCCGATCCCGCCGCGGTGGCCGGGGCCGTCAAGGCCGCCGCCGGAACCGGGAAGTACTACAGCGCCGCGACGGTACGGGCGACCGTGCCCGGCCCGACCGGCGCCGTCGACGTGATCGCCTTCACCGGTGACGCCTCCTGGGGCGGCTACACGATGGTGTCGGGCCGCTGGATCGACGGGCCCGGCGAGGCCGTGGTCCCGACCCCCCTCCTGGCCTCCACCGGCACCCGCGTCGGCGACACCGTCACCCTGTACGGCCTGGCCCGGCCGGTCACGGTCCGGATCGTCGGTGAGGTCCTCGACCCGAGTAACGACGGCAAACAGGTCTTCACCGACGCCTCGACCCTCACGGCCGCACGTCCCGACCCGGCGGAGACGAGCCATCACATCGCCCTCACGCCGGGCACCGATGTGACCGCCTACGTCGATGCGCTGAACAAGGACCTGGCGCCTCTGGGGGCCACGGCGCGGGCCGGCGGGCTCGACTCGGGCAGCGACATGGTGGTCACGCTCAACGCGCTGTCGTCGATCCTTACGCTGATGCTGGTCGCCGTGGCCGCGCTCGGTGTGCTGAACGGGGTGCTGCTCGACACCCGCGAGCGCGTCCGGGAGATCGGTGTCCACAAGGCGCTCGGTATGACTCCCCGGGGGACCATGGCGATGGTCCTCACCTCGGTCGCCGTGACCGGACTGGTCGCGGGCGCTCTGGGCGTACCGCTCGGGGTGGCCCTGCACGGCTGGGTCATCCCCGCGATGGGGGAGAGCGTGGGGCTCCGCCTCCCCGAATCCGTCATCGCCGTCTACCAGGCGGCCGAACTGCTCCCGCTCGCCCTCGGCGGCCTGCTCATCGCCACTCTGGGCGCGCTCCTGCCCGCGGGCTGGGCCGCCAGGGCCCGGACCGCGACGGCCCTGCGCACCGAGTAGGAGGCCGGCGTCAGCGCTCGGGCCCCGGGAACACGGCCCGGCGCCCTCACCGCAGGGTGCCCGCCCGGTGCGCTCCGGGGGTGACGCGGTCCGGGCTCCGGGCGACTCGGGGGCCGCCCGGCATCCGGTCCGGGCCCCTCGCCGAACCCGGCGGCGCGGCTGTCGCCGACCGGGCGGTCGGGCGGCCGTGCCGAAGGACAACGGATAGGCAACGGCGCGCGTGAGGAGGGGCAGCGCGGGCAGACGGAGAGGCGAGGCCCTCCGGGCCGGGTGTGCACGCTCCCGGCCTTCCTCCCGGCGTTCCATGATCGGAGAATCCCTGGTGAACACCCATCCGGCGGTCTTACGGAATCAGCTCACCACCTACGAGTCCCTGCGCGGCGAGGCCGCCGGGGACGTCGTGCCGCTGCACATATGGCGGCAGATGCAGGACGTCGCGTACGCCCTGTGTGTGTCCACCGGCGCACGGGACGTCGAGGCCGCGCTCGCCGTGGCCCGGCGCGAGCTGGACGACGACCGCGATCCGCTCACGATGACCTGAGCGGCGGCGCGTACCTCCGCGGGGGCTTCTCCGGACCCGGCGGTCACGGGCGCGCTTTCGGCCGGAGTGCCCCTGCTCCGGCCGAAGCGTCCCGGGGTAGCGGGAACGGCGCCCGGCCCGGGTGACCGTCACCGGGCCGGAGGGCACGACCGTACGGTTTCCCGTACCTGGAACCTCCGGTCCGGCGCCGGGCCCGGGGGAGTGCCCGTACGTACCGTACGCCTCCGAACCCCATGGCACCCCCGGCCCCGGCGCCCCGGTCCGGAACCGGAGCCCGGCCCGCCCCCGGCCCGCGCCGAGTGGACACCGGGGCACCCTCGACGGCCCTCCCGTACCGCGGTACGGGAGGCCGAGGAGACGTGCGCGACACGCGGACGGTGTCGGGCGGCCGGCGGGCGGAGGCCGACCTCCGGTCCTGCGGTTCGCGGTCGCCCGGACGTGCCGGCGCGGGCGGGAGGAATGGCCCGGGAGCGAGGGGGCCCGCATCGTCCCGGCATCCCGCGCGTGAGCCGGGCCCGGCCGAACCCTTTCCAGGCGTACGGCTGTCCGCGTAGGATCCTGGACAGTCAGGGTCCAGATTCAAGGCCGTCCGGGCGCAGGGGTTCCCCGTGGTCCGAGGCGCGGACGAGAGGTGGGACATGAAGGTCGCTGTGATGGGTGGTACCGGGCGGATCGGTTCGCTGGTCGTGGAGTTCCTGAACGCCGCGGGCCACGAAGCGGTGCCGCACGCGAGATCCACGGGCGTCAACCTCCTCACCGGGGAAGGGCTGGACCGGGCGCTGGCGGGCGCCGGGGCGGTCGTCGATGTGACCTCGGCGCCCGCCATCGACGACAGCGCCCGGGACTTCTTCCAGACGACGACGGGCAATCTCGTGGCGGCCGGGGCCGGGGCGGGCGTGCGCCACGCCGTCGTGCTGTCCATCGTCGGCGCGGACCTGGTACCCGACTTCGGCTACTACCGGGCCAAGGTCCACCAGGAGAACGTCCTCGCGTCCGGCCCGGTCCCCTTCACCGTCGTCCGCGCCACCCAGTTCTTCGAATTCGTCGACGACATCATGTCCTGGACCACCGACGGTGACACAGTGCGGCTGCCCGCCACCCAGATGCAGCCCATCGCCGCCGCCGACGTCGCCCGGGACCTGGCCGGCGTCGCCGTCGGCGCACCCCTGGGCGGGACCCGCAATATCGCGGGTCCCGACGTCTTCCGGCTGGACGAGCTGGGCAGGATCACCCTCGCCGCACGCGGGGACAGCCGGACCGTCACCACCGACGCCACGGCGGGCCTGTTCGCGACCATGCCCGACAAGGCCATCATCGCCAAGGAGGGGGCGCACATCACCCCCACGCACTACCGCGACTGGCTCAGGGGCTGACGGCCGGAGCCCGGACGGCGGACCCCGGACGGCCGGGGGCGGTCATCTCGCCGCCCCCGGGGCCCGCCCGGCAGGCACCGTCTATCGGTGTGTACGGGACCCCGGAACGTCCGCGGCCAGACGCCTGATCTCGCCCACGACGTACTCCGCGTGGCGGCCCGCGTCCGACAGCCGGCCGTCCCAGCTCTCCCCGATCTCCTCGTTCTCCTCGACCTCACCGAGGTACACGGCTCGCGCGTGGGCGAGTACGGGGCGGTGCGCGGGCGGCAGCCGGTCCAGGGCCCAGTCGGCCGCGGCGTCCTTGGACGTCAGGCTCCCCGTGGCCAGGGTCGTCCAGATCCGGGCGAGGGTCAGCAGGACATTGCGTGTGTCGGTCTCCAACTCTGCGAGCAGCTCCGGAACACCGGCGACGATCGCGCGCAGCAGGTCCTCCCGCGGGACGGGCGCCAGAACCTCTCCCGGCGGGGGCCCGGTCAGCGGTGCGCCGGCGCTCAGCACCATGGTGATCAGAGGGGCGAGATCGGGGTCGGGCGCCGGTGAGGGTGTCCCACCCCTCTCGTACTCGTCACGCAGCCACTCCCCGTACTGGAACTCGCGGCTCGGCGGGTAGGTCCAGGGGTTGACCCGGGACTGTACGACGATCGTCAGCTCGACCGGCCGGGCCGGCCCCCGCCGGGCCCGCTCACCCGAGAACTCCATCAGCTCCTCGACCAGCGTCCGCCGCTCCCGTGCCGTCGTCCGCCGTCGCACCACGGCGAACACATCGATGTCGCTGTGCGGTCTCAGCCCGCCGGACACGGCGGACCCGTGCAGATACATACCGATGACGTCCGTGCCGAGCACCTTGCGAACCACATGGACGACTTCTTCGTTCTGCGTCATCGCGGGTGTCCCATCCCCTGGGGATCGTCGGGCGGGCGGGGGCGGAGGGACCCTCCGGCCAGGGGCCCTCCGGCCGGGATCGTAACCAGTCCGCGGCCCCGGACCCAACGTGTTTTCCCCTGGACGCTCAGGCGGGGACGACCTCCGTCCCCACGAAACCGTGGGCTCCGGCGGACCCTTGCCGATCGGGCCCGGGCGGGGCTGTCCACCGCGTGGAGGGGGCGGCGCCCGCCTCGCGCCCGGCCCGTCGGTTCGCCCGGCCCTCAGTCCTCCGCCACCCGGATCACCGGGGCGTGGGTGATGGGGAAGTTCACCGAGCGGGCGATGAAGCACACCGCGTGGACCTCTCCGTGCAGCGCGCGGGCCTTCTCCACCGTCGACGCGTCGGCGACCGTCACCTCGGGGCGCAGGACGACCCCGCTGATCTGGCCTCCTCCGCCGCTCGTGTCCATGGTCATGGTCCCCCGGGCGTGGTCCTCGTAGTCGAGGACGGTGACGCCGCCGACGGCGCAGAGGTGGAGGTACCAGAGCATGTGGCACTGGGCGACGGAGGCGACGAGCAACTCCTCCGGGTTCCAGCGCGCGGGGTCGCCGCGGAACGCGGGATCCGAGGAGGCGGCGATCCCGGCCTTGCCGTCCGCGAGTACCTCGTGATCGCGGCTGAAGGACCGGTAACCGTCCGTACCGGACCCGAGGTTGCCCGTCCATTCGACGGTCACGTCGTAGGTATGTGCTACTGCCATGAGTGTGAGTCTAGAAGGGTCCCGGCCGCGGCTCCGGCGGGGCCGGTGGCGCCGGGGCCGCGTCACCGCGAAGACCGGTGGCGCGGCTGCCGGCGCGGGCGAGCCACCGGCCGCCGCTGTGCTCGATGTCGATGGGGAACGAGAAGCACGCGGAGACCTGTTCGCCGGTGAGTACCTCGGCGGCGGGTCCGGCCGCGAGGATCCTGCCCCCGGCGACGAGGACCGCATGGGTGGTCGAGGCCGGGAGTTCCTCGAGATGATGGGTCACCAGGACCGACGCCAGCCGCGGCTGGGCGCCGTGGAGATGGTCGAGGGTCTCCAGCAGTCGCTCGCGAGCGGCGACGTCCAGTCCCGTGGACGGTTCGTCGAGGAGCAGCAGTGGCGGGTCCGGCAGCAGGGCCCTCGCGATCAGCGTCCGGCCGCGCTCACCCTGGGACAGGGTGGTCCACGGCGCGTCGCGGATCGTGGACAGGCCGAGGGCGTCGAGGAGTTCGGCGGTGCGCCGCAGCTCGTGCGGGGCGGGCCTCCGGCGGGGTACGGGTTCGATACTGCCGGTCGCTCCCGTGAGGACGACCTGGGTGACGGTCAGCGGGGAGCGCAGCGGATGGCGGGGGTCGACATGGCCGATCGACCCCCGCAGCCCCCGCATGTCGACACGGCCCAGCCGGCGGCCCAGGACATGGACGGTGCCGCTGGTGGGGTGGTTGACCGCACCGCACAGGCTCAACAGGGTGCTCTTGCCGGCACCGTTCGGCCCCAGGAGCGCCCAGTGGTCGCCCGGCGCGATCCGCAGGTCGACATCGCGGACGAGGGCTCTGCCGTCCCGGACGAGGGCCACCCCTTCCAGCCGGAGGACTTCGGAGGGTGCGGCGGGGGCTGTCGTCATCGCTGTGCTCGGCTTTCGGGTGCGGGTGCGGGTGTTGTCCGGTTCGGTTGCGGGGTTGTCCGTGGTCGCGTCCCTGGCGGGGCCCGGGTGTGTCATCCGGGGCTGTCGCGGGCCCGGCCCGGTGCGCACGCGGTAGCTTCCGTTCCCGCAGCGTGAGTCAGAGGGCGGCGGCCGCCGGGAGGACCCCGGTCAGCAGGACGAGAACGGACCGTACGCCGGCCCGGTCCGCCGGCGTGCCGAGCAAGGGCGTTGCCAGGCCCCCGAGGAAGAGCGTCAGTCCCGGGGTGAGACCGCATGCCACGCCGATCCTGTTGGGCAGACAGGCGTGCGCCGGAGTGATCTGCGGGGCGAAGGGCAGGAACAGGGTCGTGCCCAGGAGCGCCGTCGCCACCACCACGGCCGCCGACGGCGCGAGAACGATCAGCGACAGGGCCGTCGCGGCCAGGATGCAGCCGCAGTGCAGGACGCGGAGCCGTGGCGAAGTCGCTGGCCCCGTGGGTCGCGGCCGGCACCCACGGATCCCGTGGGTTCGTGCTCTTGTTCATTGGCCACCTCAGATGTCAGACAAGTCACCACGTATTTCTGGCGGATATGGCCGTGAGGAGGGTGCGGGACGGCCGCCGCCGGGATTGCGGGATCCCGGCGCCCGGGCCGGCGGGTGCTCTCAGTTCTCCGAGGCCGCCTCGATGGTCCTGCGGACATTGGTCCGTACGGCGGCGGCCGCCGCGGCCTCGTCCTGGGCCTCGATCGCCTCCAGCAGTTCGCGGTGGGCGGTGTCGACGTCGTGGCCCTCCAGGATGGCGTCGTCGACGACGTTCCTCAGCGTCTCGGCCAGGACCGTCTCGAAGGTGGCGAAGGTCTGGCCGAGCAGTTCGTTGTGCGCCGCGTCGACGATCGCGCGGTGGAACGCGAGGTCCGCCTCCACGAACTCCCCGGAGTGGTCCTGCTGGCCGTCGATCAGCCGGTCCCTGCGGGTGAGGGCCGCGCGCAGCCGCTCCAGGTCGTCCTCGGTGCGCCGCGCGCACGCCAGGACCGCCGCCTGGACCTCCAGGGCCTCCCGGACCTCGTACACCTCGACGGTTTTGGCCTTGCGCAGCGCCGAGTCGAGTGACGGGGGCGGAGTGAGGGCGAGCACATAGGTTCCGGAGCCCTGCCGTGCCTCCAGCAGTCCCGCGTGGACGAGCGCGCGGGTGGCCTCGCGCACGGTCGAGCGTCCCACGCCGAGCTGCTCCGCCAGGCTCACCTCGCCCGGCAGCGACGTCCCGACGGGCCATCGGCCGGCGGCGAGCTGGTCGAGCAGTTGCTCCACGGCCAGCTCGACCAGCGCTCCGCGCTTGAGCGACTTCACCATCACACCTTCCGGACGGGTACGGACCTCCCCGCGAAGACTACAGATGTCTGAGGGCTTCAAGTGCCGAGACCGGTGCTCGGCGGCTCCGAAGCCCGAAGCTCGCCGGGCCGCAGCGGGGTCCGGACGGAACCTGGTCCGGACGGACCCTTCGGGGCGGGGCGACCTCTCCGGGACACCCCGGCGGTCCGTACTCCCAGCCCACCGGTCACTCCGGCGAGCCGGGGCGCGGGCGGTCGTACATGCCCGGGGGACAGCCGTAACGCGCTTGAGTGGTCAGGCACTTCCGGTGCGGTTGACGGCCGCCATCACCGCGTGGACGGACGCGGTCAGGACGGAGGCGTCCTCGCCCGCGCCCCAGCGGACGGCGTCGCCCACCCGGCACCGGGCGAAGGCGACCGCGCGGCCGCCCGGTCCGGAGGCCGGGGAGGCGGACCCGGTGCAGCCGAGGACGTCGACGGCGACGCCGAAGGCGCGGAGGGCATCGGCGAGGGCGGCCACGGGGTCGCTCCCGGTGCCCCGGCACGGGTGCTCGCGCCCGTCGGCGTACAGCGTTCCGGTGAACCGGTGCGTTCCGGGGGCGGTCCGGGAAACCGTCCAGGACCTCAGGGTGACGGCGCCGTCCAGGGCCGGGGCGAGATAGGTGGTGCGGAAGAGTTCCCACAACTGCTCGGGGGAGACCTCCCGGCCGGTGGCATCCGTGACGCGCTGCACCACCCGGGAGAAGTCCGGACGCATCTCGCGGGGCAGTTCCACACCGTGACGGGTGCCCAGCAGATGCGCGATGCCTCCCTTGCCGGACTGGGAGTTGATCCGGATCACTTCCTCATAGGTGCGGCCGAGGTCCCCCGGGTCGACGGGCAGGTACGGCACTTCCCACGGTGCCTCCTCCACGGGGACCCCCTTGGCGGCGGCGTGTTCGGCATGGTGGGCCATGCCCTTGGCGATGGCGTCCTGATGGGTGCCGGAGAAGGCGGTGTGCACGAGTTCTCCGCCGTACGGGTGCCGGGGATGAACCGGCAGCCGGTTGCAGTGCTCCACCACATCGCGCACCGCGTCGATGTCGGAGAAGTCGATCATCGGGTTCACGCCCTGCGCGTAGAGGTTCAGGGCCAGGGTCACCAGATCGACGTTGCCCGTGCGCTCCCCGTTGCCGAACAGACAGCTTTTCACGCGCTGCGCCCCGCCAGGACGGCGAGTTCGGCGCAGGCGACCCCGGTACCGCGGTCGTTGTGCGGATGGACGGAGAGGATCACGGAGTCCCGGCGTGCCAGGTGGCGGTCCATGTACTCGATCTGGTCCGCGTACACATTGGGGGTGGCGATCTCCACCGTGGCCGGCAGGTTGTGGATCACCGGTCTGTCCGGGCTCGCGTCCCACAGGGCGGTGAGGCCGTCGCACACCTCCAGGACGAAGTCCGGCTCCGTCAGATTGAAGACCTCCGGGGAGAACTCGAACCGGATGTCGGCCCCCCGCTGTTCCCCGGCGCGGCGCATCAGATGGGTGGCCGCGTCCCGGATCAGCGCGTGGACTCCGGCCCGGGAGCGGCCCAGCACCACGTCCCGCCACGCGGGCGCGGTGGCGGTGTAGAGATGGACGAGGACGCGGGGCAGCCCTTCGACCGAGGCGATGGTCCGGTCGATGAGATCCCGGCGGGCCGCGGTGAAGACGGAGACGGTCACGTCGTCGGGCACGGCGCCGCTCCGGGCCAGATCCCGGATGAAGTCGAAGTCGGTCCGGCTGGCGGAGGGGTACCCGGCCTCGATCTCCTTGAATCCCATCGCGGCCAGGAGGTCGAACATCAGGCGCTTGCGCCCGGTGTCCATGGGCTCCGCCAGCGCCTGGTTGCCGTCCCGCAGGTCGACCGGTACCCACAGCGGAGCCCGCGTGAGGCGGCGCGACGGCCAGGCCCGGTCCTTCAGGGGGAGGGCGACCCGGGTATCGGCGGGCCGGTAGCGGTGGTGCGGCATCGCGCTCGGGCGCTGGGGGTTCCAGCGTGGTGCGTCCGCGGGGATGTCACCGGAGGGAGTGCGCAGGGTGTCGAACCGCGCGGTCCCGGGGGAGGAGGTCATGGTGCGGTACTTCTTTCGGTCGTCCTTCCAGCGACCGGCGCAGCCCGGCACCCGCTGCGGGGGGTCGGTCGGACAGGGCCCCGCAGCGGCAGCGAAGGAGCAGGGGCTCGCGCAGCGGCATGACAGGTAAACTGGCCACAACAAAGTCCTCAGACAACCTGAGGAGTCTGAAGAGAGGGTGTGTCCTATGTCACTGGGTGCCTTGCGGCCGGTCCCCCTGGTCGATCAGGCCGCCGAGTACCTGCGTGAGCGGATCACCGGCGGCGACTGGCCGGTGGGTACCAAGCTCCCCGGCGAGGCGGCCCTGGCGACATCCCTCGGCGTGGGGCGCTCCACCGTGCGTGAGGCACTGCGCGCGCTCTCGGGAGCCGGGTATGTGCGGGCCCGTCACGGGGCCGGGGTCTTCGTGGTGGCGACCGACCCGGGGGCGGACTGGTCGGCGCAACTCCGCCGGGCCGCCATCACCGATGTCTACGAGGTCCGCGTCCTGGTCGAGGTCGAAGCCGTGCGACTGGCCGCCCGGCGCCGTACCGCCGACGACATCACCGTCCTCCGCGCGGCTCTGGCCGACCGCCGCAAGGCCCACGACGGCGGCACCGCCGAGTTCGTCGACGCCGACATCGCCCTGCACGCCGCTGTGGTCGCAGCCGCGAACAACCCGGTGCTCACCGGCCTGTTCGCCGAGTTCGTCCCGGCGCTGCGCCGAGGACTGATCGACCTCGTCGACCTTCTCGATCTGCGCTCCGGCGACCCCGGACACGGCGACGAGGGACACACCGCCCTGGTGGACGCCGTGGTGCGAGGGGATTCCGAGGGGGCGGGGCATGCGCTGAGGGACGAGCTGACGAGCACGCTGGCCCTGCTCCGTACGCTGTGAGAGACACTCCGCGGGACACAGCCGGCCGGACATACGCGGGGAGCCGGCGGACGGGCAGCCGACCCGCCGGCCGCTACCACAGGACGTGCCGTCGTCCCCGGGATTCCGCCCAACTGGCCGCGTGTTTGCATGCGTTCGACCGCCGGCGGATCCCGGCGCAAACTCCGCGGGTTCCACGTTCACCGGATCGGGCGAGGCTGTCCGCGCGACGGTGGAGGACCGGGAGCGGTGACCCTATGGTTCTTCTGGACCTGGACGGATTCTCCCAGGCACCGCCTCCTTTCCCTCACATCTGCACACGGTGACGTGCGTGCCCGCGCCGATCGCCGTCCTTTCGAAGGAGAGCCCTGCCCGATGACCGTGGACACCGGCCTGGAGCCGCAGCAGGAGCCGCGCCCGCAGAGCAGCCTCGGCACGGCGGCTGCCCGAAACCTCGCCACCACGACCAAGTCCGCCCCTCAGATGCAGGAGATCACCTCCCGCTGGCTGCTCAGGAGACTCCCCTGGGTGGAGGTCTCCGGAGGCCACTACCGGGTGAACCGCCGGTTGACCTACACCGTCGGCGACGGGCGGATCGATTTCGTCCAGGACGGCGCCGAGGTCCGGGTGATCCCCCGGGAACTCGGTGAACTGTCGCTGCTGCGCGGCTTCGACGACGAGGAGGTGCTGACGGCCATCGCCGGCCAGTGTGTTCAGCGCGACTTCCGGGCCGGGGAGGTGCTGGTCGAACGCGGTACCCCGGCCGATCGGATCCATCTGATCGCCCACGGCCGGATCAAACAGAGCGGCATCGGCAAGTACGGCGACGAGACCGTGATCGCCGTTCTCGCCGATGGCGACCGGTTCGGTCAGAGCGCGTTGCTGGACGCCGACGCGAACTGGAAGTACACCGCCACCGCCGAGACCGCCGGCACCCTGCTCACCCTCTCGCGGGACGACTTCGCCGCGGTGCTGGACCGCTCTCCCGGACTCCAGGCCCACATCCGGGAGTTCAGCGCGCTTCCGGAGCAGCGGCAGAACCGGCGGGGTGAGGCCGAGATCGCCCTGTCCGCCGGCCACACCGGCGAAGCCCAACTGCCCGGCGCCTTCGCCGACTACGAGCTCGAACCCCGTGAGTACGAGCTCTCCCTCGTGCAGACCGTGCTGCGGGTTCACACACGAGTCGCCGATCTCTACAACCAGCCGATGGACCAGACCGAACAGCAGCTCAGGCTCACCATCGAGGCGCTGCGCGAGCGCCAGGAGCACGAGCTGATCAACAATCGCGAATTCGGTCTGCTGCACAACGCGGCCTTCAGCCAGAGGATCCAGCCGCACTCCGGCGCGCCCACCCCGGACGACCTCGATGAGCTGCTCTGCCGTCGCCGGGGCTCCAACCTCTTCTTCGCCCACCCCAGGGCCATCGCCGCGATCGGCCGTGAGTTCAACTCCCGCGGTCTCTACCCGGACCACGTCGACCTCGGAGGACAGCAGGTCCCCGCCTGGCGCGGTGTCCCGATCCTGCCGTGCAACAAGATCCCGATCAGCAGGGAGAACACCAGCTCCATCCTGGTGATGCGAACCGGCGAGGACAACCAGGGCGTTGTCGGCCTGCGCCGGACCGGCCTTCCGGAGGAGTACGAGCCGGGACTGACGGTGCGCTTCATGGGCATCGACGAAAAGGCGATCATCTCCTACCTGGTCACCACGTACTTCTCCGCCGCCATCCTGGTTCCGGACGCCCTCGGTGTGCTGGAGAACGTGCAGATCGGCCGTACCCGCGGCTGAGACGAGCCGCGGCCGGACACGTTCCGGACGAAGGCCCCGCCCCCCGTCGGACACCCGCCGGCGCCCCTGCCCGCGGTGTACCGGCGCCGTGCGCCGCCCCCGCCCCGCCGGCCCCCGCGTCCGGGCGGTCGGAACAACTCGGGGGACCCGTGCGGCACGTGTCCGTCACGGCTGGCCGGGTACGCCTGAGAGAGACCACACCACCCCCCGAGGAGTATTGAATGCCGGCTCCTGAGCCTTCCCCTGTGCGGTCGAGCCTGCCCACGGGGGGCGCCCTGCCGTTCGCGCGTCCGGGGCCCGAGCCGCCGGTGGGGACCAGGTCCGTTCCGCAGAGCGCTCACGTCCTCACCACGGACTCCTGCCCTCCCGTTCCCGACGACGGTCCCGAACGCGATCGCGTTGCCCCGGCGGCGGGGGAGCGCGCAGCCGCGGCCATGAACGCCGATGTCCTGGAACGGATCCTGTGCGGTCCCAGCGGCCTGGGCTCGGCCGGTCTGCACCCGGCGCGACGCATGGAGCCGCCCGGGGCGGGCGAGCCCGGGAAGATCCATCAGAAGCGCCCTGAGGCCGGCAGCCCGATCCCGGGGCTGTACCACCATCCGGTGGGGGAGCCCGACCCGTCGCGGGTGACCGAGGTCAGCCGCAGGATCAAGGAGTGGGCGCTGGACGAGGTCCAGTTGTACCCACCGGAATGGGAGGACCAGTTCGACGGCTTCTCCGTGGGCCGCTACATGGTGGTCTGCCATCCCGACGCCCCCACCGTCGACCACCTGATGATCGCCGCCCGTCTGATGGCCGCCGAGAACGTGGTCGACGACTGCTACTGCGAGGACCACGGCGGCTCGCCCGTCGGTCTCGGCGGACGCCTTCTGCTGGCGCACACCGCCCTCGACCCCCTGCACACCACCCGGGAGTATCAGCCGCAGTGGGCCAGGTCACTTCACGCGGACGCCCCTCGGCGGGCCTACCGCTCCAGCATGGACTACTTCCTCCAGGCGGCCACACCGTCCCAGGCCGACCGGTTCCGGCACGACATGGCCCGGTTGCATCTGGGGTACCTCGCCGAGGCCGCCTGGCACCAGACGGACCACACGCCCGAGGTGTGGGAGTACCTGGCGATGCGGCAGTTCAACAACTTCCGTCCCTGCCCCACCATCACCGACACGGTCGGCGGCTACGAACTCCCCGCGGACCTCCACGCCCAGCCGGCCGTCCAGCGGGTCATCGCGCTCGCCTCCAACGCCACCACCATCGTCAACGATCTGTACTCCTACACCAAGGAACTCGCGAGCCCCACCCGGCATCTGAACCTGCCCGTGGTGATCGCGGAACGCGAGAGCTGCTCCGATCGCGAGGCGTATCTGAAGGCGGTCGAGATCCACAACGACCTCATGCACACCTTCGAGTCCGAGCTGGCCGCTCTGACCGCCGTCTGCCCCGTCCCGACCGCGCTCCGCTTCCTGCGCGGTGTGGCCACATGGGTCGACGGCAACCACCACTGGCACCAGACCAACACCTATCGCTACAGCCTGCCCGACTTCTGGTAAGACCCGACTTCCGGTAAGAGAGGATCCGCCTGTGGCTGTGCCCGAAGTGACCACCGTCCGTGACACCGCGACCATTCCCGCTCCGGCGACGCCGTACCAGGGTGACATCGCCCGCTACTGGGACCACGAGGCCAGGCCCGTCAACCTCCGCCTCGGAGATGTGGACGGTCTCTACCACCATCATTACGGCATCGGCGACATCGACCACTCCGCCCTCGGAAACTCCGTCGGCTCCGAACGCGAGAAGCGGCTGATCGCCGAACTGCACCGCCTGGAGACCGCTCAGGCCGATCTGCTCCTGGACCATCTGGGCCCCGTTCGGCGAGACGATCTGGTGGTGGACGCCGGCTGCGGCCGCGGTGGCTCCATGGTGATGGCTCACCAGCGCTTCGGCTGCGACGTCGAGGGCGTGACCCTGTCGGCCAAGCAGGCGGATTTCGCCAACCGCCGCGCCCGCGAACTCGGCATCGAGCGCTCCGTCCGCGCGGGGGTCTGCAATATGCTCGACACTCCCTTCGTGAGCGGGCAGGTCGCGGCCTCGTGGAACAACGAATCGAGCATGTACGTCGATCTGCAGGATCTCTTCGCCGAACACGCCCGGATCCTCGCCGTCGGCGGCCGTTACGTCACCATCACCGGTTGCTGGAACCCGGTGTACGGCCAGCCCTCGAAATGGGTCTCGCAGATCAACGCACACTTCGAGTGCAACATCCACTCCCGCCGTGAGTACATGCGTGCCATGGCCGACAACCGCCTCGTACCACAGGCCGTCGTCGATCTGACCGCCGCGACCACGCCCTACTGGGAACTGCGGGCCACCTCTTCCCTGACCACGGGCATCGAGGAAGCGTTCCTCAACTCCTACCGGGACGGTTCCTTCCAGTACCTCCTGATCGCGGCGGACCGGGTCTGACGGGACCATCGCCCCGGGGGCCGTCCCGTGACCACCGGTCACAGGCGGGACGGCCCCCGGGGCCGGGTGTGATCACGGTGACGGGGCCGTCCCGGACGGCCCCGTTCACGGTGTGAGTCCGCGTCAGCCGCCGGAGCGACGGTGCTCACGGACGCCTTCGGGAGGGTGCTGGGCAGGCTTGTGCCGTCGTCGCGGCCGGGAGCGGGCCAAGCCCGAATGGCACGACGATCTCGTTGGCCGTGTACCTGGCCTGTCGGGTGGTGGGCGCGGGCCTTCTGCGGCGCTCGGGTGAGGTCCCGGCGGTGATCGGCACGAGACGCCCGCCGGAACACGAGGGCGGCGGGCGTCGCCCCGGCAGCCCCGGGGCGGGAACGGTCAGTGACCGGATACTGTCCCGGACAGTTCGTTGGTGCCCCTCGGCAGCGTCACGGACGCAAGCCTGTTCCCCGAGTCCAGTTCGAAGGCGTGCAGTTGGCGCTTGCCCGGGTCGGAGACGTAGGCCGTGTGGTCACGGACGAAGAGAGTGGGCCTGGGCTGCTGCCAGTCCAGGGGCTCCGTCCAGTTGCCGACGGCGTCGATCCTCTTCTCGACCTTGCCGGTCTCCGGGTCGATGACGTGCAGGACACCGTTGGTGCCCAGCACCAGTGCCTCACCGTGCGGGCCGCGGGCGAGGGAACGGAAGGAGTAGCTGGTGCCGATGTCGACCAGCTTCATCTTCGCGGTGCGGGTGTCGATCAGCGAGATGCGGGTCGGTCGCTCGAGTTCTGCCCCGGGGTCGGTCTTGTAGTCGCCCAGGAGGATCGGGGAGACGTCACTGCCGGCCTGGTTGCCGATGCGGGCGTAGTCACCCGGGGCGTCGACCTTGAGGAACTTGCCGTCCTTGTAGAGCAGGACGCCGTCCTCGCAGCCGAGTCCGACTATGTCGTCCTGGGCCGCGGCCTCACCGTGCACCCCGGGGCAGTTCTCGGCGCGTGCGATCTCCTTGTTGTTCTCGTCCAGTACCAGGGCGCCGGTGCGTTTGTCCTCGGTGCCCAGGGTGCTGAGGAGTTCGCCGTCGGCCAGTTCGATGGCCACGCCGTGGTGAGGCTCTGCTGAGGTGTAGCTCCGGCTCTCCGGCTGCTTTCCGCCGGCCAGGTCCGCCGGGGCGAAGATGTTGACCTCGCCCGTTCCGTCGGTGAACAGGACCGTCTTGCCGCCGTGCCGCACGACGTGACCGGGCTTGGAACCCCTGAACTCGGCGTCGGTGAACTTCTGCCGGGCGGCGTCGAACACGCGGAATCCGGTAGCGGTGGAGATGACGACATGGTCCTTGTCGCCGGCGGGGTTGACGCGATTGTAGCCGGGCAGCTCGATCGTCTTCGCCGGCTTCAGGGTCTCGCCGTCGAGGACGTACAGTCCCCCGTCGTAGGAGGCGACGAGCGGGTCCTTGACCGTGGCGGCCTCGCCGCTCTTCGTCTGCTTCCCCGGCTCGGCGCCGGAGGATGGGGCGTCGCCGTTGCCGCCGCAGGCGGTCAGCGCCATCGATGCCGCCAGGACGAGGGCCGTGCCGGTGAGCGTTCTGGCGCGCGTGGGCTTGTTCATGACGTGTGTTTCCTCTCCGAGCCCGGGGGCGGGGTTGGTGGTGGAGCGGCCGGGGTAGCGAGTGCCGGACCGCAGGGAAAGCCGGGTGTCAGCCGGCGGTGAGCCCCTCGGCCATCGCCGAGGTGTTGGCGCGCATCATTTCCAGGTAGGTGCCGGCGCCCTTGCCCTTCTCGGTGAGCGACTCGGAGTGGAGGGGGACGACGTTCACGTCGCCGCCCATCTCCTGGCGCAGCACCTCCGCGAGCCGGGTGGGCTGGGAAGAGTCGGCGAAGACTGTGCGCACCTGTGTCTTCTCGATGGCCCGGGTGAGGGAGCGCAGGTCGGAGGAGCTGGGTGAGGCGAGGGTGGTGCCACTGGGGATGACCGCGCCGATCACGCGGAGGCCGAAGCGGTCGGCGAGGTAGCCGAAGACGTGGTGATTGGTCACCAGGGCGCGCCGGTCCTCGGGTACGGCGGCGAAGGACTTCTCCATCCACGCGGTGAGGTCGGCGAGCCGGCCGTCGTAGCGTCCGGCGTTGTCCCGGACCGCCTTCTCGTCCACGCCGTCCACGTGCTCGACGACCTGGTCGGCGATCAGGCGGGCGGCCTTGCGCACCCGGTCCGGGTCGGTCCAGAAGTGCGGGTCGGGCTTGCGGGCTTCCTCCTCGGGGCCGCCCTCCTGCCCGGTGTGGAAGGTGAGCGGGTCGGCCGCCTCGCCCGCCGCGAAGGCGGCCACACCCGACTCGCGTGCCGCTTCCACGTGCCGCAGCACGTTCTCCTCCAGACCCAGACCGTTGTAGACGACGAGATCGGCGTTCTCCAGCTCGGCGGCCTGCACGGCCGACAGGCCGAAGGAGTGCGGGTCGGCGTTGGGCTTCATCAGTACGCTGACGTCCGCCTCGTCCCCGATGATCTCCCGGGTGATGTCGCCGAGGATGTTGGTGGTCACCACGACCGCCGGCCGGTCGTCGCCGCTCGCGCAGCCGGTCGCCGTGCCGGCGAGGAGGAGGAAACCGGCCAGGGTCACCAGCGGGGCACGGAGCCGTACCGCACCCAGGTGCACGCTCATCGGCCCGTCTCCGCCATCAGGGACGGCCGGATGTCCAGGTCGAAGATGCGGGCCACCCGGAGGCTGTCGTTGTAGTCGATCTCGTACACGCGCCTGCCTCCGGGGTCGTTGAGGTAGGCGCGGCCGCGGTCCACCTCGATCACCGGTGGCGTGGTGCTGCCGGATCCGGCTTCGGGAACCTCCTTCAGCAAGGGGGCGGTGACCGTGGTCTCCTTGCCGGTGGATATGTCGTAGCCGTGCAGGGCTCCGTCGGTCTCCAGGACTACCAGCGGAGAGCCTTCGCCCGCGGTGTTGGCGGCGACCACGGGACCGGTCTCCACCCGGGTCCAGGCGCCCTCGGTGACGTCCAGGACCCAGACGGCGTCCTTGCCCGCGGGTGCTGTGAGGGTGCTGCTGCCCGGACGGTGCCGGAACTCGGTGGCACGCTCCCGCTGCGGCACGTCCTCGCCGTAGGGGATCTTCTCGGCGGTGAAGGCGCCGTCGTCCTCGTGGACGAGCAGCGCGCCGTCCGCGCAGCCGAGAACGACCCCGCGCCGGGTGACCGCGTCACCCTTCGGGTCTTCGCACTCCGCCTCCGGGCCGGCGACGCGCTTGCCGGACCGGTCGAGCACGGCGACCCTCGCGGGGCCGCGGCTCTCGCCGGTGAGGGCGATCAGGTGTTCCGCGTACGGCACGACGGCACCGGCGTACGTGCCCGGCAGCCGGGCGGGGGCGCCGAGGGCACCCTTCTCCGGCTCGGCGCGGTGGTAGACGCCCGCCTTCCCGTCCGCCGCCGTGACCACGATGACGCCCGCGTCGCTGCGGACGGCCGCGCCCGTACCGTCCGGGAGTTCGCCGACGTCCTGGATCTTCGCGCGGTAGTAGTGCACGTGGTCACCGTGGTCGACCGTCCACGCGCCGCTGTCGAGGACTTGAGTGCCGCCGGCGCCGTGGAAGTAGCCGAAGCGGCCGTCCGTGGTGAGTGTGGTGACTCCGGGTCTGCGGGCGGTGTGGTGGACCTTGCCGGTGACCAGGTCCAGCACCCGGGTGTCGCCGCTCTCGGGGTCGCCGAGGAGGAGCCGGGACTGCTGTTCGGCCGCCTCGGTGGCACCCTCGACGTAGCCGTGCGGGGTGGCGGAGGAAGCGGGGCTCTCGGAGCCGGACCCGGCGTCGTCCCGGCCCTCGCACCCTGCGGTCAGCAGGACCACGGCCGCCAGCGCCGGGGTCAGGGGTATGACGTTTCTTCGGACGAACAAGGAGATCGCCTCAGTTTTCGTTCGGTCGGATCTTGGGGGAGTCCGCGGGGATCGCGGCGGCGGGTCGTGGGAGCCGCGCGCGGCGGCGGTTCCGGATCCCGGAGGTCAGGTGGGACAGGAAGAAGAGGCCGACCGCGAGGGCGGAGACGGTTGCGCCGGCCGCGGTCCTCAGATGCCAGGACAGGAGCAGGCCGCCGAAGGTGGCGGCGCTGCCGAGGATCGCGGACAGGACCATGACGCCGCTGACGCTCCGGGCCCAGGGCAGGGCCGCCGCCGGCGGGGCGATGAGCAGGCCGAGGACGAGCAGTGTTCCCACGATGTGGAAGGAGGCCACGATGGCCAGCGCCAGCAGCCCCAGCAGCACGGCGTGGGCGAGCCGTGGACGCAGCCCGAGTGTCCGGGCCTTGCGCTCGTCGAACGCCAGAGCCAGGAAGGCCCGGTGGCCGAGCACCGAGGCGGCCAGAGCCGGCAGCAGGGCCGCTCCGAGGAGCATCAGGTCGGTCTTCCGCACGGCGAGGACGTCACCGAAGAGGAAGCCGGTGAGGTCCACCGCGAAGGACTGCGAGCGCGACACGATGATGACACCGAGCGACAGCATGCCGACGAACAGCAGACCGATGCCGGTGTCCTGAGACAGCCTCGGAGTCCGGCCGAGAGCGGTGACGCCGGCCGTCATCACGGCCGCGCTCACCATCGCCCCCACCAGCAGGTTGCCTCCGAGCAGCGAGGCGACCGCGACCCCCGGCAGTAGTCCGTGGGACATGGCGTCGCCGAGGAAGGCCATGCTCCGGAGCACCACCCATGTCCCGGCGAGGGCGCATATCGCCGACACCAGGATCCCGGCCCACAGGGCCCGCTGAACAAAGGCCGCCTCGAAAGGGGTTGTCAACCACTCCATGGCCAGAGTTTATAATGACATTCATGTTCAATAACAAGCCCCTGTCGTCGCCGGACGGCGAACCGAGGAGCGAGCGCGTCCGGTTCCACGAGCTCAACGCGGGCTACCCCGGCCGTCCGGTACTCCATCAACTCACCGCGGGGATACCGGCTTTGGCCATGACCGCACTTGTCGGGCCGAACGGAAGCGGCAAGTCGACGTTGCTGGGGGTTCTGGCCGGAGTGATCGCCGCCACATCCGGACAGCTCCGGTACGCGGAGGGCTCGCCACCGGCTTTCGTCCCGCAGCGCGGAGCCGTCGGCGACGCACTTCCTCTGACGGCACGCCAGACCGTGGAGATGGGCCGCTGGGGCGAGCGTGGACTGTGGCGGCGGCTGACCCGGCAGGATCGGGCGGTGGTCGACTCCGCCATGGAACGGCTGGGCGTGGCCGGCCTCGGCGCCCGCCGGCTCGGCGAGTTGTCGGGCGGTCAGCGCCAGCGTGTCCTGATCGCCCAGGGCCTCGCCCAGCAGTCCGATCTGCTGCTCCTGGACGAGCCGACCACCGGGCTCGACCCTGAGGCGCGGGAGCGGATAACGGCCCTGATGACCGGCCTGGTCGCCGACGGCACGACCGTCGTCCAGGCCACGCACGACATCCAGGCGGCCCGCTCGGCCGACGCCTGCATGCTCCTGAGCGACGGACGGCTGGTCGGGCACGGCCCGCCCGAGCGGGTACTCACCCCTCAGGCGCTGTCCCGGATCTGGCGGCCGGCGTGAAGCGTGCGGACAGGGCCCGTGGTGCTCAGGGCGTGCGGGTCGCCGCGGTCTCACTGAGCCGGGCTGGTCGACACCGTGTGGTGGCTGATCGGTGGAGCGAGTGGCGTGGGCGCGTTGTTGGTCCGGACGACCGAGTGGGCGGCGGACTCCACCGCCTTGATGGCCTCGCTGGAGGCCCGCACCGGATCCGGGCCCGGCCCGTACGCCGCTTGCCATGCTGTCTCCGGGTGACCGGCCGCGGAGCCGGCAGACGCAGCCTCCGCCTCGGCGATCGTCCGCCGGACCGCGTCGCGGACGGCGGGGGCGACCCGCTCCCCTACACGGATCTGAGCCCGCCCCGGAAGCTCCCGCCTACTGGCCGGTGGTCCCTTTTCGGGCTCAGTCCGGTGCGGCGCGAGGCGCCGTACGCGCTGCAAGCCGGGTAGCAGGCAAGCAGATGGGTCTCTGCTCAGCCGCTCGCCGTCTGAAGCGCGCTCGCCGGCGACCCGTGACCTTGCTCCTCGGCGCGGCAGGTACGCGCTGCCCCCGCAGGGCTGCACCAGTAGCGGACTCACACGTCAACAGCCGACTGGTTCATGCCTGTTACTGAGGTCATGGCAATGCGCGATCTTCTGGGAAGTCTTCGTGTCGAAGGCATGGCCATGTACAGTGTTGGACGCCCCTGACCTGCAGAAAGCCGGCGGGGAGCCGTCTTCTAGGAGTCTCAAGTGCTGCGCACCATGCTCAAGTCCAAGATCCACCGTGCCACCGTCACCCAGGCCGATCTGCACTACGTCGGGTCCGTGACCGTCGACGCCGGGCTCATGGAGGCGGCCGATCTGCTGCCGGGCGAGCTGGTCCATATCGTCGACATCACGAACGGCGCGCGCCTGGAGACATACGTCATCGAGGGTGAGCGCGGCTCCGGGGTCATCGGGATCAACGGTGCCGCCGCGCATCTGGTGCACCCCGGTGATCTGGTGATTCTGATCAGCTACGCGCAGGTCGACGACGCCGGGGCGCGCTCGCTGGTGCCCCGGGTGGTCCACGTGGACGCGGAGAACCGGATCGTTGAGGTAGGGGCCGACACGGGGGCGCCCGTCCCCGGGAGCCGTACCGAGCGCAGCCCGCACGCGGCGGTCTGAACCGCTCGGCCGCGGCTGTTCACGGCACCCCGCTGTCCGGTGGGAGGCCCCCGCCGCGGTCGGCGGTCACCCGGCCGTTCTTCCGCCCGTACGACAGAGGAACGAGGTCCCATGTCCGACAAGTCCGAGTACGGCATCCGCGACCATAGGGAGAAGGGCCTTCTGGAGGCCCATGAGAACGGCGAGGTCACCGGCCGTATCACCTACTTCGTGCTCGACGACGACCCCGCGGCGCTGGTCGCCGGGTACGCCGCGAAGTGGGCCGGCCGGCACCCGGACGAGGCCCCGGCCGCGTCGCCCGAGGTGGTCGCGGCGGCGCGGGAGCAGCTGGAGGCGGAACCGCACCGCCGGTGACCCCGGGCCCGGGTGCGGGACCACCTGCGGCCTCGCACCCGGCCGCCCCGCAGCCGCCGGTCACAGCGCCCCGGCTACCCTCCGGATCATGCTCGCGCTCCTGCACACCTCCCCGGTCCATGTGCCCGTCTTCGACGCCCTGCGCGATCAGGACCATCCCGGGACGCGGCTGCGCCATCTCGTGCACGAGGAGCTGCTGGCCCGTGCCGTCGCCGAGGGGCCCGAGTCCGTCGCGCCCGCGGTCGCCGCGATTCTGGCCGGGGCGGCCGCGGAGGGAGCGCGAGCCGTGCTGTGCACCTGCTCCACGATCGGGGCCGTTGCCGAGGCGGGCGCGGCCGGTGCGGGGATCCCCGTGCTGCGGCTCGACCGGCCGATGGCGGCTCGGGCCGCGCGGGCCCGGCGGGTCGTGGTGGTCGCCGCGCTGGGCAGCACGCTCGGGCCGACAGAGGCCCTGATCCGGGAGGAGTGCGCCGGCCGGAGAGCCGGGATACGGACCGTGCTGGTGGAGGGCGCCTGGGAACTCTTCCTGGCCGGTGACCGCGACGGCTACCTCACCGCCGTGGCCGCCGCCGTCGACGGGGTGGACGACGCCGATGTGATCGTCCTGGCACAGGCATCCATGGCCGGTGCCACCGCGCTCACCACTACCGCCGTACCCGTCCTGACCAGCCCCGGGCCCGGTCTGCGGGCGGCCGTACGGGCGAGCGCGCACGGGCGCTGAGCGCGTATCCGGCCGCTGCCGGGCGGGCGCGGGGTCCGTTCAGGGATCGCCGGTGTGTGGACAGCGCGCGCGGGGGAACGCGGACGGGGAGACAGTGGGAACGCATGAACTCCGCACCTTGGAGGACCGGCATGACCCAGCCCCCCGTACCGCCCTCGCCCGTACCGACTCCGGGACCGCCCGGTCCCACACCGGGGCCGGTGCCCGGGCCGGGGCCCGTACCGTCACCCCCTCCCGCGCCGGACCCGATCCCGCAGCCGCCGACCCCGGGCCCCGAGCCCACACCGGAGCCGGAGCCCGCGCCGGGCCCGGCCTGAACCGGAATCCACGCCGGGCCCGAGCCGTACCCGACCGGTAGCGGTGTCGGAGCCTGCCCGGACCTGATCCGGAACCCGACCGGTCGGGTGCCCCAGCCCGCGCCGGGCCCCGCGCAAGCCGGGAACCCGCGCCGGGCCCTGCGCAAGCCGGGAATCCGTGCCCTGCCCGGGCCGGAACCCGGCCGGCAGAGCGCCCGAGCCCGCGCCGGCTCTGCCCGGTACCGGAGCCCTCGTCCGGGCTGAGCCGCGCCCGACCAGTACCGGTGCCGTACCGGCAGCCCTGCCGGGCCGCTCCCGGGCGGGCAACGGCCCGGCACCCCGGCCCCCGGCGGTGTTCCACGACGCACCCGGCGGCCGCACGCCGCCGCGAGGCGCGGGCGCGCCCGCGCCTCGCGGCGGCACAGCGAGCGCGACCGGGCCAGGAGCGTCACCGCCCGCCGGGGAGGTCACCGCCCGCCGTGCGGTGGGCGGTCACCCCGGCACCGCGCGGGAGGCGGACACCCGCCCCGGCGGCGGGTCACCCGGTCACGGCGACGGACCGGGAGCCCGCCGAAGGCCGACCCGGGGAGCCCGGCCCGCGCCCGGCCGTCAGTCCGTGGCCACCTCCGAGCGGTCGCCGCCCCAGAGCGTGTGGAACGAGCCCTCCCGGTCGGTCCTGCGGTAGGTGTGCGCGCCGAAGAAGTCGCGCTGGCCCTGGGTGAGGGCCGCGGGCAGCCGCTCGGACCGCAGGGCGTCGTAGTACGCGAGCGCCGCCGAGAAGCCCGGGGTGGGTACGCCCTCCCGGGCGGCCGTCGCCACGACCTCGCGCCAGTCGTCCTGCGCCGCGCCCGTCTCCTCGGCGAACTGCTTGTCCGACAGCAGGCTCGGCAGTTCGGGCCGGGCGTCGTACGCCCGGAGGATCCGGTCCAGGAAGGCCGCCCGGATGATGCAGCCCTCCCGCCAGACCGAGGCGACCGCCCCGAGGTCGATGTCCCAGC
Organism: Streptomyces sp. NPDC051018; assembly: GCF_044456085.1. NCBI lineage: Bacteria > Bacillati > Actinomycetota > Actinomycetes > Kitasatosporales > Streptomycetaceae > Streptomyces > Streptomyces sp. NPDC051018. The sequence continues at coordinate 267,989 of NZ_JBITFN010000002.1, forward strand.
CGTACGCCTCGCTGCCCGCCCGGATCTGGTGGAAGCCCTGGGTGTACGACACGACCTTGGAGGCGTACAGCGCCTGCTCGACCCGCTCGGCGAACCGGTCCGCCTCCTTCGCGTCCAGCACCCGGGGTGAGGGGCCCGGGAGCCCCCGCGAGGCGTCCCGCAGCTCCGCGTGCCCCGACAGCGAACGCGCGAAGACCGCCTCCGCGATCCCGGAGACCGGTACTCCGAGGTCGAGCGCGACCTGGACGGTCCAGCGGCCCGTGCCCTTCTGCTCCGCCCGGTCGGCGACGATGTCGACGAAGGGCTTCCCGGTCGCCGCGTCGGTGTGCGCGAGCACCTCGGCCGTGATCTCGATGAGATACGACTCAAGGCGTCCGCCGTTCCAGGTGCGGAAGGTCTCCGCGATCCGGGCGGGGGAGTACCCGGCGACCGAGCGCAGCAGATGGTACGCCTCGGCGATCAGCTGCATATCGGCGTACTCGATGCCGTTGTGGACCATCTTCACGAAATGGCCGGCGCCGTCGGGGCCGATGTGCGCCACCGTCGGGGTGCCGTCGTGGGCCTTCGCCGCGATCTTCTCCAGCAGGGGGCCGAGCGAGGCGTACGACTCGGCCGAACCGCCCGGCATGATGCTCGGGCCGTGCAGCGCGCCCTCCTCACCGCCGGAGATGCCCACACCCACGAAGTGGATACCGCGCCCCCGCAGCTCCTTCTCACGCCGGCGGGTGTCGGCGAAATGGGCGTTGCCGCCGTCGATGATGACGTCGCCCTCTTCCAGCAGCGGCGCGAACTCCTCGATCACCGCGTCCGTCGGCTCGCCCGCCTTGACCATGATGACCAGGCGACGGGGGCGCTCCAGCGCCGCGACGAACTCCTCGGCCGTCTCGGCCGGGACGAAACCGCCCTCGTCGCCGAACTCCTCGATCAGCGCCCGGGTTCTGGCCGCGGTGCGGTTGTGCACGGCGACCGTGAACCCGTTGCGGGCGAAGTTACGGGCGAGATTGCGGCCCATCACCGCGAGTCCCGTGACGCCGATCTGGGCTGTTCCACTCATGCGTGCTCCTGGATGTCCTTCGGAAAATCCCACTCCGCCCCCACTCGGTACGTACGGGCGGACCCAGCCATTCATCGATCCGCAAGCCCGGGAAGTTCCCGAATATTTCCGGTCCTTCCCGAAGTGCACCTCCTCGGAGGCCGTGTACTCCCGGTACCTTTGCGTCGCTCCCGCCCCGTGTGCCCCGGTGCGCGGGGGCTGAGCCCTTGTCATAGCCGGGGCCGACCGCCTAAGTTGACCGCTTGGTACGTGACCGTTTCGTGATCTGCGTGATCCGTTCCCTGGGGGAGTTCCATATGGCCGCAACCGGTCGGCACCGCCGTATCCAGCCGAGCCGCATCAACCGCGCGTCGCTCACGGTCACCGCGGGCGGCGCGGGCATGGCACTTCCGCTGATCGGCGCGGGGACCGGACAGGCCGCCTCCGTGGATGTCTGGGACAAGGTCGCGGCCTGTGAGTCCTCCACCAACTGGAGCATCAACACCGGCAACGGCTACTACGGCGGGCTCCAGTTCACCCAGTCCACCTGGGAGGCCTACGGGGGCCGGGAGTACGCGCCCCGCGCCGACCTCGCCGACAAGGACCAGCAGATCGCCGTCGCCGAGCGGGTCCTGAAGGGCCAGGGGCCGGGCGCCTGGCCCACCTGCTCGGTCCGGGCCGGGCTCACCCGCGGCGGCCAGGCGCCCGAGATCTCCCCGGAGCGCAAGGACACGGGGGAGGCCAAGAGCGCCCGGGACGAACGCCGCTCACCGAGGCACGCGGCCCCCCAGCTGTCCACACCGAAGAAGCCGCAGGCGCAACAGCGGCAGCAGCCGCAGCCCAAGTCGACGCCGACCACCTTGCCCACCCAGCGCGAGGGCTACACCGTGGCCCGCGGGGACTCGCTCTCCCGGATCGCCGACACCAAGGACGTCCGCGGCGGCTGGCAGCAGCTGTACACCCAGAACCGTGCGGTCATCGGCTCCGACCCCGATCTGATCCATCCGGGCCAGCGGCTGGTCCTGCGGATACAGGCCCCAGGACAGCGCCCGGGCACCCCCGAGTCGCGGCCCGGTCACAAGCCCCCCGCCTCCAGCGCGCCGGGTCACTCCGGCAAGGCGCCCGGAGCCGAGGCCCCGCCGAAGGCCGCACCCAAGAAGACCGCCCCCCGCACGGACGTCCGCGAGGCCGCGCCCCGCACGAAGCCGCAGCCCAAGCCGGGAACCAACCCGCAGTCGAAGCCCCAGTCGAAGCCCCAGTCGAAGAAGCAGGCCACCAAGCCGGTACGGGCCGCCAGGCCCTCGTCCGCCCTCAGCGCGCCCGTCGACGCGTCCACCGGCACCCCGTACCGCAAGTCCGGATCGTCCTGGTCCAGCGGCTATCACACCGGCGTCGACTTCCCCGTCCCCACCGGGACCTCGGTGAAGGCGGTCGCCTCCGGCCGGGTCGTCTCCGCGGGCTGGGGCGGGTCGTACGGCTACCAGGTCGTCATCCGGCACGACGACGGCAAGTACAGCCAGTACGCGCATCTGTCCGCGCTCAGTGTGCGCTCCGGCCAGGAGGTCGCGAGCGGCCAGCGGATCGCGCGCTCGGGCTCCACCGGCAACAGCTCAGGACCGCACCTCCACTTCGAGGTCCGGACAGGTCCCGGGTACGGGTCCGACATCGACCCCCTCGCCTATCTCAGGTCGGGCGGCGTCTCGCTCTGAGACGGACGCCCGGACCTCCCGGGGCCGGGTCTCAGCAGCCAGGACCGCCGTAGCGCGGATTCCCGCGGACCGGGACCGGCACCGGCGTGCGAGGCCCGACGGAGACGAGGGAGCGCGGACTTCGGAAGGCCGAAATCCCGACCCCCTGGGCTCCGCCGGCGGCCGCGGCCCGGCGTCCGGGCCGGTCCCGGGCGACCCGGGCGGGGCCACCGGTGACGGCGCGGCCCCGTGCTCGTGCGAGGCGGCGAGCCGCTCCGTCGTCAGCAGGACCAGCCCGGCCGCCGCCAGCGCGCCGAAGGCCAGCGCCAGCGCGGTGCCCGGGATCCCGTACCGGAAGCTCTCGCCGAACATGGTGACGCCGACGGCCGCGGCCACCACCGGATTGACCACGGTGACCGTGGCCAGCGGGGCCGCCAGCCCGGCGCCCCGGTAGGACGCCTGGGAGAGCAGCAGCCCGCCGATCGCGAGCACCGCCACCACGATGAGACTCGGCCACTGCGCCAGCGGACGCTCCCAGTCCCAGTCCACCGCGACCGTCTTGGTGAACACGGACGCGATGCCGAACGCCACGCCCGCGCAGGCCGCCAGCAGCACACTGCGCAGCACCGGCCGGTGAATGGTCTGCGCCACCAGGAAGATCAGCGCGACCACGCCGAACGTCGCCGCCGCGAGTACCCCGCGCTGTCCCGTACCCAGCGAGTCGGCGTCCGAGCTGCCGCTCAGCGCCAGCAGCCCGGCGAGGCCGGCCGTCGCCAGGATCGCGCCCTTCCAGGCCGTCCTGCCCGCGCGCCGCCGGACGAACAGCGCGGCCATCGGCAGGGCGAACACGATGGTGAGCGCACCGAGCGGCTGGACCACGCTCAGCGGCCCGTAGGCCAGGGCGATCACATGCAAGAGGGCGCCGAACCCGTTGAGGGAGACGGCGAACCACCACCCTGCGTGATGCAGCGGAGCGTACGGCCGGGCGGGGGTGGATGCGGCGACATGCTCCTGCGTGATCGCCCCGGCCGCATACGCGACCGCGGAGACCAGCGACAGAAGCACGGCCAGCACGAGGGAACTCATGGAGACCACGATCTCTCTGTTCGCCGTCCGCGTCGTCGTCCTGTAGCAGGCAATCCGACGTACTGCCGACGGAGTACGAGCCTAGGCCAAAAGTCCTATGCGCGATGGTTGACCAGGTCACCGGGGGTGGAGACGGAATCCGCCGGGGGTACGGTGACAGGCGGCGGCGCACAGGGGCGCAGACACGGGGACGCTAGGTACACGCGGTACACGGGGTGGTGAGCGGGGAGTGGACCTGCTGGAACTGGGAGCGATCGGCGGATTCTTCGCCCTGCGGAGCGGGGAGGCGGCACCCGCGGGCGGACCCGGCGGGGAGGACCGGCAGTCGGGAGCGGGCGAATGGCCGGGTCAGCCGCTCGCCCGCCTCTACGCGGGCGCCGGCGGCCCCCTCACCGTGCGTGTCGACACCGTCGCCGCCCGGCTCGGCGCGCGCGAGCGGCGGGTCGCCGCCTCCATCGCCCAGCTGGGACTCGCCGCCCGGCTGTGGTCCATCGCGCTCGGCTCCGCCGCCCTGTACGGGAAGCTGCCCGACCTCGACCCGGAGGGGCTCCACTGGGCCCCGGACCACACCGCGCCCGACGATCTGCGGCTCACCCGGCTGGTGACCATGCCCGGGGGCGCGGACGCGATCAGGGACATGGTCCAGTACGGGCACCTCGCCCCGCTCGCCGACGCCTTGAGCCGCGACACCCGGATCTCGCCTCGGCTGCTGTGGGGCAACGCGGGCTCCGCGCTCGCCGCGTCCGTACGGGAGATCGAGCGCTGGGCGGGTCCGGCGGGTCGGCCCGAGGTCACGGAACGCGCCGCCGCACTCGCCGGTGAGCTGTTCACCCACCCCGATCTGTCCGGCACGGTGCAGGGCCCCGCGCACCGCCGTACCAGCTGCTGTCTGTACTACCGGGCGGGTGGCGGGCTGTGCGGCGACTGCGTCTTCGACCGTCCGCCGGGTGCCCCGGCACCCTGATCACGGCATGCCCACTTCCCCCGGCGCGCCCCGTGGGTGACCATCGGGGAGTGAAGGTGGGACTGCTCACACGCGAGTATCCCCCGGACGTCTACGGGGGCGCCGGGGTCCATGTGGAGTTCCTCGCCCAGGAGTTGAGGGCGCTGACCGAGCTGGAGGTGCACTGCTGGGGCGAGGGTGAGGCCGAAGGGGTGCTGCGGCACCGACCCGCCGGGGGACTCGACGGGGCGAACGAGGCACTGCGCGCCTTCTCCGTCGATCTGGCGATGGCCGCGGAGCTCCAGGGCCGGGAACTGGTCCACTCCCACACCTGGTACGCCGCCCTCGCGGGCCATTTCGCCAAGCTCCTCCACGGTGTCCCGCATGTGATGACCGCGCACTCCCTGGAACCCCTGCGCCCGTGGAAGGCCGAGCGGCTCGGCGGCGGTTACGCCCTCTCCGGCTGGGCGGAGCGCACGGCCATCGAGGCCGCCGACGCGGTCGTCGCCGTCTCACGGGGGATGCGGGACGACATCCTCGCCTGCTACCCCGCGGTCGACCCGGACCGGGTACGGGTCATCCACAACGGCATCGACACCCGTCTCTACCGCCCCGACCACGACACCTCCGCCCTCCAGCGGCTCGGTGTCGACCCGGGCCGTCCCTATGTGCTCTTCGTCGGCCGGATCAGCCGCCAGAAGGGCGTTCCCCATCTGCTGCGCGCGGCACGGGCCTTCGACCCGGAGGCCCAGCTGGTGCTCTGCGCCGGCTCGCCCGACACCTCCGGGACCGGGGCGGAGTTCCGGGAACTGGTCGACGAGCTGGACCGGGCCCGCGACGGAGTGCACTGGATCCCGGAGACGCTGCCGCGCCCGCAGATCATCCAGCTGCTCACCCACGCGGCCGTGTTCGTCTGCCCGTCGGTGTACGAGCCGCTGGGCATCGTCAATCTGGAGGCCATGGCCTGCGGCACGCCCGTCGTCGCCTCCGCCGTCGGCGGTATCCCCGAGGTCGTGGACGACGGGCGTACGGGACTGCTCGTGCCGTACGACGACCGGCACCCCGAGTCCTTCGAGTCGGCCCTGGCACAGGCGGTGAACCGGGTCCTCGACGATCCTCCCGAGGCCGCCAGGATGGGCGCGGCCGGACGGCAGCGCGCGGTGCGCGAGTTCGGCTGGGAGCAGGTGGCGAGGCGGACGTACGAGCTGTACGGGGAACTGCTCGCACAGGAGTGAAGCCGTGGCGGGGGCAGCCGCCCATGGGTGTCACCCGGCCGCGTGCCCTGTCCGGGGCGGTCGGCGCGGAGGGGGCGGTGGTACGGGACTCCCGGGCGCGCGATCACCTCTCCCCCTTCCGGCGCTCGGGCTCGCGGCCCTGCCCACGGCCGCCCCATGGCACTGCGGCCGTCCGGCGTCCGGGGAGGGGCGCCGGTGGGCCGGGGCGGGCCCCGGCGGGCAGGTCATCGCCCATTTGGCCCAGGCGCCCGGGGGGCCGTAAGGTTGCGCATTTGGAACCCGCGGAACGCGCACGCGCCCACCGCGTTCGCGACGGAGGAACGGCAAGGCACATGACGGTGACAGAGGACGGCCCGGTGTTCGGGCCCGGGATCGACCCCGAGCGGCTGGCCGTGTGCCTGAGTGTGCTGGACGAGCTGGACCGCCTGGAGATCGACCACCCGGACGCGATCACGGTCCGCCGCGCGACCGCCGGCATCTACCGCACCGTGAAGCAGCGCCGCCGCCAGGAGCGCAGGGCCGCCAAGACGGCCCACGACAGGACGGTCACGGAGGCCACGGCCACCGGCTCCGCCGACCGGATCGACGACGAGACCGAGGGGCTGCTGCCGTCCTCCTCCGTCACCGGGGAGATCGCGGGCATCCTCCAGCGCCCGAGGTCCTGCTACATCTGCAAGACCCGCTATGTCGAGGTCGACGCCTTCTACCACCAGCTGTGCCAGAAGTGCGCCGCCGAGAACCGCGCCCGCCGGGACGCCCGTACCGATCTGCGGGGCAGGCGGGCCCTGCTCACCGGCGGACGCGCCAAGATCGGGATGTACATCGCGCTGCGGCTGTTGCGCGACGGCGCCCACACCACCATCACCACCCGTTTCCCGAACGACGCGATCCGCCGCTTCAAGGCGATGCCGGACAGCGACGAGTGGATCCACCGGCTGCGGATCGTGGGGATCGATCTGCGTGACCCCGCTCAGGTCGTCGCGCTGGCGGACTCGGTCGCGGCCCAGGGGCCGCTGGACATCCTGATCAACAACGCGGCGCAGACCGTGCGCCGCTCCCCGGGGGCGTACCGCGAGCTGGTCGCGGCGGAGTCCGCCCCGCTGCCCGCGGGCGAGCTGCCGCCCTTTGAGGTCATCGGGACGTTCGGCAGCGGTGCCGTGGACTCGGTGGCCGCGCTGCCGCAGGCCCCGGCCCAGGGCCTGAGCGCCGATGCCGTCACCGGACTGGCCCTGGTGTCCGGCTCCGCGACCCCGGCCCGGATCGAGGCGGGCACCGCGATCGACGCGGGCGGCCTGGTGCCGGATCTGCACGACACCAACAGCTGGATCCAGACCGTCTCCGAGGTGGACCCCGTGGAGCTGCTGGAGGTGCAGCTCTGCAACTCCACCGCGCCCTTCATCCTCATCAGCCGGCTCCGTCCCTCCATGGCCGCCGCCCGCGCCAAGCGCACGTACGTGGTGAACGTGTCCGCGATGGAGGGCGTCTTCAGCCGCGGCTACAAGGGCGCGGGCCATCCCCACACCAATATGGCGAAGGCCGCGCTGAACATGCTCACCCGCACCAGCGCCCAGGAGATGTTCGAGACCGACGGCATCCTCATGACTGCCGTCGACACCGGCTGGATCACCGACGAGCGTCCGCACCCCGACAAGATGCGCCTCGCCGAGGAGGGCTTCCACGCCCCGCTCGACCTGGTCGACGGCGCGGCCCGCGTATACGACCCCATCGTGCGCGGTGAGGACGGCGAGGACCTCTACGGCTGCTTCCTCAAGGACTACGCACCCGCGAACTGGTAAACCCCGCGACCCACCCGAATGGCGCGCCCCGCGGCCTCCGGCGGTAAACGCGCCAATTCGGTGTGTACGTGACAGAGCGGGGCCGCCCCGCGTTCCGGGGCAGGGACGAGTTCATCGGGAACACATCCGGCCCGGGGGTTTACTGCTCCATCCGGGTTCCCCGGGGTAACAGGGCTCCGGGCCCGCCTTACCGCCGTACAGCCGGGTCCCCGTATCCATCCTTGGCCGGAAATGGGCAGAATCTCCGGCCCCATCGAGCACGCCCTCGCTCATTTGGTTACTCTGAGGGCCACGGACGCACCCAAGGGGTCCACAAATCCCGCTTGGCCGTCCTGGGACACGTCTGCAACCAGGCTGCGGTCCCGCCCACGTACCGGCGCCACCGCGACCGAACAGCCCTTGTCCCAGTTACGCGACACAGAGGAGTGCGCGGTGACACCTGATGTGAAGAAGAAGCACGAGCAGCGGCCCCCGGAACGGACCGGCGAGCGGGGCGCCCGCACCGACGAACTCGGCAGCCTGGAAGTCTGGGCCCGGTCGGCACCGATCCGGCTGGCGGGGTACGAGGACGACCTCGCCGAGCCGCACATCCTGCCCGGGATCGACTGACCCGGGAGTGCTCACGCGGTACGTCCGCACCGTGCCCCCCGCGCCCGCGCGGGGGGCACGGCGGCGTTCGGGGCGCGTCCCGCGGAATCCCGGCGGCGGTCCGGCACCCGGTGCGCGGTGTCCGCAGGCGTGGACCCCTACCGCGGGCCCCGTGTACGTCCCCCCGCTCAGCGCAGCCGGGTGGGCGGCAGGAACTCCCACACCTCGTCCCGGTGCCACCACGCGCCCGTCGCCCTGCGCTCCCGCCGGGTCGTGAAGCGGTACCGCCAGATCCGGGCGCGCACATGGACGGGCGGGGCGCCGGGGAAGGGATTGACTTCCAGCAGCCGCAGGGTGTCCCGGTCCCCCTCCAGCAGCCGCTCCACGAACGGCCCGAACCAGGAGCGCGCGTACGCGGGGGAGAGCGCGGCGAACCACATCATCCAGTCGAGCCGCAGATGGTACGGGGCGAACTGACGGGGCATCCGGCGCGGATCCGTGGGCTTGCCCTTGAAGCCGTACTCCCGCCACACCGTGCCCGGGTGCAGGACCCGCTCGTCCGTGCCCTCCACCACCACCTCCCGGCGCACCCGGCCCACCGTGCCGAACGCGCCGTAGGAGTTGACCAGGTGCAGCGGGTCGTACGCGGTGTTCATCCGCTGCGCGCGGGAGAGCAGATTACGCGCGGGATACCAGCTGCGGACCACCACCAGCGCGGTGACGGCGACGACGAGGGCCGCGTACCACGGCGGCGCCGCCGGGAGCGGGGGCGGAGCCGCGACGAGGGAGGCGTCCACGGCGGACAGGGCCAGCACGATCGTCAGCCAGTTCAGCCAGGCGAAGTTGCCGGAGAGCACCAGCCACAGCTGCGTCACGACGATCAGCCCGGCCGCGACGCTCGCCGCGGGCTGCGGGGTGAAGAGCGCGAAGGGCACCACGAGCTGGCAGACATGGTTCGCGGCCACCTCCACCCGGTGCAGCGGCCGGGGAAGACGGTGGAAGAACCAGCTCAGCGGGCCCGGCATCGGCTGGGTCTCGTGGTGGTAGTACAGACACGTCAGATCGCGCCAGCAGCGGTCGCCGCGCAGTTTGATCAGCCCGGCGCCGAACTCCACCCGGAACAGCACCCAGCGCAGCAGGAACAGCACCAGCACCGGCGGGGCCGTACGGTCGTTGCCGAGGAAGACCGCCAGGAACCCGGTCTCCAGCAACAGGGACTCCCAGCCGAAGCCGTACCAGGTCTGTCCCACATTGACGATCGACAGATAAAGCACCCACAGCACGGCCCACCAGAGCATCGCCACCGCGAGCGGCAGCCGGTCACCGGCGCCCGCCACCAGCGCGGCCGAGAGCGCCGCGCCCGCCCAGGCGCAGCACGCGAACAGCCGGTCCGAGTAGCGCAGTTGGAACAGACCCGGCGCCATGCGGAACGGCACGCCGCGCAGATAGCGGGGCACGGGCAGCATGCCCCGCTCGCCGATCAGCGCCCGGAACTGAAGGGCCGCGGTGAGGAAGGCGACGACGTAGACCGCTGCCAGACCCCGCTGGAAGACCAGCCGGGCCAGCCAGTAGCCGTTGTCACCGAACCACTCCATCGTCTCCAGTATCGGTGGTGGCGAGCCGTCGCACGGTCCTGCCGAGCCATCGGGCGTACGTCCGCTGGAGCACCCGGGTGAGCGGTCCACCGAGCCGGGCGTACCAGGACGCCGGACGGCTGAAGGCCATCACGGTGAACCACACCGAACCGTCGTCCCTGATGTCGACGACGAAGGACTCCTCACCGCACTCCGGATGCCCGGTGAGCGTTCCATAGGCGAATCCCGTCCGGTCCCCGCCGTACTCCGCCCAGACGACCTCGCAGGATCCGGTGACCCGCAAGGGGCCCGGGCCCGCCGAGACCTCCACCCGGGCTCCGGGGTCGGCGCGCGCGGCCGTGGCCCGCAGCCGGAGGCCCGACGCGCGGTGCATCCGCCAGGTGGTGACCGCGGCGCCCGCCGCCTCGAACACCGCCCGGCCCCGGCCGATACGGGTCGTGTGGTGCAGATGGTGGTAGCCGTCGGGCATCGGCCCGAGCCGGGTGGCGCCCGCCTCCCGATAGGAGAGCGTGGGCCGAATGGGCGCGAGCCCTCCGGATGGACCCGCGCCCCGTCTCCCGGGAAGCGGCACACGGAGTCTCGCGATCAGGCTGACCAGGACGGACACACCCACCACACCCCCGGGCTCACAGCGGGCCGGCTCCCCGTGAACCGTGACCACGCATCCGATTGAACGCGTTCAAGTCGCGATGCGCCAGGGAATCCGGGAGAACTTGAAGGACATATCACGGTGATCATGATGAAGAGGCGGGAGATGGTCGTGCGTCCCATGCGTCGTCGGTGGTCCGTTCGTCGCCGGTGGTCGGCGGCGGCCGCGCTGTCCACCACGCTGTCCCTCGGATTCCTGGTCGCCGGATGCGGCGGCGACGGCGTCGCGGCCACCGACAAGGACGAGGAGGTCCTCCTCCAGCCCGCGGCCGACAAGGGCCCCGACCCGTACACCGCCACCACGGTCCGCGAACTGTCCGCGCCCGCGCCCCGGGACGTCCTGCCCCCGCCCCCACCGGGCGGTCCGCCCGTCAGGGGCCAGATCCTGCGCACCCTCTCGGGCGCGACCCCCGGCCTGTACGGCGGCATCCAGTCCGTCGGCAGCTGTGACATCGAGCAGCAGATCACCCTGCTGCGCGCCGAACCGGCCAAGGCCCGCGCGTTCGCCCGGGGCGCCGGCGTCTCCCAGGGTTCGCTGCCCGGCTTTCTGCGCGATCTGACCCCCGTCGTGCTGCGCGCCGACACCCGGGTCACCAGCCACGGCTACCGCAAGGGCTCCGCCGCCTCCCGCCAGGCCGTCCTCCAGGCGGGCACCGCCGTACTCGTCGACCGGCACGGCTCACCACGCGTCCGCTGCGCCTGCGGCAACCCGCTCAGGTCGCCCGCCGCCGTCAAGGGCGGTGTGATCCAGCAGGGCCGGCCGTGGGACGGCTACCGGCCCGACCGGGTCGTCGTCGTCAAACCGACCCCCCAGGTCATGAGCAGTCTGGTGATCGTCGACGTCAGCAGCGAGAGATGGGTCGAGCGGCAGACGGGCAGCGACGGCGAGCGGGACAGGCGCCCCGATGTGCTTCCGCCCGTGAACCCCGATGACATCTACAGTTATCCGGTCCCCTCCGAGCCCGGTGACACCACCGGCACCTCAGAACCGGAACGCTCCACCGGCCCGGCCGATCCGGCTCCCAGCGACTGCCCGGACCCCTCGGCGCCGGTGCCCGGGGACCCGGACAGCCTCCCGCCCCCGCCCGGCTGTCCCACCGATCCGTACGACACCGCACCCTCCGTCGAACCCGTGGATCCGGGACGGCCCCCGGCCGATCCCCGGCTGCCCCCCGACGCGGACGTGTATCCCGCCGACCCGGACCTGATCGTCCCCAGCGAGCAGTCGGCCGAGCCGGACACCTTCGCGGGGTGACCGGGCCGATGGCCCCAACCGGTCGAAGAATCCGACAAATGATGGCAGAGTGGCCCCATGGTTGATCGGGCAGCGGGGGCCCTGACGCTTCCCGACGACTGGCCGGCCGGCCCGGACAGGAGTCTGACCCTCAATCGGATGGGCAGCTTCGACTGGGACCTGGCCAGCGGAATGATGCATCTGGACCAGCCGGCGCACCAGGTCCTCGATCTGCCGCCCGGCGAGTACGACGGCCGCCGGGAAACCGTCACCTCCCGGATCCCGCCCGAGGACGCCGCACGGCTCGAAGCACTGGTGGCGCAGGCGCTGAAGAGCGGCAGCGAGCACTACGGCGTCTACTTCCGCATCCGCCGCCGCGACGGCAGTCTGCGCTGGACCCACACCCAGGGCTGTGTACGCCGCGACGGCACCGGCCGCCCCAGCCGTGTCATCGGCATCGTCCGCGACGCCACCGAGGAACTGGCCGACTCCACGGCACGGATCGCCGCCGACACCGAGCGGCGCTGGCAGACGAGCGTCGTCGAGTCCACCACGGCGGCCCTCGCCCACGCCCGGACCGTGCAGGACGTCATCGACGTCCTCAAGGACGCCCACGGCCTGGAGATCTTCGGCGCGACCAGCCTGGTGATGGGACTCCTGGAGCCCGGCGGGCGCATCCAGCTGGTCGCCGGGGGCCCGGAGGAGGCCTTTGTGCCCGGGACCCGCTACACCCGCGTGGACGAGCAGTACCCCATGAGCGAGGTCGTACGGACCCTGGCGCCCCGCTTCATCGAGGGTCCCCGGGACTTCGCCGACTCCTACCCCGTGCTCTGGCCCCATATCGAGGCCCTCGGCGTCGAGGCCGCCGCCTATCTCCCGCTCATCGCCCAGGGCCGGCCCATCGGCGCCTTCGGCCTCCTCTACGGCGACCGGAACGGCTTCAGCTCCGAGGAACGCAATCTGCTGGTCGCGCTCGGCAGCAGCATCGCCCAGAGCGTCCAGCGCGCCGTCCTCTACGACCAGGAGCACGACCTCGCCGAAGGACTCCAGCAGGCCATGCTGCCCCGCCGGATCCCCGAGGTGCCGGGCGCTCAGATCGCCGTCCGCTACCGCTCGGCACGGATGGGCCGGGACATCGGCGGCGACTGGTACGACATCATCGCCCTCCCCGGCGGCCGGGTCGGCGCGGTCATCGGGGACGTCCAGGGACACGACACCGACGCGGCGGCGGTGATGGGCCAGCTGCGGATCGTGCTCAGGGCGTACGCGGCCGAGGGCCACAACCCCGCCACCGTGATGGCACGCGCCTCCGTCTTCCTGCACGAACTGGACACCGACCGCTTCGCGACCTGTATGTACGCCGAGACCGACCTCGCGAGCGGCGTCGTGCAGGTCGTCCGTGCCGGGCATGTGGACCCGCTGCTGCGGGACACCGACGGAAGCTGCCGCAGACTGCCGGTCGAGGGCGGGCTCCCGCTGGGCCTCTCGGCGGAGTTCGGCCGGATGGAGTACCCCGTCACCACCGTCGAACTGGACCCCGGGCAGACCCTGCTGCTCTACACCGACGGTCTCGTCGAGCAGCCCGGTGCCGACCTCGACGACGGTATGCAGCTGCTCACCGCGCTCGTCCACTCCGGACCCCGGGACATCCAGCAGCTCGCGGACCATCTCTGCGAGGTCGTCGACGAGCGCGGCGGGGACGACGACGTGGCCCTCCTGCTGCTGCGCCGCCGGGGCGCGCTGACCCCGCAGACCGGCGGCAGACTCCACCAGCACGTGGCCCAGAACGACCCCGGGGCACTGGGCTCGGCCCGGCGCATGGTCCGTTCGGCGGTACACGCCTGGGGCGCGCGGGAGAGGGCCGACGAGATCGAGCTCGTCGCCGACGAGCTGATCACCAACGCCCTGCTGCACACCGACGGCGGCGCGGTCGTCACCGTCCGGGTGCTGTCGGGACCGCAGCGGCGGCTGCGGGTGGAGGTCGAGGACCGCTCCAGCGTTCTGCCCAGACGGCGTGACGCGGGGGAGTCGGGCGTCTCCGGCCGGGGACTGCTGCTGGTGGACCGGCTGACCGACGCCTGGGGTGTGGACTCACGCGGCAGCGGCAAGTGCGTGTGGTGCGAGTTCGCCGTTCCGGAGAGGCAGCGTGAGGGCCCGCCGGATGGTCCGGATGGCGTTTCGGGATGACCGCCGGGGCGCCGCATCAGGCGAAGACGGGTGATCCAGGGTTAACTGTCCGTGAACTGATCGCAGTTGACCGTAACCGACCGAAGGCGATTGACTGCGCATTCCCTGGCCTTCTAGGACATGAGGACACCGTGACCAGCGAGCGACTCGCCCCACTCGACCTGGCCTTCTGGCACCTTGAGTCAGCCGGTCATCCGATGCATCTCGGCGCGCTCGCCTTCTTCTCCGCCCCCGACGAGGACTCCGGGCTCGACGACGACGGCATCCTGGACCTCCTCGCCACACGCGCGGCGGCGATCCGCCGGCTCAGGATGCGGGTGCGGGACGTCCTGCTGCCCGTCGGCGGAGCGGCCTGGGCCGCCGACAAGGACTTCGACGTACGGCGGCACGTCCGCAGGCTGCGGCTCGGCGGCGGACCCGACTTCGCCGCCGAGGCCACCGCGATCGCCGGTGAACTCATGGAACGACCCCTCGAACGCGGGCTTCCACCGTGGGAGATGTACCTCCTCACCGGCTCCCCGGGCGGCTCCTTCGCCGTCCTCGTCAAGCTGCACCACGCCCTCGCGGACGGCATGCGCGCGGTCGCGATCGGTGCGGGCATCTTCGACGAGATCGCCGATCCCCGGGGGGTGAGGACCCGGCGGGCCGGGCCCGCGCCCGACCGGGCCTGGTTCGCCGATCCCGCCCGTCTCCTCGGTTTCGCCCGGGACCGTATCGACGATCTGGGACGTGCCGTCGGGGTCGGCGCCTCCGTCGTACGGGCCAGCCGCTTCGACCCCCGGGGGCTGCCGTCCCTGTCGGCGGGCTCCAGCGGAACCCGCCGGCTCGCCACCGCCGTACTCGACCTGGAGGAGGTGCAGCTCGTCCGCAAGGCCGTGGGCGGCACCTCGAACGACGTCCTGATCGCCATCGTCGCGGGCGGGCTGCGGCGCTGGCTCACCGAGCGAGGCGACGAACTGCCCCCGAGCGGGCCCCGGGCCCTGGTGCCCGTCTCCCGCCGCAGGCCCGGCAGTCCGCCCGGATCCGGCAACAAACTCTCCGCCTACCTCCTCGAACTGCCCGTCGCCGAGGCGGATCCGCGCGCCCGGCTGGAGGCGGTCCGCGTGGCGATGAACCGCAACAAGGCGGCGGGCCCGATGAAGGGCGCGGGCGCGCTGGCGGTGCTCGCGGACCAGCTGCATCCACTGGCCCACCGCTTCGGGGCGCCGCTCGCCGGGGGCGCGGCGAGGATGCTCTTCGACGTACTGGTCACGAGCGTGCCGCTGCCCCGGTCGGCACTGTCGTTCGGCGGCTGCCCGCTGCGGGAGATCTATCCGATGGCGCCCCTCGCACGCGGCCAGTCGCTGGCCGTGGCGCTGACGACCTACGGCGGACAGGTGCATGTGGGCCTGGTCGCGGACGGGTTGGCGGTGCCGGACGTGGGGCGGCTCGCGTGGGGGGTCGGCGAGGAGCTGTCCCAGCTGACCGGTCTGGCGCGGTAGCGACGGCGCGGCCGGGGCGCCTTCGGCGGCGGCGGTGCGACAGGCGTCGGGGGACCGGCCCGGGGCGCGGCAGGGATTCGGCGGCCCCGGGCGGCGGCGGGCTCGGGCGGCGGGCGCGATCGGCACCGGACGGGCGTGTCCTGGGAGCGCGGGAGGGCCCCCGACCTGCGAGGGAGGCGTGGCTGGGGCAGGCTGGACGCATGCCGGAGATGCCCGAAGTGGAATCATTGCGAGAGTTTCTGGACGCCCATCTGAAGGGACAGGAGATCGCCCGGGTCCTTCCGCTGGCGATCAGCGTCCTCAAGACGTACGACCCTCCGCTCAGCGCTGTCGAGGGCACCACGGTCACCGCCGTGGACCGGCACGGCAAATGGCTGGACATCACCGCCGGGGGACTGCACCTCGTGATCCATCTCGCCCGCGCGGGCTGGCTCCGCTGGAAGGACGAGTTCCCCGCGGCCCCGCCCCGGCCGGGCAAGGGCCCCCTCGCGCTCCGTACGGTCCTCGCGTCCGGGAGCGGGTTCGACCTCACGGAGGCGGGCAGCACCAAGCGGCTCGCCGTGCATCTGGTACGGGATCCGGCCGAGGTGCCCGGGGTCGCCCGTCTCGGTCCGGACCCGCTCGCCGACGGATTCGACCGGGACGCCTTCGCCGCGCTGCTCGCCGGGGAGCGGCGGCAGGTCAAGGGCGCGCTGCGCGACCAGAGCCTGATCGCGGGGATCGGCAACGCGTACAGCGACGAGATCCTGCACGCCGCGAAGATGTCGCCGTTCAAGCCGGTGCACAACCTCGGTGACCAGGAGATCACCGCGCTGTACGAGGCCCTGCGGACCACCCTCGGCGAGGCCGTCGAGCGCTCGCGCGGGGTCGCGGCCGGCCGGCTCAAGGCCGAGAAGAAGAGCGGGCTGCGGGTCCACGGGCGCACCGGTGAACCCTGTCCGGTCTGCGGGGACACCATCCGCGAGGTGTCGTTCAGCGACTCCTCGCTCCAGTACTGCCCCACCTGCCAGACCGGCGGCAAACCGCTCGCGGACCGGCGGATGTCCCGGCTCCTGAAGTAGCGGGCCACGGCGGTGTAGCCGAGGCCGCCGGCGACGGCCCCCAGCACCAGCGCCCCGCCGAGCACCCGGCGGATCAGTGCGGTCTTCACAGGCGCTCCAGCTGTCGCTCGGCCAGGGTGCGCACCGGGGCCCGCCTGCGAGGCAGCGGGCGCACCCGCACGGCGCTCCGGAGGGGCAGCGGGCGCACAGGTCTACGGCTCTACGCGCTCTGAGGCAGTCGGCGTACGGGCACGGGGTGCTTCCGAGGCAGCGGGCGCACCGCGGCTTGCTCCTGAGGCAGCAGGTGCACCCGCGCCCGGTGTCAGCCGCCGAGGACGACGAGCGTCCTCCCCCCGAAGGTCCGCACCTCCCACCGGGCGATCTCGGCGCTCGGCACATCGGTACCGCCCTCGATCCCGAGCGCCGTGCCGCCGCCGCGCCGCTCGCCGCCGTATCCGGTCGCCGGGACCTTCCAGCTGAGCACCGGATGCTCGATGCCGTCCCTGCCGACGGCGATCAGCCGGCAGGCGACGGGCCCTTTCAGTCCGCTGAGCCGCATCGCGACCGCCGTGCCCCAGGGCCGGTCCTCCACCACGGCGGACGCGGTGACTCCGGTGGCCGTGTTCCTGGCCGTGACCGCGCCCGCGCCCGCGCGGCCGTCCGGGGCCCCGCCCGAGGACCGGGCGGCGAGCGCCGCCGAGGGCAGTGCCACGATCAGCGCGGCGGCGGCCGCGATCAGCCGGAACCGCCGCCTGCGGCTGCGCCGCCGCAGCCGTGTGACCTCGTCGGCCAGCCGGTCCAGCAGTAACGGCGAGGGACGGGTGTCGGCTACTCCCGTGGCCGCCAGATCGGACAGTGCGGAGGCCGCCGGACCGAAATCGGAAAGCTGTACTGTGCAAATCACACAGTCGGCGAGATGCTCCTCGAAGAGAAACGCGTCGCCCGGCTCCAGGACGCCCAGCGCATAGGCGGCCACGTCCTCGTGCCGCTGCTGGATGCTCATGACGTCCTCGATTCCTCGTGCGGGCCACCGCGTCCCTCGCGTTTGGTCGCCGTTGAATACGGAGCCCCGCCGGTTTGTGCTCAACTTTGCGGACGACAAGAACGACGACAAGAACACCGTCTTCTCCGGCCCTTTCCGGCCGCCCGGCGGCCCGGGTCTTTTCCGGCTCTTCGTAGACGGGGCGCAGTGGTGGCCGACGGGTCGCCCGGTGGGGGAGCCGAGGTGACGCCACCGCCTTCTCCTGCCCCGGCCCGACCGCCTTGATCCGCCCGGACGCCCTCGGCCGCCGCCCCCGGCCGCGCCGAGCCTGGAGGCCACCGGCCGGCTGAGGGAACCCGATGGCGCCGTGCTCGCGGCGCATGTGAGGTCGAGCCGATCCCGGCACCGGGTCCGGCGTGGGAGGCCGAGTGTGCCGTTCCCTCTCCGTTCCCCAGGTCGGCCGCGTGCCGCGGTGACGGACAGCGCGACAACCAAGAGGGCTCCGGGCGCTCCGCAAGGCCCTGCGGATCCACCGAACGGTGGAGGCGCGAGTCGACCCCGGCTCAGACGCCACGGTCGATACGGCGGAGCGCGAAGCGCCCGTAACTTCGCGGTATGACCGCATTGGAAGTGCGACATCTGCACAAGCGCTACGGGCAGCACATCGCCGTCGACGACGTCTCCTTCACCGTTGAAGAGGGGGAGATCTTCGGCATCATCGGGCCCAACGGCGCCGGCAAGACGACCACCGTCGAGAGCATCGCCGGCCTGCGAACGCCCGACTCGGGCTCGATCTCCGTGCTGGGACTCGACCCGGTCAAGGACCGGGCGTCGCCTGCTCACCTGACGCCCCCGCTGCCGGCACCGCACGGCGGGGCCGTCGCGAGCGGCATCGAGATCGGATCGGACGGCTCTGCGCCCGGCTTCCGCGACCTCACCACCTACACCGCCCGAGCGCTCCCGGAGGCCGTCGGGTTCGGATGCCGACCGCACCCCTGACGGCGAAGAGCCCCTTTCCGTCCGCCCGCCGCCCCCGCCCGGTGGAGTGTGTCCCGGCCCCTTCCGCGCGAGCGGGCACCGTGGCCCGCCGGTCCGGGCGCGCCTACACTCCGCAGCATGCTGCGCGCACTGGCCGTCGACGACGAGAGACCCGCGCTCGAGGAACTCCTCTACCTCCTGCGCTCCGACCCCCGGGTCACCAGCGCGGAAGGCGCCACCGACGCCACCGAGGCCCTGCGCCGTATCAGCCGTGCCCTGGACGCGGCACCCGACGGCGACGGCGGTATCGACGTCGTCTTCCTCGACATTCATATGGCGGGCCTCACCGGGCTGGACGTGGCCCGGCTGCTGGCGCGGTTCGCCCGCCCGCCGCTGATCGTCTTCGTCACCGCCCACGAGGGCTTCGCCGTCCAGGCCTTCGACCTCAAGGCGGTCGACTATGTGCTCAAGCCGGTCCGCAGGGAACGGCTCGCCGAAGCCGTACGCCGGGTCCGCGACCAGGTCCTCACCGCCCGCGAGCCCCGCCGTACCGACGCCCCGCCGGCGTCCGGGACCTCGGTGGTGCAGAGCACGGTCGCCGATCAGATCCCCGTGGAGCTGGGTGGTGTCACCCGGTTCATCCCGGTCGGCGACATCACCTATGCCGAGGCCCAGGGCGACTACGCCCGGCTGCACACCGAGGACGGCAGCCATCTGGTCCGAATCCCGCTCTCCACACTGGAGGAGCGCTGGGCGGCACGCGGTTTCGTCCGTATCCACCGCAGCCATCTCGTCGCCCTCGACCGGATCGACGAACTGCGCCTGGACGCCGGTGCCACCACCGTGCGGGTGGGCACGGCCGAGCTGGCCGTCAGCCGCCGCCACGCCCGCCAGCTCCGTGACCTCCTGATGCGCCGGGCCAACGGCTGAACACCGGACCGGCCCCGTCGGTCCGTCGTCGCCTGCCGCCCGGCGCCGCTCCCGGGCCTCCGGTCCCGGCCCGGGCCCCGGTCCGGCCTCCCGCCGTCTCCCCGCCCGCGTCTACCGCCGCCCATCGCCGCTGCGTAGACTCCCAACCTCCCGAGCCCTCCCCCGAGAGAGCGCACGACGATGTCCGCAGAGCAACGACCTCGCCGCGAGGTGGTCACCGGTGTGCCGCGCGCCGCCCGGCGGGCCCCCGGCCACGCCCCCGCCCGCTCCGAGATCAGCGAGCAGACCACACTCGGTGCCACCTATGTACGCTCACTGATGCGCAGCCAGCTGAGGACCGCGCTGAGGGCACTCGGCACCCTCGCCCTCCTCGTCGGCACCCTCCCGCTGCTCTTCGCGCTGCCCACCGCCCTCGACGGGTCCTCGCCCTCACCCGAGCCGTTCGTATGGGCGGTGCTCGGTGTGGCGGTCTATCCCGTCCTGTGGCTGACGGCCCGCCGGTACGTCCGCCGGGCCGAGCGCAACGAGGAGGACTTCACCAGGCTGCTGGAAGGTCGCTGACCCTTGCCCGCGCTCCCGCACCCGGGCGGCGTCCGGTGAACCAGGCGTACGCGGTCACCGCCGTCACCGCCGTGGTGCTCGCCACCGTCCTCATCGGCGCTCTGGGACTGCGGATATCCCGGACGACCTCCGACTTCTACGTGGCCTCCCGCACCGTCAACCCCGGCCTCAACGCCGCCGCGATCAGCGGAGAGTACCTCTCCGCCGCCTCCTTCCTCGGTATCGCCGGACTGGTGCTCCTCCAGGGCCCGGACATGCTCTGGTACCCCGTCGGCTACACCGCCGGATATCTCGTCCTGCTGGTCCTGGTCGCTGCCCCCCTGCGCCGCTCGGGCGCGTACACCCTCTCCGACTTCGCCGAGGCGCGCCTCGAATCGGCCGCCGTGCGCAGGCTCGCCAGCCTCTTCGTCGTCGGCATCGGCTGGCTCTATCTGCTGCCCCAGCTCCAGGGCGCGGGCCTCACCCTGGAGATCCTCACCGGAGCGCCCGGCTGGGTGGGCGGGGTGCTCGTGGCGCTGGTCGTCACCGTCGCGGTCGCGGCGGGCGGGATGCGGAGCATCACCTTCGTCCAGGCGTTCCAGTACTGGCTCAAGCTCACTGCCCTGCTCGTGCCCGCGCTGTTCCTGATCGCCGCGTGGGCCGCCGCCGACGCCCCCCGCGCGGGCTTCGACGCGCCCGCGGTCCTCAGGGAGCACACCACCGTACGCATCGACGACACCGTACGGATCCGGCTGGACGAAGCCCTGACACTCACCGTCGACGGGGAGATCGACGGCACCGCGCACCGGGGGAGCACGGTCACCCTCGGCGAGGGCACGCACCGGGTCGCCGGGGGCACCAGCCTCGGGCTCCCCGAGGGCGCGCGGGTGCCGGAGCGCGCCTCCTCCGGCAGTGACCCGTCGAGCTGGTCGCAGCCGCTGTCCGGCGGCCGCGACGGCTACCACCTGTACGCCACCTACGGGCTGATCCTCGCCACCTTCCTCGGCACGATGGGCCTGCCGCACGTCGCCGTCCGCTTCTACACGAGCCCCGACGGACGCGCCGCCCGCCGCACCACCCTGGTGGTCCTGGGACTGATCGGCGTGTTCTATCTCCTGCCCCCGGTCTACGGAGCGCTCGGCCGGATCTACGCCCCCGAACTCGCCCTCACCGGCGACGCGGACGCCGCCGTCCTGGTGCTCCCGGAGCGGATGCTCGGCGGCGCGGGCGGAGATCTGCTCGGCGCGCTGCTCGCGGGCGGCGCGTTCGCCGCGTTCCTGTCCACCGCCTCGGGGCTGACCATGTCCGTCGCCGGGGTCATCTCCCAGGATGTCCTGCCCTCGCGCGGGGTACGGCACTTCCGGCTGGCGACCCTGCTCGCGATGACCGTGCCACTGGCCCTGAGCGTGATCGCCACCCATGTCCCGGTCGCCGACGCGGTGGGGCTCGCCTTCGCCGTCTCCGCGTCCTCCTTCTGCCCGCTGCTCGTCCTCGGGATCTGGTGGCGCGGGCTCACCCCGCCGGGCGCCGCGGCGGGGCTCGTCGTCGGCGGGGGCTCGGCGCTCACGGCGGTGATGGCGACCCGCGCCGGGCTGGCGCCCGAGGGCTGGGGGCACACCCTGATGGCCTGGCCCGCCGTCTGGTCGGTGCCGCTGGGCTTTCTCACCATGGTGCTGGTGTCCCTCGCGACCCCGCGCCACATACCCGCCTCGACGACCGCGATCCTGGCCCGGCTGCATCTGCCGGAGGATCTCACCGGCCGGCCCGGACCAGAAGGAGCGGAGCGATGAGCGGTACGGCAGCGGTGGCCCTGGCAGCCGCCGGAGTGCTCCTCCTCATGGCGGGGATCGCCCTCGGACGCCTCATCGAGCGGCACGGCGCCCGGTCCGACCTCGATCTCGGGACACCCGTCGAACGCGCCACCTTCCACACCCTCCACACCGCCTCCCTCGCCGCGCCCCCGCTGCGGGCCGGTCTCACCGAGGACACCGCACGCAAGGCCGCCCGGCGACTGCGCTCCCTCCTCGGCACCGAGGCGCTGTGTCTCACCGACCGCGAGTCCGTGCTCGCCTGGGACGGCCCCGGGGCGGACCACCACGAGCAGCGGGTGATGGTCCGCGTCGCCGAAATGCTGGACTCCGGCCGCGGCCAGAGCGTCCACACCGCGTGCGAGGACCTGGAGTGCCCGCTGCGCTGGGCCGTGATCGCCCCGCTGACCGGCGAGGACGGGGTCCTCGGCGCACTGGTCGCCTATGGCTCGCGGGAGTCGGCCGTACTGGTCCGGGCGGCGACCGAGGTGGCCCGCTGGGTCTCCGTACAACTGGAACTGGCGGAACTCGACCGGTCCCGGACCCGGCTGATCGAGGCGGAGATCCGGGCCCTGCGGGCGCAGATCTCCCCGCACTTCATCTTCAACTCCCTGGCCGCGATCGCCTCCTTCGTCCGCACCGACCCCGAGCGGGCACGTGAACTGCTGCTGGAGTTCGCCGACTTCACCCGCTACTCCTTCAGACGCCACGGGGAGTTCACCCAGCTCGCCGACGAACTGCGCTCGATCGAGCAGTATCTGGCGCTCGCCGGGGCCCGCTTCGGCGAGCGGCTCAAGGTCACCCTCCAGGTCGCGCCCGAGGTACTGCCGGTGGCACTGCCGTTCCTCTGCCTCCAGCCCCTCGTCGAGAACGCCGTCAAGCACGGCCTGGAGGACTCCACGGGCGAGTGCAGGATCACCATCGCGGCACAGGACGCGGGCGCTGAGGCCATGGTGACCATCGAGGACGACGGCGTCGGCATGGACCCGGCCGAACTCCGCCGCATCCTCGCGGGGGAGCGTCCGGCCTCCGCCGGCATTGGACTGTCCAATGTGGACGAACGGCTCCGGCAGGTGTACGGGGACGAGTACGGGCTCGTCATCGAAACAGGCATCGGCGCGGGCATGAAGATCACGGTCCGCGTTCCCAAGTACCGCGCCGGCGTCCACCCGTCCCCGGGCCGGGCCCCGGACGACTTCCCCTGACCACCCACACCACGCATGCCCCCCTGCGGGGACCGCCCCCACGTTCCGCCCACCCCATGTGCCCGATGGGTGAACAGACGAGGCCCCGTCCCCTTCCCCTCCGCCCGTCGTGCCTGGCAGCCGAGCCGAAAGGGGCCCCGCGCCCCGGTGGGTGAGCCGAAGGGTTCCCGCGCCCTCCCCTTCACCCGTTGTGCCTGGCGGGTGAGTGGACGAGATCCCGCTCCCTTTCCCTTCGCCCGTTGGGCGAGTGAGCCGAAGGGGCCAAGCGTCCCGGCGGGTGAGTGAACGAGGTCCCGCACCCCTTTTCTTTTCCTTTCACCCGTTGTGCCTGGCGAGTGAGCCGAAGGGGGCCGTGGGTGTCGAAAGGGAGAACGCGCGGAGGCCGCGAGGAACGAGTGGTCGAGCACGATCGACCGTCGACGCACACTTGAGGCCCCCGGAGGAGAACCGAGCCACAAAAAATAGGCCGCGCGTCGGTCACCGTCCGGAGACCCCTCACCCGTTGTGCCTGGCGAGTGCCCAAGGGGAGCCCGCGCCCCCCTTCACCCGTTGTGCCCGGCGGGTGAGCTGAAGAGGAGCCTGCGCCCTGCCCTCCCCTCACCCGTTGTGCCGGCGACTGAACCGAGCCACAAAAAACAAGCCTCCCCCCGTCCACCGACCGGTGGACCCCCGGTCCAACCGGTCGGGCCTCATGCCGCAGGGGTGCCTCCGACCAGCATGGACGGCATGAAGAACTTCCCTGTGAGGACGGCACGCTGGAGCGCCCGGCATCCCTGGCGCGCGATCGCCGGATGGTTTCTCTTCGTGGCCCTGTGCCTCGGAGCCGGGATCGCCGTCGGCGGCAATCCGGCCACATCCGAGGACTACCGGGTCGGCGAGGCGGGCCGTGCGGAGGCCATGGCCGCCGAGGGCGGCCTGCAGCAGCGGCCGCTGGAGCGCGTACTGATCACCGCCAAGCCCGGCGCACCGCTGGAGACCGAGGCGGCCGATGCCGCCGCCCGGGACATCACCGAACGAATGAGGCAACTGCCCGAAGTCCGTTCCGTGGGCTCTCCCGTCCCCTCGTCGGACGGAAAGGCCCTGCGGATCGATGTGACGATGAAGGGGCCCGAGCTCGACGGAAAGAAGCACGTCGATCCGCTGCTGGCCCAGACCGCCGAGGTCCAGAAGGCCCATCCCCAGGTACGGGTGGAGGAGGTCGGCGGCCCCTCCATCGGCAAGGGCGTCGACAAGCTGCGCGGCGACGATCTCGCCCGTACGGAGATGATCGCGCTGCCGGTCACCCTGCTGACCCTGCTGCTCGTGTTCCGCTCGTTCGCGATGGCCGTGGTCCCGCTGGTCCTGGCGCTGACCTCGATCGTCTCGGCCGTGGGGCTGTCGATGCTGGCCTCGCACGCCTTCCCGGACGCCGGAGTCGGCACCAATGTGATCCTGCTGATCGGTCTGGCTGTCGGTGTCGACTACACCCTCTTCTATCTCAAGCGTGAGCGGGAGGAACGGGCCCGTGCCGGTGGCCGGCTCAGCCCGCACGCCGCGGTGGAGCTGGCCGCGGCCACCTCGGGGCGGGCCGTGGTCGTCTCCGGTCTCGCCGTCGCCGCCTCCAGCGCCACCCTCTACCTGGTCGACGACGTCATCTTCTCGTCCATCGCCACGGGCACCGTCGTGGTGACCCTGGTCGCCGTCGTCAGCTCGCTGACCGTGCTGCCCGCGCTGCTCGCCGTCCTGGGTGAGCGTGCCGAGCGCCGGGCCCGCCGTAAGGCCGAGTCCGCCGCGCGAAAGACCGGGAGGACCCGCGAGCCGCGCGCGTCCCGCAAGGCCCGTACCGGAGGTGGCGTCACCGGGGCCCTCCTGCGCGGGGTCGCCCGCCGCCCCGCGGCCACCCTCGCCGCCGGCACCCTCGCGCTGATCGCCCTCTCCGCCCCTCTGCTGGGAATCAATCTGACCGACATGGGCCGTGAGACCCACTCCCGCACCATCCCCGTGATGCAGACGTACGACCGGCTGAACGCGGCCTACCCGGAACTGAAGGCCATGCACCAGGTCGTCGTGCGGGCCGAGCCGGGGCAGTCCGGTGAAGTGGCCTCCGCGCTGAGCGAACTCGCCGGCCGGGCGCGGGCCGACAGCGACACCACGGGTGCCGGGGCGCCCGTGACCTCCCCGGACCGCCGGATCACCCTGGTGGAGCTGCCGGTGCCGCACCATGTCAGCTCCACCGAGGCCCAGCGCTCGCTCGACCGGATCCGTACGGTCCATCTGCCGGCGACCCTGGAGCGGCTGAGCGGTGCGGAGGGCGCGGTGACGGGAGACGTGGCGCGGTACGCCGATTATCCCGAGCACCAGAAGAGCAAGCTGCCGCTGATCATCGGCACCCTGCTGCTGGTGACCTTCGGTATGACGGTGTGGGCGTTCCGGTCCGTGGTGCTCGGCCTGATCGGTGTGGTGCTCAATCTGCTCTCGGCCGCCGCCTCGCTCGGGGTGCTCGTTCTCACCTTCCAGGGCACCTGGGCCGAGGGGCTGCTCGACTTCAACTCCACCGGCTCGATCGGCTCCAGGGTCCCGCTGTTCCTGTTCGTGATCCTCTTCGGCCTGTCGATGGACTACCAGGTGTTCGTGATCAGCCGGATCAGGGAGATGGTCCAGCGCGGTGTGCCCACCCGGCAGGCGGTCATCGACGGCATCGGCAGCTCCGCCGGGGTGGTGACGAGCGCCGCCTTCGTGATGGTGACGGTGTTCGCGAGCTTCGCCGCCCTGCATCTGATCGAGATGAAGCAGATCGGCTTCAGCCTGACCGTGGCGGTGCTCATCGACGCCTTCATCATCCGGATCGTGATCCTTCCCGCGCTGATGCTGCTGCTCGGCGACAGGGTCTGGTGGCCCACACGGTTCCGGGGCGGGCGGCCGGTCACGGATCCGGAGCCGGAAAGCCCCCGCACGGTCACCGTAGGCTGACGACCATGAAACAAGGACCGCGCTCCGGCACCGTGACGGGTACGCCGGCATTCAACGGCCCGACGGGCACGCCGGCACTCCACCGCTGGAACGCGGTCCTGTGGGTCCTCTGCGGCCTGCTGCCGCCGGCCATCGCGACGGCGGACGACCCCACGGCCAACCGAGCGGGCGTGCTCGCGCTGCTGGCCGTACTCAGCCTCAGCTACGCGCTGACCGCCCTCTTCCCCGGCCAGTCGCTCCTCCGGCCGCGCGACCATCTGTGCGTCCTCGCCCTGGGCCTGGGCGGAGTCTCGTATCTGATGGGCGGCGGGGCGGCCCTGTACGTGTTCTCACAGCCGCACTTCTGGATCTACTCGGCGCGTCCGGCCACGGCGATCGCCTTCAGCGGAGCGGCGGCCGTGCTGGTCGTGGCGGGGGATCTGCTGAGGGCCGGACCGGACGGCTGGGTCTCGGAGCTGACCACGGGCAATGTCGTCGCCGTTCCCCTCGGCTTCGCGGGAGGCGTGCTCCTCGGCCTCGCCTACCGGGTGCTGACGGCGGAGAGCGAGGCCCGCGCCCACCGGCTGGCGGACGAACTCCACCAGGCGCGGCAGCGGCTGGCCGAGATCGAGGCGGAGGCGCTGCGGGAGCAGGGAGCCACCGAGGAGCGCGAGCGCCTCTCCCGGGAGATCCACGACACCCTGGCCCAGGGGTTCGCCTCGATCGTCGTCCTGGCCGGTGCCGCCCGTACCGCCCTGGAGTCCGACCCGGAGCGGACCGCGCAGCAGCTGCGGTCGATCGAGCAGACGGCACGGGAGAACTTCGCCGAGGCCCGGGTGCTCGTGGGCTCCGCCCCGAGCAGCGGCCTCACGCCGGGCCCGGTGTCGCTGACCCTGCGCCGGGTTCTCGACCGGTTCGCCGAGGACACCGATATCCGGGTGAACGCCGAACTCGGCGAGGTGAGCTGCGACCAGCCGACCCGGATCGCCCTGCTGCGCTGTCTCCAGGAGTCGCTTGCCAATGTCCGCAAGCACGCGGGCGCCTCGACGGTGGCGGTGGTCCTCGCCCGCCGCTCGTACGGCGTCGAACTCGAAGTCACGGATGACGGGAGCGGGTTCGTCGTGGAGGAGTCCCGGGGGTTCGGCCTCGACGGTATGCGCAAGCGGCTGGCCGAACTCGGCGGTGAGCTGACCGTCACCAGTTCCATCGGCGACGGGACGCTCGTCCTCGCCGTGATCCCCGACAACGGGCAGGTGTGAGATGCCGACGAACAGCCCGCAGGAGCGCGTCCTGCGTATCGTCCTCGCCGACGACCATACGGTGATGCGCGCGGGTGTCGCCGCGCTGCTCGCGACGGATCCCGGCATCGAGATCGTCGGCGAGGCCGACAACGGCCGGGAGGCCGTGGACCTCACGGAACGGCTGCTGCCCGATGTGGCGCTGCTGGACCTCCGGATGCCCGTCATGGACGGGGTCGACGCCACCGCCCGCATCGTGGCGGGGCCCGCGCCGACCCGGGTCCTGATCCTCACCACGTACGACACCGATGCCGAGATCGAGCGCGCGGTCGAGGCCGGCGCCATCGGCTATCTGCTCAAGGACACGACCCAGGACCAGCTGAGCGACGCGATCCGCGCCGCCGCCCGGGGCGAGACCGTGCTCGCCCCCCGGGTCGCCGAACGCCTGGTGGCGAAGATGCGGCAGCCCGCCCGGATCCCGCTGACGTCCCGGGAGGCCGAGGTCCTGGGGGGTGTCGCCGACGGACTGTCCAACGCGGAGATCGGCAGGCAGCTGTTCATCGCGGAGGCCACGGTCAAGACGCACCTCCTGCGGGTGTTCGCCAAGCTGGACGTCAGCGACCGTACGCACGCGGTGGTGGTCGCGCTGGAACGGGGCCTGCTGATCCGCCCGTCCTCCCCGGGGTGAGCCGGGCGGGCGGTCACGGTCACGGTGACGGCCGGGCCCGCCGCTCCCGGGTGACGGGAGTGGGGCTGACCGTGGAGGCACCGATCCCCTGGGCCGGCCGCCGGCAGGGGAGGGCCGGACCGGCAGGGGCAGGGGAACCGGACGGTCCGGTCGTCGCGGGAGCGGATCAGAAGAGATGGATCGCCAGATGGCTCAGCGGCAGGCCCAGCTGCCAGGCAGGCGTCCATATCTGCTCGCCCTCGTCCACGGTCATGTCCAGCGGGTTGGCGGGATGCCAGGGTTCGGAGTCGCCCAGGTCGGCGGCGAGGAGTTCGGTCTGCCGCAGCCATCTCCAGGAGTCCTTCGCCAGCGCCAGATCCGGGTCCGGTACTCCGCCGAGTCCGCGCTCGCGCTCCTCCCGGGCGGCCAGCCGCTCCCGCGCCCACTCCGGCCAGGGATGGCCGTACGAGGTGAGGTTGAGCCACTCCTCTATCCGGGCCACCGCCCGCGCGCCCGCGAGTTCGCCGGAGCTGTCGCACAGATAGATGGTCAGTGCCAGTGTTTCCCGGCCCGCCCGGTACTCCAGCGTGCCGTTCTCCACGAGAGCGCCCGTACGGAGCATCTCGTCGGCGATGTACTCGGCGCAGAGCCACGCCATGGGGATTGCCAGCGCTTCTCCGCTGGTGCCGTTCGTGCTCTCGGGCTGCACCTTCCCACCTTCTTCCGGACGACTGCGTGTCGACTCGGAGTCGAGCCTCCACCGAGTGACACGGCCGCGCGCCCGTCTTTACTCAACTTCACCGTGACGTTTCGCATACTGCGGCCCGATCGCCGTGACCACAGGGGGACGGGGATACCGGCGGGACGTCCGGGACGGGCGTGATCTCCCGGTGATCACCCCTGGGGGCGGGGGAGGAGCGGGGGCCGTGTGCCGGGAGGCGTAACGGGGGAGCGCGCCGGTGGGTCAGGCCGCCGCCCGGCGGGGGCGGGCATAGCCGGGGAGGCAGCGGGCGAGGGCACGCAGCGCGTAGTACGAGCGGGACTTGACCGTGCCGGGGGGTATGCCGAGGGACCGCGCGGCCTCGTTCACGCTCAGCCCCTGGAAGTAGAGCCGGTCCAGCACCGCCCGGTGGTCGGGGCTCAGCGATCCGACCGCCGCGCGCACATCCAGCGCCGCGACAGCCGTCTCGGTGATGTCCGAGGGGTCGGCGGTGGTGGCGAGCACACTGTCCCCGATCTCGGTGGGGCGGGCGAGCCGGGAGCGGCGGGCGTCGATCGCGAGGCGGCGGCCGACGGTGAAGAGCCAGGGCCGCATCGACGCGTACGGGGCTGCGAACGCCTCCGGATGCTGCCAGGCGCGTACCAGTGTCTCCTGGAGCAGGTCCTCGGCCCGCTGCTGGTCCCCGTAGGTCAGGCCCTGGAGGAAGCTCAGCAGCGCGGGGCCGTGTTCGCGTTGCAGATCCGCGAGGGTCCGCTCGTCGGTGGTCGAGGAAGCGGTCACGGTCGCCGTCGGCATGGCCAACACCCTTTCGCGCGGAGTCGTGGATGGCGGGGGGCGGATTCGGGCGGAGCGAGGGGTTCACAGAGGAGCGGGTCGCCGTGCTGCCGGGGCCCCGGGGCGGTACGGGCCGTCAGGTGTCGGGGCTGTCGGGTGTCGGGGCTGTGAGGTGTCCGGGCTGTGAGGCGTATACGAACGCATCCCGGAGCCGGGTGACAGCGGGCTCGCCCCGGTCCTCGGCAAGCGGTCGCTCCGAGCGGCGAGTGGTGCGACGAGCGGGTGGCCGGAACCGGGCGGCGGGGGGAACGGGCCGTTGAACGGCGAACGACATGATCGAAGCAGTCGGAGATCGGACCCGTCGGTCAAGGGGCTCGGGGCGGCGTCCCCGGCTCGCGACCGAAGCCGATCGACAGGGATCGGCCGGGGTGGAAATCGATCGATCCGATCCGGCGGGGGCGCCTGATTTCTGCTTGTGTCCGATCCCGTCTGGTTCGCGTCGTTCGAGGTTCACTTCGGGGGTGCTTCGAGACCCTTTCGGGTCATCTTCGGGCCGATTCCGGCGATCCCGTAGCCGCGTCGCTTGACTCCGTGCGGCTCTCCCTGTGCATTCGGATTGTCGTATTACATTCTCTTTGGATGGGTTGGGTGCCGCTCATGGGACAGCGCTCGCGCTACGGAACCGCCGCCGTCGCCGCCCTGCTGCTCGGGGCGGTGGCCGCGTGCGCCGGGCCCGGCGGCGACCCGGCCGCTCAGGGCCGGCGCCCGGCCGGCTCGTCCGGGTCCACGACCGGTACCGCCCCGGAGCGCGGTTTCACCCTGGTGGCCAGTGGTGACGTCCTGCCGCACGACTCGGTCATCCGCCGGGCGAGGGAGGACTCCCGGGGCGACGGCTACGACTTCCGGCCGATGCTCGCGGGCGTGCGGTCTGTCGTCTCCGGCGCGGATCTCGCGATCTGCCATATGGAGACCGTGTACGGGGAGGAGGGCGACTACCAGGGCTACCCCACCTTCACCTCACCGCCGCAGATCGCCCGGGGCCTCGCCGCCACCGGCTACGACGCCTGCTCCACCGCCTCCAACCACTCCCTGGACGACGGCGCGGACGGGATCGAGCGCACCCTCGACGCACTGGACACGGCGGGCATCAGACATAGCGGCTCCGCCCGTACGGCCGCGGAGGCGGCCACCCCCGCCTGGCTGAAGGCGGGCACCGCCAAGGTCGCGCAACTGGCCTACACCTACGGGACCAACGGCTTTCCGCAGCCCGACGGACGGCCCTGGGCGGTCGCCCTCATCGACGAGAAGAAGATCCTCGCCGACGCCCGTGCCGCCCGTAAGGCCGGTGCCGACGTGGTCGTCATCAGCCTCCACTGGGGCACGGAGTGGCAGACCGACCCCGATGAGCGGCAACTGGGCCTCGCCAAGAGTCTGACCGCGTCCAGGACCGCCGGACGCCCCGACATCGATCTGATCATCGGCACCCATGCGCACGTTCCCCAGGCATACGAGAAGGTCAACGGCACCTGGGTCGTGTACGGCATGGGGGACCAGGTCGCGGGCACGATGTTCAACTACTCAGGGGGACTCGACCCGCGGGGCAACCAGGGCTCCATCGGCCGCTTCACCTTCTCGCCGCCGGGGAAGGCGGGAGGGCGCTGGGAGGTGACCAAGGCGGAGTTCGTACCGCAGATGATGGACACGGACGCGGGCCGGGTGATCAATCTGCCGGACGCGCTGGCCGAGGAGGAGGCGCGTGAGGACTACCGCGAGGCGCAGGAGGAGATCAGCGAGGCGGTGCTGGCTCGGGGCGCGGCGAAGGACGGTCTCACGATGGGGCGTTGAGTCACCGGGGCGGCCCGGCCCCGGCCCCGGGTGCGGTCGGGTGTGACCGCGGTTGCCTTCCGGGGGTGGCCTGGTGTGACCGGTTCCGCCCGGGTGGGTGTCCTTGTCGGGGGCGCTGCCCCCGAAGCCCTGCGCCTCAATCACCGGCGGGGCTGAATGTGGTGATGTTGCGTCTTCAGTGCGGGAGGTGTGGGTGGGGGCTGCTGATCGCCGAACCCCTGCGCACCGATCGCCGGCGGGGCTGAGGGTGCCTCGCGGCGTGCGTGCCCTTGTACCGGGTCAGGGGACCACCGTGACCGGCCAGTGGGCCGTCTTCACGAGGCGGACCGC
This sequence comes from Streptomyces sp. NPDC051018, assembly GCF_044456085.1. Taxonomy (NCBI): domain Bacteria; kingdom Bacillati; phylum Actinomycetota; class Actinomycetes; order Kitasatosporales; family Streptomycetaceae; genus Streptomyces; species Streptomyces sp. NPDC051018. The sequence continues at coordinate 299,489 of NZ_JBITFN010000002.1, forward strand.
CACCGAGCCGATGAAGCGGTGGCCCGCCGACTCCGAGAGGCCCACCACCACGGCGTCCGCCTTCAGCTCGTCGGCCGCGGTCACCAGGCCGTTGTACGGGTCGCCGGGGAAGGTGTGGAACTCCCAGCGCACGTCCCAGATGTCCCGTACCCGCTCGGTCGCGGACCGGATCTCCGCGACCAGGCCCTCGGCGATCTCGCTCGTCGCATCCGAGACGGGCGCTCCCAGCGCCGCGCCCGCGGGCATCACCGGCTGGATGTAGACGATCGCGAGCAGCGCGTTCTGCCGGCGGGCGAGACCGCTCGCGTACGCCACCGCACGCAGCGACGAGTCGGAGCCGTCGACACCGGCGACGATGACCTTCGGTCCGTCGGTGCCGCGTTCGAACTGGGGGGACCGTCGATCTGTCACACCATCGAGGCTAACCGCTCCGACAGGCGGGCCGTCGACTGCTTCTTTAGAGTCTGTTCATGAGCGCCACCGTGGAGGAGCCCGCTTCGGTCCGACGCCTCTCGACGAGCAGGGTGCCCGGCGCCTTCGCGATGATCTTCGCTCTGCTCGGTGGGTACTGTGCGGCCATCGCGCTGATCCCACCGCTGCGGAACCTGCTGCGTCCGGTGACCCGATTCCTGGACGTCGTCGTCGTACCCGTGAGCGCCAACCTCGCCTACGCCGTCTTCCTGCTGCTGCTCGCCGCCGCCGTCGGGGCCCGCAAGAAGACGGCCTGGTGGCTGGTGGTCGTCTATCTGTCCCTGCTGGTGCTCGCAGACATCCTGCTGATGGTCCTCGTCGTGGAGTGGACCTGGGCCGCCAATCTGGTGCTGTGCGCGTTCGCGCTGACGGTGCTGGTGGTGGCGCGCCGCGAGTTCTATGCCCGGACCCGGCACGGCGCCTTCCGGCGGGCCCTGCTCGTCCTCCTGACCGGTCTCGGTCTCGGAATCCTCGCCGGATGGGGACTGGTGGAGCTGTTCCCCGGCGGTCTGCCGCAGCCGCAGCGGCTGCTGTGGGCGGCCAACCGGGTCCTCGGCGGGCTGGTGTCCACGGACGAGTTCGACGGACGGCCGCCCCGTTTCCTCTTCTTCCTCCTCGGCCTGTTCGGCGCCGTCGCGCTGCTCGCCGCGGCCGCGACCCTCTTCCGCTCCCAGCGCATGGAAGCCGCGCTCCACGGCGACGAGGAGGCCCGGATCCGCGCCCTGCTCAGTGCGTACGGGGCACACGACTCGCTCGGCTACTTCGCCACGCGCCGGGACAAGGCCGTCGTCTTCTCGCCCAGTGGCAAGGCGGCGGTCACCTACCGTGTCGAGGCCGGAGTCGCCCTCGCCAGCGGTGACCCCGTGGGCGACCGGGAGGCATGGGGACCGGCGGTCGCGGCCTGGCTGGACGTCGCCCGGCGTTATGCCTGGGCCCCGGCGGTGATGGGCGCCTCCGAGTCCGGCGCCCGGGTCTACGCGCGCGCCGGACTCGGCGCGATCCAGCTCGGTGACGAGGCCATCCTGAACGTGGCCCGCTTCGATCTCGACGGCCGGGACATGAGGGTCACCCGGCAGGCGGTGAACCGGGTGCGCCGGACCGGGGCCACCGTCCGGGTGCGCCGTCACTCCGCCCTGACCCCCGACGAGATGAGGACCGTCGTCGAGCGGGCGGACACCTGGCGCGACACCGAGACCGAACGGGGCTTCTCCATGGCGCTCGACCGCCTCGGCGACCCCGCCGACGGCGACTGCCTGCTCGTCGAGGCGTACGACGGCGAGGGACGGCTGATGGCGCTGCTCTCCTTCGTGCCCTGGGGCGGGGACGGCATCTCCCTCGATGTGATGCGCCGCGACCGGGCCGCGCCCAACGGCGTCATGGAGTTCATGGTCGCCGAGCTGTGCGACCGGGCGGGCCGGCTCGGCGTCCGCCGGATCTCCCTCAACTTCGCCGTCTTCCGCTCCGCCTTCGAGGAGGGCGCCCGGATCGGCGCGGGCCCCGTACTGCGGATGTGGCGCGGGCTGCTGCTTTTCTTCTCCCGGTGGTGGCAGTTGGAGGCCCTGTACCGGTCCAATGTGAAGTACCGCCCCGAGTGGTACCCGCGCTTCCTCTGCTACGGGGACGCCGGCTCCCTGGCCCGCGTCGGACTCGCCTCCGGCATCGCCGAGGGCTTCGTCTCCGTCCCGAGCCTGCGCACCCTGTGGGGCAGAGGACGCTCCCGGGGCCTGACCACACCCGTCAGCACCGAGGGCCTCCCGTCCATCGACGCCCTCGGGCTCCCGGGACCCGCGGCGGAGGCGGTCCGGCGCCCGCTGCCCGAACAGGTCCGCGTCCGCCACCGGAAACTGGAACGGCTGCGCGAGGCCGGTGTCGATCCGTACCCCGTGGCGACCCCGCGCACCGCCACCCTCGCCGAGATCCGGGACGGCCTCACCGAGTGGACCGGGCGGACGGTGACGGTCGCCGGCCGGGTGATGGCCGTACGCGACTTCGGCGGTGTCGTCTTCGCCGTACTGCGGGACTGGTCGGGGGACCTCCAGATCGTCCTCACCAGGGACCGCTGCGCGCCCGGGGTGCTCAAGGGCTTCACCGGCGACATCGACCTCGGTGACCACATCGACGCCACCGGGACGGCCGGCGTCAGCGACAAGGGCGAGCCGTCGGTGTTCGTCACCGGCTGGCATCTCACCGGCAAATGCCTGCGGCCACTGCCCGACAAACGGCACGGGCTCGCCGACCCGGAGGCCCGGGTGCGCCGCCGCTATCTGGACCTGGTGGCGGCCCCGGACGCCCGCGAGGTCGTACGCCGCCGCTCCACCATCGTCCAGGCACTGCGGCAGGGGCTGCTCGACCGCGGCTATCTGGAGGTCGAGACCCCGATGCTCCAGCAGATCCACGGTGGCGCCAACGCCCGGCCCTTCACCACCCACATCAACGCCTACGACCTCGACCTGTATCTGCGGATCGCGCCCGAGCTGTACCTCAAACGGCTCTGCGTCGGCGGCGTGGAGAAGGTCTTCGAGCTGGGCCGCACCTTCCGCAACGAGGGCGTCTCCTACAAGCACAACCCCGAGTTCACGATGCTGGAGGCGTATCAGGCGTACGCCGACTACACCGTGATGCTCGATCTCACCCGTGAACTGATCCAGGGCGCCGCCACCGCCGCCTTCGGCTCGCCCCTCGCGTACCGGGCGGGACCCGTCGGGAAGCTTGTCGCCCACGACATCTCCGGGCCCTGGCCGGTGAAGACGGTCTACGGAGCGGTGTCCGAGGCGCTCGGCGAGGAGATCGGCGCCGGCACCGGGGAGGCCGAGCTGCGCCGCCTGTGCGACGCGTCGGGCGTGCCCCACACCCACGGCGACACCCGCGGTGACGTGGTCCTGGAGATGTACGAGCGGCTGGTCGAGGAACGCACCGGCCCGCCCACCTTCTACAAGGACTTCCCGACCGATGTCTCCCCGCTGACGCGCCAGCACCGCCACGACCCGGGGCTGGCCGAACGCTGGGACCTCGTGGCCTTCGGTACGGAACTGGGCACCGCCTACTCGGAGCTGACCGACCCCGTGGAGCAGCGGCGCAGACTGATGGCGCAGTCGCTGCTCGCCGCGGGTGGCGACCCGGAGGCGATGGAGGTCGACGAGGACTTCCTGGACGCGCTGGAGTACGCGATGCCGCCCACGGGCGGGCTCGGTATCGGGGTGGACCGGCTGGTCATGTTCCTCACCGGGCTGACGATCCGCGAGACCCTCCCCTTCCCGCTGGTCCGCCGCACCTGACACGGGCTCCGGGCCGCAGACGCGGGCAGGAGACGGGTATCGGCCCCGCGCACCCCGTACTGAAGATCCTCCGTGTGACAGGTCTCCCGTGGGATGAGTCTCCCGTGCGATGACTCTTCCGTGCGACGAGTGTTCTGTGCGATGAGTGTCCCGGGTGGTGCGCCCTGTGTGGGTGAGCTGTCCGTACGGGAGTCCGGGGTGCGGGAACACCAGAATCGCCACCCGCGTGTTCGAGTGCTCCCATCGGGTGCTTTCGTCCGTACGGGCGTGTTGGTGTCGGTCTCGGTCCCTTGACCGTGCGAGCAGTTGGTCATGAAGAAGGATCAGACGCCACCGGACCGCCGATCGGTGCTCCGCCTCGTCGCCGGACTCGGAGCGTTCGCCACCGCGGGGCTGCTCGTCACCGATGGGACCCCGGGCGGGGTGGCCGCCGGTCCCCGTGCCGGAGGCGGAGCGGCGGGTTCCGTGGGCGGCCCCCGTCCGGCGGGCGGTCCCCAGCTCGCCGGTTCCCCGCCGCTGAAATCGTCGTCCTACCGGTTGAGTCCCATGGCCGGGCACCAGCCGGAGAAGGCGCGCCGGGCACTGCCGCCCGTACGCAGGCACCCGTTTCTGCAGCTTCCGGAGACCGGCCGGACGATGGTGCTGACCTTCGACGACGGTCCCGACCCCCGCTACACGCCGGACATCCTGAGCGTGCTGCGCCGCTACGGCGTACCGGCGATGTTCTTCGTCTGCGGGGGGATGGCGGCCGCGAGCCGGGGCCTGCTGCGGGAGATGGCCGACGACGGCCATGTGGTCGGCAACCACTCCTGGTCGCACCCGCTGATCCCCAAGCTGCCGCCGTCCGGGATCCGCGGTGAGCTGGGCCGTACGAGCGAGGTCATCGAGAAGGTCCTGGGTGATCCGCCGCTGTGGTACCGGGCCCCCTACGGTGCCTGGAACAGTCTCTCGTTCGAGATCGGCGCGGAGCTGGGGATGGAGCCGCTGGCCTGGACGGTCGACTCCCTCGACTGGACCGAGCCGGGCACCGGGACGATCGTGCGCCGGGTGGTGGAGGGCGCGGGTCCGGGCGTGGTGGTGCTGTCGCACGACGCGGGCGGCAACCGTTCGCAGAGTGTGGCGGCCCTGCGGAGCTATCTGCCGAAGCTGCTGGACGCGGGCTACCGCATCACGGTCCCGTTCCGCTGAGCGTGCGCGTCCCCGCCGGTGCGCCCGCCCGCCGGAACGAGTGGGCGGTCTCCCGGACGCCCGGTCCGACGGCTGGGGCCCGGGCCGGTGTCCAGATCGCCGGCGGAGCGGATGAAGCCCAGGTCGCGGATCCAGCGGATCGCGGAGGCGGCCGTGTAGACCTGTCCGTCGACGCAGTACGGCGTACCGCCCGCGGCCCGCCAGGCGACGGAGGACGTCAGCCCGGCGGTGGAGCGGACCGCGGTGGTGCCGGTGTTGGCGAGGAGGAAGGCGCCCGTGCCGAATGCCCGGCCTTCCGCCGCGTACGAACTGGTAGAACGGTTACGGAACGTTACCGGCATCTGAACCGTCACCGGCATCTGAACCGTCATCCGAACCGGAACAGCCGGCGGTACTGGTACCGGCACGAGTCACGGTCTCCGGCTCCGGCACAGGCGCGGACGGCCGCGACCACCGCCGTCCGCTCCCAGCGCCGGGCACGCGCCCGTTCCCGGCCACCGGACGGGCCGGGCACCGCATCGCCGCCCGGTACCCCGCCCGCCTCGCGGCCGGGGTACCGCGCCGCCGGTCAGAGGGACTTGACCATCCGGGCGAAGACGACGACGTTCCCGTCGTAGCCGTTCGCCTGGGAGAAACCGCCGCCGCAGGTGATCACGCGCAGTTCGGCGTAGCCCGTGTCCCCGTAGACCCGGGCCCCGGGGAAATCGTCCTTGGAGTACACCTCCACCCCGTACACCTCGAACACCGCGGTCTTGCCGTCGAGCCTCGGCACCTCGATCCGCCGGCCCTTCTCCACCGAGCCGAGACCGTAGAAGACGGCGGGCCCCGAGCTGTTGTCGACATGCCCGACGACCACCGCGGTGCCACGCTGGCCGGGGGAGACGCCGTTCTGGTACCAGCCGGCGATATTCGGGTCCTCGGGCGGGGGCGCCTCGATCCAGTCGTCGGGATCGAGACCCACTTTCATGATCGGGGCGTCGACCCCGATCGAGGGGATCCGTACCCGTTCGGCCGGTGCGAAGTCCAGGGACCGGGGGGTGGCGAGAGGTGCGAAGGTCTCCCCCTCAGGACGGTTGAGCGAGGCGGCCGCGGCGGGCTGCGGCGGGCCCAGGGCGACATCCACCCCGTTCTTCATCAGCGCGATACCCGTGAGCATCACCAGGGCCAGTACGCCCCAGGGTGAGCGCTTCCTCGACTCAGGGCCGTTGTAGTCCTCGGCCATGGATTCTCCCTTTTGTCTTCTTTTCAGACGTCTACGGGCACGCTAAGTGAGCGCGGCGGGCCTGGCGAGAAGAGAAGGGCGAACGGGTGGCGGCTGCCACTCGGGGTGATCCATCCGTGTCAGAGGGGCCCGTGAAACTTCTGACGGCTCGTGACCTGCGGCTCCGTCAGGCGTCGGCGAGATGTCCGGGCGTGTCGGGGCGGGCCCGGTCACCGGGGTGGACCAGTGCCGAAATGCGAGGAGTGGTGTGCCCGGTGATGGTTCGTCATGGAAGGCGTACTCGTCGACTATCCCGGAGCGCCGCTTCGGGGCGTCTTCCGCTGGAGGTACACGATGCGTGCTTCACGCGCACTCGCAGTGACCGCGGTCGCGTGCGTGGCCGTCGGGCTGTCTGCCCCGCTGGCCGCCGCGGGCGGCGACAGCCGGGACACGGGCCCGTTCCATGTGTCCGTCAACCCGCGGGCTGTCCACCAGGGGGGCACCCTGACGATCACCGTCCACGGCTGCAACCGTGGTGGCACGGTCACATCGAACGCCTTCCCCACGGTCCGGCTCTCCGACAACCGTGACAACAGGGGCGGCAACGGCGGAGACGGGCGGGACAACAGAAACGCGGGCGGCGGGGACGGGCGGGACAACCGGGGCGGTAACGGCGGCAACGGCGGAGACGGGCGGGACAACAGGGTCGCGGGCGGCGGGGACGGCAGGGACAACCGGGGCGGCAACGGTGGCGACGGGCGGGACAACGGTGTCGCCGGCGGCGGGGACGGCCGGGACAACCGGGGTGGTATCGGTGGGGACGGCAGGGGCAACAATGACTTCCGAAGCAACACGGATAACCGCGATAACCGCGATAACCGTGACAACCGGGGCGGAAACGGCGGGAACGGCGGTATCGGCGGGGACGGCCGCGGGAACGTCTCCACCGCCCATGCCCGGGTGCATGACTTCGCCTCGCCGGGCCTGTACGACCTCGCGGTCCGGTGCAACAACAGCCCGAGGGTGGAGACGGCGGACTTCACGGTCCTCCCCGGCCGCGGAGCCCTCGGCGGACTCGGGGGCTCGATCGGACCGACCTCCGCCGAGACGGTGGTCGGCGCCTCGCTGGTCGGCGTCGCCGCGGTCGGCGGCGCGCTCTTCCTCGTCCGGCGCCGCAGGATCGGCGCGGGTGCCTGACCGGACGGACCTCCCGCCGGGCCCGTACGCCCGTCGCCCCGGACCCTGATCAGGATCCGGGGCGACGGGCGTCGGCCGTGTCCGCGGGCGGAGCCGCGGGGTTCTTGTGTCGGGGCAGTTCCCGGGGTGGCCGGAACATGCCGGGTTCAGTGCTGCCGGATGTGGGCCCGCCTGCGTACGACGACGAAACCGGTCGCCGTCGCCGCGGCCACGACCAGTGCGCCGCCGACGGCGACCTCCCGGGCCCCGACTCCGCCGACGCTGCCGCCCAGCCCTCCCCGTACACCCTGGGGCGTCACGGTGGAACTGGTGGTGGGCGACGAAGTGGCGCCCGCGATGGTCAGATTGACCGTTCCGCGCTGACTGCCGCAGGTGAACTGTACGGCGTACTGGGCACCCCGCCGGGCTCCCGGGTCCACCGTCGCCGTCACCGTGGTCCCGGGACGGATCGTCACGGTGTCGAAGACACCCGACGAGGCGGTGGCCGTCGTGGTGCAGGCGTTCGCGGAGAGGGTCACGCGGCCGCCCGGCGCGACGGTCGACGGATTGACGCTGAAGACGGTCGCCTTGCCGTCCTCGGACGCTGCCGCCGGGGGAGCGGACAGGGCGAGCGCGGGCAGGGCGAGAGCGGCCGCTCCCAGCAGAGCGGCGGATGCGGCACGTATCGCGCGCATGAGTATTCCTCCGGGTCCCCGAGGAGCAGCCGCGGAACCTGTTTCCCAAAGGCAGAATGCCCCTCGATGACCGAAACGCTAAGAGCCCCCCTCCTCCCCCGCGATCTCTGCCGGGCGAATGGGTCACGGCCGTAGCCCGGCCGGAGGACGCGACCGGCGTGTCACCCCGCCGACGCCCCTCCCGTCCGGGCCGGCGCGGCCGCCGGGACCCCGTTCCCCTGGTCCGGACCGCGCCCCGCAGAAGGCCCCGGCCCCTCGGCCGCGGTCCCCGGACAGGTGTCGAAGATTTTTCCGGCCGCGTTGAACACATCGCCGTCCCGTGTCCGTACCTAGGGCCATGAACGACGCACCCAAGGCGTCGCATCAGGCTGGATGAGCTACGGGAGTGGACATGAACACCTGGCGGAACGCCTCGCTCGCGGTGACTGCGGCGGCCGTACTCGCGCTGACGACGGCGTGCGGTCAGGACAAGGGCAAGGAGAACACCAACGGTCAGTCGGTCGGTTCCGCGAACCAGGCCCAGCCCGGGAACGGCGGCTACGGGGACTACGGCTCGGGAGGCGCCACCGCCCAGGGAACGGCCGCCAAGCCGGCCGGGCAGCTGGCCGTGTGGAACAGTCCGGATCTCGGCAAGGTCGTCACCGACAGCGCGGGGCTGACGCTCTACCGCTTCGACAAGGACACCGCCTCGCCGCCGAAGTCGAATTGCGATGGCGACTGCGCGAAGGCGTGGCCGGTTGTCGCCGCGGGCGGCGCCTCGGCCGCGCCCGGCATCGACGCCTCGCTGATCGGCGAGGTCACCCGGACCGACGGCAGCAAGCAGCTGACCATCGGCGGCTGGCCGATGTACCGCTTCGCCAAGGACACCAAGGCCGGGGACGCCAAGGGCCAGGGCGTCGGCGGCACCTGGTTCGCCGCGGCGCCCGACGGCAAGAAGGCAGGCGGCGGCGCGGGTGCCGGGACGGGCTCCGACGGCTACGGTACGGGCGGTGGCGGCGGCGACGCCGGCGGGCAGCCCGCCGATCAGGTGGGCCTGTCCACCCGCCAGGACCCCAAGCTCGGCGAGATCGTCGTCGACAGGAACGGTAAGACCGTCTACCGCTTCATGAAGGACTCGGCCTGGCCGATGAAGACGGCCTGCACGGGTGAGTGCCTCAAGAAGTGGCCGGTTGTCGCCCCCGTCGACAAGAACGACACCAAGGGAATCCTGAAGAAGGGCTTTGTCACCTTCAATCGTCCCGATGGAATCAAGCAGCAGACCATCGACTGCTGGCCGCTCTACACCTTCGCGGGCGACGCCAAGGCCGGTGACACCAACGGTCAGGGCGTCGGTGGCACCTGGTTCGCGGTAAACCCGCAGGGCAAGCCGGTCGGAGCGCCCAAGTAGTCCCCTCGCCGCGACTCCGGCCCGGTCGGCCCGCCTCACGTCCCCCGCGTGAAGGCGGGCCGGTTGCCGTGCCGGAGTTCTGTGACCAAGAACGGACCGCGAATTTCCGTTTGGGCTCGCCCAATTGGCGGGCGATCAGTAGCCTCGGCTCGAACACTGGCCATGCACATGGCCGGACTTACTCCGTGGCGACTTGGAGACATCGATGGAGCGTCCCGCCTGGGCACCGCCCGGCATCGACATATCGGTGCCGAGCGTGTCCCGTATGTACGACTACTACTTGGGCGGTTCGCACAATTTCGAGGTCGACCGGGAAGCCGCCCGCAGGGCGATGCGGTTCATGCCGGGATTGCCGAAGATCATGCAGGCGAACCGGGCGTTCATGCGCCGTGCGGTGAATTACTCGGTGGAGCGGGGCGTCACCCAGTTCCTGGACATCGGGTCAGGAATTCCGACATTCGGAAATGTCCACGAGGTGGCGCAGAACGCGAACGCACGCTCCCGAGTTGTCTACGTCGATCACGATCCGGTAGCGGTCGCCCATGGCCGGGCCGTGCTCGAAACCAACCCGCTGGCGGCCGTCGTCCCCGCCGACCTGCGCAAACCCCGGCACATCCTGGAAAGCGCGGAGGTCGGTGAACTCCTCGATCTCCGGCAGCCGGTGGCGCTCCTGCTGGTTGCCGTGCTCCACTTTGTCGAGGACTCGGACGACCCCTACGGCGCGGTGGGGGAACTGCGGGATGCCCTCGCGCCGGGAAGTCTGATCGTCATCACCCACGCCGCCTACGACGGCGTGCCGGTGTCGCAGGAGCAGACGGCCGACGCGGTCGGCGTCTACCGTGACATCCGCAATCCGTTGATCATGCGTTCACATGAGCAAATTGCTCGGTTCTTCGAGGGGTACGAGATGGTCGAGCCCGGACTGGTGTCCATGCCGCACTGGCGGCCGGACACCCCCGCCGAGCAGGAGGACCCATATGCCTTCTCAGGCTTCGCAGGGGTGGGGCACAGGGCGTGATGGCGCCGTCGCAGGCATCGGGTCCCACGGCGGACCCGGACGGTCATGAGGACAGACTCCGCCGTTTCGCGACCATCTGGAGCCGTGCCGTCTTTCCCGTGACGGCGACATCCCTGACCCGTAGCGAGGTCGAGGAGCATCTGCTGCCGCTGGCCCGGCAGTTGAGCGAGTCACTGCACGCCCGCCCCTTCGACCCGCAGATGGCCCAGCGGATCGGTGCAGGGCTCGTCGAGGTGCACTGCACCGACCCCGAGGCGCTCACCCGCACCCTCGGGGTCATCGACTCCTATCTGGTGCTGTACTGCGGCGACGCCGGGGCGGCCGATCTGGCCGTCGAGGAGAGCCGAGCCCGCTGTTCCCGGCTCCAGCACGCGGTCGCCGCGGGCTTCGCCCAGGGGCTGCGGGACCGTACGCTCGCCGAGCAGGAGGCCATAGCGCGTTCCTCGCTCCAGGCCCGCACCGACGCCGTACACGCGCTGCACGCCACCGAGACCCGGCTGCGCGCCGTGTTCGAGGGAGCCGCCATCGGCATAGGGATCGTGGACCTCGGGGGCCATGTCCTGGAGGTGAACGAGACACTGACCCGGATGTTCGGCGGGCTCGAACACCATGTACGGGCCAAGCGGGTCACCGAATGGGTCCATCCGGAGGACCGGCCGCACATCGGGCAGCTCTACCGTGAGCTGATCCGGGGCGAACGAGAGCACTTCCGGGTCGAGAAGCCCTTCTTCCGCCACGACGGCACCGTCCTGTGGACCAATCTGACGATGTCCCTGCTGCGGGACCCCGAGGGCAGTCCGCAGTATCTGCTGGCACTGCTGGAGGACACCACCGAGAGACGGCTCCTCAATCTGCGGCTGCGCTACGAGGCCACGCACGACGCGCTCACCGGGCTGCCGAACCGGACGCTGTTCTTCGAACGGCTGGAGAAGGCGCTCACCGCGGGCGGCGACTCCCGCTTCGGGCTCTGCTACCTCGACCTGGACGGCTTCAAGGCCATCAACGACAGCCTCGGACACGCCACCGGCGACCGGCTGCTCGTCGAGGTCGCGGACCGGCTCCAGAGCTGTGCCACCGCACCGGGCGAGATGGTGGCACGCCTCGGCGGCGACGAGTTCGTGGCGCTGACCACCGGGCCCGACACGGAGTACGAGGTCGGCGAGCTGGCCTCCCGCATACTCTCCGCGCTGGGCATGCCGATCCGGGTCGACGGACGCGAGTTCACGGTCCGGGGGTCCATCGGCATCGTCGAGGGACCCGCACGCGGACGCACCACCGCGGAGGTGCTGCGCAGCGCCGACATCACGATGTACCGGGCCAAGTCGGCGGGCGGCAACCGCTATGAGCTGGCCGACCCGGAGCTGGACGCGCGGGCCATCACCCGGCACGGGCTGACGACCGCGCTGCCCGCGGCGCTGGAGCGCGGTGAGTTCTTCATCGAGTACCAGCCCCTGATCCACATGGGTGACGGCACGGTGCACGGCGCGGAGGCGCTGGTGCGGTGGTCCCATCCGCAGCACGGCGTCCTCGGTCCGGACCAGTTCATTCCGCTCGCCGAGCACACCGGGCTGATCGTGCCCCTGGGCCGCTGGGTCCTCCAGGAGGCCGTACGCCAGGCACGGTACTGGCAGGAACACCGCACCGAGGGTGTGCCTCTGCGGATCAATGTGAACCTCTCGCCGACCCAGCTCCAGCACCCCGGCCTCGTCACCGACACGGTCGCCGTGCTGGAACGCGCGGGTCTCGAACCCGGGGCCCTGTGCCTGGAGGTCACCGAGTCCGCGCTCATCGGCGCGGACGAGGGGCTGCTCAGGCCGCTGCGGCAGCTCGCCGAGCTGGGGGTGGACATCGCGCTCGACGACTTCGGCACGGGGTACTCCAATCTCGCGAATCTGCGGCGCCTGCCGGTGAGCGTGCTGAAGCTGGACCGCTCCTTCACCAAGGGAATGCAGCACGCGCCGGTGGATCCCGTCGATCTGAAGATCGTCGAGGGGATCGTGTCCCTGGCGCACAGCCTGGAGCTCGCGGTCACGGTGGAGGGGGTGGAGACGGGGGTCCAGGCGGATCAGCTGCGGGAGCTGGGCTGCGATACGGCTCAGGGGTGGTACTACGCACGTCCGGGGCCGCCGGACAAGTTGCATTCGCTGTCCCTGGCCGACGCGATCTGATTCCAGCGGGCTGCGGGGCCTCGTCGGCACGTTCCGGCGGGGCCGCGCCTGCCTTTCCTCGGGTCTTCGCCGCCCGGGGCCCTGCGCGCCTCAATCGCCGGCGGGGCTGGAGAGGGCGCCGTCGCCGCCGATGGAGGCGGGTGGTTCTCGGGTACCGTGCCGTGGGCTTCGGCGACCTTCATACGTCGGGCCCTTGCGGGGCTCTGCCCCGGACCCCGCGCCTCAATCGCCGGCGGGGCTGGATGTGGACGTCGGCTCCTTGTCTTGGGATGGTCGGCGGGCTGGATGTGGACGTCGGCTCCTTGTGTTGGGGTGGTCGGCGGGGCTGGGCGTGGACGTCGGCTCCTCGGCTTGGAATGACCGTGAGGCTGGATGGGGGCGTCGGCCGGTGGGGTGGATGTTTTCCGGGGGCGGGTGCCCATGACAGCCCGTCCGGCGATTGAGGACACGGCCGCAGGCCGTGCCTGCCACCGGGGGACAGACGGAAACGGGCCCCAGGCGCACACACCCTGCCCCGTCACCCGAGGTGACATCATCGGCTGGGCTCACCCGTCACTCGGGGCCGGCCGATCAACCGGTCACCTCGGCCCCCGGGGCCACCCCCGTGACCCGAAGTCACCCGGTCACCCGAGGCCCCCGCCACCCCGGCCCCCTGGGGCCACCCCCGCACCCGAGGGTCGCCCCAGGCCACCCGGGCTCCCCGGGGACCGCCCCGGGCCCGCCGTCGGTTATGGCGGGGACATGGTGAGCAGCAGGCTCTGGAGTTCCCGTGCAGCCCGTGGCGGAGCCACATCGCTGCGGTGGGCGAGCGCGATCGTCCGCCGCAGACCCGGCCGGGCGAGCGGGGTGACCCGCAGTCCGGGCCCCGCCCGGTCCGCGACCATGCTCGGGACGACCGCGACGCCCAGTCCCGCCCGGACGAACCCGAGCACCGCGTCCATCTCACCGCCCTCGACGGTGAAGCCCGGCTCAAAGCCCTCCGCACGGCACGCGGCGACCGTCAGCTCCCGCAGGTCGTACCCGTGGCGGAACATCACCAGCGGCTGATTCCGCAGGTCGGCGATCCGTGCCGGCCGCCTCGGCGCCCTGGAGGCCACCGAGGACACCACGACCAGGTCCTCCCGCAGCAGCTCCACCGTGGTCAGGGCCGGGGACGCGGGCGGCAGGGGCAGCACGACCAGCGCCAGATCGAGCGCGCCGCGCGCCAGCTGCCGTACGAGATCGTGGGAGCCGCCCTCCTCGATCAGCAGCCGGATGCCGGGGTGGCGGTCGTGAAAGGCGCGCAGTACATCGGGCAGCAGACCGGTGCACAGGCTCGGTGTCGCGCCCAGCCGCACCCGGCCCCGGCGGAGCTGGGCCAGCTCCTGGACCTCGTGCCGCGCGGTGTCCGCGTCCGCGAGGATCCGGCGGGCCAGCGGCAGCAGCGCCTCACCCGCCTCCGTGAGCGCGATGTTCCCCCGCGCCCGGCTGAACAGCTCCGCCCCCAGCTCCTTCTCCAGCGCCCGGATCTGCTGCGAGAGCGACGGCTGTGAGACATGCACCCGCTCGGCCGCATGGGTGAAGTGCCGGGACTCGGCGACGGCCACGAAGTAGACGAGCTGCTGGAACTGCATGCTCGCACCATAGGCCACACCTATGGAGATCAGCCAGATCATGTCTTGGACCTCTGGAGGACCGCGGTCCTAACGTTCGGCTCATGGCTCTGGAAACGCGGACGGATCAGCGGACACCAGGGGGCCCGAAGGACCGGACCCCCTCCACCGGGCGGCCCCGGCGCACCTTCTGGGGCTCGACGGTCGGCAAGAAGACCGTCATGGCGGTGAGCGGACTGATCATGCTCGCCTATCTCGTCGCCCATGTGATGGGCAACCTGAAGGTCTTCTTCGGACCGGACGAGTTCAACGCGTACGGCCACTGGCTGCGCACCATGGGCGCCCCCGTCCTGCACCACGAGTGGGCCCTGTGGATCGTCCGGATCGTGCTGCTCGCCGCCGTCGTGGCGCACGCGGTCTCCGCGTACCAGCTCAGCAGGCGCGACATCCGGGCCCGCCCCGAGAAGTATGTGCACCGGCGCCGGCGGTCGAGCTACGCCACCCGCACGATGCGCTGGGGCGGGATCATCGTCGCCCTGTTCATCGTCTGGCACATCCTGGATCTGACCACGCTGACCGTGAACGAGAACGCCCAGCCGGGCCGCCCCTACGAGAACGTCGTCGCCACCTTCTCCACCTGGTACGGCAATGTGATCTATCTCGTCGCGATGCTCGCCGTGGGTCTGCACATCAGACACGGATTCTGGAGCGCCGCCCAGACCCTCGGCGCCGGCAGCGCCACCCGCGACCGCGCCCTCAAGGCCGTCGCCAACGGCCTCGCGCTCGTGCTGACCGCGGGCTTCGTCGCCGTACCCGTCGCCGTCATGACCGGAGTGGTGAGCTGAGATGAGTTACACGCAGTACGAGACCGGCGCGCCGATCACCGACACCAGGGCCCCCGACGGCCCGATCGCCGAACGCTGGGACCGCCGCCGCTTCGAGGCCAAGCTGGTCAACCCGGCGAACCGCCGCAAGCACACCGTCATCGTCGTCGGCACCGGGCTGGCCGGCGGGGCCGCGGGCGCCACCCTCGGCGAACAGGGCTACCACGTCGAGCAGTTCTGCTACCAGGACTCACCGCGCCGCGCCCACTCCATCGCCGCCCAGGGCGGTATCAACGCGGCGAAGAACTACCGCAACGACGGAGACTCCATCCACCGTCTGTTCTACGACACCGTCAAGGGCGGCGACTTCCGGGCCCGTGAGTCCAATGTGCACCGGCTCGCCCAGATCTCCGTGGAGATCATCGACCAGTGCGTGGCCCAGGGAGTCCCGTTCGCCCGTGAGTACGGCGGACTGCTCGACACCCGCTCCTTCGGCGGGGTCCAGGTCTCCCGTACCTTCTACGCCAGGGGCCAGACAGGGCAGCAACTGCTGCTCGGCGCCTACCAGGCGCTCTCCCGGCAGATCGCGGCGGGCAACGTCCGTCTGCACGCCCGTACCGAGATGCTCGACCTGATCGTCGTCGACGGCCGGGCGCGCGGGATCGTCGCGCGCGACCTCGTCACCGGGGAGATCTCCAGCCACTTCGCCGACGCCGTGGTGCTGGCGACCGGCGGCTACGGCAATGTCTTCTATCTGTCGACGAACGCCATGAACTCCAACGCCACCGCGATCTGGCGCGCCCACCGCCGCGGGGCGTACTTCGCCAACCCGTGCTTCACCCAGATCCACCCCACCTGCATTCCGCGCACCGGGGACCACCAGTCCAAGCTGACGCTGATGAGTGAGTCCCTGCGCAACGACGGCCGGATCTGGGTCCCCAAGGCGCGCGGCGACCGGCGTCCGGCGAACGAGATCCCCGAGGACGAGCGCGACTACTACCTGGAGCGCATCTACCCCTCCTTCGGCAATCTCGTGCCCCGCGACATCGCCTCCCGCGCCGCCAAGAACGTCTGCGACGAGGGCAGGGGTGTGGGCCCGGGCGGCCAGGGCGTCTATCTCGACTTCGCCGACGCGATCACCAGGCTCGGCCGGGCGGAGGTCGAGGAGAAGTACGGCAACCTCTTCGACATGTACGAGCGGATCACCGCCGAGAACCCGTACGAGGTTCCCATGCGGATCTATCCGGCCGTGCACTACACGATGGGCGGAC
This sequence comes from Streptomyces sp. NPDC051018, assembly GCF_044456085.1. Taxonomy (NCBI): domain Bacteria; kingdom Bacillati; phylum Actinomycetota; class Actinomycetes; order Kitasatosporales; family Streptomycetaceae; genus Streptomyces; species Streptomyces sp. NPDC051018. The sequence goes on from NZ_JBITFN010000002.1 coordinate 315,755, forward strand.
TCTGGGTCGACTACGACCTCCAGACGACCGTTCCGGGGCTCTTCGCCATCGGCGAGGCCAACTTCTCCGACCACGGGGCCAACCGCCTCGGTGCCTCCGCGCTGATGCAGGGCCTCGCCGACGGCTACTTCGTCCTGCCGTCCACCATCAACGACTATCTGGCGCGCACCCCGCTCGGCGACAGGCCCGACGACTCGCACCCGGAGGTCGCCGAGGTGCTCGCCGAGACCGAGGACCGGCTGCATCTGCTGCTGGCCGTGGACGGCGACCGCACCCCCGACTCCTTCCACCGTGAACTCGGCGAGTTGATGTGGGAGTTCTGCGGAATGGCCCGTACGGAGGAGGGACTGCGCAAGGCGCTGGACCGTATCCCCCGGATCCGGGAGGAGTTCTGGCGGCGCATCAAGGTGCCGGGCACCGGCGAGGAGTTCAACCAGTCGCTGGAGAAGGCCAACCGGATCGTCGACTATCTGGAACTGGCCGAGCTGATGTGCCTCGACGCCCTCCACCGCGTCGAGTCCTGCGGCGGCCACTTCCGCGAGGAGTCCCAGACCCCGGACGGCGAGGCGGCCCGCGACGACGAGGAGTTCGGCTACGCGGCCGTCTGGGAGTTCGCCCGGACCAGCCGGGCGCCCGTGCTGCACAAGGAAGCCCTGGTCTTCGAGTACGTCCACCCCACCCAGCGGAGCTACGCATGAAGCTCAACCTCCGCGTCTGGCGCCAGAACGGCGCCGACGCCCCCGGCGCGATGGCCATCTACGAGGTCGACGGCATCTCCCCGGACATGTCGTTCCTGGAGATGCTCGACACCCTCAACGAGGAACTCATCCTGCGCGGCGAGGACCCGGTCGCCTTCGACCACGACTGCCGCGAGGGCATCTGCGGCGCGTGCAGCCTGGTCATCAACGGTGACGCCCACGGGCCGGAGCGCACCACGACCTGCCAGCTCCATATGCGGTCCTTCCGGGACGGCGACACCATCGACGTCGAGCCGTGGCGGGCCGCCGCCTTCCCGGTGATCAAGGACCTGGTGGTCGACCGCTCGGCCTTCGACCGGATCATCCAGGCGGGCGGCTACATCACCGCCCCGACCGGAGCCGCGCCCGACGCCCACGCGACCCCGGTGCCCAAGCCGGACGCCGACTACGCCTTCGAGCACGCGGAGTGCATCGGCTGCGGTGCCTGTGTCGCCGCCTGCCCCAACGGTTCGGCGATGCTCTTCACCTCAGCGAAGATCAATCACCTCAATGTGCTGCCGCAGGGCGCTCCCGAACGGGAGAGCCGGGTGCTGGACATGGTGGCCACGATGGACGAGGAGGGCTTCGGCGGCTGCACCCTGACGGGGGAGTGTGCGACGGCCTGCCCCAAGGGCATTCCGCTGCCGTCGATCTCCGCGATGAACAAGGAGTGGCTGCGGGCCGGCCGCCGTTCCCGGCGGTAGGTTTCGCGCCCTCAGGCCCTCAGGCCCGCACGGCCCGCGCCACCCGACTCCTTCACCTTGTCGGTGCTCCCTTGACGGTTCTCCCTTGACGGCTTCGCCTTCGCAAGGGCCGGGAAGGGGCAGCCGCATGTGCCATCGGTTCGGTCCACGATCCGCCCGGCGTCCGGACACCACGGTGGACGACGGCCGCCGGCCCGTGAAATGGCTTATCGGCCGGAGGAATCGCCGTGGTCGTGCCTACGCTGTGCCCGTGAACCGAACGAGCAGACCTCTGGCTGTTTTCGACCTTGACGGCACGCTCGCGGACTCCGCGCACCGGCAGCACTTCCTGGAGCGCAGACCGCGCGACTGGAACGCCTTCTTCGCCGCCGCGCCGATGGATCCGCCGCTCGCCGAGGGCGTCGAACGGTGCCTGCGGGCGGCGGGGGAGTGCGAGGTGGTGTATCTGACCGGGCGGCCGGAGCGGTGCCGCGGGGACACCGTGGCCTGGCTGTCCGCGCGGGGGCTGCCCGGAGGAAAGCTGCACATGCGGCGCGACGGCGACCGCAGGCCCGCCCGTACGGCCAAGCTGGAGGTCCTCCGGCGCCTCGGCGCCGGCCGTGAGATCCGGATGCTCGTCGACGACGACCGGCTGGTGTGCGACGAGGCCGAGCGCGCCGGCTTGCGGGTCGTACGGGCCACCTGGGCGGCGACTTCGGCGGCCATGGCGGTCGCCCAGGAGCGCGAGGGGCGTACCTGATGCGCCGTACGGGGAGCCCGGCGACCGGACCCGTCCGGCGGGGCGGCCGCTCGCGCCCCTACGGCTCCCCGGGGCCCGTGCCGGCCGCGTCAGTCGCCGTCCTCAAGACGGAAGCCGACCTTCAGCCCGACCTGATAGTGCTCGATCTCACCATCGACGATATGGCCGCGGACCTGAGTCACCTCGAACCAGTCGAGGCCCCGCAGCGTCTGGTTCGCGCGCCCGATGCCGTTGCGGATTGCCTGGTCGACGCCCTGATGGGAGGTGCCGACGATCTCGGTGACCCGGTAGGTGTGGTTCGACATGGGGGTGGTGCTCCTCTCGCTCGCTCACTCCACCGTGCCCCACCCCCCGCCGCCGCGCGAGATGTCGGTCACCGAGGGGTTGACCGCTCGCATTGGTCCATACCAAAATCCACCCACGCCCGGGCGAGCCTTACGCCCGCCATCCCCCTCCGGGTTCACATTTTCTTTGCCATAAGGTGAACGCTGTGAGAATCCGCCCACTCCCCCCCGCTGTCGCGCTGGTCAGCGCTCTCGCGCTCGCAGGCTGCGGGATCATCCCAGGCACCGGGGAGGACCAGCGCACGGTTCGAATATGGCTCATGAAGGACAGCGTCTCCGACGACTTCCTGGACCGATTCGCCAAGGACTTCGAGAAGAACCATCCTTCGGTGAAGCTTGAGTTCACCTTCCAGGACTGGACCGGCATCGGGAAGAAGGTCCACGCCGCACTGGAGGGCGACGACACCCCCGATGTCATCGAGGTCGGCAACACCCAGGTAGCGCAGTACGCGGAGACGGACGCCCTGACCAACCTCACCCTGGAGTCCGTCCGGGATCTCGGCAGTGACGAATGGCTCCCCGGCCTCGCCGAACCCGGCAATATCAACGGCTCGCAGTACGGCATCCCCTGGTGGGCCGCCAACCGGGTCGTGATCTACAACAAGGACCTCTTCGATCGCGAGGGGGTCAAGCCGCCCAAGTCGTACGCCGAGTGGATCGACATCACGAAGAAGCTCAACCGGGGCGGCACCCAGGGCATCTACCTCCCGGGCCAGGACTGGTACACCCTCGCAGGCTTCATCTGGGAGGAGGGCGGCGAACTCGCCACCGAGACCGACGGCGACTGGATCGGGGCGCTCGACTCCCCCGAGGCGCTGCGGGGCATGAAGTTCTACAAGAAGCTCCAGGCGCTCGGGAAAGGCCCCAAGAACGCCGACGAGCGGACACCGCCCCAGGCGGGGGTCTTCGCCAAGGGCGATGTCGCCCAGCTGATCGACACACCCGGCGCCGCGGCCCAGATCGTGAAGAACAACCCCGCCCTCAAGGGCAAGCTCGGCTACTTCCCCATCCCGGGCAAGTCGGGCAAGGAGTCCGGCGCGGTCTTCACCGGCGGCTCCGATCTGATCATCCCGAAGAAGGCGTCCGAGCGCGGCGCCGCCATCGACGTCGTCACCGAGCTGGCGAGCGAACGCTGGCAGACCGACCTCGCGCAGACGATGAACTACGTGCCCAACAAGGAAGCCCTCGCGAACGTCATCGCGGACGAGGAGGCCACCCGGGCGATGGCCCAGGGGGCGTCCGCCAAGGGCAGCAAGGCGACCCCCAACTCCGCCAAGTGGGCCGACGTCGAGACCGACAACCCGATCAAGGTCTATATGACGGCCGTCCTCCAGGGCGGCAAGATCGACGACAAGGCCAAGGTCGCCTCCGACCAGATCACCCGGCTGCTGTCGCCGGGATAAGCCGTACCCCGGGCGGGAGGGGCCCGCAGGGCGCCCCGGCGCCTGCCGCCCCTCCGGCCCGTGCGGCACCCCCCCCGGCATTCAGATGCCGCACATGTGTTCTCCGCCGGGCTGTCATCCCGAATCCAGCCGGTCACGGAAGAAGTAGAGGGACGGACCACCGCACCCGTGGTCCGCCCCCTTCCCGTCCGGCACAGGAGACAGCCATGCACGCCTCGCCTGCCGTCGTTCCCCCACCCCTGTCCGTACCGTCGTCCCCCCGGCCCCCGGGCCCCCTCTCCGCCGTCCCTCCCGCGCAGCCGGCCGCCGGCGGACCGCCCCGCTATGTCGTCTCCCTCGCCCGTGACCAGGACGAGGTACGGGCGGCGCAGCGGCTGCGCCACCTGGTGTTCGCCGGTGAGATGGGCGCGACGCTCGTCGGCAACGGGGCCTCTCCCGAGCCGGGACTGGACGCCGACGCGTTCGACGCGTACTGCGATCACCTCCTGGTCCGTGAGACGGCCACGGGAGAGGTCGTCGGCACCTACCGGCTGCTGCCGCCCGAGCGGGCGCGGGTCGCGGGGCGGCTCTACGCCGAGACCGAGTTCGATCTGACCTCCCTCGCACCGATCCGCGACGACCTCATCGAGGTCGGCCGCTCCTGTGTGCACCCGCTGCACCGCAACGGCGCCGTCATCGCCCTCATCTGGGCCGGGCTCGCCCGCTACGCCACCCGCTCCGGCCACAACTGGCTGGGTGGCTGCTGTTCCGTGCCCCTCGCCGACGGCGGCGCCCTCGCGGCGGCCACCTGGCGGACCGTGCGGACCCGGCATCTGGCGCCCGAGGAGTACTGGGTCACCCCGCACAGGCTCTGGAACGCCCCCGCCACGGCCCCGGCCCCCGATGCGCGTACGGAACCGCCCGCCCTCCTCCGCGGCTATCTGCGGCTCGGGGCCTGGGTGTGCGGAGCACCCGCCCACGACCCGGACTTCGGCGTCGCCGACCTGTACGTCCTGCTCTCGCTGCGCCGGATCCACCCCCGCTATCTGCGGCACTTCCTCTCCCTCACCTCCCCGTGATCCGCCATCACCGCGTGATACCCGCACGCCCGGGCCGTGCCGGGACACCGGGCCCCTGGCTGCCCGGTGCGCCCTGCACCCCCGCCGGCTGTGCGACGCACCACGGCCGGACCGTGAGCGGACTCACCGCCGCCGCCCGGCTGTCCGCGGGGCTGCTGACCGTCCTCACCGGAGTCCTGCTCGCCCCCGGGGCCGCCCTCGTGGCGGCCGTGGCCGGGAAGCGGGCGGGGACCCGGCTGCGGCACCGGGCGGCCGTCCGCTGGACCCGGGCCGTCCTGCGCGCCTTCGGGGTGGACGTACGGATCACCGGGCGCCCGGGAGCCCCCGGCACCCTGGTGGTCGCCAACCACATCTCCTGGCTGGACATCCCGCTGATCGCCGCCGTCCTGCCCGGCCGGATGCTGGCCAAGGCCGAGATCGCCGGGTGGCCGGTGCTCGGTCCCCTCGCCTCCGGGGGAGGCACCGTCTACCTGGAGCGCGACCGGCTCCGGGCGCTGCCCGGCACGGTACGCACGATGGCCACCGCCCTCGCGGGCGGAGCGCGGATCATCGCCTTCCCGGAGGGGTGCACCTGGTGCGGTCGCCGGCAGGGCCGCTTCCGGCACGCCGTCTTCCAGGCCGCCCTGGACGCGGGCGCGGCCGTCCAGCCCGTCCGTATCACCTACCGGCCCACGGCGGCCGCCGCCTTCGTCGGCGACGACACCCTGCCCGCCTCCCTGTGGCGGGTCGCCAGGACGGGCGGCCTCACGGCGGAGATACGGCTTCTGCCGGTCATCCCCGCCGGGAGCCATCCCGACCGCCGCTCACTGGCCCGGGCGGCCGAGCGGGCGGTGAGGGGATCCGGCCCGCCCGCCGTGTGCCGGGGCGGGCGGGCTCAGCCCGCCGCCGTGGCCAGCGAGAGCGCGAATCTGCCCGCCGAGTCCGTCCACCACCGCGCCAGCTCCATGTCCGCGGCGGCGAGTTCACCGCGTACCCCCTCCTGACGGAACTTCGCCGACACCTCCGTACGCAGTTCCTCGCCCTCCTCGAACGGCACCAGCAGATCCAGTTCGGGGATCTTCACGCTCAGCGCGGTCCTCGCGCGCAGCCGCATCTCGATCCACTCGCGGTCCCGGTCCCACAGCGCCACATGGTCGAAGTCGTCCGGGTCGACGTCCGCGTCCAGTTCCCGGGCGAGCACGTTGAGCACGTTCTTGTTGAACGCGGCCGTCACCCCGGCCGCGTCGTCGTACGCCCGCACGAGCACCGCTTCGTCCTTCACCAGATCGGTCCCCAGCAGCAGTGCGTCACCGGGCTCCAGGAGGGCCCGCACCGAACGCAGGAACTCCGCGCGCTCGGCGGGCAGCAGATTGCCGATCGTGCCGCCGAGGAAGGCGACCAGCCGGGGGCCGGGCGTCTCGGGCAGCACGAGCCCCCGGGTGAAGTCGGCGATGAGCGCGTGCACATGGAGCGAGGGATGGCCTTCCAGCAGCGCCTCGGCGGCGCCCGTGAGCGCGCTCTCGCTCACATCGACCGGGACATAGCTGTGCAGCCCGGTCAGCTCCCGCAGCAGATGGCGGGTCTTCTCGGACGAGCCCGAGCCCAGCTCCACCAGGGTGCGGGCACCGGTCGCGGCGGCGATCTCGGGGGCGCGGCCGATGAGGATCTCCCGCTCGGCCCGGGTGGGGTAGTACTCGGGCAGCCGGGTGATCTCCTCGAACAGTTCGCTGCCGCGGGCGTCGTAGAACCACTTGGGCGGCAGCGCCTTGGGCATACGGGTCAGACCGTCGAGGACGTCGGCGCGCAGGGCGGCTCCGGTGGCGTCCTCGGGCAGGGTGCGGGTCATCCGGTACGGGCTCACGAAGGGGGCTCCTTGAGGGGGGTCAGGAGAACATCGGCTCGGGTCGCGGTGAGCAGGGTGCGGTCGGGCACCTCGCGCCAGCGCGGATCGTCGTCGTACGGCTCCGAGGCCACGGCCGTCCTGACGCCGGGCTCGGCGAGGTACCACAGCGAGTCCCCCCACGCGGTCGCCGCGATCTGCTCACCGTCGGTGAGCAGGAAGTTGAGCCGCGAGCCGGGCGCGGCCCCGGCACAGTCGCGGACGGTGTCGGCCAGCGCCTGGCCCATTTCGTCGCCGTCGCGCAGCCGGTGCAGCACCAGCGCCCACAGCAGGGCCGCGTCACAGCGTGCCTCCAGCGAGAGCAGCTCGGCCGGGGGCAGCGTCAGCGCGAGCGGGGCGAGGGAGCCGGGCCAGCCCGTGACCGCGCCGTTGTGGCTGAACAGCCAGGGCCCGGAGGCGAAGGGCGCCGCCGCGGCCTCGCCGTCGGCACCGGCCTCGGTGGCGTCGCGCACGGCCGCGAGCAGCGTCCGGGTGCGGATCACCCGGGCGAGGTCGGCGAAGGAGAGGTCCGCCCAGACGGGCCCCGCGCGGCGGTAGCGCGCGGGCACCGGGTCGCCCTCCGCGTACCAGCCGACGCCGAAGCCGTCGGCGTTGACGGTGCCGTGGCGCTGGCGGCGCGGTGCCCAGGACTGCTTCAGCAGGCCGTGCGGCGGCTCGCTGAGCACCTCGCCGAGCGCCAGCGGCTCCCCGGTGTACGCGATGTGGCGGCACATCAGGCCCGGCCCCGGGGTGCGTCGCCGGCGTCCCGCGCGGTGCGGAACCCGGCGAAGATCTGCCGCCGCACGGGCAGATCCCAGTTGCGGAACGTGCCGCGGCAGGCCACCTCGTCCACCGCGAAGGAGCCGCCGCGCAGGACCTTGTGGGCACTGCCGAAGAACACCTCCGAGTACTCCCGGTAGGGGAAGGCGGCGAAGCCCGGGTAGGGCAGGAAGTCGCTGGACGTCCACTCCCACACATCCCCGATCAGCTGGTGCACCCCGAGCGGGGACGCCCCCCGGGGGTAGCCGCCGGCGGGGGCGGGCCGCAGATGGCGCTGGCCCAGATTGGCGTGCCCGGGTGTCGGATCGCCGTCGCCCCAGGGGTAGCGGCGTGAACGGCCGGAGTCGGGGTCGTGGCGGGCGGCCTTCTCCCACTCCGCCTCCGTGGGCAGCCGCCGCCCGGCCCAGCGGGCGTACGCGTCGGCCTCGTACCAGCTCACATGCAGCACCGGCTCGTCGAGCGGTACCGGTTCGACCACTCCGAAGCGGCGGCGCAGCCACTGGCCGCCCTCGTGCCTCCAGAACAGGGGCGCGGTGATGTCGTGCCGCCGGATCTGCCCGAAGCCCTCGGGGGCCCACCAGCGGGGATCCCGGTAGCCGCCGTCCTCGATGAAGGCGAGATACGCGCCGCATGTCACCGGGACCGTGTCCAGCCAGAAGGCGGGGACCGTGCGTTCGTGGGCGGGACGTTCGTTGTCCAGCGCCCAGGGCTCGGTGGAGGTGCCCATGGTGAACGGGCCGCCGGGGACCAGGACCTCGGGCGGCAGCCCGGCGGCGGACCCCCGGGGCGGCTCCGGCGCGCTGAGCACCGCGGGGCCCCGGCGCAGCTGATGGGTGATCAGCATCGTCTCGTCGTGCTGCTGCTCGTGCTGGGCGATCATGCCGAACGCGAACGCGGAGTCGGTGAGCGGGGTCCCCTCCAGCTCGGCGGCGTCGAGGATGTCCAGCACCCGCCCCCGGACGTCGGAGGCATAACGGCGTGCCTCGGCGGGCGGGAGCAGGGGCAGGGTGGGCCGTACGGACCGGGGGTGCTCGAAGGCGTCGTAGACGGAGTCGATCTCCGGCCGCAGGGCCTCGCGACCGCCGACCGTGCGCAGCAGCCACTGCTCCTCCTGGTTGCCGATGTGCGCCAGGTCCCAGACCAGCGGTGACATCAGCGGGGAGTGCTGGGCGGTGAGATCGTGGTCGTCGACACAGCCGGTGAGGAGCGCGGTGCGCTCCCGCGCGGCGGTCAGCGCGTCGAGCGCGCGGCGGCGCAGCTCGCCCGATGTGAGTCCACTGGTCTGTGGGGCGGTTGGCTTCCGGACACCTACTGTGCCGCCGGGGCCCGCTGTGCGGTGGCCGGTCGTGGGACGGTCGGTCATGGGGTCGGCTCCTTCCCCTGCGGATCCCCGTACGAGGGGCCTCGCGGACTTCCGTACGAGGGGCCTCGCGAATCCCCGTACGACGGGATGGACACCCCGTACATCCCGGGTCCCGCAGCCGGGACACGGAGATCGTCGGCGGGACACCGGCCCCGCAGGACGTGCTTCTCGTGGAAGGCGGCGACCGCCTCGCACACCGCGCCCGACGCGCCGATCCTCGGCAGGGCCTCCAGGGCGGCGGTGAAGCAGGTGAGCGCCACCGCGCGCAGCTCGGGATCGGCCAGGCCGTAGCGCGCGGCGTCGAGCCAGAGCGGATTGCGCGGCGCCGGGCGGGAACCGGCGTGTTCCGCCAGCGGTTTGACGGCGCGGTAGGCGGTCTCGGCCGCCTCGGGGTCGTCGAACAGGGCCGCCGTGACCGCGAGCGGTACCAGCCAGCCGTCGTCGCCGGGCTGGGCGTCGATCATGCGCAGTTCGAGATGGCCACGGGGCCGTACGGGCGGGAAGAGCGTCGTCAGATGGTAGTCGAGGTCCTGACGGGTGGGCGGGCGCGGGCCGCCCGAGCGCATCCACCGCCGGAAGGTCAGCCCTTCCGGCCGCACCCAGGGCCCGTCCGCGCTGCGCACACACATCACGGGCGCGTCCAGTACGTGGCCGGTCCACGCGGCGCGCGGCTCCCGGTCCAGCGGCGGCGCGATCGGCCGTACGGCGTCGAGTTCGGCCCAGATGGCCTGCCGGGTGGACCGCCAGCCGGTGTAGCGGCCCTCCATCACCGGAGAATTGGCGAACGCGGCCGTCAGGACCGCGCCCAGCAGATGCGCCATCCGCCAGCGCCTGCCGAGCCCGAGCGGGCCCGGCTCCTCCTCCCCGGCGTCCAGACACACCTGGATGGAGGCGGAACTGCACATCATGACGCGACCGCACGGACCCGTGCGGTCCAAGAACGCCTCCATGGCGTCGTAACGGGGCTCCCGCAGGAGTCTGCGCGGCGGATTCCAGGGGTCGATGCCGATACCGGTGAGAGTGAGGCCGTCCGTCCGGAGCGAGGCGCGTACGGCGTCCAGATCGTCGGCGACGGAGTCGACGCACTCCATCAGGGAGGGGGCGGGGGAGGAGCTGAGTTCCAGCTGCCCGCCGGGCTCGAAGGTCAGAGCCGAGTTCAGTGACAGGGAGCGCACCCGGTCGTGTGCCGACCTGAGCCGGTCGGCGGGGACGGGGTGGCGGGGGCCGCGCTGTTCCTGGACGAGCCATTCCAGTTCCACACCCACGGTCCTGGGCGGTCCGGTCTTGAAGCAGATGCCCCGCAGAAGGTCCTCTGCTTCCTCTTCCGCTATGGGCCGGCCGTAGTCGCCGGCGTCCGTGTGTCGCATGATCGGCTCCTCTTTCGAAGGCACCCTGCCAACCTAAGGCCACGTTCTCAGCTCCGCACAAGAGCGCCCCCGGCGCACGACCCGTGGTTACGCCACACACATCCGCGTGGATTCGGCGCCCCCGGGAAAATGGCTCGCCCCTCCGCCGCAGGTCAGGCAGCATGAACGACCATGAGCGCACGTTTGCGGGGGATCGCGCGGGAAACCCAGAAGATTGTTGAAACCGGCCACTATCTGGCCCCGGACGGGCGCGAGGTCACCATTGCTCCCGATGTGTCCGCGGCGCTGGCCGGAGCCCGGATGTACGGGCCCGAGGCCGTACCGGTCACCGCGGACAGCGGCCGGAAGACGGTCTTCCAGGTCACCGGTGAGAGCAGCACCCAGGCCGCCCGGCGCCTCACCGCGGCGGCCCCCGGGCCCGTCGCCGTGCTGAACTTCGCCTCCGCGCGCAATCCCGGCGGAGGCTTTCTCAACGGCGCGCAGGCCCAGGAGGAGGCGCTGTGCCGAGCCTCCGCGCTTTATGCGACCCTGCTGCGCGCGCCCGAGTACTACGAGCACCACCGGGCCGACCGGGACCCCTTCTACTCCGACCGGGTCATCCACTCACCCGGCGTCCCCGTCTTCCGCGACGACAGGGGCCGGCTGCTGGAGAGCCCGTACACCGTCGGCTTCCTCACCTCACCCGCGCCGAACGCGGGGGTGATCGCGCGCAGGACCCCCGACCGTGCCCATCGCATTCCGGCCGCCCTCGCCGGGCGCGCCGAACGGGTGCTGGAGACGGCCGCGGCGCACGGATACCGCCGTCTGGTGCTCGGGGCCTGGGGCTGCGGGGTCTTCCAGAACGCCCCCGAGACGGTCGCGGGCACCTTCCACGCCCTGCTCACCGGGGACGGCCGGTTCGCGGGCCACTTCGAGGAGACCGTCTTCGCGGTGCTGGACCGTTCGAAGGAGAAGAACACCTACCGCGCCTTCGAAGGCACCTTCTCCGCTGTCACCGCCGCCGGTCCGGACGCGGGAGCCGGCCGTGGGGACGGCCAGGGGCTCCGGATCTGATCCGGCCGCCCGCACCCGGACCCGCGGTGGGCGCGTGGGCCGGGTTCCGGATCCGCACGGCGGTGCCGGCGGCCGCCCCGGCCCCGCACCGCCGGACCGCGCTCCGTTGACGGGCGCAGACGGGCGCAGACGGGCGCCGACCGGCGCCGACCGGCATTGACCGGCGGAAAATAGATGCGCGGTGCATCCCGGCCATCACGTGGATGACGCACAGGTTTGTTCTGGAAAAATGCAGAGAGCGATGAGCCAGACACCCAGACAGTCCGCGGAGCGCTCCGTTCCCACCAGCGCAGACGTAGCCCGGTTAGCGGGGGTTTCCCGGGCCACGGTCTCGTACGTACTCAACAACACCTCCTCCGTCCGCATCAGCGAACCCACCCGCCGGCGTGTCCGCGAGGCCGCCGAGGAACTGGGCTACGTGCCCCACGCCGCGGCCCGCAGCCTGCGCGCGGGGCACACCCGGATGGTCCTGCTGCCCACGGCGAGCTTCCCGGTGGGGCCGCTCTACAACCGGTTCTTCGGCGAACTCCAGTGGTCCCTGCGCCGGCTCGACTACACCGTGGTGCAGTACGGCAGCCTGGGCCTCGCCGGTGACGAGGCGGCCCGTGCCTGGGCCGAGCTGCGGCCCGTCGCGGTCGTGTCGCTCGGTGAGGTCGGGCTCACCCCGAACGGTGTCGGTGTCCTCAAGCGCTCCGGCGCCAAGGCCGTCATAACCCTCGGCCCCCGGCGGGTTGAGGGCGCCCACTCCCTCGTCATGGACCAGGCCGAGGTCGGCGCCTGCGCCGTCGGCCATCTGGCCGGGCGCGGCCGGCGGGCCATCGGGGTGGTCATGCCCCAGGAGCCCGGGCTTGAGCTGTTCTCCGAGCCCCGGCTGGAGGGTGCCCGCCGGGTCGCCGAGGCCGCGGGAGCGCGGATCGAGCGGCTGCCCCTCGCCTACACCGAGGAGTCGGCCGCCGCGCTCGCGGCCCGCTGGCGCGGGATCGGGCTCGACGCCGTCTTCAGCTACAACGACGACTACGCCGCCCTGCTGATGCGTGCCCTCAAGGACGAGGACATCCGGGTGCCGGACGAGACCGCGATGATCGGCTCCGACGATCTGCTGCTCGGCAGGCTGCTGCGGCCCCGGCTGAGCACGGTCCATATCGATCTGGTGACCGGCAGACGGCTCGCCGAACTCGTCGACCGGGTGGTGCGCGACCCCGAGAACGAGCCGGAGACCCACGATCTGATGGGGGTGAGGGCGGTGCACCGGGAATCGAGCTGAGGGCCCGTCCGGGTGCGCCCCGGCCGGTCGCTGCCTAGCGTCCTTGTATGAGCACAGATGACGCGCAGCGCTTCGAGGTCCTGCTGGTGCCCGAGCACCTGGAGGACGACGACACGGCGGCCCTGACCGCGGCCGCCATCCGCTCGGCCGTCGTGGAGGCGACGGGTGAGTGGGGGGCCTCCGGTTATCCGCGCTACGCGGGCCATGGAATGGTGGCCGACATCGACCCGGAGACCCTCACGGTCGAGGCACTGCTCGTGGACGGCTTCGAGCTCGACTACGGGCTGTCGGCCCGCGTACTGAGGCCGTCCTGACGTCAGGACGCATGACGACATGTCGTCGGTCGGGGCCGTGGGGCCCATGGCCCGGGTCGTGCGGAGCCCCTCGGCCCCCGACGATCGCACCGCCAGGGGCCGGGCCTGCCGTGCGCCGACCCCGGCCGGGTGCGGCGGGTCAGCCCTGTTGGGGCCGTTCCCCGTTGCTCGCCGCGGCCTCGGCGTCCTTGATCGACTGGCGCACCTTGTCCATGTCCAGGGCACGGGCCTGGCCGATGACATCCTCCAGCGCGGCCTCCGGCAGCGCGCCGGGCTGCGCGAAGATCGCGACATTCTCCCGGACGATCATCAGTGTCGGGATCGACTGGATCTCGAACGCCGCGGCCAGCTCCTGCTGGGCCTCCGTGTCGACCTTCGCGAACACCAGATCGGGGTGGCGCTCCGCCGCCCCCTCGTACACCGGGGCGAACTGACGGCACGGACCACACCAAGAAGCCCAGAAATCGATCAGTACGAAGTCGTTGTCGGACACGATCTGATCGAAGTTCTCCTTGGTGAGCTCAACAGTGCTCATGACGTCCTACCTCATCCCTTTCATTCGCGTTCATTCGCGATTCACGCGTCCTGCCAGGTCGGCTCTCGCCCCGGACAACGGTCGCCGGGGGCGGCCTATTCCTCCCCTGCCCGGGCCGCCGGGAGCCACACCCCGGCGTGGTGGCGGAATCACGGCATCAGTGACGCTCGTCGCACGGCGACGGGTTCGGGCCCCGCGCGGGATTCGGCGTGCCACAGTGGTCGGCGCCCGGCGGTTCGGTGTCCAGTGGATGCCGTGGATCACTCGCCGGGCACCTCGGCGGGGTCCCGGGACCTCAGCCCGGACGGTGTGAAGCGGAATCCCCTCCCGGCGGGAGGGGGCCTACTCCGGGCAGGCGACGTACAGACCGCGACGGGACGTCGCCCCGCCGGGACGCGGCACGCGCCCGATCGGCCGAACGCACCCCTTGGGCCCGCCTGTGCAATGGACACGTCCCGGCACGCCGATCACCCCGGCCCGCGGAGTCGGTACGTCCCGGTCCCCCGGCGGGGCTGCTCCCACTCCCTCGGCGCCCGGCCCCGCTCCTTCAGCGGCTGCTCCGGCCCGACCCTTCCGCCTGTGCGGACCGCCCGAACTCCCCGCTGGAGATGAGGGGTCCCCGAGCGTGCTCCTAGACTGGACTTCTTGTGCGCGCTGGACCTGACTGGACCTGACCGGATCTGAGAGGACGCCATGGACGGTGCAAGGCCGGAAGCTGTCGAGTACGACGCCGTGGTGCTGGGCGCGGGTCCCACCGGGGAGAACGTGGCGGACCGGCTCAGAGCCGCGGGCCTGAGCACCGCCGTCGTGGAGGGCGAACTGGTCGGCGGCGAGTGCTCGTACTGGGCGTGCATGCCGAGCAAGGCGCTGCTGCGCCCGGCGATCGCCCGCGCGGAGGCCCGGCGGGTACCGGGTCTGCGCCAGGCCGTGCAGGGCCCGCTCGACGCCGGTGCCGTGCTCGCCCACCGTGACGACAACACCTCGCACTGGAAGGACGACGGCCAGGTCGCCTGGCTGGACTCGACCGGCGCGCGCCTCTACCGGGGCGTCGGCCGGCTCGACGGGCCCCGGAGGGTCGTCGTCGACGGCCCAGGGGGCGAGCGCCACATCCTGACCGCACGCCACGCCGTGGCCGTCTGCACCGGCAGCCGCGCGGTCCTGCCCGATCTGCCCGGCCTGGACGGCGCCGGGGCGTGGACCAGCCGCGAGGCCACCAGCGCCCAGGCGGTCCCCGGACGGCTCGTGGTCATCGGCGGGGGAGTCGTGGGCGTGGAGATGGCGACCGCCTGGCAGGCGCTCGGGTCCCGCGTCACCCTCCTCGTACGCAGCGGGGGGCTGCTGCCCCGTATGGAGCCCTTCGTCGGGGAGCAGGTCGCGGACGCCCTGACCGAAGCCGGTGCCACGATCCGCTGGGACACCTCCGTGACCTCCGTGGAGCGGGAAGGGGGCACCGGTCCCGTCACCCTCGTCCTCGGCGGTGGCGAGCGGATCGAGGCGGACGAGGTCCTGTTCGCCACCGGCCGCGCCCCGCGCACGGACGACCTCGGCCTGGAGACCATCGGCCTGGAGCCGGGCTCCTGGCTGCCGGTCGACGACAGCTGCCGGGTGGAGGGCAGCGAGTGGCTGTACGCCGTGGGCGATGTCAACCACCGCGCGCTCCTCACCCACCAGGGCAAGTACCAGGCCCGTATCGCCGGAGCCGCCATCGCGGCCAGGGCCCAGGGCGTCCCCCTGCTGGAGACCGACCGCTGGGGCGCCCACTCGGCTACCGCCGACCGCGCCGCCGTGCCCCAGGTCGTGTTCACCGACCCCGAGGCCGCCGCTGTCGGCCTCTCCCTCGCGGAGGCGGAGGCGGCGGGACACCGGGTCCGCGCCGTCGACCACGACATCGCGACGGTCGCCGGCGCGAGCCTGTACGGCGTCGGCTACCGCGGGCGGGCCCGGATGATCGTCGACCTGGACCGCGAGATTCTGCTCGGTGTCACCTTCGTCGGCCCGGGCGTCGGCGAACTCCTCCACTCCGCGACCGTCGCGGTCGTCGGCGAGGTCCCCATCGAGCGGCTGTGGCACGCGGTCCCCTCGTACCCGACGATCAGCGAGGTGTGGCTGCGGCTGCTGGAGACGTACAGGCAGGAGTAGCAGCAGAGTTCGCCACCCAGGATGCGGCGGCCCCGGGATCCCCTGGTGGGACAGGGCCGATTCGACGAGGCGCGCGACCCTGAGCACTCGTGACATCGGCCCTTCGCGCACCCTCAGCGTTCCGCAGGTCTCAGGGGCGCAGAATGATCTTCCCGGGATGCCGCCCCGCTTGCTGCCGGCCGGCGCCCCGGGCATGCGGGTCATCATGGCGTCCCCCTCCCGGGTGGGGTCGTCCACGGCCGGGGTCCTAGTGGCGCCTCCCCCGGGAGTCCCAGAACGAATCCGGTGAATCAGGAGCCTGATCACTGTCGGCGACGATCCCGCCGAACCTACTGTTTCTGCTCCATGAAGCCGAATGGCGCGCCGCTGACCAGCCACAACGGCAGGGAAGTCGCGCGTCCGGGAGTAAGGAGCCACTGTGCGACCGACCATCCGGACCACGCTGCACTGCGCCCTGGTGGCCGCTGCGGTCATCGGTTTGACCGCCCCCCTGGCAGCTCAGGCCACGCAGACCACCCGAGCCGAACCCCGGCCCACCATGGTGCGGGGGGCGCACCTGGAGCGGATGACCATTCTCGACATCCAGCGGGCGATGGACCGCGAGCGGCTCACCTCCGAGCAGCTCACCGACCTGTACCTGAAGCGGATCCGCGCGCTGAACCCCAGGCTCAAGGCCGTGGTCACGGTCAACCCCGACGCCAAGGACATCGCACGGGACAGCGACCGGACGCGCCGTACGCACGGGGCGCGGGGGCCGTTGGAGGGGATCCCGGTGCTGCTGAAGGAGAACATGAACACCGCCGACCGCCAGCCGACCACGGCTGGTTCGGCCGCGCTCCTCGGCGCGCGGCCGAACCAGGATGCCGAGGTGGTGAAGCGGCTGCGCGCGGCCGGAGCCGTGATCCTCGGCAAGGCGAACATGACGGAGTGGGCCAACTTCCGTGACCCGAGTGCCGTCGCGGGCTGGAGCGCGGTCGGCGGGCTGACCCGGAACCCGTACGTCCTGGACCGCAGCGCCGGCGGGTCCTCCAGCGGTTCGGCCGCCGCCGCCGCCGCGAACCTGGCCACGGTGACGCTCGGCACCGACACCGGCGGTTCCATCGTCGACCCGGCGGGCCTGACGTCCACCGTCGGCGTGCGGCCCACGCTGGGCGTGGCGAGCCGTACCGGCATCGTGCCGATCTCCTCCCGCCACGACACCCCGGGGCCGCTGGCCCGCAACGTCACCGACGCCGCGCTCACCCTGGCCGCGATCAGCGGCACCGACCCAGCCGACCCGGACACCGCTGCCGCCGCCGGAGCCCTGCCCGCCGACGTCGGCGAGATCCTGGACCGGGGTGCGCTGCGCGGCAAGCGCATCGGGGTCTGGCGCGCGGGCCACATCGGCGTGGACCGTGACGTCGACCGGGTCTTCGAGGCGACCGTGCGCAAGCTGAAGGCGCTGGGCGCGACCGTCGTGGAGGGCGCCGACGTGACCGAACCGAAGGAACTGCTCGGCCATCTCCTGCCGGCGCTGCTCTCCGAGTTCAAGCACGACATCAACGCCTACCTCGCCGCGACGCCCGGCTCCCACCCGAAGCATCTGGCCGGTCTCATCGCGTACAACGAGAAGCACCGCGACCTGGAGCGGATGGACTGGTTCGGGCAGATGTACTTCACGGAGGCGCAGAAGAACGGCGTCGACCTGAAGGACCCGGCGTACCGAGCGCACCGTGCCGCCGCCACCGACCTCGCCCGCCGCTCGATCGACGACGTGCTGGAGGCGAAGAAGCTCGACGCGATCGTCACCCCCACCGCCCTGCCCGCGCCGGGGGCCGGCCACCAGGCCAAGGAGGGGGACACGAATCCGTTCGTCAGCACGACCAACAGCTCAGTCGCCGCGGGCTATCCCCAGATCAGCGTCCCCGCCGGGTACACCGCCAGGGGACTCCCGCTCGGTGTCACCTTCCTCGGCACGAAGGCGAGCGACGCCAGGCTCCTCGGCTACGCGTACGCCTTCGAGCAGGCGACGCAGGTCCGTAAGGTGCCGCGCCACCTGCCCAGCGTCGGCTGAGCGCACCGCCCCCGCCGGGAACCATCCTCGTCACTCGCGCTCGCCCGCCCTGACCAGGCCCGCCTCGTATGCGGCGATCACCGCCTGCGCCCGGTCGCGGACCTGGAGCTTCGCGAAGAGCGCGGTGATGTGGTTCTTCACCGTCGAGGGGCTGATGAACATCTCCGCGGCGATCCCGGTGTTGTCCAGGCCGGTGGCGATCAGCCGCCACACCTCCCGCTCGCGCGGCGTCAGCTCGTCCAGGACGCCCGCAGGCCCGGTCCCGGCGGCGGGCGTCGCGGGGCGTCGCGGGGCCGTCACGTGCGAGGAGATGAGGCGGGTCAGCAGGCGTGGGGCCACCACCGCCTCGCCGCTGCGGACCACGTGCAGTGCCGTGACGAGTTCTTCGGGCGAGATGTCCTTGGGCAGGAAGCCGCAGGCGCCCGCGCGCAGAGCGGCGACCACGTGCTCGTCCATGTCGAAGGTGCTCAGCGCCAGCACCCGGCAGTCCGGCACCTCCCGGGTG
This sequence comes from Streptomyces sp. NPDC051018, assembly GCF_044456085.1. NCBI lineage: Bacteria > Bacillati > Actinomycetota > Actinomycetes > Kitasatosporales > Streptomycetaceae > Streptomyces > Streptomyces sp. NPDC051018. The sequence continues at coordinate 333,971 of NZ_JBITFN010000002.1, forward strand.
AGCCGTTCCGTCGCGGCGATGCCGTCCAGGACCGGCATGCGGATGTCCATGACGACGACATCGGGCCGCAGCCGCCGAGCGAGGTCCACGGCCTGGGCGCCGTCGGCGGCCTCGCCGACGACCTCGACGGTGGGTTCGGGTCCGAGCATGAGCACGAGGCCGTGCCGGACGAGGAGTTGATCGTCGGCGATCAGCACGCGGATGGTGGCGGGCTCCGGGGTACCTGGCGTGTCTGCCCCGCTCGTACCGTCTGTCATCCCGCTCACCGCAGTGCTCCCTGTTCCCTAGGCAGCGGCAGCCGGGCCGTGACCCGGTAGCCCTGTCCGTCGCGCCGGCCCGTCTCCAGGGACCCGCCGTGCAGTGCGACGCGTTCGCGCATGCCGATCAGGCCGTAGCCGGAGCCGGGCGCGGGCCCGAGACCGCCGGCCGCTCCTTCTCCGTCGTCCAGTACGTCCACCGTCGTCCCTTGGTCCCCGTACGTGAGGCATACGCGCGCGTGGGCGCCGTTTCCCGCGTACTTGCGGGTGTTGGTCAGTGCTTCCTGCACGACACGGAACACAGACAGCTGCATGCCGGCCGGCAGAGGCCGGGGTTCTCCCCGTACCTCGAACTCCGTGGGCAGGCCCGCCGCGCTGGCCTCGGCGACGAGCCGCTCCAGGTCGGCGATGCCGGGCTGCGGCGCGGTCGTCTCCTCCCGCGCCTCGTCGTCGGCCCGCAGTACGTCGAGGAGCTGCCGCATCTCGTGCAGCGCCGTGCGCCCCAGGCCCTCCAGGGTGACGAGGGCGTCCCGCGCGGCCTCCGGGTTCCGGTCGAGGTTGGCGCGGGCGCCGCCTCCCATCAGCACCATCGTCGTGACGTGGTGGGCGACGATGTCGTGCATCTCGCGGGCGATACGGCGGCGTTCGTCGGCCAGGGCCCGCTCGGCGAGCAGCCTGCGGTGTGCCTCGACCTCCTGGTGCCGGCGGTTCATCGCGAGTCCGGCGGCGACGACGAACACCACGGCCGCACAGTTCCCCGCCAGCCTCAGGAGAGAACTCTGGGACCAGGGCTCCCGCCCGACCAGTGGCAACGCCACGCTCACCAGGGCCGCCGGTACGTAGACGGCGGGGTTCCGGGCGCGTACGAGGGAGTAGAGGGCGACGATCATGGCGGCGTTGAAGCCCTGACCCACCGGCCAGCTCAGATGGACGGCGAGCCCGATGGCCAGGACGGCCGCGAAGGTGAGCAGCGGGGCCCGCCGCCGGGCGAGGAGCGCCAGCGCGGACATCGTTATCAGCAGACAACCGGTCACGGGGACGTAGCCCTGGACGCTCTGACTGGTGAGGGTGAAGCCGATCAGGTCGAGGGCCGCCGCGCCGATCGCTACGAGGGCGTCGTTGCGGGTCCAGGGCAGTGCGTCGCCGAGGGGCTGTCGGTCGCGCCGTGCGGCGGGCGCGGTGTGGGGGGTGGGCATCGTGTTCCTTCCTCGGCCATCTCGGCATCCATTCTCCCCGAGCCCCGGCCCGGGTCATGGAGCCCGAGGGGGATCCCGGCCTGGGAGCAGGCTCCTGGACGAGGGCCTCGCGGTACCGCGCTCCCAATCCGCATCTCGTTCCAGGATCGGACGAGCCGGCGCGTTCCGGCTGATGTGCTGAAGGCAGTCCGGAAATCCCCGGCGATCCCGCCCCCCTTCTCCCCCTGCCGGAGGCAAGCCGTGATCCGCGCCCTGACCGGGTTCTCCTCCCGCCATCCCTGGAAGGTCGTCGCCCTGTGGTCGGTGATCGGCATCTTCCTCGCCGTGATCGCCGGAGCTCTGATGCCCCGCGCGACGCAGGCGTCCAGCGGCGACTTCCTGCCGAAGAACTACGACTCGGCCGCCGCCCTCCGGGTCGCAGAGGAGAGGTTCGGTGTGACATCCGACGCCGGCACGGTCACCGTCCTGGTCGGCAGGCCCGACGGCGAACCGCTGACGGGACCCGACCGGAAGCACGCGGCATCCGTCGCGAAGGAGCTCGGCGGCCGCCGCGTGACCATGCCGGACCCGGGGGACACCGTGACGAAGAGTGACGACCAGATCCCGTTCCTGGCCACGGACTATTCGCAGACGCCCGAGGTCAGCGTGGGTATGACGGCCCCGGACCGCACCTTCCTCCTGCTGTCGGTACGTCTGGAGGGCAACACCGCCGACACCGGTATGCACAACCTGTTCCGGGCCTTCCGCGAGCAGACCGAGGACGCCTTCGCCCAAGTGGACCTGCGGACCGGTTTCACCGGCGGCCTCGCCGACCAGGTCGACACCCGCGACGCCGAGGAGTCCACCCAGCACGTCGTCGGCCTGCTGATGCTGGGCCTGATCGTGCTGGTGAACGTGCTGGTGTTCCGCAGCCTGTGCGCCGCGTTCATCCCGCTGCTCGCGGTCATGATCGTGGGTGGTGCGGCGACCGGCGTGATCGTCGGCGGCGCCCTGCTCACCGGGATCAAGCTGGACACCTCGACGCCCGGCATGATCGGCGTCGTCCTCATCGGCATCGGTGTCGACTACTTTCTGTTCCTGCTCTTCCGCTTCCGCGAGCTGCTGCGGGAACACCCCGACGCGTCCCCGCGCGCCGTCGCCGCCGAGGTCGGCTCCCGCGTCGGCACCGCCGTCACCTCCGCCGCCCTCACCATCGTGGCCGCCTTCGCCACTCTGGGTATCGCGACCTACGGAGGGTTCCGGGTGCTCGGTCCCGCCGTGGCCGTGTCCGTACTCGTGATGCTCCTGGCCGGCCTCACGCTGATGCCGGCCCTGCTCGCGGTCACCGGCCGCCGGATGTTCTGGCCCTCCGGCGCGCTGAAGCGCACCCCGCGCCCCGGGCTCGCCGGGCGGACCGGCGACTTCGTGGCCCGCCGGCCGCTCACGTCGATCCTCGCCTCCGTCGTCCTGCTCGGTGCGCTCGCGATGGGCATGACCGGCATCCGCATGGACTTCGGCCAGGGCGGCACCCACCACGACACCCGGGCCGCCGCCACCGCCGCCGAGATCGCCCGTGTCCTCCCGGCCGGTGTGTCCGACCCGGCCACTGTCTACGTCACGGCTCCCGAGGGCGGCCGTGTCGTCACCGAGTCCCTGGGCGGACTCTCCCGGGAACTGGCCGGCGTCGAAGGCGTCGGCAAGGTGGGCGCCCCCGTCCTCAACGAGCAGCGCGACGCCGCCCTCATCGACGTCTACCTGACGGCCGACTCCCGGACGCAAGCGGCTCGCGACCTGGTCTCGGGGCCGGTGCGCGACACCGTCTCCGCCCATACTCCGAAGGGCCTGGAGGCCCATGTCGGCGGCACGGCGGCGATCTTCGCGGACATCTCCAGCGCCGTCGGCAAGGACCTCAGGACCGTCTTCCCCGTGGCGGTCGGCCTGATCGCGCTGATTCTCCTGGTGCTGCTGCGCAGCGTGCTCGCTCCGATCGTGCTGCTGGTCTCCGTGGGCCTGTGCTTCGCCGCCACGCTCGGCTCCGCGACCCTCGTCTTCCAGCATGCGCTCGACAAGCCCGGTGTCGACTTCGTGCTGCCGCTGGTGCTGTTCCTCTTCGTCGTCGCGATCGGTACCGACTACAACATCCTGATCAGCGACCGTATCCGCGAGGAGATGGAGGGCCCGCGTACGGCCCGCGCCGCCGTCGCCCGCGCCGTACGCCACACGGCACCGGCCATCGCCACCGCGGGCGTCGTCCTTGCCGCGTCCTTCGGGAGCCTCGCCGTCGGCTCGAACGCCTCCACGCAGCAGATCGGCTTCGCGACGGGTCTCGGAATCCTGCTGTCCGCGTTCGTCCTCTCGATTGTGCTCGTCCCGGCGGCGGCAGCGCTGCTCGGCCGCCGCATCTGGTGGCCGGTACGCCCGGGCAGGCGCCACGGCCACGGCAGGCAGCAGGGGGCGGCCGCAACCGTATCCACCACGGCCGGCCACCGTCCGGAACCCCTCACGACCACCGGCTGAAACGCCCCTGGCCAAGGTCCGACCGACGACTGGCCAAGGTCCGGCCTGATAAACCCGAGAAAGAGAGCAAACCATGTCCGTATCCCCCCGCGCCGCCTTCCGGGCGGCCGCACTGACCGCGCTCGCCGCCCTCACCGCAGGCATGGTCACCACCCCCGCGGCCGCCGCGGCGACCACCGCCCGCGCCGCCGACCCCGTACAGCGGGAGCTGGACACCGTGGTCCGCGACGGCGGTGCGCCCGGCGCCCTGGCCGGGGTCGTACGGGCCGACGGCACGGTACGGCACTACACCTCGGGCGTCGGCAACCTGGTGACCGGCGCCGAGGTGCCCCGCGACGGCTCGATCCGGATCGGCAGCAACACCAAGGCGTTCACGGCGACCGTCGTGCTGCAACTTGTCGGCGAGGGCGAGGTCGCCCTGGACGAGCCGGTGGACACCTACCTTCCCGGGCTGCTGCGCGGCGAGGGCATCGACGGCCGCAAGATCACGGTCCGTCAGCTCCTCCAGCACACCAGCGGACTCCCCGAGTACCTGGACAAGCAGGCGGTGCTCACCGAGCCGCACCGCTACTACGAGCCCCGCGAACTGCTCGACCGCGCCCTCGACCGCCCGGCCGACTTCGCTCCCGGGCAGAAATGGTCGTACAGCAACACCAACTACGTCGTCGCCGGACTGCTCGTGCAGAAGGTGACGGGACGCCCGCTGGGCGAGGAGATCAAGAAGCGGATCACCGACCGCGTCGGACTGCGCCACACCTACCTCCCGGCGCCCGGCGACATGTCGATCCGGGGCAAGCACCCGCACGGCTACCAGAAGCTCGCCGCCGACGGCCCCTGGCGTGACTTCACCGAGATGGACCCCTCCTGGGGCTGGGCGGCGGGCGGTATGACCTCCACCAACAGTGATCTCAACCGCTTCTACAGTGCGATCTTCTCCGGCCGCCTCCTCGCTCCGGCCCAGCTCGCCGAGATGCGCGAGACGGTCCCTGTCGACACCGAGGCGCCGACCGGCGCCCGCTATGGCCTGGGCGTCCAGAGCACCCCGCTGAGCTGCGGCGGCCGCTACTGGGGCCACGGCGGTGGCATCCCCGGCTTCAGCACGTACGGCGGTGTCACCGCGGACGGCCGTGCGGTGAACGTCACGGTCACCACCATCCCGGACGGCGCGACGACCGCGCGGGCAGAGGCGGTCGTGGACAAGGCACTGTGCCGCTGACGGGCGCTGAATCCTTCGACGACGCCTGCCCCGCCACACCTCAGGTCGAGGTGCGGTGGTGCTGTCGGGCCGCTTCCATTGTTCACGCCCACGCCCACGCGCACGGGACCGTGGCGGCGGCGGGCGCGCCGGAACATCAGGTGACGGGACCGTTTCCATGGCTGGTGAACGTGGGGCCACCGCAGGGTGACGAGGAACCGGCCGCTGCCCGACTCGATGCCGGCGGTCACCGGCAGCCCCGGTACCAGTCGGGAGAAGCGGTTCACCAGCCAATCCGCTGCTTCCTGGGCTTCCTGCCCGGCCGGAGGTCGCCTGCCGGATGCCGTTGACGTGAATCTCGTACTCCACCATCGGGCTGCGGTCGTCGATGGACGCCGTCCAGTTGAGGATCACTTTGGGGGGCAGTCGTGACGGGATCGGGCGCATCCGGTCGATCCGGGATCTCGATGAGCGGCACCACGTCACCCTTGTGTGCGGGGACTTCGTCCAGCTGGGCCGGTTCGTGAACATCGACAACGACGTGTTCCGCGCGATCAAGGCGGCTACGCCGGGTGGCTACACCTTCATCCTGCCCGCGACGAAGGAGGTGCCGCGCCAGCTGCTGCACCCGAAGAAGAGGACGGTCGGGGTCCGCATTCCCGATCACACTGTCGCCCAGGCCCTCCTCGCCGGATTCGGTGAGCCCCTGCTCTCCAGCACCCTCCTGCTGCCCGGCGAGAAGGAGCCGCTGACCCAGGGCCGGGCGATCAAGGAACGGCTCGACCATGTCGTCGACGCCGTGGTCGATTCGGGCGACTGCGGCACGGAGCCGACCACGGTCATCGACTTCTCCAGCGGTGAGCCGGAGATCGTGCGCAGGGGAGCGGGTGACACCGCCCGGTTCGCATAGCCGCTTCGAGGCACGGCCCGTCAACGGCTGCCTCCAGTGCGGGAGGCGGTGCCGGTCGGGGCCGTCCGGGACGTGCCACCGCCTGCCTTTCACCGGCCCCCGGTGTCGCCGGACCCTTGTGATGACGCTGTGTCAGGTCGCGTGCTCCGTAGGCTTCTTCCCGAAGTAGTGACAGGGGGTGGCCGAAGTGATCATAGGCTGATCCCATGTCTGAAACGCTGAGTTCCGCGAGATCCCGTGCCGCACTCCGTTCGTCGGCGCGGGTCTGCGGCGAGCTGCTCCTGGTCCTGGTCATGGTCGCGGTGGTCGTGTGGGTTCTCGGCCGGATGTGGTCGGTCGTATGGCCGCTCATAGTCGCTCTCCTGATCACCACGCTGACCTGGCCCCTGGCCCGCTTCCTGCGCCGTCACGGCTGGGCCCCCGCCTTGGCCGCCTCCGCCGTGACGATGCTCTTCCTCCTGTCCGCCGCGGGTGTTGTGGCGATGATCGCGGTTCCGGTGGCGTCCCAGTCCGGGGAGCTGATCACCGGCGTGGTCGAAGGAATCCACCAGGTGCGCGAATGGGCCGCCGGGCCGCCGCTGAACATTGGCGACGACGAGATCACCGAGGGTGTCGACGCCGCGGTCAGCCGCGTCCAGGACAGTGTCGACAGTGTGCTCACCACCCTCTTCACCGGGTTGAGCACCGTGGTGAACGGTGTGGTCACCGCTGTTCTGTCGGTCTTCCTCATGTTCTTCTTCCTCAAGGACGGTCCGAGGTTCCTGCCATGGCTCGCCCGCCAGCTGCCGGGCCGGCTCGCCACTGACGTGCCGACGCTGGCCGCGCGCGGCTGGGACACCCTTGGCGCGTTCGTGCGGTCCCAGGCGATCGTGGGCCTGCTCGACGCCGTCCTCATCGGGATCGGCCTGTGGTTGCTGGGGGTGCCGCTGGTGCTCCCGCTGGTGGTCCTGACCTTTGTCTCGGCGTTCGTGCCGATCGTCGGTGCCCTGTTCGCCGGCCTGGTCGCGGTGCTCATCGCGTTGGTGTCGAACGGTCCCGCGGACGCGCTGATCGTGCTGGGGATCATCGCCGTGGTGCAGCAGCTCGAGGGGAACGTGTTCCAGCCCATGATCCAGAGCCGAGGGCTGGGCCTGCATGCGGGGATGGTCCTGCTGGCGGTGACTCTGGGCGGCAGCCTGGCCGGGATCGTCGGCAGCCTGATCGCGGTACCCCTCGCCGCGCTGCTCGCGGTGGCCTGGAACTATCTGCGTGAGCAGCTCAGCGATCCGCCGCGGGAGCTCGACTCCCAGGAGCCTCGGACCGCTACCGGTCACCTGGCCTGAGCGGAGCCGGAGCCGGAGTCGTGACGCGACCGCTGCCCGTGGGCGCTGGTCAGGCCCGGTGGCAATCGGCAGTTCCCGGCAATCCCGGACGGCGACAACCGAGCCTGGGGAGGGAGAGGTAGCGGGTGCGGGGGCTGCCCCCGGGATGGTCGATATGGCTATGGTGTGTCCTTTACGGCGGCTGCTGGAGTCGTACCGGGGTTGAGCACACACGGGGGCCGCCGCGGACCGTCGGTGCGGGGTCGACACCACCGAGCCGGAGTCGCCCGCGCGAGCGCGGCCGCCGGTGCGGTCGATTACGGTGCGCGGCTTTCACGAGCCGTGTGAGGACCGGGAGCAGAGGGCCGGCCGGTGACGCGGTCGATCATACGGCGGACGACCTCGGCGGGCAGGGGATGGCTCCGGGCGGCGGTCGCCGCGACGTGGTGGTCCAGCAGGAGCAGGGCGACGACATCGGCGGGGTGCCCGGGGTGGGCGGCGGCCTGGCGTACGCGGTGTTCCGGGTCGTCCAGCAGGCGCAGGGCGGAGCCGGCGCTCAGTCGCAGGTCGGCGGCCGCCTCGTGGCGGACGGTGCCGTCCGGGTCACGGCTGAGCCGTTCCACCAGCGCGGGTGTCGACTCGGGGTCGTCCAGGGCCAGTCGGCGCATCTTGGGGTCGGGGGCGTCGGCGAACCGCCGCAGGCCCGCCCGGGGGAAGTTCGGATGCCGGCGCGGCCGGTCGGGACAGGTCAGGCTCCCCCGCCACCAGCGCCAGACGGCGTACTGCCACACCTTCTTGTCGTGGTGCGGGGCCGGCCGAGGGTTCTTGCCGATCCGTCATCGAGTGCATCCGGGACAGGGTTTCCAGGAACCGCAGCGAGAGAGATGCTGGGGGGTGGGGCCATGTCGTACGAGCCGTCGGCGTCGATGACATCAGGATTCAGGCTGAGGCCGTACTGCTCTTGATCGATCACGATTTCGGGCGCCGTCGCGACCTCGTCGAGCGGCACGTGGCCGCTTGGCCCGACGAGGTTCCGTACCCCGCCACCGACGTACGTGTGAGACTCCGCGAGCACCACGGCTGAGAGGGGCACCGGCCTGCCTTGTCGCTCCGGGGCGGGTGTCGCTGTCGGACGAGCGGCCGAGCGGTGAGACGCCGCCATGACCGCGAGTCACCTGGTTGGAACGTTCGATCCAATGCTGCCGGGTCCCCGCTCGGACGTTCCGACCAGGGTGACGGACAGGTATCGACGGGCACTGCACCACGGGCCTGCCCAGAGGAGAGCCACCCGGACCTACTGGCCGACCCGTCCGTCGACGCACTCGCGCAGCAGGTCGGCGTGCCCGCAATGACGTGCGTACTCCTCGATCCTGTGCACCATCAACTCCCGTACCGAAAAGCCGTCCTCACCCAGACGCTCGCCCAGATCCGGGTGTCCGGCCAGTGCGGAGTCGGTCGCGGCCTGCTCGCGGGCCAGTGCGGCGAACGCGGCGTCGACCTCGGACCGGTCGGCGACAGCCCCGTCGAAGTCCGCGTCACGCTCTCCGTACAGCTTCGGCAGCGGATCGCCGTCGCTGATCCAGTTGAGCCAGTCCCGCTCCGCCTCTGCGAGGTGGCGGAGCAGTCCGAGCAGCGACATCGTCGAGGGCGGAACCGACCGGCGGGCCATCTGCTCCGGGTTGAGGCCCTCGCACTTCATCCGCAGGGTCAACCGGTAGTTCGTCAGGAAGTCCTGAAGGGTGGCCAGTTCGCCGTCCGGACTGACGCCGTCGCTGTTGCGGGGGTCGTCGTCCGGATCGGCCCACATATCGGGGTAGACGGTTGCCCGGGTCCATCGTGCGGGTCGGTCACTCATGCGTTCCATGGTGGCCGAGCGATCCCGCGCCGGGCAACGTGTTTCCCGGCGCCGCGGTCACCTCCGGGATCCCGTCCCCTCCGTCCTTCCGTCCCGGCATCCCGGCTCCTTCCGTATCACCGGGGTCCGCGCGCCGCGGTAGTGACAGAATCCTGCCGGGGAGGGATCACCAATGGGGTTCGGTTTTCGTGTCGGTGTGCCTGGGCTGAATGTGCGGGTGTCGACTCGCGGGGTGCGGGTGTCCGTCGGGTCGCATGTGGCCCGGGTGGGTGTGGGAAGCGGGGGAGTCCGGGTCTCGTCCGGGCCGGGGCCCTTGCGGGGCCCCTCGTCACCTCGCCCTCCGGGGTCCTGGGGCCCCGGGGGTTCGCAGGGGGCGTGGGGTCCGGTGGGTTCGCCGGGAGCCGCGCGTACGGGGACGAGTACCCGGCGCACTCCGCCGGTCCGCGATGTCGCGCCGTCGGCGGAGGAACTGGACCGGGCGCGCAGGCGCGCCGAGCGGGCGGAGCAGGAGGCACAGCAGGACGCGGCGATCGTCGAGTTGCAGCAGTTGTGGCAGCGGATGACGAACGTGCATCTGCAGACCTTCCCGGCGGCGCGCCCGCCCTTCGTGGCCGGGCCGCCGGAGCTGGGGCCGGAGTGGGCGCGCGCGGAGGCCGAGGCGTTCCATCTGCGGGGGCTCGGGATGTTCGCGCGTGCCGAGCGGGCGGCGGCCAAGGAACGGGCTGAGCAGGACGCCCCCGTGTATCTGGTCGATCAGCAGGCGCGTCTGCGCAGCGCGCACGAGCAGTTGTCGGCGGACGCCGGCCAATGGTGGCGGGAGCTGACGGGCAATGACGAGGAGACTGTCTGCGAGGCGGTGAACGCGGCGTTCTCCGACAACCCGGCCGCGGGCTGCGCCGTCGGGGTGGAGGGCTCGGTGATGTCCGTCGTGATGCGCCAGCAGGACCTCGACTCCCTGCCGACGCAGGCGCCGGGGCTCACCCCCGCCGGCCGCCCGACGCTGAAGGACCTCACCAAGCGGGAACGCACCGAGCGGTGGTTGACCGTCATGGGCTCCAATGTCATCGCCACCCTCAAGGAGGGGTTCGCGACCGCTCCGGGTATCACCGCCGTCAATCTGGCCGTACTGACCCGGATGCCCGAGACCCGCCGGCTCGGCGTGGTGGCGTACGGCCGCTGGACGCGCCGTGCCGTCGAGAGCGTGAGCCGGCACGGGGCCGATGACGCGCAGTGGTTCCTGGACATCGGCGAGGACGTGCTCTGCTCCGTCAGGCGGACCGCCTCCGGGAACGTCTCCAGTACGGTCAGGCCCCTGGACACCCGTGGGCTGCCCGGCCTCCAGGAGCTGCTGGACCACGCCGAGGACGAGGCGGCCCCGGGCGGTTCCACCCTGGCCGGTCTGGACATCGGGCTGCACGACCGCCGCGATCCCGAGCCGCCCTCGGATCCGTACTGGATCATGCCGTTCGCCCAGTGGCGGGAGGAGATCGTCGCCTCGCCCACCGCCGCCACGATGGTGATGCAGCGTCAGGTGCCCGTGTCGCTCGTTCCCGGGCAGACCCTGACCCTGCCGGAGGAGGCTTGGCAGGGGCTCCTGATCACCTTCGCCTTCGCCGGAGCCGACGCCGATCTGACGCTCTTCCTGACCGACGGCGACGGACGGGTCGGCGGCGACGAGGACTTCGTGTTCTACAACCAGCCGTCCGCGGCGGCGGGCGCCGCCCGGCTGCTGGGCAGACACACGGAGGGCCCGGACACCGTGGAGAGCGCGACCGTCCATCTGGCCGCCCTGCCCGCGCCGGTCCGGCGCGTGGCCGTGGCGGTCAACATGAACGTCGAGTCGGACCTCACCTGCTCCGCTCTCACTCATGCCGCCTTGCGCATGGAGTGCGGCAGCGGGGCGGCCTGGGCGTTCCAGCCGCCGAGCGACCCGGACGTACGCGCCATGGTCGTCGCGGAGCTGTACCGGCGCATCCAGAACGGGCGCCCGGTGTGGAAGATGCGCGCCATCGGACAGGGCTGGGCGGAGGGGCTCGACGGCCTGGCCCGTGCGCACGGTGTCGACGTTCAGTAGGGATTCCCGTACGGGATCCGAGATCACCGTACGGGGTGAAGGGGCGCGGGGCCGGACCCGCCGCTGTGAGCGGTCGGGCCCCGGGCGGGCGGGTGGTTCGTGCCGTGCGTGGCGGTGGCGGCGCGGCCCGGGTCTGGGGTGACGTGGCCCGGGCCGCGGCCTGGCTGGGGCCGCCCGAGGCCCGCAGGGGCGCGCCCGGGGCAGCCTGCCTCCGCTGCGGTCCGCGGCGGCTCGGTGCGGCCGCTCCGCCAGTGGGCACGACGGTTTGTCGACGAGCATGGCTCCAGGCAGCCGCGTCGGAGCGTTCCTGCGGGGCGCCGGGGCCTTCCGGCCGTGGCCGGGCGATGTTCCCCGGGGGATCGGCTGGGTCCGCGCATGGGCCCGGCCCGCGTCCCGTACGAGGGCCCCGGGGCCCGCCGGCCCCGTGGGGAGGGCCGGCGGACCGGCTCAGAGGTAGACGGTCTGCGACTGCTGGTACGCGGCCAGCCCCTCGGGGCCCAGCTCCCGGCCCAGCCCGCTGGACTTGATGCCTCCGAACGGCGCCGCGGGGTCGGGGATGTAACGGTTGACGCCGATCGTGCCCGTACGGATCCGGCGGGCGACCGCGGCACCGCGCTCGGGGTCCGCGGTCCAGACCGTTCCGCCGAGACCGAAGTCGGAGTCGTTGGCGATGCGTACGGCGTCGTCGATGTCGTCGTAGGGGATGAGCGAGAGCACCGGGCCGAAGATCTCCTCGCGGGCGATGGCGGCGCCGTTGTCGACGTCGGCGAACACGGTGGGACGGACGAACCAGCCGCGGTCCAGGCCCTCGGGCCGTCCGCCCCCGGTCGTCAGCCGGGCGCCGTCGGCCCGCCCCGGGCGATGAACGACTCGACGCGCTCACGCTGACGGGCGGTCGCCAGCGGCCCGATGCGGGTCGCCGGATCGCTCGCGTCCCCGACCCGCAGGGATTCGGCCAGGGTGGTGAAGGCGTCGACGACCTCCGCGTAACGGGAACGCGGGGCGAGGACACGGGTACCGAGGAAACAGGTCTGGCCGTTGTTGAGCAGTGTGGCGCCGAACAGTCCCTCGCCGATCCGCTCCAGGTCCAGCTCCGCGTCGTCCAGGACGATCGCGGCGGACTTGCCGCCCAGCTCCAGGGTGACCGGGCGCAGCAGACGTCCGCAGGTCTCGGCGACCGAGCGGCCCGCGGCCGTGGAACCGGTGAACGCCACCTTGTCGACACCGGGGTGGGCGACCAGATGCGCTCCCGCCGCACGGTCCGCCGGGACGATGTTGATGACTCCGGCCGGGACGCCCGCCTCCTCGGCGGCCTCCGCCAGCAGATAGGCGTCGAGCACGGTCTCGGGCGACGGCTTCATGACGAGCGTGCATCCGGCCGCCATCGCGGGGGCCAGCTTGAACATGGACAGGGCCTGCGGGAAGTTCCACGGCACGATGGCCGCGACCACGCCGATGGGCCCCTTCCGTACCTCGATCGAGCCGCCGAAGAAACCGGCCCGCGTCTCCGCGAAGACGGCTTCGCGGGCGAGTGAGGCGTAGTAGCGCAGGACCGCGCTCGGATAGCCGACCTCCAGCTGACGGGCGACCGCCACCGGCATGCCGTTCTGGGCGCTGACCCGCTCCACGAAGTCGTCGGCGCGCTTGTCGATCGCGAGGGCGAGTTGCTCCATCACCTCGGCGCGCCGCGCCGGGGCCCAGTCGCTCCAGCCACCGGGCTCGTCGAAGGCCCGGCGCGCGGCGGCGACCGCCGTGTCGATATCGGCCTCGATACCCTCCGGAACCTGCCCCAGCGGCTCCTCCGTGCTGGCGTTCACCGGCACGATCACCCGGTCCGTACGGGGCCGGACCCATGCGCCGCCGATGTAGAAGGAGTCGTAACGAAGTCCCATGACCGGGCTCCTCGGATGCTTGGCTGCTGTGGTGGACGGCTCGTGGCAGGGCGGGCGCTTCCATCGAGTCTCGCAGTGTGAGACCGAGGGAGGAAATATCGGTTTGCCCATGATTGAGACGTCCAGCGTCTTGACCCGGTCGGCCACACTCCGGGTGTCGGCGCCCTGATGACGACCGGAGCCCGGAGCCCGTGCGCGCTGCCCGCGGTGGCGTTTTCCCAGCCTCGCCGGTGTTTGGTGTTTGGTGTTCGGTGTGTGGGGTTCTGGGTGGTGATGTGTTGCGTTGGTCCTGCGTGCCGCCGGTGGGGGAGTGTTTTCAGCCTCGCCGGCGTTTGAGGCGCGGGGTTCGGGGCGGTGTCCCGGCATGGGGTTGTGTGTGGGGTGGCCGGTTCGGGAGGGCGGTGATGCTCTGGGTGTCGGTGCTTCGGTGCTTCGGTGGTGTGTGGGGTTCTGGGTGGTGATGTGTTGCGTTGGTCCTGCGTGCCGCCGGTGGGGGAGTGTTTTCAGCCTCGCCGGCGTTTGAGGCGCGGGGTTCGGGGCGGCGCCCCGACGTGGGGCTGTGCGCGACGGTGACCGGTCCAGGAGGGCGGCCACGCCCAGGGCATCGGCGCTCCGACGTGACCGCAGCCCGTCGCCGACGCCCCGACGCCGTGACACCGCCTTCGCCCCCGGAGGCGAAACGCCCGCGAGAGCCCCCCGCGGCGGCGGTGCCGAAACGGGTACGGCCCGCCCGTCCGGTGGACCGGACGGGCGGGCCGTATGCCCCGGCGGGACCGTTCCGGCCCCGTGCTCACTCCCCGGACATCGCCGCGGCCATCCGCAGATGCGGTGCCGCGTCCCCCGGCCGCCCCTGGCGCTCCAGCGCCCGGCCGAGCATCAGCCGGGCGTAGTGCTCCACCGGGTTCAGCTCCAGGACGGCACGCAGCTCCGTCTCGGCCCTGCCCAGCTGGGCCGAGTGGAAGTAGGCGCGGGCGAGCAGCAGCCGCTGCGCCACCTGCTCCGGCGCCTCGGCGACCAGACCGCGCAGAATGCGGGCCGCCGTCTGGTACTCCTTGGCGTCGAAGAACAGCTGTGCACGGTCCCACCGCTCGGCGGCGGTGCCGAACTCGTAGTAGGTCTCGTTCACTTGCCCTCCTTCTCGGGCTCCGGGGGCTTCCCGGGCTCCTCGGAGCCTGCCGGGTCGCCGGTGTCGCTTGCCTCCGCGTCAACCGGAGTGGATAGTTGAATATTCCACTATCATGTCACGTGTGTGGGGTCTGCCGACCGTGACCCCCACGGGAATAGGTTGAGCGCCATGAGCAATCTCGATCGTCAGGCCGCACTCTCCGTCTGCGGCGGCCGTGGCTTCGTCGCGGCGGAGCCCGTACGTGAACTCCTCAGCCCCCGCCGGGTCCAGCTCGGCGAGTCCACCGAGGTCCGCCGGCTCCTGCCCAATCTGGGCCGCCGGATGGTGGGTGCCTGGGCCTTCGTGGATCACTACGGGCCCGATGACATCGCCGACGAGCCCGGAATGCAGGTCCCGCCGCATCCGCACATGGGCCTCCAGACGGTGAGCTGGCTCCATGAGGGCGAGGTGCTCCACCGGGACAGCACCGGCGGACTCGCCACCATCCGCCCGCGCGAGCTGGGGCTGATGACCTCCGGCCGGGCGATCAGCCACTCCGAGGAGAGCCCCCGGCAGCATGCCCGCTTCCTCCACGGGGCCCAGCTGTGGGTGGCGCTGCCCGACGCCCACCGCCATGTGGAGCCCCACTTCCAGCACCACACGGACCTGCCCGCGGTCACCGCCCCCGGGCTGAGGGCGACGGTCGTCCTGGGGTCGCTCGACGGTGCCACCTCGCCCGGCACCGCGTACACACCCATCGTGGGAGCCGATCTCGCCCTGGCCCGTGGTGCGGAGATGAGTCTTCCGCTGGATCCCGACTTCGAGTACGCGGTCCTGTCGATGTCGGGCGAAGCGCATGTCGACGGCGTGCCCGTGCTCCCCGGGTCCATGCTCTACCTCGGCTGCGGGCGCACCGCGCTCCCCCTGCGCGCCGAGTCCGATGCCGGGCTGATGCTCCTGGGCGGTGAGCCGTTCGAGGAGGAGCTGATCATGTTCTGGAACTGGATCGGGCGGACCCAGGAAGAGATCGCCCAGGCGCGCGAGGACTGGATGCACGGCCGGCGGTTCGGTGAGGTGCAGGGGTACGACGGAGATCCACTGCCCGCGCCGGAGCTGCCGCCGGTGCCCCTGAAGCCCCGGGGCAGAGTGCGCTGACCTGCCGGAACGCTGATTCTCGGCGGGCAGGTACGGGGAAGTGGTGGCGGGTACGGCCGCCGGAGGGCCGCGGCGGTCGCGGATGGCCGCCGCGGCCTCCCTCGGACGGCCCGTGCGGTGGCGAAACCGCGGGAGGCCGGGTACCCGGGGGCCCTCCTCCGCTCGGGCCCGCGCCGGACCGCGCCCTCATGCCCCTCCCGTGGCGCATGGCGTCGGCGCTTGGCTACCCGCAGGAGTGGAGGCGTGCGGCCGTCCGGTCCCGCCCCGTTGCGGCCTCCGCCGTCTCCGCCGCTGATGGTCGTGAGGCATCGGGACGCCGTGAGCCCGAGCAAGCAGTCGAGGAAGAGAGGAGATACGGACATGCCACGAGGTTCAGGCGCGAAGAGGGAACGTCAGTACGAATACATCAAGGAGTCCGCGGAGAGGCGGGGCGAATCCCCCCGCCGGGCCGGGGAGATGGCCGCCCGTACGGTCAACAAGGAGCGCGCCCGCGCCGGGGAGTCGAGGTCCGCGAGCAGGACATCGCTCCGGGGTCCGAAGTCGGCGTCCCAGCGCGGGGGGCAGCGTTCCCACGGCGGGGCGCAGGGGCCCACCAAGGACCAGCTGTACGCAGAAGCGAGGAAGCGCAATATCGAGGGCCGGTCGACGATGACCAAGCAGCAACTCGCCCGCGCGCTGGGGCGCTGAAGCCCCGGCGGGACCTCCGGCCGCCCTGTTCCGGCCTGCCCTGTCCCGGGGGGTCGGGCCCGGCGGCCGGGAGGCCCGGCGGCACGCGGACGGGTGGCGTGCCGGTGGGCCCTTCCCGGCCGGTGGGTTGCCCGGGAGCACGGTTCGCCGAGGCGACTGCGGCCGGACGTGGTCGCTGGTCCGCTCTTGCCGGGCCCGGGTCGCTTGCGGGGCTCTGCCCCGGACCCCGCTCCTCAAGCGCCGGAGAGGCTGAGTTTTCGGGACCCGTGGCCTTCTCGGGAGCCCATGGATCCGGCGGCTGGGTTTCCAGGTCCGCCGGGAGCGGTCCGTCCGGCAGGGCCCCTGGTGGCCGCGTACCTTCGAGGTGGGCTCTCCCCGGACCGGTCTCCTGGCGTGCGTGCTCTTGCCGGGTCCGGGTCGCTTGCGGGGCTCTGCCCCGGACCCCGCTCCTCAAGCGCCGGAGAGGCTGTGATGTCGGGACCCGCGGCCTTCTCCGGGGCCCAAGCATCCGCGTTGCCTTGCGGGGCGCTGCCCCGGACCCCGGTCCTCAAGCGCGGGAGAGGATGTCGGACCGTAGCCTCCGCCGGAACCAAGCGCCCGCGGCCGGGTATCCAGGTCTGCCGGGCGGGTGGTTCGGCTGGGCCGTTGCGGGGGGCGTGCGGCGGTCCCGCGGCCGGTTTCCCGGCCGCTGGTGTCGGGTGGTCCGCGGGGACCGCCCCCACACCTTGCCGGGAGCGCCGGGAGCGCCATGCTGTTCGTCGTCGAGACGCTTGTCACCCCGCCGGACCTGGGGGCGGCACGCGTTCAGATGGCGCTCTCCCTCGGCTGGCACATCATCCTCGCGTGCCTCGGTGTGGGGATGCCGGCGATCACCCTGATCGCCGAGTGGCGCGGCCACCGTACCGGGGATGTGAACTACCGGCTGCTGGCCCGGCGCTGGGCCCGTGCCATGGGAGTCCTGTTCGCCGTGGGAGCGGTGTCCGGGACCATCCTCTCCTTCGAGATGGGCCTGCTGTGGCCGGGCCTGATGAGCACGTACGGCGAGGTCATCGGTCTGCCGTTCTCCCTGGAGGGCATCGCGTTCTTCATCGAGGCCATCTTCATCGGGGTCTATCTGTACGCCTGGGACCGTATGGCCCCCGTGCCGCATCTGCTCACCGGGATCCCCATCGTCGTCGCCGGAGTCGCGAGCGCCTTCTTCGTCGTCACGGCCAACGCCTGGATGCAGCAGCCCACCGGATTCGACGAGGTGGGCGGCCGGATCGTCTCGGTCGACCCGTGGGCGGCCATGTTCAACCCGGCGACGCCGTCCCAGACCGTCCATATGATCCTCGCCGCCTTCATGGTCGCGGGCTTCCTCATGGCCGGGGTCCACGCCTTCGCGATCCTGCGCGGCAGACGCGACCGCTACCACCGCCTCGGCTTTCTCGTCCCCTTCACCCTCGCCGCCCTCGTCACCCCGGTGCAGATCGTCGTCGGTGACTGGGCGGCCCACTTCGTCGCCGACTACCAGCCGGTGAAGCTCGCCGCCATGGAAGGCGTCTTCCACACGGAACGGGGCGCACCCCTGCACATCGGCGGAGTGGCGGTGAACGACGAGCTCCGCTGGGCGCTGGAGATCCCCAACGGGCTCTCCCTGCTCGCCCACTGGTCGCCGACCGCCGAGATCGCCGGTCTGGAGGAGTTCCCCCGGGCCGACTGGCCCCCGGTCAACATCACCCACTGGGCCTTCCAGATCATGGTCGGCTGCGGCTTCGCCCTGCTGCTGCTGGGCCTCTGGTTCGCCTGGGTGTGGTGGCGCCGCCGGGATCTGCCCCGTACACCCTGGTTCTGGCGGGCCGCGGCGGTCTCCGGTGTCGTCGCCGTCCTCGCCCTGGAAGCGGGCTGGACGGTCACGGAGGTCGGGCGCCAGCCCTGGGTCGTCTACGGGGTGCTGCGCACCGCGGACGCCGTCAATCCCGCTCCCGGCCTGATCTGGGGCTGTGTGCTGGTGGCGGTCGTGTACGCGGTCCTGACCGTCGCGACGCTGTACGTGCTGCGGCGGCTCTCCCGCGACGAACCCGTTCCCGTCGCGCCGCAGGAGCGCGATGTCACCGACTACAAGGTCATCTGAGGCCCCCATGGACCTGCCGGACGTACTTCTGATCGTCCTGTGGACCGGGCTGACCGCCTATGTCCTGTTCGGCGGCGCCGACTTCGGCGCCGGCATCTGGGATCTGCTCGCCGGGGGCACCGAGCGCGGCAGGCCCCAGCGCGCACTCGTCGAGCACTCCATCGGGCCCGTCTGGGAGGCCAACCACGTCTGGCTGATCTTCATCATCGTCCTCACCTGGACCGGGCTGCCCTCCGCGTTCGCCGCCATCGCCTCCACGCTGTACATCCCGCTCACCGCCGTGGCCCTCGGCATCATCGCCCGCGGCTCCGCCTTCGCGTTCCGCAAGGTCAGCCGCAGCCCCGGGTACCAGCGGCTGTTCGGGGCGACCTTCGCCTTCTCCTCCCTCGTCACCCCCTTCTTCCTCGGCGCCGTCGCCGGAGCGATCGCCTCCGGCCGGGTTCCCCCGGGAATCGCCGAGGGCGACCTCGTCACCAGCTGGGCCAATCCCACCTCCCTGATCACCGGAGCCCTCGCCATCGGCACGGCCGCCTATCTCGCGGCCGTCTATCTCACCCGTGACGCACAGCGCACGGGCGACGCCGCCCTGACCGAGGCGCTCCGCCGCCGCGCGCTGGCGGCAGGAGTCGTCGTCGGCGTGCTGGCCGTCCTCGGCCTGATCGTGCTGCACGCCGACGCGCCCGTCCTCTTCGGGGACCTCACCCACTGGGCGGCCCTCCCGCTGCTCATCGTGTCCGTCGCCTCCGGGATCGTCTCCCTGGCCCTGCTGGCGCACGGACGCTACCTGGTGGCCGTACGGATGACCGCCGCGCTCGCCGTGACGGGGCTGCTCTGGGGCTGGGGCGTCGCCCAGTACCCGGACATCCTCCCCGGTCTGCCTCTCGCGCGGGCCGCCGCGACCGACAGGGTGCTCGCCGCGAGCCTCGGCTCACTGGCCGCGGGAGCGCTTCTGCTGATCCCTTCCCTGTGGTGGCTCTACGCGACCTTCCAGCGCGACCACGGCCCGGCGGAGTCCGGCACCCGGACCTGACACCGGCCCCGTCCTCCCGGCGTACTTCGTCAGCCGATTGCGGTGCCCCGCACACCCGCCCGGGTATCCCGGGAGCGGGATGCGTCCGTGTGCCGGCTCAGCCGGTCCCGCGCAGCTCGTCGACGGCACCCCTGGTGAGTCCGGCCCGGACCAGGGCGGCCGCCAGCTTCGGCAGGTCGTCGGCGGCGACGAGCCGCGCCAGGCCCTCGGGCGTCTTCGGGAGCCCGAGGCCGGCGGCTGCCGTGCGGGCCCGCTCGTCGAAGGACGGGCGCAGCTCGGGCCATACGCCCTGTGCCTCCCGGCAGAAGATGTCCGCCCCCACCGGTCCGATGCGGGGGAACTCCCGGAGCAGCTCACGCGTCCGCTCCGGGTCGCCGCCGGCGTCGTCGCGCAGCCGCCGCAGGTCGCCGCGGTACCGGTCGAGAACGAGTTCGGCCCCGGCACCCAGCGCGGTCGACGTGCTCTCGTCGTAGCGCACGTAGTGCGCGCGGCCGAGGGCGTCCACCCGGTCCTGCCAGGAGGAATCCGCCATCGCCCGGGGGGTGCGCATTCCTGCCCCGAACAGTTCCCGGGCCGCGGCCACCGCGATATCGGCCTTGATGCGGATCGAGAACAGCACACAGAGGGTCAGCAGCTGGTACAGCGGCGCCGGTGTGTTCCGCAGCCGGATTCCGGCCTCCCCGGCGTGGGTGCGGCCGTACTCCTCCATCAGACGCCGTACGGTCGTGCGCTCTGCCATGACGGGCCTCCTTCCGGTCGACGGGTTGTCCGGTCGTCCGGTCGTCGGGTCGTCGGGTCGTCGGGTCAGTGCCGTGAGGAGTTCGCGGGCCCGTCCTCCATGGTCCCGCCGACCACCCGCGCGGACCACCTGACCGGCGGGTGCCCGGGCGCCTCACGGGGCAGCCCGGGGACCCGCACGGCCGGGGGCATGGCCCGGGGGCGCGGACCCCCGCCTGACGCTGCTGTACCGGAAACCGGGCCGCGGCCGGTCCGGCGACTCAGGGGCGGCTGGTGAGGTAGCCGCCCATGGAGGTGAAGTACTCGGTCGCGGGCAGCTCCCGGCCGCCCTCGGTCCGTACCCGGGTGATGGCCAGACCGTGGTTGCGGCCGGTGCGGGCGTCGGCTCCCGCGACGATCACCACACCCGCGCCCTCGCGGTAGAAGACGCGGCCGGGAGTGCCGCCGTACCGGCCCCGGGACACGAACGCGGCCAGGACCTCCAGCCGCCTGCCCCTGTGGAAGGTGAAAGCGCTGGGGTACGGCTCGGACTGGGCGCGTACCAGGCGCTCCAGGTCCTCCGCGGGCCAGGACCAGTCGATACGGCTGTCCTCGATGGACCGCTTGTGGAAGAAGCTCGCCTGCGACCGGTCCTGCGGGGTGAACTCGGTCCTCCCGGACGCGATCAGACCGAGGGCGCCGATGGTGACCGGGGCGATGAGGTCGACCGTCTTGTGGAAGAGGTCGGTGACCGTGTCCGCGGGGCCGACCGGCACCGAGTCCTGCCGCACGATGTCGCCGGCGTCCAGTTCGTCGTTCATCATGTGCGCGGTGACGCCCACTTCGGACTCACCGTTGATCAGCGCCCAGATCAGGGGTGAGAAGCCGGCGTACTTCGGCAGCAGGGAGTCGTGGACGTTCAGCGTGCCGTGGCGCGGGAGCCCGAAGACGCGCGGAGGGATCCAGGTACGCCAGTTGTTGGCCACGATGATGTCCGGGCCGGCCTCCTTGAGGCGCTCGAACAGCTCGTCGTCGTCCGGTCGGTTGCGGATCAGCACCGGGACGCCGTGCTCCTCGGCGAGATCGGCGACCGAGTCGCTCCAGATCTTCTCGTACGCGTGCTCGCTCCTCGGGTGCGTCACGACCAGCACCACGTCGTGCTCGGAATCCAGCAGGGCTCGGAGGGTGCGGTGCCCCCAGGTCTGGTAACCGAACATGACGACCCGCATGAGGTTCCTCCTTGAGGCAGGGGCTGACCGTGCGCCAGTAAAGCAAGGCTTGCCTAAGCGTGCAACGGGCGTATATGGCAGCCCAGTTGGCCGAAGTGTGCGCCCCCTGTGATTTCGCCCTGCCCTATCGACAGCGCCGATGGATTTAGCTTAGGCTCACCTAAGTTCGGTGGGCCTCGTCGGCGTGCCCACCACTTCGTACTCTTCCCGGGGCAGGCAAGCGGCTGCCCCGCACGATGGGAGTGACATGTCACAGGTTCTTCCTGGTGACGCACCACCGGTCCACGACCTCATAGGTATCGGCTTCGGGCCGTCCAATGTGGCCATGGCGATCGCGCTCAGCGAGCACAACGCGCACGCCGGCGGGCAATCGGCGGTCAGCGCCCACTTCTTCGAGCAGCAGCCGCGCTTCGGCTGGCACCGCGGAATGCTCATCGACGACGCGACCATGCAGGTGTCCTTCCTCAAGGACCTGGTGACGCTCCGGAACCCGGCCAGCGAGTTCAGCTTCCTGTGCTATCTGAAGAGCAGGGGACGGCTGATCGACTTCATCAACCACAAGAACCTCTTCCCGCTGCGGGTGGAGTTCCACGACTACTTCGAGTGGGCCGCGGCCCAGGTCGACGACATGGTCTCCTACGGCCACGAGGTCGTCGGCGTCACGCCCGTGGTCCGGGCCGGCGTCGTGGAGTATCTGGATGTGACGGTCCGCTCGGGGGAGGGGCTCGCACTCCACCGGGCCCGCAACCTCGTCATCGGGACCGGACTGCGTCCCCTCATGCCGGACGGCGTGAAGCGCACCGAACGCGTCTGGCACAACTCCGAACTGCTGGCGAAGGTCGACGGCTTAGCGGAAGCCTCCCCCTCCCGGTTCATCGTCGTGGGTGCCGGGCAGAGCGCCGCCGAGAACGTCGCCTATCTGCACCGCCGCTTCCCCGGGGCCGAGGTCTGCGCCGTCTTCTCCCGCTACGGCTACAGCCCCGCCGACGACAGCGGCTTCGCCAACCGGATCTTCGACCCCGCGGCCGTCGACGAGTACTTCACCGCACCGGACCACATCAAGCGCCGGCTGATGGACTACCACGGCAACACCAACTACTCCGTGGTGGACATCGACCTCATCGACGACCTGTACCGGCTGATGTACCAGGAGAAGGTCCTCGGCACCGAGCGCCTGCGCTTCCTCAACGTCTCCCGGCTCACCGGAGTCGCGGAGACACCGGACGGGGTACGCGCCACCGTCACGTCCCTCGTCACCGGCGAGGAGATCTCCCTGGACGCCGATGTGGTGGTCTTCGCCACCGGCTACAGCCCCGCCGACTCCCTCGGCGTCCTCGGCGAGGTCGCGGACCGCTGCCTCCGCGACGACGGTGGCCGGGTACGCGTCGAGCGCGACTACCGCGTGGCGACCCACCCCGAACTGCGCTGCGGAATCTATCTCCAGGGCGGTACGGAGCACACGCACGGCATCACGTCGTCGCTGCTGTCCAACACCGCCATCAGGGTCGGCGACATCCTGGACTCGCTGCTCGGCCGGGGCCTGGAGCCGGTGTCCGGCGAGGCCCGGACCGGCGCGGACGGAACCGCGGGCAGGACCTGAGGAGCGAGCTCGTGCAGAACCGGGTGTTCCGGCCCCGCGGTGTGAACGGCGGGGCCGGCCGGCGGCGGGGCGCTCCCCGGCGATCCGAGGGAGCACAGGGGCGGGCGGGACCGGCGCCGGAGACCCGTAACGGACGCGCCGTCACCGGCCGCGCGTCCGTGGTGAACCGAAGGGACGCATGACCATCGACATGGGCACGACCGCAGCCAGGCGCCCCGCGCCCGGGGGCGCCGAGGTGAGGCGGCGCCGGGGGGTGGGACTCGGCACGCTCGTGGTGATCCTCGTGGCCGCGGGGCTGGTGTCACTGGCCGTCGGCGCGCGGGCGCTCAGTCCCGCCGAGGTGTGGCACGGGTTGTTCGCGGAGCCGGACGCCGATCAGCGGCTCACCGAGATCCGGCTCATCGTACGGACGGTGCGGCTGCCCCGGACGGTGCTCGCGATCGTGGCGGGCGTCGCCCTCGGGACCGGCGGGGCGCTGATCCAGGGGTACACACGCAACCCCATCGCCGACACGGGCCTGCTGGGGGTGAACGCGGGCGCCTCCTTCGCCGTGGTGATGGTGGTCTTTCTGTTCGGGTTCTCCGACCCGTTCCAGTACGTCTGGTTCGCCTTTCTGGGGGCGGCGGTCGCCGGTGTCGTCGTCTTCGGGCTGGCGAGCATCGGCCGTGGGGCCGGAAACCCGCTGACGCTCGTGCTGGCCGGGCAGGGGGTCACCGTCTTCCTCGTGGCGACGACCACGGCGGTGGCACTGTCGGACCAGGCGTCACTGAACGCACATCGGTTCTGGAACTCGGGCTCACTGGCAGGCGTCGGATTCGACGTCATCTGGCCGGTGGCCGCGTTCGTCGCGGCCGGGCTGGCCCTGGCACTGACCACCCTGCCCGCCATCAACCTGCTCAACCTGGGTGACGATGTGGCACGGGGGCTGGGAGTGAACATCGCGCTCAGCCGGACCATCGGCGTCGTCGCCATCACCCTGCTGGCGGGCGCGGCGACGGCCGCGTGCGGCCCCATCGCGTTCCTCGGACTGATGGTGGCCCACACGGCCCGCTATCTGACCGGGCCGGACTACCGCTGGCTGGTGCCGTACGCGGGTCTGCTCGGCGCCGTCGTCCTGCTGGTCTGCGACATCACGGGGCGCCTGGTGGTACGGCCGGGTGAGCTGGACGCGGGAGTGGTCGTCGCCCTCCTCGGCGCCCCGTTCTTCGCGGTGCTGGTGTGGCGCGGAAAGCTCAAGAGCGCGTGAACGGGACGGAGATGCGAGAAGCCCGCGAGCCGGTGAACGGGACGGAGACCAAGCGGTCGGTGCCGCCGGGGGTGCGGCTCGGCCGGGTGTCGTTCGTCTGGCGGCCCTGGATCGCCGGCGTCACGGTGCTGCTGACGGCGGCCACCTTCCTGGTGTTCTGCCTGTCCATCGGCGTCGGGGACTTCCCCATCGCACTGCCCCGGGTGATCGCCACGATCCTCGGCCGGGGAGAGCCCGTCGACGAGTTCGTGATCATGGACCTGCGGATGCCGCGCGCCCTGGCCGGGCTCGTCGTGGGGATCGCGCTGGGGGTGTCCGGGGCGCTCACCCAGTCCGTCGCGCGCAATCCGCTGGCCAGCCCGGACATCCTGGGGATCACCGGGGGCGCCGGCGCGGTCGCGGTGTTCCTGGTGACGGTGTCGGGCGGGACCGCCGCGGCCGTCGTCAGTTCCGTGGGGCTGTCGGCGGCGGCGCTCGCGGGCGGCCTCGGCACGGGGCTGCTGGTGTACTTCCTGGCCTGGCGGCGCGGGATCGACGGCTTCCGGCTCATCCTCATCGGCATCTCGGTGAGCGCCGTGATGGAGGCGATCACGACCTGGCTGCTGGTCACGGCGGACATCAGGGACGTGGCGCGGGCCCAGGCGTGGCTGGTCGGCTCGCTGGACGGCCGGTCGTGGGGCGAGGTCCGGGTGGCGCTCTGGTGCACGGCGGTCCTCGTGGTCGTCGTGCTGTGTGTCGCCTTCCAGTTCCAGCCGATGCACTTCGGCGACGAGGTCGCCGCGGGGCTGGGGGTCCGGTACGCGAGGGTGCGGGCGGTGCTGCTGCTGTGCGCGGTCCTGCTGGCGGGTGTGTCGGTGAGCGCGGCGGGCCCGGTCCCGTTCGTGGCGCTGGTGGCGCCCCAGGTGGCGATGCGTCTGGCGAGGTGCCCGACACCGCCGTTGGTGGCCTCCGGCATGGTGGGAGCGCTGCTGCTGACCGGTGCGGACCTGACCGCGCGTACGGTCCTGCCGGTCTCGCTCCCGGTCGGAGTGGTCACCGCGGTGATCGGCGGCCCCTTCCTCATCTATCTGCTGGTACGGGCGAACCGCAGATAGCCGCTGCAAGAGTCAGGCGTCAGGCCAACCTCAACCTAGGGGGCGCTGTGGGTGCTCAATACATCACCGAGAACGGGACGGAGACCGGGACCGGGACCGGGACGGAAACCGGGACCGGCGCGGAGATCCGGGCCGGGACCGGCGTCGGCGTCGGTGACGTCTCACGGCTGGCGGCCCGGGGCGTCACGGTCGGATACGGCGGCCGGAACGTCATCGACGATCTCGACGTGGCGATTCCGCCAGGGGTGATCACCACGGTCATCGGCCCCAACGGCTGTGGGAAGTCAACCCTGTTGCGGACCCTGTCACGACTGCTCAGGCCGACCAGGGGCACGGTCGTACTGGACGGGGAGGACATCGCCCGGCTCAGGACCAAGGACGTGGCGAGGAAGCTCGGACTGCTGCCGCAGGCACCCGTCGCGCCGGAGGGCCTGACAGTGGCCGACCTGGTCGCCAGGGGCAGGCATCCGCACCAGAGCTGGCTGCGGCAGTGGTCGTCCGACGACGCCGCCGTGGTGGAGCGCGCGCTGGCCATGACCGGGGTGTCCGATCTGGCCGACCGCCCGGTCGACGCGCTGTCGGGCGGGCAGCGTCAGCGCGTCTGGATCTCGATGACCCTGGCTCAGGGCACCGACCTGCTGCTGCTGGACGAGCCGACCACCTATCTGGACCTGGCACACGCGGTCGAGGTGCTCGACCTGGTGGACGATCTGCACGAGTCGGGGTGCACCGTGGTGATGGTGCTGCACGACCTCAATCTGGCCACGCGCTACAGCGACAACCTGATCGTGATGAGGGAGGGGCTGATCCTGGCGCGGGGACACCCGCGTGAGGTGATCAGCGACGAGCTGCTGTACGAGGCCTTCGGGCTGCGCGCCCGGGTGATCGACGACCCGGTGGGGGACCGGCCGCTGATCGTGCCGATCGGCCGTACCCATGTCCGGCCCGACCGGGTGCCGGATTCCCCGCACGGCGTACCCGTATCGGCGCCGCGACGGATTGGGTGACCGGCACGGCCGTCTCCGCATTCGGCCCGGACCCGACACGGACCCGACCCGCCCCGGCCCGGACCCGCCCGGCCCGTGCCGGCCGGGTTCGGCGCTGAAACGGGACGGTGCCCGGCGGGCGGCCGGTTGAGCGGACTCCGGTACCCCGTCGCACCCAGCACAGCCGGAGGCGCCCTCCGGCCCCGTGGGCGGACCAACGGAGTTCCGGTAGCGGGAAGTTGGCAAGTAAGGCTAGGCTAACCTCATCTGTAAAAGGTAAGGTTTGCCTGCCCTTAGACGGGGGTGCAGTGGACAGCACGACAGCAAGGGATCCCGGATGCTTCTCCAGCGAACGACGGTCATGAAGTCCTGGCGGCGGCTGACGGCCGCGTTAGCCGCCACCGTCCTCGGCGTCGGTCTTCTCGCGGGGTGCGGTTCCGACTCGCCCGGCGAGAAGGACGACAAGACCCCGGCCGCCGCCACCGGCGTCTTCCCGGTCACCGTGGAGCACGCCTTCGGATCCACGAAGATCACCAAGACCCCGCAGCGGGTCGTCTCCGTCGGCTACACCGACGACCAGGCGGTCCTGGCGTTCGGCATCAAGCCGGTCGGCATGGTCGACCAGTATCCGAACCCGCCCGGCAAGTCCCCCGACATCAACACCCAGTGGCCCTGGGTGAAGGACAAGTGGGGAGACACCCGCCCCGAGGTCGTCATGAGCAACGGCGACTCCGGCCCGAACTACGAGAAGATAGCCGCCCTGCGGCCGGATCTGATCATCGCGGTCTACTCCGAGATCGACCGGGCCGCCTACGACCGGCTCTCGAAGATCGCCCCGACGGTGGGCCGCACCAAGGCCGAGAAGGAGCCGTTCAGCGCCCGGTGGCAGGACAACGCCGTCCATATCGCCAAGGCGCTCGGCAAGGCCGACGAGGGCGCCGAGCTGGTACAGGGTATCCAGGACAAGCTCGACGCGGCCCGTAAGGCGCACCCAGAGTTCGCGAGCCGGACCGCCGTCGCCCTGTCCTGGTACGAGAACAAGGTGGCGCCGTTCGCCACCACCGATGTGCGCGGACGGCTGGTCACGGGCCTCGGCTTCAAGGGCGCGACCGAGATCGACAAGGTCGCGGGTGGCAAGTTCTTCACCGTGCTCTCCCCCGAGCGTATGGACCTGATCGACGTCGACCACCTCTTCGTCATCAACGACCGGGCCGACCAGGAAGCGCTCAAGAAGTTCGAGCTGTTCACCAATCTGTCCGCGGTCAAGAAGGGCAATGTGTCGTACCTGCTGGACAGCGAGGGCCCGGCGGTCGGCGCGGCCATGTCCCAGGGCACGCTGCTGTCCCTGCCGTACGCGA
This sequence comes from Streptomyces sp. NPDC051018, assembly GCF_044456085.1. NCBI lineage: Bacteria > Bacillati > Actinomycetota > Actinomycetes > Kitasatosporales > Streptomycetaceae > Streptomyces > Streptomyces sp. NPDC051018. The sequence goes on from NZ_JBITFN010000002.1 coordinate 361,467, forward strand.
TCGACGAACTCGTCAAGTCGGTCGGGTAGACGGGTCGTCATCATCGCGCCGTGTGCCGGGAAGGCGGGCTCGCGGCACACGGCCGCACGGCAGAGGGTCGCTCTCGTACGGAACGTACCCGGGTGACCCCGGCGACCGGGCGCACACGGGCCGGGGGCCCGGCGGGACGGTGACGGCACGGCCCGGCGCCGCCCGCGACGGGCCGGCCCGTACGGGGAGCGGGCCCCGGCTGCAACCGGGCCCGGTCCCCGCCCGTGCCCGGAGCGTTATGGGGGAGAGGCACGGTGCCCCGGGCAGGCGAGCCCCGCGGATCCGACACGACGAGAGGCCCTGGGTGTGAGCACCACCGAAACGCGCGCCGCCCCGGCGGCCTTACGTACGGCGACCGGACGCGAGGCCACCCGATGGGTCTGGGCACACTGCCGGAGCGTGCCCTGGCAGGCGGCGGCCACCGTGGTCACCACGGTGGCCGGGGCGGCTCTCCAGGTGCTCCCGCTGCTGCTCCTCGGCCGGGTGGTCGACGGGGTCACCGCGGGCGAACCGCGCTCGGTCCTGGTCACCCTGGGAGCGTGGATGGTGGCGGCCGCGCTGCTCGGCGCGGCGGCCACCGCGGTGTCGACCTGGCTGATCGGACGGCTGGGCGCGGATCTGCTCGCGCGGCTGCGGGAAGGCGCCGTCCGCGCGGTGCTGGGCATGCCGAGCGCACGGATCGAGCAGGTCGGCCGGGGCGATGTGCTGTCCCGGGTCGGTGACGATGTGGCCGTGCTGTCCAACGGCATCCGCACGGCCGTCCCGACGGTGTTCTCGGCGGGAGTACTGGTCGTCATCGCCACGGTGGGCATGTTCGGACTGGACTGGCGGCTCGGACTGGCGGGAGCGGGCGCCCTGCCCGCGTACGCGCTCGCCCTGCGCTGGTATCTGCCCCGGTCCGCCCCGCTCTATCTTCGGCAGCGGGCGGCCCAGGCCGACCGGGCCCAGGCGCTGATCAGCGGACTGAACGGGATCGACACGGTCCGTGCGTACCGCCTGGAGGACGACTTCCGCGAGCAGGTCACCCGTGAGTCGTGGCGGGTGCGCGAACTCGGGATCGAGGTGTTCCGGCTCTTCGGCCGGTTCGTCGGCAGGGAGAACCGCGCCGAGTTCACCGGGCTGGTCCTGATCATCGTGGTGGGATACGCCCTGCTGGAGGCCGGCGCCGCCAGTCTGGGCGAGGTGGCGGCGGCACCGCTGCTGTTCCACCGGCTGTTCACCCCGCTCGGCTCCATCATGTTCACCTTCGACGAGGCACAGAAGTCGGGCGCGAGCCTGATCCGGCTGGTCGGGGTGCTGGGGGAGGCCGCGGAGGACCGGCTGGTGGGCGACGCGGCCGTGGCGCCGGCGGACACCGCGCCGCCCCCGGTGACGGTCGAGGGGCTGACGTTCCGTTATCCCGGCGCCGGGGAGCCGGTCCTGCGGGACGTCGGCCTGACGATCCCGGGCGGCGGTTCGCTCGCGCTGGTGGGGGCGACGGGCGCGGGCAAGTCGACGCTCGCCGCGCTGATCGCGGGCATCGGGACCCCGGAGTCCGGGTCGGTGCGCGTCGGGCCCACCGACCTCGCGGATCTGGACGAGGCCGGGGTACGGGCCCTGGTGAGCATCCTGACCCAGGAGACGCACGTGTTCTCCGGTCCGCTCGCCGGCGATCTGCGGCTGGCCGCACCGGAGGCGACCGACGCCGAACTGTTGGACGCGCTGCGCACGGCCGGTGCCGGTGAGTGGGTCGAGGCGCTGCCCGAGGGGCTGAACACCCCGGTCGGTGAGGGCGGCGAGCGCCTGGACGGCACCAAGGTCGCCCAGATCGCCCTGGCCCGGCTCGTGGTGCGCCGCTCGCCGGTGGTGGTGCTCGACGAGTCGACCGCGGAGGCGGGCAGCGAGGGCGCCGCCGCGCTGGAGCGGGCCGTACTGGCCGCGTGCTCGGGCCGGACCACGCTTTTCGTGGCACACCGGCTGACCCAGGCGATGGCCGCTGACCGGATCGCCGTACTGGAGGCGGGACGCGTCGTCGAGCAGGGCACACACGAGGAGTTGGTGGCCCTGGGCGGCCGGTACGGGCGCCTGTGGCGGGCCTGGCGGCAAGGCAGTGAGGACATCTGAAACCGGTGGGGCCGGCTGTTGTGAACCCGAAGGGACGCTGAGTCTTTTGATGACGGAACCGAGCGATCGTCTCGTACTGCTCTCTCCCGAGCGCCTGGCCGGGGTACGGCGGCGCACCGGCGACCACTCCGACAGGACGATCGCCGCGGCATGCGCCATCGGACTGTCGTACTGGGCGACGGGCCGCGGTCCCGACGGCATCGACCTCACCCCCGGCACCCTGTTCGCCGATGTCCTCGGGTGGGTCGACAACGGCGGGGACGGGCCCGCCGGCTGGGAGGTCGGCGCGGACGGCCGCAGCATCGCCCTCCCGGACGGCGTCGCGCCGGCCGACGCACAGCTAGCGCTGGACGATCTGGCGGACTTCCCCGACCGGCCCATCGGCACCATCGGCCCGTCCGGCGCGGCCGAGCGGACCGAGGAGCTGACCCGGTGGAACGACACCGGGGCCGACCGGGTCCGCCCGAGCCTGGTGGAGCTGTTCCGCGAGCAGGCGCGCACCAGGCCGGACGCCGTCGCCGTCGTCGACGGGCACCGCTCGCTGACGTACCGTGAGACGGCCGAGCTGTCCAGCCAGCTGGCCCACCATCTGATCGCCCGCGGACTCACCCCCGAACAGGTCGTCGGTATCTCCCTCGGCCGCTCGGCCGAGATGGTGATCGGGCTGCTCGGTGTGCTCCAGGCGGGGTGCGCCTTCGTACCGCTCGATCCCCGGTGGCCCGCCGCGCGCCGGGCGGTCGTCATCGACGACGCCCGGATCGTGGCGCAGCTCAACGACTCGGGCGAGCACGCCCCGGGGGAGCCGGACGCGGTGGCCGTCGACCTCGGCGACTGGCGGTTCGGCTCCTGCCCCTCCGGCGGGACCGGGGTCACCGTCCCCGGGGGCGCCCTCGCCTATGTGATCTTCACCTCCGGTTCCACCGGGCGGCCCAAGGGCGCGATGATCCGCCACGAGGCGATCAGCGAGCGCCTTGTGTGGCAGGCCGAGGAGATCCTGGGCTTCGGCCACGACGACGCCTCGCTGTTCAAGGCGCCGCTGTCCTTCGACATCTCCATCAACGAGATCTTCCTCCCGCTGGTGCGCGGTGGCAGGCTGGTGGTCCTGCGGCCCGGCGGCGAGCGCGACCCGCACCATCTGCTGAGCGTGATCGCCGAGCAGCGTGTCACCTTCACCTATCTGGTGTCGTCCATGCTGGACGTCCTGCTGGAGATCGCGGGCGACTCCGGGCGGCTGGACAGCCTGCGGCATGTGTGGTGCGGCGGCGAGGTGCTGACCCCGGAGCTGTACGAGCGGTTCCGCGCCCGGCTCGCCATCCCCCTCTACCACGGCTACGGACCGGCCGAGACGACGATCGGCGTCTCGCACGTCGTCTACCGGGGCGCGGCGGAACGCCTGTCGACATCCATCGGCAAGGCCAACCCCAACACCCAGTTGTACGTGCTCGACGACGAACTGCGCCCGGTCCCGGTGGGGGTCGGGGGTGAACTGTACGTCGGCGGGTTCCTCCTGGGCCGCGGTTACGCGGGCGCCCCCGGACTGACGGCGTCCCGGTTCGTGGCGAACCCCTTCGCCGGGGACGGGTCCCGGCTGTACCGGACCGGTGACCTCGCCCGGTACGCCCCGGACGGGTCGCTGGACTTCCTCGGCCGGGCCGACAACCAGATCAAGATCCGCGGTATGCGCCTGGAGATCGAGGATGTCGAGGCCTCTCTCGCGGAGCACCCCGGGGTACGGCACACCTGCGTCGTCGCGAGGCGGAACACGGCCGGCGGCACCTATCTGGTGGGATATGTGATCCCGGGCGCCGGGAGCGAGGACCTGCGGGCGGACGAGGTCAGGGCGTGGGCCGCCGGGCACATGGTGGAGTACATGGTGCCCGCCCATATCGTCGTGATGGAGGACTTCCCGCTCACCGCGAACGGCAAGGTCGACCGGCGCGCGCTGCCCGAGCCCGTGATCGGGACGGGCTCACTCGTCCGGCCCGCCGACGACAGGGAGCGCGCGGTGTGCGCGGCCGTCGCGGCGGTGCTGCGACTCGACGAGGTCGGTGTCGACCAGGACTTCTTCCAGCTCGGCGGGGACAGCATTCTGGCGATCTCGCTGCTGAGCGCGCTGCGGGACGCGGGTCTCCATGTCACGGCACGGCAGATCTTCACCCACAGCGTCGTGGGGGAGCTGGCGGCCGTGGCGAGCCGTGAGGACGTCTCCACCGTCGACCACGACGATGTGGCGACCGGGTCCGTGGCCGGATCGCCCATCGTGCGGTGGCTCGGCGAGACCACGGACGCGATCGACGGCTTCGTCCAGTCGGTGGTGCTGAACACCCCCGGTGACCTGACGCCCGATGCCCTCGACACGATCCTCACCGCCGTCGTCGGGCGCCATGACATGCTGCGCGCCAGGCTGGTGCGCGGTGAACGCTGGAGCTTCGACATCCCGGAGGCGGCGCGGACGGCCCGCGGGTGGCAGGAGAGCGACCGGCCGCTCGACGAGTGCGTCGCGCTCGCCACCGGCGGACTGGACCCGGCGGACGGTGTGATGCTGCGTGCCGTCTGGCGCCGTGAGGTACGGCAACTGGTCGTGGTCGTCCACCATGTGGTGGTCGACGGGGTCTCCTGGCGGATCCTGATGGACGACCTCGCCACCGCCTGGCGGCAGTTCACCTCGGGCGCGCCCGTCGAACCGCCCCCCGTGGGCACGTCGTTCCGGCGCTGGACCCAGTTGCTGGAGCGCGCCGCCTCCGGCGCCGACCCCACCTGCTTCCGGCGTCCCCTGCCGGGCCCGGACGGACCGCTGGGCAGGCGCCCGCTGTCGAAGACCGACACCGTCGCGGGGGAGCGGGTACGGACCGTCACGGCCGGGCCCGAGGTCACGGCAGCGCTGCTGGGGGAGATTCCCGCGAGGTTCCACGCGGGAGTCAACGACGTACTGCTGACCGCGCTCGCGGTCGCCCTCGCCCGGTGGCGCCGCGATCTCGGGCAGGAGCAGACGTTCGCGCACATCGAACTCGAAGGCCACGGCCGCGAAGGGCGGTTCGTGGCGGGCACCGCCGGCTTCGAGCCGGAGCTGTCACGGACCGTGGGCTGGTTCACCACCCTGTTTCCCGTGACTGTGGACCCCGGCACCGCGGCCGACCTGACGGCGCCCGCGTATCTGGCCGCCGCGCTGAAGGCGGTCAAGGAGGACCTCGCCCGGGTGCCGGGTAACGGCATCTCCTACGGGGCCCTGCGGTATCTGTCCGGCACCGCGTTCGACGCCCCCGCGCCGCAGGTGCTGTTCAACTACCTCGGCCGCTTCGACGCGGGCGCGCCCGGCGACTGGCAGCTCGCGGGTACCACGGGACAGCTGGGCGAGAAGCGTGACCCGAGGATGCGCCTGCCGCGCGCCCTGGAGTTCAACGCGATCGCCGAGCCCGCCCCCGCCGGCGGGTACGAGCTGGTCACCACCATCTCCTGGCCCGACGGGATGTTCACCGACGAGGACATCTCGACGGTCGGCGCGTACTTCCGGGCGGCCCTCGCCGGGCTGGCCGCCCTCGACGGGGGCGGCCACTCTCCCAGCGACTTCGCCCCGCTGCCGCTCACCCAGGCCGACGTCGACGACCTGGACGGCCCGGCGCTGCGGGACATCCTGCCGCTCACCCCGTTGCAGGAGGGCCTGTACTTCCACTCCGTCTTCGACGACGAGGCGGCGGGCAGTTATGTCGAGCAGCAACTGCTGACGCTGGAGGGCGAGGTGGACGCCGGCCGGCTCGCGGCGGCGGCCACCCGGCTGCTCACGCTGTACCCGAATCTGGCCGCGCGGTTCACGGCCCTCGCCGACGGCCGTGTGGTCTCCGTGCTGGAGAGCGGCGTCGAGGCGCCCTTCACCACGCTGGACCGCCCCGGGATCACCGACGCGGAGATCCGCGACTACGCCGAGCGGGACCGGCGCGCCGGGTTCGACCTGGCCACCGGCCCGCAGATGCGGTACACGCTCATCCGCGCGGGATCCGGCCGGACCGTCCTGGTGCAGACCGTGCACCACATCATCGCCGACGGCTGGTCGGTGCCGCCGATGCTCCGCGCGCTGCTGGCCGAGTACCACACGCCGGGGGCGCTGTACCCGCGCGGCGGCTTCCCCGAATACGTACGCCGGCTCGCCGGACGCGACGGCGAGGAGAGCGACCGGGTCTGGGACGAACAGCTCGCCGGCCTGCCCGGACCCTCCCTGGTCGCCGGGGGACACACCCCGTCCGACCGCTTCGCCGACACCGCCGCCCGGACCGAGGTGGACATCGACGCGGCCGTCCGGTCGGCCGGTGTGCCCCTGAGCGTGGCCGTGCACAGCGCCTGGGCGGTGACGCTGGGCGGCATCCTGCACGGCTCCGATGTGGTGTTCGGCTCCACGGTGTCCGGGCGCGACGCGGACGTACCCGGCATCGAGGACATGGTGGGCCTGTTCATCAACACCGTCCCCGTACGGGCCCGGTGGAACCCTGGCACCACGGCGCGCGAGCTCCTCGACTCGGTGCGGGAACACCAGAGCGCGGTGCTGGCGCACCAGCATGTCTCACTGACCAGGATCGGCCGCCGCGCCGGCGCCGGGGCCCTGTTCGACACCCTGGTGGTCTTCGACGTCCCGACCGACACGGACGGCCTGCGGCGCCCCGGCGACTCGCTGGTCATCACCGGGATCGTGAACGAGGGCGCCCCGCACTACCCGTTGAGCCTGGTGGTGGAGCGCGCGCCCGACGGCCGTCCCCGCTTCAATCTGATCTACGACGGCGAGCTGCTGCGGGAGGCGGGCGCCAGGGCGATCCTGCGCACCTTCACCTCTGCTCTCACCGCCCTGCTCACCCGTCCGGACACCCCGGTCGCCGACCTGGTGTCCACGGGCGCCCGGCCCCCCGCGCTCCGCGGGGGCGAGGGCGGCCCCTCCCCGGCAGCGGCCGGCACCCCGACGACCCTGGACGGACTCTTCGACGCGGCGGCGAGCCGAGACCCGGCCGCCACCGCCGTCACCCAGTGCGGCCTCGACGGCGCCACCCGGTCGATGACCTACGGCGAACTCGCCGCGGCGAAGGACGAACTGGCCACCGCCCTGCGCGCGGCCGGGGCCGGACCGGGCACACGGGTCGCCGTCGCCGTCCCGCGCTCCGTCGAGCAGGTCGTCGCCCTGGTCGCGACCGTCACCGCGGGCGGCGCCTACGTACCGCTGGACCTCGCCTATCCGGACGAACGGCTGGAGTACATCCTCGCCGACGCCGCTCCCCAGGTCGTGGTGGTGGACCGGGACCAGCGGGAGCGCTTCACGGAGCTGCTGGCCCGGGCGGGTGTGCGGGCCCGGGTGCTCGTACCGGGAGACGAACCGCCGCCGGAGACCGCCCGCCCCCGGGACGACGGGTCCGGGGCCGGGGGCCATCACCCCGCGTATGTGATCTACACATCCGGCTCGACCGGAAGGCCCAAGGGTGTCGCCGTCGCGCACTCCAGTGTGGTGGCACTGCTCACGAACACACGGCCCGCCATGGACTTCGGTCCGCGCGATGTGTGGGTCCAGTTCCACTCCTACTCCTTCGACGTCGCGGTCTGGGAGCTGTGGGGCGCGCTGGCGCACGGCGGTGAGCTGCTGGTGCCGGAGTACGGGCTGACCCGCTCCCCGGTCGACTTCCACCGGCTCGTCCGCGAGCGCGGGGTGACCGTGCTCAACCAGACTCCGTCGGCCTTCTACCAGTTCATCGAGGCCGACCGGCACTCCGCCGAGCCGGTCACCACACTGCGCCGGATCATCTTCGCGGGCGAGGCGCTGGACCTCGGGCGGCTGCGCGGCTGGGTCGAGCGGTACGGCACCGGCTCCCCCGAACTGGTCAATATGTACGGCATCACCGAGACCACCGTCCATGTCACCCACCGGGTGCTGACCGACGAGGACTTCGGCTTCCGCGGCGTCAGCCCGATCGGCGGCCCGATACCCGGCCTGGTCACCTATCTGCTCGACGACCGGCTCAGGCCCGTACCCCCGGGCCGGGAGGGCGCCATCTACGTCGCGGGCGACCAGGTGTCGCTCGGCTACCTGGGCAGGCCGGGGCTCACCGCGGGCCGGTTCGTCGCCGATCCGTTCGCGGGTGACGGCTCCCGTATGTACCACTCGGGCGATCTCGCCCGCCGAACGCTCGACGGAGGGCTGGAGTTCATCGGCCGGGCCGACGACCAGGTGCAGCTCAAGGGCTTCCGTATCGAACTCGCCGAGGTGGAGTCCGCGATCAGGGAACTCGACGGTGTGGCCGATGCGGCCGTCACCGTGGCCGACAGCGGCGACCACCTGGTCGCCCACGTCGTGGGTCGAGTGCCCGGCGGCTTCACCGGCCTGCTGTCCGGGAAGCTGCCCAAGCACATGGTGCCGGGCCGGGTGCTGACAGCCGACGCCCTGCCGCTGACGGTCAACGGCAAGCTGGACCGCAGGGCCCTGGCCGAGCGGGCCGCGCGGGACGACGTCCCTGAGACCCTGGACGATTCCGTACTCGCCGCGCTGACCGGCGTCTTCGCCGAAGCGCTGCCCGGCTCCGACGTGGACGGTGACACCGACTTCTTCCGGGCCGGGGGCGACAGCATCACCGCCATCACCGTGATCAACCGGGCCAGGGCGCTCGGACTGCCGATCGCCCCGCGGGACGTGTTCCTGTTCCGGACACCGCGGGCGCTCGCCGGTCGGCTGGAGGCGCGCACACCCGGGCCCACGGCGAACCCGTCACCACCCCGCCGTGCTGACGGCCCCCTGACCCCGACCCCGATCATCCTGCGCCGGCGGGAACTGGGCGGATCGCTCGCCCGGTTCGCGCAGGCCAGGGCGGTGGTGGCACCCGAAGGCACCGGTCTCGCCGACGCCGAGCGCGCCGCGAACGCCGTCGTGGCCGCGCACCCGGCCCTGCGGATGCGGCTGAGCACCGGGCACGGGGTGTGGTCACTGCGCACCGAACCCGCCCGTGAGGTCGCCGTCGTCCGCACGGACGCGACCGACCCGGCCGCCGCGGCCGACGAGGCCGCCGGGCGCCTCGATCCCGGGTCCGGGGACCTCATCGCGTTCTCCTGGCTGGCGGCCCGCCGGACGCTGGTGGTCGCCGTGCACCATCTCGCCGTGGACGCGGTGTCCTGGCTGATCCTGCTGGACGATCTGGCCGCCGCCCTGCGCGGAGCGCCCCCGGCGCCGACGACGACGTCCTACGCCGAGTACGCGGAAGCCCTGGCGGTACGCTCCGCCCAGGTGACCGACGACCTCGGGCACTGGGTCACCACCCTCCAGGCGCCCCCGCTGCTGCCCGTGGCCGGGAACACGCGCGAGATCACGGTCGTACTCCCTCCCGAGGCCGGCGACCGGCTGACACGGACCGCGCCCGCCGCACTCGGCGTCGGCCTCACCGAGCTGCTGTGCGGCGCGCTGCGGACCGCGCTGACCCATGTCCAGGCATCGCCCGCCGATCTCGCCGTCGAGGTGGAGCGGCACGGCCGGGTCCCGGCGCTGGAACACCACGACTACACCCGTACGGTCGGCTGGTTCACCTCCATCGCGCCCGTACGGCTCACGGCCCACACCGACCCCGTCGCTGCGGCGCGCGAGGTCGCCGAACGCCGGCCGGACGAGTGGGGGCACCTCGCCTACGGGCTGCTCCGATACCTCAATCCGCAGACGGCCCCGCTGCTCGGGGCCCGCCCGCAGGTGCTGTTCAACTACCTCGGCCGGGGCGGCGAGTCCCAGGCGCTCCCCATCACCGGCGTCGACGAGGGCAGCCCCTACGCCGTCGAGGTCAACGCCTGGACCGACGCGGCCACCGGAAGCCTGCACGCGGCCTTCACCCTCGCCGAGGGCATCCCCGACGAGATCACCGGGCACTGGCTCAGGGCGCTGGAGGCCATCGCGGACGCCTCCGTGACGGCCGAGCGCACCGCACCGCTCACCCCGCTCCAGCGGGGCCTGTTCTTCCAGGCCCAGCTGGCGGGACCGGCCGGGCAGTATGTCGCCCAGAGCTACTTCACCTTCGACCGGCGCCTGGACCCCGAAGCGCTGGCCGAGGCGATGGCCCGGGTGATCGCCCGGCACCCGTCCGTGGGCGCGGGCTTCACCACCGACGACGACGGTACCCCGGTCCAGGTCCTCAGGGCGGGCCGGAGGGTCGGCGTCCGTACGGTCGAACTGGCCTCGGACGCGGACGCCGAGGCCCTGTGCGCCCGGGACCGCGAGCGGGGCTTCGACCCGGGCGAGGCCCCCCTGATCCGGCTGACCGTGGCACGCCTGCCCGAGGGGCGCGACGGACTGCTGCTCAGCTACCACCTGCTGCTGTGGGACGGCTGGTCCCGGGAGATCGTGCTCCGGGACCTGTTCGACGCCTATGAGGCCGTCGTGGCGGGCGAGCCGCCCGCCCCCGCTCCGGCCACGCCGAGCTTCGAGGACCACGCCCGCGCGCTCGACGCCAGGGACCCCGCCGTGTCGGAACGCTTCTGGGCGGAGCACCTGGCGGACCTCCCCGGCCCGACGCTGCTCGCCGGACCGGCGCCCGCCCTGTCCGACGAACCGCCGCGCACACTCGCGCACACCCTGTCCGCCGAGCAGTCGGACCTGCTGCGGGACGCGGCGAGAGGGCACGGCGTCACCCTGAACTCGGTGCTCACCGGCGCGTTCGGCCTGCTGCTGGGCGCCCACACGGGCCGAGGCGACGCCGTGTTCGGCGTGACCGTCTCCGGCCGTGAGGGCGAGGGCCTGTCCGGCATCGTCGGCGTACTGCTCAACACCGTGCCCCAGTGGACCCGGGCACGGCCGGACGACACGGTCGGGGAGTATCTGTCGGCCGTGCAGACGGCCCGGGTCGAGGCGATGGAGCACGAGCACCTGGGGCTCGGCGAGATCCAGCGGGCCGGCGGGCACGACACCCTGTTCGACAATCTCTTCGTGCTCCAGAACTTCCTGGACATGGACGCGTTCGCCGAGATGAACGCCCGGCACGGCATCACCTCCGTACGGTCCGAGGACTCCACGCACTACCCCTTCACCTGGATCGTCACTCCCGGCGACCGGCTCACGGTCACGCTGGAGTACCGCGACGACCCCGGGACCGCCCGGCGTCTGCTCGGCGACTACGTACGTGTCCTCGACGACCTGGCCCGGTCGACCGGACCGGTGGGCGCGCTGCGGGGCGTGGGGCCGGAGCCGGAGCCCGCCGGGCGCACGGACATCGGCACCGACACCGTGGTCGACCGCTTCGACCGGGCGGCGGACGGCGACCCCGACCGGGTCGCGCTCGTCGCCCACGGCCGGACCATGACCTTCGCCGGACTCCGGGACCGCAGCCGCGCGGTGGCGGGAGTGCTCGCCCGGCGCGGCATCGGCCCCGGGGCGGCCGTGGGTCTCGCGATCCCGCGCTCCCTCGACTCGATCGTTGCGCTGTTCGCCGTGCTGCGCACCGGTGCCGCCTATGTGCCGCTGGAGCTGGACCACCCGGACGAGCGGATCGCCTCGATCGTCGGGGACGCCCGCCCGGACGTGATCCTCACCGTGAGCACCGTGGCCCCCCGGCTGACCGGGCTCACCGGCGATCTGATCGAGCTGGACCGCCCCCTGCCCGAGGCCGAGCCGTATCCGGCGTTCGCACCGGACGACCCGGACCGGCTGCGGCACCCCGCGTACACGATCTACACCTCCGGATCGACCGGGCAGCCCAAGGGCGTGGTGACCGAGTACGCCGGGCTCACCAATATGCTGATCAACCATCAGCGCAGGATCTTCGAGCCCGTGCTGGAGGAACACGGCCACCGGGTCTTCCGGATCGCGCACACCGTGTCCTTCGCCTTCGACATGTCGTGGGAGGAACTGCTGTGGCTCGCCGACGGCCACGAGGTGCACATCTGCGACGAGGAACTGCGCCGCGACGCGCTCCGGCTGGTCGAGTACTGCCGTGAGCACGGGATCGACGTCATCAATGTGACCCCGACCTATGCGCAGCAGCTGGTGGCCGAGGGCCTGCTCGACGACCCCGCACGGCGGCCCGCGCTGGTGCTGCTGGGCGGCGAGGCCGTCACCCCGGCACTGTGGCAGCGGCTCGCCGAAACCGAGGGGACCGTGGGCTACAACCTCTACGGTCCCACCGAGTACACCATCAACACCCTCGGCGTCGGGACCTACGAATGCCAGGACCCGGTCGTGGGCGTGGCGATCGACAACACCGACGTGTATGTGCTGGACCCCTGGCTGCGGCCGCTGCCGGACGGGGTCCCCGGTGAGCTGTATGTGTCGGGCATCGGGATCGCGCGCGGCTATCTCGGGCAGCCCGCCCAGACCGCGCACCGGTTCGTCGCCTGCCCGTTCGGCGCGGCCGGCGGGCGTATGTACCGCACCGGGGACCTGGTGGTCCGGCGGCCCGACGGAAACCTGATGTATCTGGGACGTACCGACCAGCAGGTCAAGATCCGGGGGCACCGGGTCGAGCTCGGTGAGATCGAGGCACCGCTGGCCGCCCATGCGCAGGTGGCCCAGGCGGTGGTCATCGCCCGCGAGGACCGCGCCGGCGACAGGCGCCTGACCGCCTATGTCGTCCCGGCGACAGCCGCCACCACACCGGAGACCACGCGGGAGCTGACAGGACGGCTCCGGGACCATCTGCGCGGGCGCCTGCCGGAATACATGGTCCCCTCCGCGTTCGTGGTCCTGGACGCCCTGCCGCTGACGGCGAACGGGAAGCTGGACCCGCGGGCTCTGCCCGCACCGGACCTCACCGCACAGGTCGCCGGCCGTGAGCCCCGCACCAGGCACGAGAAGGTGCTGTGCGCTCTGTTCGCCGAGGTCCTCGGGGTCGAGCGGGTGGGAACCGACGACGACTTCCTCGCCCTGGGCGGGCATTCGCTCCTGGTGGTCCGGCTGTTGGCGAGGGTGCGGGCCGAACTCGGGGTGCGTCTGTGGGTGCGGGAGTTCCTCGCGGCCCCCACGGCCGGCAGGCTCGCCGTACTCATCGAGGGCAAACAGGCCGGGCGTACGGCGAGTGACGTGCCCGTGGTGACCGACGCCGAGGCACGGCTCGACACCGGAACGCGCTTCCCGGCACCCGGCCGGGCGCGGGCGGGCGAGGATCCGCGCCGGATCCTGCTCACGGGAGCCACCGGGTTCGTCGGCGCCTTTCTGCTGCGGGAGCTGCTGACACGGACCGAGCCGTCCGGTACTCAGGTGATCTGCCTGATACGCGGGGAGTCGGCCGAGGCCGTGCGCGCGCGCCTCAACGAGGTGACGGGCTCCTACGGCCTGGGCGCGGCGGCGGACGACCCACGTGTCCACGTCGTCCGCGGTGACCTGGCCCGGCCGGGCCTCGGCGTCTCGCCCGCCCGGTGGCGGCAGTTGGCGGACGAGGTGGACACCGTCGTGCACGCGGGTGCGTACGTGCACCACCTGTCGTCGTACGAGCATCTGAAGCCGGCGAACGTCGACGGGACACGGGAACTGCTGCGGCTCGCGGCCGAGGGCCGCCCCAAGCGCTTCCACCACATCTCCACCCTGGGGCTCTTCCGCGGCGGCCCGGACCCCCGGCTGATCACCGAGGACTCCGACACCTCGGGCGAACGGCATCCCCTGGCGGACGGTTATGTGGCCGGGAAATGGGTGGCCGACCGAATGGTCCAGCACGCCGTCGCCCGGGGCGCCGACGCACGGGTGTACCGGCTCGGCCGGGTGTGGGCGGACTCGCGGCACGGAGCCGTCAGCCAGGACGACTTCTACTGCCGGCTGCTGACCACATCCGCCGCGCTGGGCTGCTATCCGCGGCACCCGGTGGCACACGCCGACCTCGTCCCCGCGGACATCGCGGCCCGCGCCCTGGTCGCCCTCGCACTCGATCACCATCCCGACTCCGCCGCCGTGTGCCATCTCCATCATGTCCGGCACACGAGCGCGGAGGAGTTCCTCGCGGTCTTCGACGCGATGCACGGAACGCGTACGGTGCCCGTGCCGCTCGGCGAATGGCTGCGCCGGCTCAGGCGCGCGAGCGAAGCGGGCCGGGACCTGGCGTTCCTGCCCTACCTGGACACCTTCGAGGAGCACGCGCGCTCCACCGACGCCGGAGCAGGCCGAGCGGGCGACACCTACCGCAACCCGCGGACCCTGCGCAGTCTGGAGCGGCTCGGCGTGACCGTCCCGGACATCGACACCGGGATGATCACGGCGTTCTGGCGCGCGCTGCCGGATTTGGCCACCGAACGCGACAACCGCTGACGAGCGCGCCGGCGCCGTGCCGCGGGCGGCCGTACACGTCCCGGACCGCACCCATCAGCCACACCCGGTCCTCCCGGACCCCAACCATTCTCAGGGAGCCCCCATGCGGTACATCACCCTCAACAACGGCGTCGACATGCCGATCCTCGGTTTCGGCGTCTACCAGATCCCGCCCGAGCAGACCGAACAAGCCGTCGCCGACGCCCTGGCCGCCGGCTACCGGCTGCTCGACACCGCGGCCGTCTACGAGAACGAGGAGGCCGTCGGCCGTGCCGTCAAGGCCAGCGGCATTCCCCGCGAGGAACTGTTCATCACCACCAAGCTGTGGGTCCAGGACCCGGGCGAGGACAACACCAAGCGCGCGTTCGACGCCTCACTGCGCAGGCTCGGGCTGGACCATCTGGACCTCTATCTCATCCACGAGCCCTACGGCGACGTCTACAGCGAATGGCGTGCCATGCAGGATCTCCACCGCGACGGCCGCATCCGCGCCATCGGGGTCTCCAACTTCTTCCCCGACCGGCTCATCGACCTGATCGACAACCACGACATCGCCCCCGCCGTCAACCAGATCGAGACCCACCCCTTCTACCAACGCGCCGCCGACCAGGCGTTCATGCGCGAGCACGGCGTCCAGATCGAGTCCTGGGCCCCCCTCGCCGCCGGCCGGAAGGACCTCTTCAACCACCCGGACCTCATCCCCCTCGCCGAGGCCCACGACAAGTCCGTCGCCCAGATCGTCCTGCGCTGGCTCATTCAGCGCGAGGTCGTCGTCATCTCCAAGTCCGTCCACCCGGACCGTATGGCGGAGAACCTCGACGTCTTCGACTTCGCCCTCACGGAGGAGGAGATGACCGCCCTCACCGCCCTCGACACCGGCGCGTCCCTGTTCCTCGACCACCGTGACCCCGAGATCGTGAGCCGGTTCGGACGGGCCCGCGTCGAGGACTGACGGAGGCTCGGGTTCTCCCCGGACTCCGTCCGAGGGGACCCCACCGGGCCGCTCCGGCGACCGCCGGCACGGGTGACACGGCCTCTCCGGGCGGCCGGAGGGCACTCCGAGCGGGCGGTGCGGCTGACCGGGCCGCACCGCCGGGAGTACGGTCCCCGTGAACACGACCCCGTGAACCGTTCACCTCCGAACCCCCGAAGGGATTGCCCGTCACCTCGATGACCACTCCTGACACACAGCGGCCCCGCACGGGGTCCGACGTCATCCGGACAGCACTGCGGCGCAACGCCGGCGCCATGGCCTGGGGCACCCTCCTCATGGGCCTGTACCAGGCGGGGGAGACCGCCTTCCCCATCGCGCTCGGTCTGATTGTCGAACACACGATGCGCGACCGGAACCCCGGCTCGCTCGCCCTGTCGATCGCCGCGCTGGCCGTGATCATCACCACCGTGTCGCTGTCGTGGCGGTTCGGGATGCGGATCCTCCAGAAGGCCAACACGACCGAGGCGCACCGCTGGCGGGTGCGGGTCGCGGCCTGCGGACTCCAGCCGGTGGCCAGGGACACCGACCTCAAGTCCGGCGAGGTGCTGACCATCGCCACCGAGGACGCCGACCAGAGCGCCGACATCGTCGAGGTCGTGCCGCTGCTCATCAGCTCGCTGGTCGCGGTGCTGATCGCGGCGGTCGCCCTCGGCCTGGCCGACGTCCGGCTCGGACTGCTGGTGATCGTCGGGACGATCGCGATCCTGTCGGTCCTGAGCGTGATGTCCGGCAGGATCGGCGCCAGTACCCGTGAACAGCAGGCCCGGGTCGCCCGGGCGGGCGCGAAGGTCGCCGATCTGATCACCGGCCTGCGCCCGCTGCACGGCTTCGGCGGCAACCACGCGGCGTTCCGGTCCTATCGTACGGTCAGCACGGAGGCGAAGCGGCAGGCGATCACCGTCGCGGGGGTGAACGGCGTCTACGCGGGCACCGCGCTGGCCCTCAACGCGATCCTCGCCGCCGCCGTGACCCTGACGGCGGGGTGGCTGGCGTTCGACGGCCGGATCACCATCGGGGAACTCGTCATGGCCGTGGGACTGGCGCAGTTCATCATGGAACCGCTCAGGCTGTTCTCGGAGATGCCGAAGTACGTGATGATCGCGCGGGCGTCGGCCGAGCGGATGGCGCTGGTCCTGGCTGCGTCCCCGGTGACGACCCCCGGGCAGGGGCGCCCCGGACCGGGCGGGGACCTGGAGATCGACTGCGTCCGGTACGGGGCCCTGCGGGCGCTGAAACTCCGGGTACCCGCAGGGGAGTTCACGGCGATCGCCGTCCACCAGCCGCGCGCCGCGGCCGACCTCGCCTCGGTCCTCGCGGTGAACGTCCCGCCCGGCGCGTACGAGGGAGTCGTGCGGATCGGCGGACAGGAGATTGCGGACCTGTCCATCGAGGCGGTCCGCGAACGGATGCTGGTGAACCCCGGCGACGGAGAGATCTTCGCGGGCACCCTCCGGACGAACATCGACCCCTCGGGCACCAGCCGGATGATCCCCGAGGCCGTCGAGGCGTCCCTGCTGACCGATGTCGTCGCCCTCCACCGCGAAGGACTCGACCACGGCGTACGCGACCGCGGCGCGAACCTCTCCGGAGGACAGCGCCAACGGCTGTCCCTGGCCCGCGCCCTCGCCGCCGACGCCGGCATCCTCGTCCTGCACAACCCGACCACGGCTGTCGACGCCGTCACCGAACAGCTCATCGCGCGCAACATCGCGGAACTGCGCCGGGGCCGCACCACCGTCGTGATCACCGGCAGCCCGGCCCTTCTGGACGCCGCCGACCGTGTCCTCGTCCTGGACGACGGGGTCATCACCGCCGAGGACACCCACCAGAACCTCCTCGCCACGGACGAGGACTACCGCCTGGCTGTGGCCCGGTGAGCCGGGGCGTGACCCGGTGTTCCCGACCGGGCCGCCGCTGACCAGGAGCGGCCGGAGGTGCAGGCGCGGCGGCCCGGCTGCCAGGGGCCGGTGCAGCCCTCAGAACGGTACGCGTGCGACCAGGGCGGCCAGCAGCGCGCAGGCCGCAGCCCCCGCCCACAGGCGCGGGGAACTGATGTCGTCGAGCTCTTCGCGCGGAGTACCGGCCTTGCGCAGGGTCTTCGCCATGAGCGGGGCGACGCCCAGGGCCACGTACACCCTGACGGCCGTCTCCATCAGATGCCAGTCGCCGTCGGGTGGCGCGAGGAGGAAGGCCAGGGCGAATCCTGCGGTGACGGCGGACTCCAGCAGCCAGCCGCGGCTTCGCCGTACGACCAGCACGGCCTGGAGGACCAGCAGCAGGAGGAAAGCGGCCTGGAACACGATCACTGAGACGTCCTCACGTCGGAGGTCCGGGGGACATACGAGGAATTGAGGGGTGTGCGGAATGGTAGGGGGACGGGAGCGGTGAGGGGAGGGGCCGGGTGAGACCGGCCGGCTCCTCCCCTCACCTCAGACCGCTACTTCTTCCAGCGGCTGACCTTGATCTTCGGATACATCACCCACCTCCACCATCCGCTCTTCTGCCAGATCCCGACCGTGATCGTGACTCCCTTGCTCTTGGGCATCGCGTTCTTGACCCTGATCTCGGCGGCGAACCACCGCATCGCGCCGCCGATGCCCTCCAGCGCCAGGCCCGCGATCTTGGCCCACATCTGAGGCATGGTCAGGCCGATCCGGGCGAAGGCCGATACCAGGCGCGCGCCCGCGTTGATGGAGCGGGCGAGCTTCTTGGCCTTCTTCTTCTTGACGTTCCAGACCTTCTTCTTCTTCCAGCGCTCGCCGTCCAGGTCCTGTGCGTTGACCGGGTCCCCCGGGTACGCGTACTGGCTGAGCGAGCCGCCGGGCACCGGGTCGGTCTGGAGGAAGCGGCCGGTGAGCGGCGAGTAGAGGCGGACGCCCATCAGGGTGGAGCCGCTCGGTGTCTCCGACGAGCGCTGGTGGCCGCCGACCCAGCCGTAGCGCGCGGCACCGGTGCCCGGGGTCCGGTTGCCGTACTCGTCGGTGCGCAGCACGACGGGTGCCCCGTTGGCGGCCGGGAGCTGTACGGAGACGTCCCCGTGCAGATTGAGCAACTGGAGGACGAGTCCGCCGGTCTTGTCCGTCGTCGCGGTCAACTGGCCGCTGAGTCCGCCGACGTAGCGGGTGATGGTGCCCTGACCGTCCTCGGCGGTCCAGGTCGGGTTGTCCCCGCTGCCGTAGTGATGGGTCTTGGACCCGGTCTTCGTCCAGCTGCCGTCGGTGCCCTTGGACTCCACGGTCCAGGCGGCCAGCCGGCCGGCGGCGTCGAGGTCCCAGGTCTGGCGGAGGTCGCCGACGGTCTCGCTGCGGACGAGGTCGTTGGCGTAGTAGGTCAGCGCGGCACCGGCCGGTGTCGCGGTGGTGCGGCCGAAGGCGTCGTAGGTGTAGCCGCTGTCGACGATGCGGTCCGCGCTGTCGTAGGTGTGCGAGGTGCGGGTCGGGGCGGTTCCTTCCTCGGAGCAGTCGGCGGTGGTCAGGCCGGTGCGGTTGCTGTTCGCGTCGAACGCGTAGGACCTGGTGGTGCACGCGGTGTCCGCGGTGTCCTGCGCGGTCACGAGCCGCCCTGCCGCGTCATAGCCGTACGCGGTGCTGGTGGCGGTGCCGTCGGACTGGTCGTGCCCGGCCTGCTGGGCGTGGGCGGTGTACCCGGTGGTGTCGGCCAGCACGGCCGTGCCGTCGGCGGCCGTGTACTTTCGGGCCGTGGTGTTGCCGGCCGGGTCCCGCTCGACGGCCAGGCCGACCCCTCCGGGCAGGGTCTCGGTGGCGAGTTCGCCGTCGGCGTCGTAGGTGCCGGTGAAGGACCCGGCGACGGAGTCGGTCACCTTGGTGGCAAGGCCCCGTGGCTCGGCGTCGGTGTCGTAGGTGTAGGTGGTGGTGGACGGCGCCGAGTCGGAGACCCGGACCGGCCGGCCCAGGTCGTCGTAGGCGGTGGTGACGGTGTTGCCGCCACCGTCGGTGGTGCTGATCCGGCGGCCCAGTGCGTCGTAGCCGTACGCCACGGTGGCGCCGGCGGCGGTCTGCGAGGCGACCTCGCCGTTCTGCGGGTGGTAGACCGTCGTGGCCTCCGGCACCGGGGTGCCCGCGTCGCCGGTGACCGTGGACCTGGTCTGGCGGCCCGCCGTGTCGGTGGTGACGGTGGTGGTGCGGGTGGCTCCGTTGGCGGTCTCGGTGGTGGTGGCGACATTGCCCCAGCGGTCGTAGCCGTAGGTCCTGGTGACCAGTTCGGCCGGCTCGGATCCGCCGCCGGTGACCGTCCCGGCGGGGCTGGTACGGCACACCAGACCGACCCAGGCGGGCTTGCCCGCGCAGGCTCCGGTCCCGGTGGCCGACCAGTACTCGGTCCGGGTGGTCAGCGCGTCGCCGCCGCTGGAGCGGCCCGAGGTCTCCCGGGTCTTGCGGCCCGCGGCGTCGTACGCCGTGGTGGTGGTGATCGCCAGGCCGCCCGGATCGACGACACTGCGTGTCGGTTTGCCGGAGGACCAGTCGTAGCCGGTCGCCGTGGTCCGGCGGTCGGCGTCGGTGGCGTAGCCCTGTACGGCGGCGCCGGTGACCGCGGTGGTCACCTGATCCTGTACCGCGGAGTTCTCGGGCCGGCCCTCGTCGTAGGTGTTGACGGTGTGGGTGCGGGCCGGGACCACGCTGCCCGCCGGCAGTGTCGCGTCTCCGGTGCCCCCGGACAGGGAGCCTTCCAGGGTGACCAGGTGCAGCGGGCCCAGTTCCTCGGTCTCGCGGCGCCCGTCCGCGGTGTACTCGGTGCGGGTGGAAAGCTGCTCGGCGCGCTCGGCGACACTCTTGTCGATGATGCCGAGCCGGGTCAGTTCCGCCGCGGCCGCGTCGGTGGCGCCGAGCGCGAGGGCCCGGTTGCCCGCGGTCAGGGAGCGCTCCTCGGAGCCGTACTGGTTGTAGTCGACGGAGTCGATATGGCCGCCCGGCTGCGCCGTGTTGACCTCACGGCCCGACGCGTCGGCGTACACGATCGTCGCCCGGTCATAGGCGTCCGCGGCCAGCGCGGTGCCGACGTTGGAGGCGGGGACCTGGTCCGGCGGGAAGACGGCGGTGGCCTCGGCCGGGGCGTCGCTCTGGCCCCAGACGGCGACCGCGGCGGCGTTCATCTGGTGCGGGGCGGCGGAGCCCGAGACCGGCACCTGATAGACGACCGTGGTGACGGCCCTGCCGCCGTCGGTCTCGGTGGCGCTGCCCTGCTTCAGGGTCGGCCGGGACGCCGACAGGAGCATGCCCTCGCCCGCGGTGACGGCGGTTCCCGCCTTGCCGTAGGCCAGTGTCCACGGCAGTTCGCCCGGCTCGGTGAGCGTGGTGAGCCGGCCCGCGCCGTCGTAGGCGTACGCGGTCTTCAGTACGGGGCTGGTCCGCGGGTCCCACACCTCGCGCAGCCGCCCGGAGGTGTCGTACGCGTACTGGGTGACGGTCTCGGCCGTCGCCGCGCTCGCGCCGGGGGACGTGGCCCACAGCCTGAGTTGTGCGACCTGTCCGGTGTAGTCGCCGAAGGCGGTCGCCGTCGCCGTGGTGGAGTTCGCGTACACGTACTCCAGGACACGGCAGCCGTTGGTGGCCGGTGTGGCCTGACAGGTGGCCGTGGGGACCGCCGCGGAGGCGCCGATCAGATATTTGGGCCGGAACCGGACCGTGGTGCCCGCGGTGACCTTCTCGGAGACCACGGTGGCCGTGGAGTCGTCGACCGACAGAGCGGTGGTGGCCAGCGTCCAGGAGGCCGCCGCCGCGTCGACCTTGCGGAAGACGCTCACGGTGCCGCCGGTGTCCTTGAGCGTGAACGTACCGCTCAGTGAGCCTGTCAGGGTCAGGTCCTCGGAGCCCGATTCGGCCTTCCAGCCGCCGCCGCTGGTCGCGGTGAAGGCGGTGGCGACTCCGGCCGAGTCCAGGATCTCGACCGAGGTGGCCGAGGTCCTGCGCAGGACCGTCCAGTCGGTGCCCGCGTCCTCGGCGCTGACGCCGGAGGACCAGTTGGGGCCGAAGATCGCGGCCTGTCCCTCCTGGACATCCTGCGCCACCGGCTGGCGCGAGGAGTGCGAACGGTCGGCCGAGAGTCCGAAGAACTCCGCGTCGGTCTCGCTGTGGGTGAAGTTGCCGGTCTGGGCGTTGACCGTGCCCGGGCCCACCTCCAGGGCCGGCGCGCTGCCCGCCTGCCGGTCCAGGGTGAACTCGACCACCTGGGAGTAGTACTTGGCGGTCGTTCCGGTGCCGAACACGGCCCGCAGTTCGAGGACGCCGTCCTCGGCCAGCGTGCTGGCCGCGTCCCACACCAGCGGTGGGGCGGTGCCGGAGGTGACGGTGGCGGGCCAGCTCACCGACTCGCCCTCGGCGTTCGCGACCTGGGCGGCCGGCACGGTCTTCCACGAGTCGGTCTCGCCGCGCCGGTACTCGTACGTCACACCGGTGTACTCGGTTCTGCCCCTGGCCTGGAGGGAGACGCGCCGGGCCGTGTCGTCACCGTCGGACGGCGAGACGACGGCCGCGCCGTCGGCGCCGACCCCGAAGCTGTAGGCGGTGCTGTCGGAGGAGAGGTTGCCGGCGGCGTCGACGCTCTTGGCCCGCAG
Organism: Streptomyces sp. NPDC051018; assembly: GCF_044456085.1. NCBI lineage: Bacteria > Bacillati > Actinomycetota > Actinomycetes > Kitasatosporales > Streptomycetaceae > Streptomyces > Streptomyces sp. NPDC051018. Next base: position 383,391 of record NZ_JBITFN010000002.1, read on the forward strand.
GGTGTGCCAGCCGTCGGCCGGGTTGATGGTGATGGTCAGGGCATCGCCGCCGGTGCCGTTCGCGGTGTCGTCGACACGGTGGGGCAGATTGGCGTCGTCCAGACCCCAGAGGTAGCCCCGGCCGTCCGCGGCGGTGGTGTCCAGGGTGCAGGTCACCGGGCCGCCGGCGCGGGGGGTCCAGGTGTCCTTGTCGTAGGTCTGGCAGCTGATCGAGGGCGCGGCGGGCCTGTCGGTGTTGACGGCGAACGTCTGGTAGGCGCTCCACGGTCCGTAGGCGGCCCCGTCGTAGCCGCGCACCCGGTAGCGCAGCCGTGCCCCCTCCGGCAGCTTGCTCGCCGTGGGAACGGTCAGCCTCGCGTCCGACCCGGAGGCCACGGCGGCACTGGTGCCCGTGTAGGTGTACGCGGTGCCGCTGTGCGCCGGGTCGGGTGTGATCTCGAACTGGGCCCTGACCGTGGCGGTGTCGAGGTCCGTGACCTTCGCGGACAGGGTCGGGGTCCCCGAGGTCACGTACCGGACGCCGTTGTACGCGTTGACGGCGGACGGCGAGATCGCGGACGCGGTCGGCGTACCCGGATACGCGTCGTAGGTGACCGTCAGATGCGGCTCCTGGGCGTGGTCCCCGGCGGCGTGGTTCGCCGAGCGGAAGCGCCGCCAGGTCAGCGAGTCGGTCTCGCTGGTGCCCCGGATCTGGAGACCCTGGTTGGGCTGGCCGTCGGCCCACGCCTGCACGATGCCGTCGATGTCGAAGTCGACGGTGCCCGCCGGGCAGCTGGAGTTCCAGCCCTTGGCGGCGGTGTTGACGACCGCGCCGGTGGCCGTGGTCGCCGGCTGCGCGCCCCAGGTGACCGTCGAGGAGTTCCAGGCGCCTGTGACGCGCCGCACCTGGGTGCCCGAGCCCGTGGTCTGGCAGGTCGACGCGTAGTACGAGTAGAGGCTCAGGTTGGTGTCGCTGATGCGCTTGCCCCGGAAGGCCGAGACATCGAACTTCACATACGCCCTGGCCTTGGTGGAGCCGCCGTCGTAGGTACCGGACTTCAGTTCGGCCGAGGAGACCTGGGAGTCGGGGTAGTTGGTGGCCACCCAGGTGTCCGTGGTGGCGGCGAGGGTGGAGGTGGGGTCGACCGTGACCGGGTAGGTCAGATCCCTGGTGAAGTACTTCGGGTCGGGTGTCAGAACGAGGGTCTGCTTCCCGTCCTTCGCCGTCTCGATCTTCACCGGGACCCTGGCCAGGTGTCTGGACTCGCCCGAGCGCGGGTGTTTGGAGGAGTCCCACATCATGGGCGCTGGCGCCTCGGCGACCAGCTTGCCCGCGGAGTCCTTGAGCAGAAGGCGTCCGCTGGGCGCCTGGGACAGCTTCAGCCCCTTGGCTTCGACGGGGATACGGTAACTGACCGGCTGTGCGGGCGCCTTGGCCAGATGGACGTTCTGCGAGAAGCCCTGCGGAAGCGCGGTGACGGTGAGCGTCTCACCGTCTCCGACGGCGTACGAGGCGGTATCGCCCTTCAGTTTCGGCGCCGGCAGGTTCTTCTCCCAGCCCATCGCGAAGCTGCGTCCGCCCTGGGCGACGGAGGCGAGTTTTGTGTCACCACCGTCCGAGACGGCGATGTCCGCCTTCGTGGTCTGGGGTCGCAGGGCCGCGCCCTTGTCCGCGAGGGTGGTGTCGATGTCCTGCCAGGCGCTGCCGCGCTTGATCCGGACGGGTGCCGCGTAGAGGCCGGTCTGTGTCTGCCCGTTGGGCAGGACATAGGTGGCGGAGGACTCGGTGCGCGCCGACAGGACTTCGATCCTGCGCTTCTGGAGCCGGGCCATGAGCCGGGCGGACGCCTCGTCCTGGGCCTCGGCGGGGCCCAGGGGCGCGGGCGCCGCGGGGGCGGTGCGCGCGCCGGGCTGCCGGGATTCGAGTGCGACGACCTGACCGGTGCTTGCGGTGATCACGGCCATCTCGGCGGCGAGTACGGTGGCGACCGCACCGGCGATCAGTCTCAGGCGTTGCCGGGTGGATCTGCGCGACCTCGACCGTTGGGGATTCTTTGCCATAACCCCTCCCACTTTTGGCTGTGCCATGTCATTCATGCATGGGCAGTCAGAATCCACGCCGGTCGGCGTCCGGTCATTACCGCGGAAGGAACCTCCATAGGATTCAGAGGTTTTCCTGAGCTAAGCTTGATCCTTTGCCTCAGCGGCGCGGGTGAGGCCCGACGCCCTGATGTGCACGCGGCCCACCGGATCCCGGAGCCGGCCCCGCCGGAATCGGTGACGGGGCGTCACAACCCTGATGAGCGCCGCCTTGTGAGGGGGACGAGGAAGCCGCTAGGCTCAACTGTGTTAGGTGAGGCTAACCTCACCATGGTACTTCCCGTCGTCCGTATGCACGACGACGGGCCGGTCCGCCGTCACCATGCGGCCGCCACCGGCCCGTCGTACCCGAGGAGGCAGCGAATTTGAGCAGCAACCCCTTCGACGACCCCGAAGGCCGTTTTCTCGTCCTGGTGAACGACGAGGGCCAGCACTCGCTCTGGCCGGCCTTCGCGGAGGTGCCCGGGGGCTGGGCGATCGCCTTCACCGAGAACACCCGGGAGGCGTGCCTGGAGTACGTCGAGACCCACTGGACCGATCTGCGCCCCCGCTCCCTCGCGGCGTCCATGGACGCCTGACGCCTGACGCCTGACGCCTGGCAACGCCGTGCCGGGGGCGGCCGGGTGCGACCCGTTGCGCCGCCCCCGGCCGCCGCCGCTCGTGCGGCCCCGGCCCGGCCGCCCCGCCCCGGTACGGCCTGGGGTGCGGCGACTTCCATGACGGCGACTCTCGCGGTGGTGGACCGGTAGTGGCCGAGGCCCTCCGGTTCCGTGCCGCTGTCCTGATGGCCGGCTCGGCGGACGGGGCGCGCTCCCGCTGCCGTCGGAGCCTCCCGGAGCCGGAGCCTCCGGACGCGTCTGCCGAGTCGCCCCGGCCCCCGTGCGGGGTCGCGGACTCCCGCCCGGCCCTGCGCCGCGAGCGGTCGTGACCTTCGTGTCCCCGCGGGCACCGGCGGCCCGCCATGGCGTCCCCGGCGGGTACGGTTCGGTCTCCCCGCGGGTCATGGCGTCCCGCCGTCCCATCGCCGCTGCGGCCATGTACGGCCTCGGCCTCGCCGGGTGTATGTGAACGACTCATCGCGAGAGGATTCACCTCCCTCTGCGCCCGCCTGCTTCGTCCGGTGTTCTGGTGGCTCGATCGATGTACGCACTGACTCGGGATGGCTTGATCCGTGCTCCCCGGAGACAGGTCCATAAGAGACCAGGTCTGAGCGGTGCAGCGGAGACTTCTGCTGGTAATATGTAAACGGTCGTACGGAAGGTAGAGGTGGGAGGCTGTCCTTGAATCGTGGGGGCTGCTCGACGCTTCCGTATGGCGGGAGATCGGTAAGTAGAGACTGGTTCCGATGGAAGGCCCCCGGTGTCATGCAGCGGGCCAGGGCGTCCGCCATCCCGACGGAGCGGACGTGATCTTCCGGTGACCATCAGCGGAACCGCGCCGGACCGTGCCCGGCGCCCCAAGGGCAGACGGGTCATCATCGAGACGGCCGCGGCCGAGCTGTTCGCCGACCGGGGCTACGCCGCGACCGGCGTGGGCGACATCGCCGACCGGGTGGGTGTCACCTCGGGGGCCATCTACCGGCACTTCGCCGGCAAGGAGGACCTGCTCCAGTCCATCCTCCAGAGCTGTCTGGACGACTTCCGGGCGAAGGCCGTGCCCGCCCCCGGGTCCTCGCCCCGGGAGGCCATGCAGGAGGTCGTCGCCTCGGCCGTCGGCCTCACCCTCTCCCGGCCCGACCGCGTCGCCACCTATCTGCGTGAGTGGCGCTGGCTGACGGACGCGGCCAGTGCCCGCATCCGTATCGGGGAGCGTGAACTCACAGGGCAGTGGGAGACGGTCATGCGGGCTGTTGTGCCCGATATCTCCCGCTGGGAGGCCGTTCAGCGCCAGCGTGCGGTCAACGGCTCATTGATGATGCTGGCGCGGCGCTCCGGCGCCGCGCCCCACCAGCGGCTCCAGGCGCTGTTCACCGACGCGATCCTGGCGATGGTGACCGCCCCGGCGGCCCGGATCCCGGCCGCCCGGCCGAAGCCGCAGCCCCGGACCTGGCGCTCCCCCCGCCCGCGCCGCCAGGAGATCAGGGACGCCGCCTCCCTGCTGTTCCGGCGCTACGGCTACCACGGCGTCGGGATGGACCAGATCGGCAAGGCCGTCGGCATCTCCGGTCCCACCGTGTACGGCACCTACGACAGCAAGGCCGAGATCCTCGTCGACGTCTGCGACTACGCGGTGGGCAAGACCGAGGCGGCCGTCGAACAGGCCCTGGAGGCCGCGGACTCCGCACAGGAGGCGCTCCGGCTCGTCACCCGCGCCTACGCCATGGTCGCGCTCGACGACACCGATCTGACCGCCGTCGCCGGGCGGGAGACCGAGGAACTGCCGGACGGCGACCGCACCCGGCTGCGCCACCGCCGGGCCGGGGTCCACTTCGTCTGTGTCGCCGTGCTCGGGGAGGTGCGGCCCGAACTCGACGAGGCCGAGGCCAGGGTCCTGTTCTCCGCCGCGCGTACGGCCGTGCAGGCGACCGTGGTCAAGCAGCGCGGCGGCAGAGCGTCGACCGACGGGGTCGCCGATCTGATGCTGCGCTTCCTTCTCGGCCGCCAGGGCTCCGACGCCATAAGTAAAGGCTAGTTCACCTTCTTCTTGATCCCCCTCGGCCGGGATGCGGTGCTCAAATCCTGGACAGGGCATCTTTCCCTGGCTAATTTGAGTGCACCTTCTATCTCATTGTAAAGACTCGATCGGATGACCGCATCGTCCGAGGGGGAGTTACGCCCATGCGTCGCACGGTGTTCACACAGGAGCACGAGGCATTCCGGGAGACCATTCGCGCGTTCATCGCCAAGGAGGTCGTCCCCCACCACGACGAGTGGATACGGGCCGGGATGGTGCCGCGCGACCTCTACCGCAAGCTCGGGAAGGTCGGTGTGTACGGCATCGAGGTGCCCCAGGAGTACGGCGGCGCCGGGGTGACCGGCTACAAGTATGCGGCGGTCATCGCCGAGGAGGTCGCCCGCGCCGGAGTGAGCCTGGGGTCGACAGGGGCCCACACCGGTCTGGCGCTGCCCTATCTGCTCAAGTTCGGCACCGATGAGCAGAAGCGCCGCTGGCTGCCCGGATTCCTGTCGGGCGACATCATGACCGCCATCGCGATGACGGAACCGGGCACCGGCTCCGACCTCGCCGGAATCACCGCCGGCGCCGTGCTCTCCGAGGACGGCACCCACTATGTCCTGAACGGTGCCAAGACCTTTATCTCCGGCGGGGTCCAGGCCGATCTGATGCTCGTGGTCTGCCGTACCCCACCCGCCACCCCGGAGGACCGCCGCGCGGGCCTGTCCATCCTGTGCGTGGACACCACGAACGAGGGTTACGCCGTCGGCCGCAAGCTGGAGAAGATCGGCATGCGCACCTCCGACACCGCCGAGCTTTCCTTCACCGATGTACGCGTGCCGGTGGAGAACCGGACCGGCGAGGAGGGCGCGGCGTTCTCCTACCTCACGCTCAACCTGGTCCACGAACGTCTCGCCTGCGCCGTACAGAACCAGGCCGCGGCCGTCGCCGCGATCGACTTCGCCATCGCCTACGCCAAGGAGCGGCAGGTGTTCGGGCGGCCCCTCTCCGAGTTCCAGAACACCAAGTTCGTCCTGGCCGAGTGCGCGGCGGAGGCCGAGGCCGGGCAGACGATGGTCGACCGCGCCCTCGAACTGCACGACACGGGTGAGCTGACCTCCGCCGACGCGGCCCGGCTGAAGCTGTTCTGCACCGAGACCGCCTGCCGGATCATCGACAAGTGCCTTCAGGTGCACGGAGGTTACGGATACATGCTGGACTATCCGATCGCACGGCTGTACGCCGACATCCGCGTCTCCCGCATCTGGGCCGGGTCGAGCGAGGTCATGAAGACGATCATCGCCAAGTCCCTCGGTGTCTAAGGGCTGTCCCGCAATCTCCGGCGGGCGCACGACGACAGCTACGGCACCTCGCTTCGTTGTCGAAACGCCCAAATACGCCCAGTATGCGGGCGCTCCTCCGCCTTGCGATGCACCGCATCTGACGCCGCGCGCTGATCCACCGCCGATTACGGGACAGCCCTTAGCGCGGTGACCGGGGAGGTCCACCCGGCGACGCCCTCCCTCTGGGCCTGGCGGCCCGGGAGGTGCCCCCACCCCTGGGCCCGGCGGCCCCGGCCGTACCCCCGTGCCCCGGCGGGATGGTGGCGGCGCGGCCCAGGGCAGTTCCGTCCCCGGCCGATCAGGCCGCCGCAGTACGAGGAGCGATCTGTGTCCCGAGCCCGGCTTCGTCCCCCCGGCGGACAGGAGGGCGCCGTCGCGCCCGGGGAGGAGGGGACCCCCGGGGCGGCCCCTGTTCCCGGCCTGGCCGCGTATCTGTCCCTGGAGGCTCTGGGTGCCGACACCTTCCGCGGCGACTGCCACGCCGGTGCCCCGGGCCGGGCGTACGGCGGTCTGGTCGCCGCACAGGCCCTCGTGGCGGCGGGCGGCACCGTCGAGGCGTCCCGCCTCCCGCACTCCATGCACGGGTACTTCGTGCGCCAGGGGGATCCGGAGCAGCCGGTCGAGTACCGGGTGGAACGGGTCCGTTCCGGCCGTATCTACGACAACCGCACCGTCGTGGCACACCAGCACGACCGGACCGTCTACACGCTCTCCGCGTCCTTCAAGGTCCCGGAGAACGCGGAAGACTCGCAGGCCGGGGAGAGCGCCGGAACCACGGACGGCCCGCACCCGGGAATGCCCGTGATACCCGGCCCCGAGGACCTGCCCGACCCCCTGCCCGTCTGGGCCGCGGAACGCCCGCGCGACTTCGTCATGGCCCACGCCCACCGCCGGCTCGACCTGCGCTATCACCTTCCGGGTGAGCCCGGTGAGGGTGTTCCACCGACCGGAGTCACCCGGCAGTACATCTGGTTCAAGGTCCCCGGGAAGCTCCCCGACGATCCGCTCCTCCACGCGTCCGCCCTCGTCTACGCGGCGGACACGGCGCTCGCCCCCACCGCCGCCATGCACCGGGAACTGCCGGCCCCTCTGCGCCGCCACACACCGAGGATCCATCTGGCCTCACTCGACTACGCGCTGTGGCTGCACCGGCCGTTCCGGGCCGACGAGTGGCTGCTGCTCTCCGTGCGCGGTCCCCTGCTCGCGGACGGAAGGGGCCTCGGCACGGGCGAGTGCTGGACGCGGGAGGGGGTGCTCGTGGCCTCGTCGGTCCAGGAGGCCGTGGTCCGGCCGCGGCGGCGGCGCTCAGCCTGATCCACCGTCCGCGGCCGCGCCGCGGACGGCCGTGCCGTCACGGACGAGCGGCCGCCCGCCACCTCGGTGCCCCGGCGCATCAGTGACCGTACAGCGAGGAGAGAGACGATGTATCTGACCCAGTCGCTCCACCGCGCGCTCCAGCAGAGTCCCGACCGTCCGATGACCGTCTTCGGCGACGTGTCAGGACCGTCCGGGAATCCGTGGAGCGCGTGACGAGACTCGCCGGCGCGCTGCGCGCCCTGGGCGTGGACGACGGCGACCGTGTCGCCGTGCTGGCCCGCAACTCGGACCGGTACCACGAGTCCGTGCTCGCCACCTGGTGGGCCGGCGGGGTGGTGGTTCCCCTCAACACCCGGTGGAGCGCGGCCGAGGTGGCGTTCGCCCTCGGCGACGCGGAGCCGGATGTCCTGGTGGTCGACGATGCCCTGCTGCCACTGCTGGGGGCGGGGGAGGCGGTGCCCGGCGGGGTGACGGTGGTGCACGCCGGGGACGGGGCCGCCCCGCCGGGGACTCTCGACTACGAGGAACTGGTCGAGGGACACGAGCCGGTCGCCGACGCCGTCCGCAGAGGGCAGGACATCGCCGGGATCTTCTACACCGGCGGCACCACGGGACGCCCCAAGGGCGTGATGCTGAGCCACGCCAACCTGGTGATCTCGACCCTGGGGATCCAGGCGACCGTACGGGGCATCCACCCCGGCGGCCGCCTCCTGCTGTTCAACCCCCTCTTCCACGCCGGGGGGTTCGGGTGCTGGAACTACCAGAACACCTTCGGCGGCACACAGGTGATCCTCCCCGGATTCGAACCGCTCGAAGCGCTGCGGGCCATCGAGCGGCACCGGGTGACATTGATGTGGATCGTGCCGACCATGATCCAGGCCCTGCTGGACCACCCCGAGCGGGGGAAGTACGACCTCTCCAGCATCCGGCACATCCAGTACGGCGCCTCGCCCATCTCCCCGACACTGCTGCGCCGGGCGCTCGAAGCCTTCCCCGGCTCCCGGTTCGCGCAGGGGTACGGCATGACCGAACTGTCTCCGGCGGCCACGATGCTCACCCCCGAGGACCATGAGGACGAGTCCCGCCTCGACAGCGTCGGGCGCCCGGTCCCGTTCACCGAGCTGAAGGTGGTGGACCCCGATGACGCGGAGGTGCCGCGGGGGCAGGTCGGGGAGATCATCTGCCGGGGCGGCCAGGTGATGCTGGGGTACTGGCGGCGCCCGGAGGAGGCCGCCGCCGCGCTGCGCGGGGGCTGGATGCACACCGGGGACGCGGGCTATCTGGACAAGGACGGGTACGTCCATGTGGTCGACCGCATCAAGGACATGATTGTCAGCGGCGGGGAGAACGTGTACTCCGCCGAGGTCGAGAACGCGCTCGTCCAGCACCCGGCCGTCGGCTCCTGCGCGGTCATCGGCGTGCCCGACGACACCTATGGGGAGCGCGTCCATGCGGTCGTCGTTCTCACGCCCGGCCATACGGTCACCGCGGAGGAGCTGAGGGCACACTGCAAGACCCTGATCGCGGGGTACAAGTCGCCGCGCAGCGCCGAGTTCGTCGCGTCCCTGCCGCTCTCGGGTGCGGGCAAGATCCTCAAACGGGAGCTGCGCGCACCCCACTGGTCGGGCCGGGGGCGGTCCGTCCACTGAAGGGTCCCGGCGGGTGCCGACCGGAAGTGTGAACGTCCACCGTGAGGACGGCCGGTCCGGTGAACAGGGCTGGCAGGACGGCGAAGTCGGCGGGTCGGGGAGGCGGGGAAGGCCGCCCGGAGCAAGCGCGCCCCGGTCGGACCCGTCCGTCCGGCGTCGGCGCCTTTGCCCAACCCGGCTGTCCCGTATTCGGATTGACCAATAATTGCAGAGCGTGAAACCTTGCAGATTCTGCATTCTTGCCCTTACGGTGGAATGGTGACGAGGGAAGAACGAGCCCGCGGCCGGACCGGTGGCGCCACCCTGGGCCTCCGTGAGCGCAAACGGCGGCAGACCCACCGGCTGCTGGTGACCACGGCCCTGCGGCTGGTGGCCGAGCGCGGTCTCGACCGGGTGACCGTGGAGGACATCAGTGCGGAGGCCGGGGTCTCGGCGCGCACCTTCTTCAACTACTTCACGGTGAAGGAGGACGCCCTGCTGGTGCCGTACCCGGACGACGAGGAGCGGATGGCGACCCTGCCGGACCGGATCATCGCGGCCCCGGCGGGGCTCTCTCCGCCGTACGCCATGGTCCATGCCTGGCGGGACGATCTGGCCCGGTGGGACGCCGACCGAGACGAATGGCTCACCCGGATCACGGCGATGACGGAGCATCCGGCCCTGGCCGCCCGGCTCGTCCGGCATATGGCCGAGGAGAAGCGCGTCACCGTCGAGGCCCTGGCCCGCCGGACCGGGCTGCCGTCCGGCGATCCGTACCTCGAACTGGTGTTCCACGTGGTCGAGGGGGCGATGGAGGCCAGTGTGGCGCTCTGGCACCGACTGGGGGGTGAGACTCCGCTCCCCGGCCTCGTCGACACCGCGGTGGCCGCCGTCGAGGCCGGGCTGCCCGTCCCGGACCGGGCGGCCCGGCGGCCGGGCGGCTGAACCGGCCGTCCGGGCCACGACACCACAACCTCACCGCGGCGACACCGGAACAACAACAACGGAAACCGGCGGGACCACGGCGGAACGACGGACGGGACACGACAGACCCGTCCGAGGGGCCGCCCGGCCGTGGGCCCGGTACGAAGGAGAGGACCATGGACACAGCAATCGTCATCGGCGGCGGACAGTACGGACTCGGGGCCGCCTACGCCTTACGGAACCAGGGATTCAGGCCGATCGTGCTCGAAGCCGGTACCGAACCGGTCGGATCCTGGCCGCACTACTACGACAGCCTCACCATCTTCACCCCCGCCCGGCTGTCGTGCCTGCCCGGCATGCCGTTCCCCGCCCGGGCCGGCCACCTTCCCCACCGCGACGAGATGGTGGCCTATCTGCGGGCGTACGCGGCCCGCCTCGACTGCGAGATCCGTACCGGCGCCCGGGTCGCCACCGTCCACACCACGACCGAGGGATACGCGGTGACGACGGAGACCGGCGAGGTGCTGCACGCCCCGGTCGTCGTGGCCGCCACCGGCACCTTCGGCAATCCGAACCGTCCGGAGATACCCGGCCTCGCCGCCTACACCGGAAAGGTGCTGCACTCCGCCGAGTACCGCTCGCCCGAACCGTTCGCGGGACAGCGGGTCGTCGTGGTCGGCGGGGCCAACTCGGCGATGCAGATCGCCCATGAACTGGCCGTGGCCGGGAACGCCCGGGTCACCTTGACCAGCCGACGCCCCATCAAATACACCAAACTCCGGCCTCCCAGGAGCCGGGCGGGCTGGAAGGCCCTCGAAACCGGACTGCTGTTGCCGATCGGAGCGCTCATACCGCTGCACGAGTCCGCGGTCATCGTCGACAACGACGACAGGTACCGCAAGGCGCTGGACAGCGGCGTCCTCGACCACCGTGACCTGTTCACGGCCGCCGACGGCACCGACATCCACTGGGCCGACGGGAGAGCCGAGCACGTCGACACCGTCCTGCTCGCCACCGGCTACCGCCCGGCGGTGGAGTATCTGCGGCCGATCGGCGCGCTCGACCTCCGCGGTGTGCCCCGGCAGCGCTCGGGCCTGTCCACGGTGCACCCCGGGCTGGCCTTCGTGGGTCTCGAAGGCCAGCGGTCCCTGCTCTCCGGCGGGATCCACGGCGTCGGTACGGACGCCACGCACGTCGCCCGCAGGCTGCGCCGCTGGGTCGCCTTCACGGAACCCGCCTGGCGCCGCCCGGCGGCCTGACGGAGACGGCACGCCGTGGGCACGCGCCTGCGTGCGTGTTTCCCGGCCCGGGGCTCGGTTCGCAGCCGGCGAGTGCGGGTGGTGCCGAGGCGGGCGTTCGGAGAACGCGGTCATGGGCTCGGAAACCATTTCCGTTGTCCCGAGGGGTTGCGCGAGCATGGCTGAATGACCTTGCTGCGGTGCCGGGGAGGCTCGTGATGGATGTGAGTCCCGAGCCCAGGCTTATCTTGTTGTGCGGGCTTCCCGGCTCCGGGAAGACGACGCTGGCCAAGCTCATGGCGAGAGAGATTCCAGCGGTGCGTCTGTGTCCGGACGAATGGCTGGAGGATCTCGGTGTCGACTACTTCGACGAGCGGACGCGTGACCGGCTGGAGAGGCGGTTCTGGGCTCATGCCCAGGACCTGCTGGGGCTCGGACAGACTGTGATCTTGGAGTTCGGCTTCTGGGGGCGCTCCGAGCGGGACGAGAAGCGCCTGGCGGCCCGTGCACTCGGCATCCCCGTTGAACTGCACTACCTCGCCGTGTCGGCCGATGAGCTGTGCCGCCGGCTCGAAGCCCGAAGGCGGGAGGGTGGACAGGGGGCCGTCCCGGTCGGCCGCGAGTTGCTGGACGAGTACGTGAAGCTCTTCCAGGCGCCTGACGATGACGAGCTGGCTCTTTTCGACATCCCGTCCTGGGGACGACGCGGCTGACCGGACCCTTGTGACGCAGGCCCGATCAGGTGTCGGCCGGCGCTGGTTTCCCCTGCGGGTCGGGGGTGGCGCCCTTGGTCTCCATGCCGTACGGCACTGGAGCTGGCGTAGGAATCGGGCTACTCGCCGACAGAGATACGGAACGGGTTCCACGGCTCCGGGCCCGGTGCGGCTGTGCGGCCCGCCACCGGGCCCTCACCGCACCGGGCCCGTAAGACCCCTCGTACCCCTACGACCCCTGCGCGGGGGAGAACCGCTTCCTCAGCTCCGACTTGAGGATCTTGCCGACCGCCGAGACCGGGAAGCTCTCCAGGAACTCGACCGCACGGACGCGCTGGTACGGAGTCACCCGGTCGGCGACCAGGGCCATCAGCTCGTCCGCGAGCGCGGGGCCCGCCTCGAAGCCGGGGCGCACCTGGACGAACGCGCACGGAATCTCGCCGGCCTCCTCCTGCGGCTTGCCGACCACGGACGCCTGGGCGACGGCCGGATGGGAGCAGACGATCTCCTCCAGGGCGGCCGGATAGACGTTGTACCCCTTGTAGATGATCATGTCCTTGGCCCGGCCGGAGAGATAGAGCCAGCCCTGCTCGTCGAGGCGCCCCAGATCACCCGTGCACAGCCAGCCGTCCCGGAACTGGCGTGCGGTCAGCTCGGGAGCCCGTGGTAGCCGTCCGCGATCTGAGGGCCGCGTACCCAGATCTCACCGGTGGCGCCCACGGGGAGCACCTTCTCCCCGTCCGGCTCCCGGATCTCGACCTCGGTGTCGAACACGGGAACCCCGACGCTGCCGGCCGGCTGCCGGGCACCCTTGTTGAGCGGGGGCACGCTCACGGTGAGGGTGGCCTCGCTCAGACCGTAGGCGTCGGTGAGGTCGGCGTTCGGGTAGAGCGCCCTGATCCGGTCGTGCAGGGTGCTGTCGCTGGGCGCCGCCCCGATCGACACCAGCCGGACGGACGACAGGTCGTACGAACGGTCCTCCGCCGCCCGCAGCAGCGCGTGGTGGAAGGTCGGCACACCGCGCACCGTGGTGGCGCGGTAGCTCTCGATCTCGGCGAGATAGCGGGCCGGGTCGAAGCGCCCGGAGTTCACGAAGGTCGTGCCGAGCAGCACATTGAGCGAGTAGCCGACGAGTCCGGTGGCGTGGATCATCGGAAAGACATCGATGAGCGCGTCGGCGCCCGGGCTCAGCGGCAGCGTCTCATACGCGCCCGGTACCGGGTCCAGACGCAGCAGCCCCTTCTCCGTGGCGCGGGCGATATGACCGCTGCGCCAGGTGACGCCGTGCATGGTGTGCACCGCCAGATTGCGGTGCAGCACCCGGACCCCCTTGGGCTCGCCGGTCGTGCCGCCCGTGTACTGGAGGTGGGCCAGGGCGTCCGGCGGCACCCGGTACCCGGTCAGCGGCCCGGAACGCAGCAGATCGGCCAGCGGTACGGCGTTCGCGGGAGGCGTGGGGACGTCGTCCGCGCCCTCGGGTGCCGCCTCGGTGGGCGGTACCCATACGGTCAGCGCGAGTTCCGCCCCGCCCGCCGCCAGGAGCCCGCCGGCGCAGGAGGGGTGGGTGAAGGCCGCGACGGCGCCGCAGTCGGCGAGCTGCTTGCGCAGCACCTCGGCGGGCTGGGCCGTGTTGACCGAGGCGGCGGCCGCGCCGGAGCACATGATGCCGTAGTAGACGACCGGGAACCACAGGGAGCCCGGTACATGCAGCAGGACCACATCACCGGGCCCGATTCCGCGCTCCCGCAGCCCGCCCGCGATCCGCATGGCCTGGTCGTGGAACTCGGCGAAGCCGATGGTCCGGGTGCCGTCGACGAGCGCCGCGCGGTCCCCGTACATCTCGGCGGCCGAGGCGAGGACGACATCCATTCCGACATCAGGGCAGGGCAGATGGTGGGGCAGACCCGCGGGCCAGGCCGGTGTGGAAGAAGCCATGCGATCTCCTGGTGGGTGGATGCCGCGCCTCCGGCGCGCCGTGAGGGCCGCGCCGGAAGAGGATGGGTGGGCCTGTGGACCAGATCATTGGCATAACAACTCTTTACCTCCCTGATTCAGAGTGTCAAGATGCCCACAGGAACCACCAGATCAGTTGGCATGTCTCTGGGTGCCGACTTCGTTGATGTTCATCTTTCGAGACCTCGGTTCTCGGAATGATGATTCACATAGATGAGATGGGTGGGATAGCGCGTGACGATGCGTCCGACAGGGAGCCTCCCCCGGGACGACCGTGGGGCGGGGCCCGGAGGCCCCGGTGCGACGGCGACACAGCGGCACCGTAGAAAGATCATGATGACCCGGCCCGAAGCCGACGCGTACCTGGCCGGACAGCGTGTCTGCCGGGTGGCGACCCTGGCCGCGGACAGCGGCCCCCATGTGGGGGCGCTCTGGTACGCCTGGGACGGTACGGCCCTGTGGCTGTACTCCCTGGTGCACAGCGGGCGCTGGAAGGACATCGCCCGCGATCCCCGGATCAGCGTGGTCGTCGACGACGGCCACGCCTATGAGGAGATCCGGGGAGTGGAGTTGCGCGGCAGGGCGGAACCGGTCGGCGAGGCCCCGCGCACGGGGGAGCCTGTCGAGGAACTGGAACACATCGAGGCGCTCTTCGCCCGCAAGTACCTCGGGCGCGGACGGATGCCGTACGACCGGCGGCACGCCTGGCTGCGGATGGTCCCCGAGAAGATCGTGTCCTGGGACTTCCGCAAGATCCCGGGCGTCACGGGCGGCTGAGGGCGCCTTCGGCCCATGGCCCGAAGGCGCCCTCAGCCGCCCGGGCATGATTCCCGGGCGCCGGCCGGCACGCGACCGCGCCCGGCCGGCGCCTGCCCGGCAACCGCTGGCGGAGCCGGTGTCTCAGGAGGTCCCGTATGAGAATCGGCATGTCCGTGAGCTACAGCGTCGACTTCAAGGAGGCCGTCGCCCGGCTCGGCGACTACGAGAAAGCGGGACTGGACATCGTCTTCGTCCCCGAGGTCTACTCCTTCGACGCGATCAGCATGCTCGGCTTTCTCGCCGCGCGTACCGAACGGCTGGAGATCGCCTCCGGGGTCCTCCAGATCTACACCCGCACCCCCACCCTGACCGCGATGACGGCCGCGGGGCTCGACCATGTCTCCGACGGCCGGTTCACCCTGGGACTCGGGGCCTCGGGCCCGCAGGTCATCGAGGGTTTCCACGGGCAGCCGTACACCGCGCCCCTGGCCCGTACTCGCGAGATCGTGGAGATCTGCCGGCGGACCTGGCGCCGGGAGCATGTCGTGTACGAGGGTCGCCACTACCGGATCCCGCTCCCGCCCGGTGAGGGGACCGGTCTGGGCAAGCCGCTCAAGCTGATCGCGCGGCCGGTGCGTGACCGTATCCCCGTCATGCTCGGCGCCATCGGCCCGAAGAACGTCGCCCTGGCCGCCGAGATCGCCGAGGGCTGGATGCCGGCCTTCTTCCATCCGGAGAAGGCCGGCGAGGTCTGGGGCCCCGCACTGGCCGAAGGCCGGGCGTCCCGGGATCCCTCGCTGGGGGAACTGGACATCGCGGTCTCGGCGCCGCTCGCCATCGGGGACGGCGTCGACGGTCTGATCGACCGGGCGCGTCCGCAACTCGCCCTCTACATCGGCGGGATGGGCGCGCGCGGACGCAACTTCTACCACGATCTGGCCTGCCGCTACGGCTACGCCGGTGAGGCCGCGCTGATCCAGAACCTCTATCTGGAGGGGAGGAAACAGGAGGCAGCGGCGGCCGTACCCGAGGAACTGCTGCGCGCCCTCGCCCTGATCGGTCCGGCCTCCCATGTCGCCGAGCGCGTCGAGGCATACCGCGCGGCCGGTGTGACCACCCTCCTCGTCACACCTCTGGCGGCCGACCCCGTCCGCCGTCTCGCAGACATCGGACGGCTCAAGGCGATGGCCGGGGGCCATGGGCCGGGGAACGGCACCTGCGGGTGAACGCCCCGTCGGCTCGGGGACGGCGGTCACCGGGGTGCGGCGGTGGGGGTACGGCAGTCACCGGGCACACCCCGGATACGGACCGCCGCCGCGGCGGCCGTGGAGACCTCCGGCCTCGTGGACAGGCCGTACCCGGCGGACAACACCCACACACACCGCACGCCCCGGCGGCGCACGGATCCAGCCGCGGCCGACTCGTTCGACGGAGGCGTCTGCCAGGGGTCCCGGCCCGGCTTGATCCACACCCGGGCCACCCACACACACCCACAGTCACCGCGGACGCCCGGACAAGGGAGAACGGTATGGACGGTATGACCGACGGGACACACCGGCGCGCGGCGGGCGCCGAACCGCCGGTACTCGTGGCACGGGCCGGGCGCATCGCGACCCTCACCCTCAACAGGCCCCGGGTCCGCAACGCCCTGAACGCCGAGCTGATCCGGGCCATGCGCCGGGAACTCGCCGTGCTGGACCGCGATCCGGACATCGACGCGATCGTGCTCACGGGCGCCGATCCCGCCTTCTGCGCGGGGCTCGATCTCCGGGAGCTGGGAGACAGCGGCCGGAACGTGGGCACCGGGAACGCGGAAGGCATCCCGGCCGGGCGCGCCTGGGCACCGCTGTCCACACCGGTGATCGGCGCGGTCAACGGTCCGGCCGTCGCGGGGGGTCTGGAGATCGCCCTGAACTGCGACTTCCTGATCGCCTCCGAGCGGGCGGTGTTCGCCGACACCCACGCCCGGGTCGGGGTGATGCCCGGTTGGGGCGTCTCGGTCCTGCTGCCCGAGCGGGTGGGCTTCGCGACGGCGCGGCGGATGAGCCTCACCGGCGACTTCGTGGGCGCCGCCGAGGCGCTGCGTACCGGGCTGGTCACCGAGGTGGTCGCACACGGCGCGCTGGCGGCGACGGCGCTGCGGGTCGCCGGGGCGATGAGCGGTGATCACCGCGGGGGAGTCGCCGCGATGCTGGCTTCCTCCCGGCGTATCGAGGCGGCCGCCCTCGGGAAAGGTCCGCGGATCGAGGCCGAGGGCCTCGCGGCCTGGAAGCGGACCTTTGACCGCGGCGCGGTGGTGCGCAGCAGGGACGGTGTGCTGGCCAGAGGCCGTGCCCAGCGGGAAGACCGCCGTATAAGTGAGTGATTGTTTTCTCGATCCGTCGATGTGATCCCGGTAAGTCCGCCGGAGGATTGACATAGATTCGCGTATAAGTAAAGAATCATTCGGTATGAGGGAGGTGGTTCGGTGTCGTCGTTGGATACATACCTGGAAGCCGCCGGGGCCTGGCTCCGCGCCCATGCGGAGCCCCGCGGGGCGAGCAGGGAACTGGAATGGGGAAGAGGGCCGGACGGCGTGTTCCTCTTCCGGGACACCTCTCCCGAGGAGGAGCGGGCCGGGATCGAAGCGCTCAAGGAGTGGCAGCGCGCGAAGTTCGACGCCGGGTACGGAGCGATCAGCCGGCCGGCCGAGTACGGCGGTGCCGGTCTGCCCCGCGCGTACGAGGACGGCTTCCGGCGGCTCGAAGCCGGGTTCGTCATCCCGGCGGTGGCGGATCTGGTGTCGATCTCCCTGGAGATCGAGGCGCCGACGATTCTCACGCTCGGGACCGAGGAGCAGAAGCAGCGCTGGCTCCGCCCGCTGCGCCGGGGCGATCTGCTGTGCTGCCAGCTGTTCTCCGAACCCGGCGCGGGTTCCGATCTGGGCTCGATCGCGCTGCGTGCGGAGCGCGACGGCGAGGAGTGGGTGCTGAACGGGCAGAAGGTGTGGACCTCCGGGGCTCAGTACGCCGAACTCGGCATCGTGATCTGCCGTACGTCCCGGGACGCCCCGCGTCAGCAGGCGTTCACCGCGTTCGTGGTGCCGCTGGACGCACCCGGCATCACGGTGCTGCCGCTGCGGCAGATGACCGGTGGCGCCAACTTCAACGAGGTGTTCTTCGACGGTGCCCGGATCCCGGACTCCGCGCGCCTCGGAGAGGTCGGTGGCGGCTGGTCGGCGATGATGACCACCCTCGGTTTCGAGCGGGCCGCGGCCGCCCGCGGCGGCGGGGGCGGCGGCCCCGATCTCTTCGGCCGGCTGGTGATGACCGCCCGGCAGTTCGGCAGGCTGGAGGACCCGCTGGTCCGGCAGGCGCTGGCGGATCTCTACGCGAGAAACCGTATGCGGTCCTGGACCGCCCGGCGCGCGGCGGCATCCGCCCGTGCGAAGGGCGTCCCCGGCCCCGAGGGCTCCCTGTCCAAGCTCGCCCTCACCCGGTCCCTTCAGCGCGCGGGCGAGATAGCCACCCTGCTGCTCGGCCCCGCCATGGTGGCCGACACGGGGGAGTGGGGAACCTACGCCTGGTCCGAGCTGGTGTGCGGAACACCCGGGCTGCGGCTCGGCGGCGGTACGGACGAGATCCAGAAGAACACGATCGCCGAACGGGCCCTCGGCCTCCCGCGCGAGCCCAGGGTGGGAACGGCGTCCTGACCGGCGGCCCGACAGCGGCCCGACGGCTGCCCGGCGCGGTGCCGCACCGGGCAGCCCCCGTCCGGAGCCGCGGCCGGGTCTGTCCAATCAACGGCTGATCTTGGTTGTTGAGGTGTCAGTGGGTGGTGGGGGTGAGGCGTCCTTCGAAGGCGATCTGACCATCATGGGAAAGCTTGACGGACGTGTCGCCGTCGTCACCGGCGCGGGCGCCGGACTGGGCCGCGAAGAGGCGCTACTGCTTGCGGCCGAGGGAGCCCGGGTCGTCGTGAACGACATCAAGGGCGCCAAGGCCGTCGTCGACGAGATCACCGAGGCCGGCGGGCAGGCCGTCGCCGTCGAGGGCAGCGTCGGCGACCTCGCGGTCGGCCAGGCGATGGTCGACGCCGCGGTGGAGACCTACGGCGATCTGCACATCATCGTGAACAACGCCGGATTCATCCGGGACGCGCTGCTCGTCAGCATGACCGAGGAGCAGTTCGACTCCATCCTGGAGGTGCATCTCAAGGGCACGTTCGCCCTGACGAAGGCCGCCGCCGTGTACTGGCGCGACCAGTCCAAGGCCGGCCGCACCTCCGACCGCTCGGTGGTCAACACCAGCTCGGGCGCGGGTCTGCACGGCAACCCCGGCCAGTTCAACTACTCAGCCGCGAAGGCCGGTTCGGCCATGATGGCGGTCACCGCCTCCGTCGAGCTCAAGCGCTTCCAGGTGCGGGCCAACGCCATCGCCCCGGTCGCCGCGACCGCTCCGGTGCCGGCCACCCCCGGGCTCGGCGAGGCCATCGCCAAGGCGGCCGAGAAGGCCGGTGGCTTCGACCGCTTCGACCCGGCGAACATCGCACCGCTCGTCGGCTATCTGGCCACCGCGGACTGCCCCTTCACCGGCCAGGTCTTCTCCGTGCACGGCGGCCACATCGGTCTCTACCAGGGCTGGAACATCGCCCACGAGGTGGACCGCGAGGAGCGCTGGACCGTCGGGGGTCTCGCCGGCGAACTCGCCGCGTGGCCCACCCGGGTCAAGGTCAACCGCCAGCGCGTCCCTCTCTAGGAACCAGGAGCAGCAGCCGTATGAGCTACACCATGCCGATCGAACTCGGCAAGATCCGTGAGTTCGCCCGCGCGGTCAAGACCCGCCATGTGGCGCACAAGGGCAGCACCCCCGTCATCCCCCCGACCTTCCTGCTCAGCTCCCGCACCCTGTGGGAGCCGGTCGCCGAGTCCGGTATCGCCCGGCTGGGCTTCGATATGCGCCGGATCCTGCACGGTGAGGAGGAGTATGTCTTCCACGGCCCGCTGCCCGCGGCGGGACAGACCCTGACCTGCGAGGCGAAGGTCGTGGAGACTTATGAGAAGCCGGGCAAGAGAGGCGGCAGCATGCGCTTCGGCGTCGTCGTCACCGAGTTCCGCGACGAGAAGGGCACGCTCGTCGCCGAGGCCCGCAGCACGCTCGTCGAAACCGAGAAGGCACCCAAGAAGGACGAGGGCTGAACATGAGCGAGTCCGCGACCGTCGAGCGGATCGAGCTGGAGGTGGGCCAGGAGGCGGATCCCCGCACCTACCCCAAGCTGACCCGTACCGACTTCGTGAAGTACCAGGGCGCCTCCGGTGACTTCCACCCGCTGCACCACGACGAGCCGTTCGCGAAGGCCACCGGCTTTCCGTCGGTGTTCTCCGTGGGCATGCTCCAGGCCGGGATGCTCGCCACCTATGTCACCGACTGGCTCGGCGTGGAGACCCTGCGCCGGTTCAAGATCCGCTTCGTGGACCAGGTCTGGCCGGACGACGAGCTGACCTGCACTGCCAAGGTGACCGCCATCGCCGATGAGCCCGGCGGCGGCCGGCGGGTCACGGTGGAACTCCGCTGCGAACGCCAGACCGGCAGCGCGGCGCTCAAGGGCGACGCCGAGTTCGTGCTGCCGTAGCCGGCACTCTCCGCGGGACCCGCACGGGCCCGGCCGATGGACACCCAGCCATCGGCCGGGCCGTGCGCGTTCCGGTGTTCGGGCCGTGGGCGGACCGGTGGCCGGTCGTATACGACTCCGGAGCCCGGTGGCAGCGGTCGCCGAACGCCGAAGGGGAAGGGAGCCCCGGCGGAGGCCGGCGGCTCGTACGTACGGTGCTCCCGTGCTCTGCCGTACTCCCGGCAACGCGGCTCGGGGCGACCCCCGGGCCGGGCCAGGAGGCCGGGATACCGCCGGGGTGCCGGACCCAGGGGCGGGGGTACGGCCGCGGCCGTCAGGCCCAGGGGTGGTGGTACCAGCCGGGCCGCCGGTCCCAGGGGCAGCGCCGGGCGTCGCGGGCCGGTGGTCGGTCCCGGTCGCCCCTCTAGCCGCGGGCGGCGGGACTCCCGAGGAGGAACCGCAGGATGAGATCCGTGGCCGCGGTGGCGGAGGTGCGGTTCCGGCGTACCAGCGCCATCTCCTGGACGGCCGCGTCGGCGCAGACGAGCAGGACCCGGGCTTCGTGCTCGTCCAGATCCGTGCGCACCTGCGCCAGCACGGCGCCGCGCACCTGCCGGATCGCCGCCCTGCGGCGGTTGATCCGGGCACGGTCGGCCTCGGGCAGGGCGTCGACCTCCCGGGTGTTGATGGCGACGATGTCCGAGTCGGTGAACGCGACCGTGGCATACGCCGCAACCGCGAGGCTCAGCGCCTCCTCCGGGCCGTGTGCCTCCTCCATGGCGCGTTCGATGGCCACCTCCAGCTTGGCGGCCGCGTGGTCGCAGGCGTCGACGAGGATCTCCGCCTTGCTGGTGTACGTCCCGTACACGGTGGGCCCCGAGATCCCGGCCGCCTTGCCGATCTGGTCGATGCCGACGCCGTGGTAGCCGTGCTGGCGGAACAGGGAGGCCGCGGCGTCGCGGATCTCCTGGCGCCTGGAGCGGGGAGGCGTCCAGCTACGGCGCGGCCCGGGCGCCGTGAAGGCGGCGGAGCGGTCCCCGGGAGCGAGCAGCAGTGCCACCAGGGAATCCGTCAGCAGGGTCTTCGCACGAGGGCGCTGGAGTGCGTCGGGCCGCCGTGCCAACCGCCCGAGGACGCCGTTGAGCGCCCGCTGGCGGGTCACCGCGTCTCCGTGGGAGACGGTCGGGCGGGCGTCGCGGATCGTCTTCTCCCACACCCGCGTCAGCCGCCGTTCCCCCGTACGCAGCTCCTCCCGGGCCGCCTCGGACAGCGAGTGCCACTCCTGGAGGTAGGTGGCGGTCCGCGACGGCTCGGACAGGGTCAGCTCGACATTGCTCCGGACCGCCGCCTCCAGCCGCGCCTCGGGGTCGTCTCCGACCTCGGGGCCGGGCTGCGCCACCGCGGTGAAGTCGGCCAGCGCGCCTTCGAGGATGTGCCGCAGCAGATCGTCCTTGCCGCTGAAGTGCCGGTAGATCGCGCCGGGTGTCACCCCGACCCGGTCGGCGATGTCCCCCACCCCGGTCGCCGAGTACCCGCGCTCGGCGAACAGCTCCGCCGCGATCCTCTCGATCGTGACCCGCCGGTCCTTCGGCCGCCGGGCGCGCTCGGGGGTCTTCCCGCTCCGGGTGGGAGTTCCGGTCGGGGCTCCGGGCCCGCTCTCGGTCATACCGCTCCAGCCTTCACGTCACGGCACCGGTCCCCGTTCGCCCGGCGCGTCCATCAGTCCAGAACATACCTTTACTTAGCGGCGGACGTACATTCGACTCCGGGTCGGTTCGTCTCCGGGCGCGTGAGACGCCCCTTCCGCCGGCGTGATCGCCCGTCCGGCGTTCTGCCCGGTCCCGGCGGACGATTGACCGCCTCCGCGGCCGGTGGGGCCGGGACCGGGCCCGGCTCCCGGGAGCGGACACCACATCCGCGGGGGACTCCCTCACCGGAACTGTGTGTGTGCATGCCATGCATAGGTCCGGGCTGCCCGGGAGTCCCCGGCGGGGGCGGCCGGGGCCCCGGGACGCGCTGTCGTCGCACCGGGCCCGTACCCCGCGGGTGGGCGCCCGAGCCGTCGGCCCGGTCACGGCCTCCGTGTCCGCCCCCGGACCGCCTGCGCCGGAGGGACCGTTACCGGTCGGCGGTCATGGCCGTACGCGCTCCCGGCCGCGGACTCAGTGGTCGTCGCGGATGACCGTCGCGATGCCGTTGCGGATCCCGACCTCCGCGCTGAAGCCCTTCTTGGCGGCCTTCTCCAGTTCGGCCTCTGTGCACTCGATGCCGCCCTGGCCGCCTTCGTAGGTGTTCTCGTCGCCGCAGATGTCGCCGTAGCCCCAGATCTCGGTGTCGGTGGCGACGAAGAACTGCTGCTCGACACCCCTGAGGCCGGAGACGGTGTACTTGCCCGGCGCCAGGTACGAGACATTGCCGAACCAGGTTCCGTTGACGCCCTTGCCGTCGTTGATGTCCTCGATGGTGGACCGGTCGGAGCCGTTCGAGGGGTCCTTCGGGGAGCCGGAGCCCGAACCCGCCGACGAGCCGGAATCCGGGCCGGAGCCCTGCCGGGGGGCGCGCCGCTCGGTCACCCGGCTCGCGACGCCCTCTGACATCTCCACATCCGCGGGCACGGCGCCCTTCCGGGCGGCGGCCTCCAGCTGCTCCGCTGTGCATGGCGCGTCCACCTTGGACCGCACGTCGCCGCAGACGACACCGGCGCCGTGCACCTCGGTGTCCTCGGCGACGAGGAACTGCTGGTCGCCCTTGCCCGGTATCGACACGAGGTACTTGCCGGGGGCGAGAAGGGTGACCTCGCCGTTCCTGAACGAACCGCTGACACCCTTGGCCTTGCCGGAGTCCGAGGCCTTGTCCGCCTCGGCCGCGGGGGCCGCCGCCTTCTTCCCGGACGTGTCGTCTCCCGAGCCGCTCTGGCACGCCGTCATCAGAAGTCCGGCGGTGAGCGCGGCGGTGGTGACTACGGCCGTACGCAGATGACGGTTCGTCATGGGGACTCCCTGAGAATGGTTGGCGAGCGGCCTCGGCGCCGGTGCCCGCTGTCTTGGCTGCTATGACGGGCCCGGGATCCGGTACGTCGCACTCCGTGTCCTCCCGGGACAGCGCGGTAGCGGCCCCGTTACACGGCAACACCCGGTCGGCGAACGGAAGTCGACAGTCCACCCGACCTGCGGAAGCACCCCGGCCCGCGGCGGTAAAGGGGCGGTCCCCCGCAGGCAGTCCCCCGGGACGGTCCTCCTCTCCGGCGCCCCGGGCCTCCCGGCCGTGGCCGGAAGGTCCGAGGCGTACGGTCGGGAAGGCGGACGGTTCGTCACCTGGCCCCGAGGGCGGGTTCGAGGTCGGGCAGGCCCTGCTCCGGCGGCCGGGGAGCGTCCCCGCGCCTGAACAGCGCGCTGGGCCACCACATCCACCGGTCCAGGTCCAGTGTCAGCGCGGTGACCAGCACCGAGCGGACGACCATGGTGTCCAGCAGCACGCCGAACGCCACCGCGAACCCGAGCTCCGCGGCGAACACCAGCGGCAGCGAGGCCATCGCCGCGAAGGTGCCGGCCAGCACCAGGCCCGCCGAGGTGATCACACCCCCGGTGGTGGACAGACCGATCAGCGCGCCGCGCCGCGTGCCGTGCGACAGCGTCACTTCCCGCACCCGGGTGACCAGGAAGATGTTGTAGTCGATCCCCAGGGCGACCAGGAACACGAACGTCAGCAGCGGGAAGTTGGCGTCCGCTCCGGCGAAGTCGAACACATGGTCGAACACCAGACTGCTCACACCCATGGCCGCCGCGAACGACAGCACCACCGTCGCCATGAGCAGCAGCGGCGCGACGATCGCCCGCAGCAGCAGCGCGAGGATCAGGAACACCACGACCAGCACCATGGGAATGATCAGCCTGGAGTCGCGGGCGGCCGCTTCCCGTGTGTCGAGCGTGATCGCCGTGTTGCCGCCGACCTGGGCATCCGCGCCGTCGATCCGGTGGACCGCGTCTCTGGCCCGCTCGACGGCGCGCATCGCGGCGGTGCCGCTGGGAGAGTCCCTGAGTTCCCCGAGAATCATGGCCTCATCGCCCTTGAACGCCGGCGGCGAGACCTCGGCGATTCCCGGGACACCGGACAGCGCGGCCTTCACGTCCTCGGCCGAGGCGGCCTTGGCCACGACGTAGACGGGGTCGCCCGACCCGGCGGGGAAGTGCCTGTTGCTGATCTCCTCGCCGACGGCCATCTGCGGCTTGCCGGTGAACTGGTCCTTGTTGGAGAGCCCGTCCGCCTTGAGCCCGAACGCTCCGATCGCCATGACACCGAGGGCGAGAGCGGTGCCGATCCACACGATCCGGGGCCGGCGGGAGACGGCGTTGCCCACCCGGGTCCAGACGCCCTCCTTCGCCGCCTCGGCCGCTCCGTACACCGGCTTCACCGGCCAGAAGATCCAGCGTCCGCAGACGACCAGCAGGGCCGGCATCAGGGTGACCATGCCGAGCAGTCCGACGAGGATGCCGACGGCGCAGGCGGGCCCGAGTCCTTGGGTGGAGTTGAGGGTGGCCAGCATCAGCAGCATCAGGCTGACCGCGACGGTCGCGGCGCTGGCGGTGATCGCGGGACCGGAGCGGTACAGAGCCTCCGCCATCGCCTTGTGCCGGTCCTCGTGCCGCCGCAGTTCCTCCCGGTAGCGCGAGGTGAGCAGCAGGGCGTAGTCGGTGGCGGCGCCGAACACCAGGACGGTCAGGATGAAGCTGGTCTGTGTGTTGACGACGAGTCCGGCGTTCTTCGCCAGGAGATAGATCACCGCCTCCGATGTGACCAGGGCGCCGCCCGCGGTCAGCAGGGGCAGTAGCGGCAGCAGCGGGCTGCGGTAGGTGAGCAGCAGGATCACGACCACGACCGCCGCCGTGATCGCCGTCAGTCCGCCTCCTCCGCCGAAGGCCTTGACCGAGTCGGACGCGTAGCCGGCCGGTCCGGTGACATGGAACCCGAGACCGCCCGCGCCCTCCTCGCCGACCTCGGTCATCGCGTCGACGACCTCGCCGATCCCGTTCCAGCCGCTCTTGTCCTTCTGGACCTGGACCACGGTCTGGATGGCCTGGCCGTCCTCGGACTTCAGCGGGCCCTGTGGTGTCCCCACCACCCTCTCGACACCCTGGAAGGCCGCGGCGTCGGCTCGGGCCTTGGCCATGTCGGCGGCGGTGATACCGCCGGGCCGGTCGTAGACGACAATCGCCGGCACCGTATCGCCGGGCAGGAACTTCTCGGCTCGCTCCACGACCGCGGTCGACTCCGCGTCACCGGGCAACCAGGCCGAACTGTCGTTCTCCTCTACGTCGCCGAGCCTGCCGGCCAGCATGAGCGCCGGGACCAGCAGGGCTGCCCAGAGGACGATGACGACCCATTTCGTCTTCCTGCCACTGGGGAAGGACGCCAGTTTTCGCATCATGTGAGATTCCTCGGTGTTCAGTCGACGTGAGAGAGCTTGTCGGGGTTGGCGACGGCGTAGATCCCGCACACCTGGTCGCCCTCCGGGGTGAGGTCGAGGACGAGGACGGCGTACGGCGCGTCGTCGGCCAGCAGCAGCACCGCCGGGTCACCGTTGACGCTGCGGAACGCGATGTCGAGTGCCTTGCCCGAGTCGGGGGCGACGGCGGCGAGCAGGCGGGCGACCTTGTCGCGGCCGAGGATCGGGCGCAGTCCCACCACTCCCCGCGCCTTGCCTCCGCCGTCGGTCCACATGGTCACCTCCGGCGCCAGGATCTTCAGCAGCGCGTTCAGGTCGCCGCCGAGCGCGGCGGCCAGGAACCGTTCGGTCACCTGCCGACGGACGTGCGGGGTGGGCTCGTAGCGGGGGCGCCGGGCGTGGACGTGCTCGCGCGCGCGATGGGCGAGCTGGCGGATCGCGGAGGGACTGCGGCCGAGGATCTCGGCGATCTCGGTGTGGGCGTAGCCGAACACCTCGTGCAGGACGAACACCCCGCGCTCCAGCGGAGTGAGGGTCTGCAGGACCACCAGCAGTGCCATCGACACCGACTCGGCGCGCACGGCCGCATCCGCGGCATCGTCCGCGGCGGGAACGCCGGGGAGCGCGCTGACCAGCGGCTCGGGCAGCCACGGTCCCGGGTAGGTCTCACGGCGGCGGCTGACGGCGGCCTGGTGGGCGAGGGCCCGGTTGACCGCGATCCGCACCAGGTAGGCACGCGGGCTGTCGATCGGCTCCGCGTCCGGTGCCCGGTTTCTGCTCGTCCACGACAGCCATGTCTCCTGGAGCACGTCCTCGGTGTCGGCGATGACGCCGAGCATGTTGTAGACCAGGGAGAACAGCAGCTCACGGTCCTCGTTGAACACCTGCGTCGCGGTGTCCTCCACCGGATCCGGCGCCGCTGTCCGCGGGTGGCCCGCGGACACGGCCGTCTGTGGGTCTGGCGGGGGGTGATGCGTCATGGGGTACTCCCGTCGCGGATGCCTTCTGATCCGAGAGCGGTCCGGGCGCGCGGTGTGTGACATCCATCCAGGAACTGTGACTCACTTCACGCCGATGTCCCGGCCCGGACGGACGCCCACGGCGGCGGCGGGGCACGAGCGGGGTGCGGGCGGGGTGCGGTCCGAAGGCGGAACGGCATACGCGGCTGGAGCCGGTCACGCCCCCGCTCCCGTACGGGGTGCCTGCGCCCGCCCCGTACGGTGGCCGACGAGGCACAACCGGCCGTGCGGCCATGGAACTCCGGGGGGCGGGTACGCGTTGCCACGAGGAAGCGCGGAACGCACGCGGACGATCGAACGGGTAGCCGAGGTGGCACGGATGGCGATGTGGGACCGGATCAAGGACCAAGCCAAGGGCCTGCAGAACCAGTCACAGGGAGCACGGAGTTCCGGCGGCCAGAGCCGGCCGGGGATGGGAAGCGGGGGATCGAAGGCTCAGCTCGTGGGCACGCTCAAGACCCAGCTCCTCTCGCTCAAGAACGAGCTGAAGAGCGGCTCCTACCGGGACGCCAGCATGGCGATGTGCGCCCTGGTCGCGGCCGCCGACGGGTCGGTCGACCCGGCCGAACGGCAGCAGGTGGAGTCACTGATCCTCCAGAACGAGGTGCTGCGGAACTTCCCGCCGGACCAGCTGCGGCAGCGGTTCAACAAGCATGTCGACCAGTTGACGTTCAACTTCCAGCAGGGCAAGGCCGAGGCACTCCAGGAGGTCGCCAAGGCGGCGAAGAAGCCGGTGGAGGCCAAGGCGGTCGTACAGACCGGCTTCGTCGTCGCCGGAGCGGACGGATATGTCGCCCCGGCCGAGGAGCAGATCCTGCGGGAGGCGTGCGTGGCGCTCGGCGTGTCCCCGCAGGAGTTCGGCCTCTGACCAGAAGGTTCCGGGCAATACGGCGAAGAGGTCCTGGGCAGTACGGTCCAGGGCCTCCGCGAGCCGTTCAGGCCCGTTCCCCGGCAGCGTTGTCGCCGCCGGGGAACGGGCCTGCTCCACGGCGGGGGAGTCCTCGGCAGCGCTTGACGCGGGGGCGTCACTTCCCCCCAAGGGTCCGAGAAGGCCGGGGGGCACCTGTGGCCGCCATCCGCGCCGTACGGGATCCGTGACGGGGGCCCGCTCCCCGCCCCGGCAGCCGGGGAGCGGTACGGCACCGGCTCCGTGGGGCGGTAGCGGGGGAGAGGAGTACGGCACCGGCTCCTTCGGACGGGCAGCCGGGAAGCGGTACGGCACCGGTACGCGATCGCGGCCGGGTCCCGGCCACGCCCGGCCGCCCTGGAATCCCCCGTCCAGCCGCAGCACCTGACCGGTCATGAACCCCGAGTCCGGCGAGACCAGATAGCGCACGAGCCCGGAGACATCGGCGGGTGCGCCAAAGCCGGACGGCCGGGACTCGACCTCGGCCCGCACCCGTGGGTTCTCCCGGATGCGGTGCCGCAGCAGCCCGGTCGTGATGACGCCCGGAGCGACGCAGTTGGCGCGGATCCCGCGCTCGGAGACATCGGCGGCGAGATAGCGGGTGTAGTGCGCGACCGCCGCCTTGGCGATGCCGTAGTGCGCGTACCGCCCCCTCTCGGTCGTCTCCCGGCCGTTGCGCGAGGCCATGGTGACGATGGAGGCGTTCTCCGCGCCGGTCATCGCGGGCAGCGCCGCCGACACGGTGACGATGGTGCCGTGCAGATTCCTTCGCAGCACGACGTCCAGATCGTCCAGGTCGATGGCCGAAGCCCGGTTGCCGTCGCTCGGGCCGGTGCCACCGCCCGCGACGCAGACGACGGCGTTGAGGTGGCCCCACTGCCCGGTGACACGGGCGACCAGGTCGCGCATCGCGTCCGCGTCGGTGGTCTCGGCCTCGGCGGACAGGACCCGCGGTCCCGAGTCCGCCAGTTCCTCCACGACCGTGCAGCCGTACTGCTCGGCCTCGTACGTCCGGTAGCCGCCGAAGTCGGCGTCGACGACGGCGACGTCGAAGCCGTCGCGGGCGAGATCGAGGGCCACGGTCCGGCCGATACCCCGCCCCGCGCCGGTGACCAGCGCGGTCCTCGCGGGAGAGGGCGATCCATTCGGACTCATACGCTGACTACCTCCCCTGGAACTTGGGCTCCCGCTTCTCCATGAAGGCCGCCGCGGCCTCCTTGTGGTCGTCGCTGAGGAAGGTCGCGCCCTCCAGCAGCAGTGAGGTGTCGAAGAGGAGGTTGGCGCGCTCGCGGAGGGCTTTGTTCACCGCGGTCTTGGTCCAGCGGATGGCCAGCGTCGGGCCGTTCGCGAGCCGTTCGGCGATCGCCAGGGCCTCGGCGTCCAGCTCGCCCGCGGGTACCGCCTTCAGTACGAGACCGAGGCGCTCGACGTCCTTGCCGGTGAGGCGGTCGCCCGTCATCAGGTAGTACTTCGCGGTGTTGATGGGGAGCAGCAGCGGCCAGATCACCGCGCCGCCGTCCCCGGCCACCACCCCGATGTCGACATGGGTGTCTGCGAGGACCGCGTCCTCGGCGGCGAGGACCACATCGGCACAGAGCGCGATGGTGGCGCCGAGCCCCATGGCGAACCCCTGGACGGCGCACACGATCGGCTGCTCCACGTCCAGCATGTTCGTGATGAGGCTCTTGGACGACAGCAGCGTCTTGCCGACGCGCTGGGCTCCGTTGGAGCGGGGCTTGTCCGCGGCGGCCTCGCCCGCCACGAACTTCACATCGCCTCCGGAGGAGAAGGCCCGGCCCGCTCCCGTCAGCAGAATGGCTCCCACACTGCTGTCGAAGCGCACCTCGCGGAAGAACTCGTCGAGTTCCCGGTGCATCACCGCTCCGACCGCGTTCAGGGCCTCGGGGCGGTTGAGGGTCACCTTCAACAGGCGGCCGGTCCGCTCGACGAGCAGTGACTCGTACGCGTACACGTGGGGCATCGGTGGTTCCCTCCAGCGGGACGGAGCGCTCGGGCGGCTGAGCGGCGCATACGGGCGCCACGGATCGCCGCACCGGGAACGGACAGGGGCGGCGGACAGGGGACGGGTCGGGCACGGAGGCGAGAAGGAGAGGACGTACGGGAGGGGACGGGATGGGCTGAGGAGGGTTGGGCTGAGGAGGCGAGGGGAGGGGAGCGGGCCGGGGCCGGGGAGGCGTGGTGGTGCCGTGCCGGTGGGCATGCGTGGCCGGGCTCAGCCCGCCTGGGTCGCCCCCACACCCTCCGCCGCGATCTGCTTCGCCCATGAGCGGTCGATCTTGCCCACGGCGGTACGGTGGATCGCGGGCACGCGGAGGATCGCCTTCGGGAGCTTGTAGCGGGCGATGTGCCGGGCCGCCGCCTCGCTGATCTCCTCGTCGGTGGCGCTGGCCCCGGGGAGGAGCGCGATCAGCAGCGCGGTGACCTCCTGTCCCCAGCGCTCGCTGGGGCGGCCGGCGACGGCCGCGTCGGCGACCGCGGGATGGGTCAGCAGGGCCTCCTCGACCTCCTCCGCGAAGACCTTCTCGCCCCCGGTGTTGATGGTGGTGGCCTCGCGGCCGAGGATCTCGACGACTCCGTCGGGACGCAGCAGCGCCCGGTCACCGGGGATGGACCAGCGGGTGCCGTCCACGGTGGCGAACGTCGCCTCGGTCTTGGCCCGGTCGCCCAGATAGCCGAGCGGGATGTTCCCGGCGACGGCGAGCCAGCCGGACTCCGGGTGCCCGGGGGTCTCCCTGCGGGTGCGGTCGGCGCTCACGACGGTGACCTCCGCACCGGGACGCCGGTCGAAGACACCGGGCTCCAGCCGCTTCTCGCCGCTCCTGTCGGTGCGCTGGAGGGCGCCGCCGGTCTCCGACGCGCCCATCAGCTCGTAGAGCGTGACATGGGGGAGGTCGCGGGCGACGGTGTCCTTGGTCTGCCGGCTCACCGGGGCGCCGCCGGTCATCAGCATCCGCAGACTGGACGCGTCATGGGCGCCGGCGCTCAGCTCCCGCAGCAGCGGGCGGGCGAACGCCTCACCCACGATCAGCATGGCCTCGCAGCGCTCGGCGGCGATCGTGCGCCACCCTTCGCCGCGTCCAGACGTTCGGTGGTGGCCGGGAAGGCGATGGTGTCGCCGTACACCAGCGCCCCGAGGGCGTTGAGTGCGCCGCCGCCGTGCATCATCGGCGCGCAGACCAGCGACCGGCTGCCGCGGCGGCCCGCCGCGTCCTGGGCGAGAGTTTCGATGGTGGCCCCGCCGCGGTGCCGTCCCCGGGCGAGCATGCTCTGCCACAGGCTGCCCTGACGCCAGATCACGCCCTTCGGCATGCCCGTGGTGCCGCCCGTGTAGAGGAGTTTGACGTCGTCGGGCGACTGGTCCGTGGGCGCGGTGGGGTCCGCCGCCGCGAGCGCCGACTCGTAGTCGACCGCACCCGGGAGCAGGGCCTCGCCCGAGGAGTCGGCGACTTGGATGAGCAGCGGGCGCCGGTTGAGCAGGGGCAGGGTCTCGGCGATCCGTGCCGCGAACCGGGACTGGTAGATGACGGCCGTGGCGTCGGCGTCGTTGAAGAGATACGCCAGTTCGTGCGGCACATACGAGTAGTTGACGTTGAAGGGGGCCACCCGCGCGGCGAATCCGCCGAGCAGGCCCTCCGCGTACTCCGGGCAGTTGTGCATCAGCAGGGCCACCCGGTCCTGTCCGACCTCCCAGGGCTCCAGCTCGGCCCGGGGGGTACGGACCCCCAGCCCGAGGCCGCGCAGCGCGCTGGCCAGCCGTGACGTACGGTCGGCCAGCTGGGCGTAAGTAAATCACCGTTCTCCCTGGATGAGTGCTTCGCGATCGGGTACCGCCGCCGCGACCGCCCGGAATATGTGCCAGTGGTTGTGGTCCATGGCTGTGATTCTCCCGTCGACGTGCAAGTAAGTAAAGATGTAATTGGAAGCTATTTGGGGTGTCCCTCGTGGTGGCCGTGCGTGGTGAGTGGCGTTGCCTCGGTGAAGTGAAGCGCCGTTCGTGCGGTGTCGCGCCGTCCATCGGGCTCGCCGGCCGCACCCCTGTGTGTCCCGTCCCCGCGTCCCGCCCCTGTGTCAGTGGCCGGGGCAGGCGCCGGTGTCAGAGAGCGGTGCGGGGATCCGGTGTCCGGGTGCGGTGTGTCGCGGAGCCGCGCCCGCGGTTCCGTTGTCACGGACAGGTGCCCCGAACCCGTCCCCACGGGTCAGCGGTCGGCGGAGAAGAAGTTGGGCGGACGCTTCTCGACGAAGGCCTTCAGCGCCTCCTCGACATCGTCCTTCGCCTGCGCGCAGGCCATCAGCCGGTCTCCCTCGACGGGCAGATAATCGCCGAGCGACAGCGTGAGCGCGGCCTGGAGGTTCTGCCGGGCCGAACGCATCGCGACCGGAGCCGAGTCGGCGATCGTCCGTGCCGTCGCCCGCACCCGGTCGCCCAGCTCGTCCGGTGCGCTCACCCCGTTCACCAGGCCCCAGCCGAGGAGTTCGTCGCCGCGCACCTTGGGCGACAGCAGCAGCAGTTCCCTGGCGCGGGCCGGGCCGACCACCCGGGTGAGCAGCCACGACATGCCCAGATCGCCGGAGAAGGCGACCTTCAGAAACGCCGTGCTCATCACCGTGTCCGTCGAGGCATAGCGGAAGTCGCACCCGAGGGCCAGGGACATCCCCGCCCCGGCGCAGCCGCCCCGGATCTCGGCGACGGTCGGCGTGTTCATCTCATACATGAAGTGAACCAGCCGGGTGAAGCGCAGCAGCAGGGTCCTGGAGGACGTGGTGGACGCCTTGGTCAGGGCCCTTTCGTGGTCGTTGGCCCGCGCCGACTGCTCGGCGCCGACACAGAAGTTGCCACCGCTGCCGGTGAGGACGACCGCCCGCACCTCGTCGTCGCTCTCCGCGCGTTCCAGCGCGTCCAGCAGGGCGTCGCCGAGTGCGGGGTTGATGGCGTTGCGGCGGTGGGGCGGTTCAGGGTGATGGTGGCGATGCCCTCGCTCGCGCGGTACAGGACAGGCTCTGACATGGTTCACCCAATCTCGTTCGGGTCTGGTGGGACGGAGGAGACAACGGGGACGGCCGGGGGCGCGGGACGGGCGCGGCGGCCGGACCGCAGGAAGGGAACGGGTGCGGGGAAGGGGCTGGGAGAGGGCGGGCGCGGTGTGCGGAACCCGGGTCGTACGGGCGCGTTGTACGGAACCGGGGGCCTCCGGGCCCGGTGCCTGCGGGCGCGGGCCGGGAGCGCACCGCGGGGGCGGATGAGCCGCCGCCCCCGAGCCGTATGCCCCCGCCCGAGCTGCATGCCTCGGCCCCGCGCCGTAGGTCTCAGCCGGGCGCCGGGGCGTTCGCCGGCTCGACGACGACCTCCGCGTCCAGGAGTTCCTGGATCCGCGCGGTGTCGTACCCCGCCTCCGTGAGGACCTCGCGGCCGTGCTCACCCAGGACGGGCGCCAGCCGCCGGTGCTCGACACCGCGGTCGCCGAACCTCATCGGGATACGGCTGACCCGGATCCCGCCCTCGGTCGGATGCTCCCGGCGCCGGAACAGCCCGACGGCCCGCGAGTGCGGATCCTCCAGCGTCTCGGTGACGGTCAGCACCGGGGCGTGGGCGATTCCCGCCTCCGTGAGCGCCCGCATCCACTCGGCCGAGGTACGCCCGGCGATCTCGGCCTCCAGCATCCGGTACAGCTCGTCGGCGTTCACCGTACGGTGGCCGATGGTGTCGAACCGTTCGTCCTCGCACAGTTCCGGCTTCCCGATCAACTCGAAGAAGCGGTGCCACTGCCGGTCCGTATAGGGCAGGACGGCGAGATGGCCGTCGGCGGTCGCGTACGGCCTGCGGTAGGGGGTCTCACTGCGCGGATAGCCCGGGGGGCCGGTCGGCGGGTCGAAGACGGTGCCGCCCTGGGTCTCGATCGCCAGATTGGTGACCATGGTCTCGAACATCGGCACCTCGACGATCTGGCCCTCACCGGTGCGCTCCCTGGCGAAGAGCCCGGCGAGAAGGGCACCGAAGCCGAAGACACCCACGAGCTTGTCGGCGATCGCCGTCTTGACATACGCGGGCGAGCCACCGGGCCCTCCCTGTACGGACGCGAGGCCGCACATCGCCTGGATCACATCGTCGTACGCGGCGAGGTCGCGGTAGGGGCCGTCCTGGCCGAAGCCGTTCATGGTGCAGTAGACGATCCCCGGGTTGACGGCCATCACGTCCTGGCTCTCCAGGCCGAGCTTCGCCCGGGCCGCGGGCCGCATGTTCGTCAGAAAGACGTCGGCGGAGGCGATCAGCCGTCCGAGAACCTCCTTGGCCGCCTCGGTGGTCAGATCCATGGCGATGCTTCTCTTGCCGTGATTGGCGTTGAGGAAGACCGGCCCCATGGCGTTGTGCCGGCGCGGGCCCACATAGCGTGCGACATCGCCCTGCGGCAACTCGACCTTGATGACGTCGGCGCCGAGCCCGCCGAGCAGCATCGTGGCGTAGGGGCCCATGAACGTGGTGGTGAGATCGATGACACGGATTCCGTCCAGGGGAAGCCGTACGGGGTCGGAGGGGTCCGGCGTCTGCGCCGAGCCGTCTTCGGACACTGCGATCACCTCTCAGATGTCGGATGCGGGGGCGGACGGCGTTCCCGGCCCGCCGGGGAGGGACGGCAGCCCCGGAGTGCGCAGATGCCAGTCGGTGGCCTGCTGGAAGGCGTCACCCGCCCGCAGCACCAGCGCCTCCTCGAAGGGGCGGCCCGCGATCTGGAGTCCCAGGGGAAGCCCGGCCTCCGTGAACCCCATCGGCACCGACAGCACCGGGTTGCCCGTGCTGTTCCAGTACGGGGTGCAGACCGGGCCGAAGGCGCCGGTCAGCCGGGGCACGACGGGCCGGGTCATGTCGTCGACCGTCGGCGCGCCCGCCCCGCAGGTCGGGGTGACGATCAGATCGACCCCCTCGTCCGGCGCGAACACCGCCGCGAGAGCGTTCTGCCCCCGCCGGCGTACCCGCTGGGCCTGTACGTAGTCGGCGCCGGAGAAGTGGATTGCGGCCGCGATCCTGAGCCGGGTGGTACGGAAGAGGCCGTCCCAGTGCCGGGCGAGCCGTTCCCGGTGGTAGGCGAACGCCTCGCTGACCAGCGTCACATGGGCGGCCCTCGTCAGCTCGTCGTACAGCGGCAGCTCCAGGTCCACCACCTCGGCCCCGAGCCCCTGAGGGCGTCGACCGCGCGGCCGAAGACCGCGGGGAGAGCGGGGTCCTCCGCCTGCCCGCCGATCCGGGACAGCCGGTCGACACCGATCCGCAGCCCGCCCAGATCGCCCGAGAGGGCCGCCGGGTAGTCGTCCACGGGTACGTCGGCCGACGAGGGGTCGCCGGGGTGGCGGCCCGCGAGCACACCGAGCAATACGGCGCAGTCGCGGGCCGAGGCGGCCATCGGGCCGACGTGGTCGAGCGAGTGGCCGAGCGGTACGCACCCCGACTTCGGCACCCGTCCGAAGGTGGGCTTGAGGCCGCTGACCCCGCAGACTCGTCACACCCGGCTGGCTCGGCTGACCCGATGCCCCGGCCCGCGGCGCGGGTCCCCGGGACTCGGGGCCCGCTCCGGGGGCGCCCCAGCCCCGGTCGGGCCCGACGAGCCCGGCGCGGGTTGCATCCGGCCCGCCAACCCGGGGTGTACGACCGGGGGTCAGCCACCCCGCAGGACGTATCCACGGTGACATCCGGCGGCCGACGCGGCGGCGGAGGCCGACGGCCACTGTGGGTGTGTGACCGCACACGAGACAGAATCGACCATGAACCGGGGGACGGCGGAGTCCGTCCCCACCGCACCGCCGAAGGAAGGAGTCTTCGCACGCGTCGCTGCCTTCTCCCACCGCCGTCGCCGGCTCGCCCTCACCCTCTGGCTCGTCGTGATGGCCGGGGTCTGGGCCGTGGCCTCGGCCACCGGCGGCGACTACCGCGAGGACTTCGCCCTGCCGGGCACCGAGTCCCAGGCCGCCGCGGCGGATCTGCTGGCCGAACACGGGGCCGCGCGCACCGGCGACACGCTTCAGATCGTGCTCCGGGCCGAGGACGGTCTGCGTACGCCGGACGTCCGGCAGCGGGTGGACACGATGCTCACCGAGGTCGCCGAACAGCCCCGGGTCACCCAGGTGCGCAGCCTCTACGACGACGCGTCCGCCATCGCGCCCGACGGCGTGATCGGCTATGCGACGGTCACGCTGGACGTGCCCTCCACCGAGATGACGAAGGCGGACACCGAGCGGATCCACGAGGTCATCCAGCGGGCGGACGGCGACGGGCTCCGGGCCGAACTCGGCGGTGACGCGGCGAGACTGCTGGCCGCGGGAGGCGGCGGCGCGGCCGAGGGGGCGGGGCTGCTCGCCGCCCTGGTGATCCTCGTCCTCATGTTCGGCTCGGTCATCGCCGCCGGACTGCCCGTCATCACCGCGGTCTTCGCCGTGGGCACCACCCTCGGTGCCATCGTCCTCGCCTCCCATCTGGTCACCATCGCCGACTACACCCCCTTCCTGATGATGCTGGTCGGCCTGGGCGTCGGTATCGACTACGCGCTGCTGATCTTCGCCCGCTACCGGACGGAACTGGTGAACGGCCGGACGCCGGTGCGCGCGACGGTGGCGGCCCTGGACGCCGCGGGCCGGTCGGTCTTCTTCGCGGGGTGCACGGTCATCCTGGCCCTGCTCGGCCTGGTCGCACTCGGACTCGGTTCCCTCCGGGGCGTGGCACTGTCGGTGGCGCTCACCGTGCTGGTGACGATGGTCGCGTCGCTGACCCTGCTGCCCGCCCTGCTGGGTGTCTTCGGCCATCGGTTCGTCCGCGGGTTCACCGCCCGCGCGGCCAGGCGGGCGGCCAGGGGCAGGCCGCCCGAGGGGCAGCGGTGGCGCGCTCTCGCCACCGTGGTGCAGCGTCGGCCGCTGGTCGCCCTGCTGCTCGCGGGCGTCACACTCGGAGCCCTCGCCCTGCCCGCCCTCTCGATGAGGCTCGGCTTCGCCGACGCGGGCAACGACGCCCCCGAGAGCACCAGCCGGCAGGCGTACGACCTGCTGGCGGAAGGCTTCGGCCCCGGTTTCAGCGGCCCCCTGCTCGTGGTGGTCGACGGCACCGGGGGCACGGACGCGGCCGGGCCCGCGGGGGAGGCGGTCCGGGTCCTCAGCGGTGTTCCGGGCATCGAGGCGGTCTCCCCGCCGGTGCCCACCGAGAACCCCGAGGTCGTGGCGGTGATCGCCTTCCCGGACTCCTCGCCTCAGGACGAGGCCACCTCCGAACGGGTCGGCGCACTGCGGGACGACGTACTGCCCGGTCTGTCGCAGCGGACGGGGGCCGACTATCTGGTCGGCGGATCGACCGCCGCGGCCGAGGACTACTCCGCCAAGGTCGCCGGGCGCATGCCCCTGTTCGTCACCATCGTCGTGGGCCTCTCGGTCCTCCTGCTGATGGCCGTGTTCCGTTCGGTGCTGATCCCCCTGAAGGCCGCCCTGCTGAATCTGCTCAGCATCGGCGCCGCGCTCGGCGCGATCACCCTGGTGTTCCAGCACGGCTGGTTCGGGGTGGAACCGGGTCCCATCGAGGCCTTCCTCCCTGTGATGATCTTCGCCATCGTCTTCGGTCTCTCCATGGACTACGAGATCTTCCTGGTCTCCCGTATGCACGAGGAGTGGGTACGCACCCGGGACGGCGCCCGCGCGGTGCGCGAGGGCCTGGCGCCCACACCGGATCGGTCATCAGCGCCGCCGGGGCCATCATGATCGTGGTCTTCGGTGCCTTCATGCTGAGCTCCGAACGGATGCTCCAGCAGACGGGGTTCGGTATGGCGGTCGCCATCTTCGTCGACGCGGTGATCATCCGCTGTCTGGTCGTCCCGGCTGCGATGCAGCTGATGGGCCGCCGCGCCTGGTGGCTGCCGGCGCCGCTGGAACGGCTGCTGCCGAAGGTGGAGCTGGAGAAGAAGCCGGAGAGGAACTGAGGGGCACGGCCCCGGTTTCGCACCCTGATGGACCCGTGCCCGGCACCCGCGGGGCCCGCGATCGGCGGGCCCCGCGGGTGCGGTCCCCGTCCGTTCGGAGACCTGGCGGGCGCCGCCGTCCGTCCGGGCACGCGTCCGGATTGCACGGACGGCGGTCGATGACATCGCCGTACACGAGCGGGCGGCGACCTCGGACCTCAGGGGATCCGGGTGGGGCTCCGGTCTACGGAGTCCTGGCCGACGGGGGAGCCGGCCAGGCCCGCTACTTCCGGGCGTTCTCGCCCACAGAGGTCAGCAGCCAGATGAATCCGGCGAACAGATGAGTACCAAAAACACAGTTGAGGACGCGCAGCGTCACACCGCGCCCCTTCCACCGCTCCGTCTGCCTCACGGGTGCGGTCCGCCTCGTGCTGTCCGTCACCACCGCCCCGGTCCGTACGGCTCCCGGGCGGGACGCTCAGGCGCGCTGCCCGCCCGGTGGGCCGCCGCGGGACCGCTCAGGGACTCGTGGGGACAGGCTCCGGCGCGACGACCGGCGCACGGACGGGCCCGAGGACCCGGTGGCACACGCCGAGCCGGTGGTGATGGAAGAGCCGATGGCGCCGGAATGGCCGGAGGCGTGGGAACGGCCGGGGGCGCCTGCCGAACCGTGGACCCGGGGAGCGAGGCCGTCCGCGTGTCGCCCGCCCCGGAGACGGCCGAGCGCGCTGCGGTCATGTCGGCTGCACCCCCTCGTCCGAGGTGACGCCGTTGTTGCGCGCGATCCGCAGCGCGTCCTCCAACTCCTCGGCCGCCTCGGCCGTTTCGAAGACGTCCTGTGCGACACGGGCGGCCTCCAGCCGGATCCGCGCCCGCCGGATCCGCTCTAAGGCCGCGTCCTGGAACTCGCCCATGCTGCTCCTACCCCGGCCCTTGGGCCGATTAGACAGCTGATGAATTGCACAACTCTGCAAGCCTAGGGGCTGCCCCTCACGGCCCGTTCGGCGCCCGTCCCTTACGCCGAGCGCACCCGTGCGGGCGGTGCGTACGGCCTCCGGGGTGTCGTCGGTGATCGGTTTATGCCCCGGCACCGTACTGCCCTACACCCGTGTTCTCGTGGTGACGGGAGAGGCACGCCGGACATCAGCCAGGAGGTTCGGCGCCTCTCGGCGCCGGCCGGGATCACGGAGCGCCTCGAAGCCTCCGCCCGGGGCAGGCTCCTGGTCGGGCCGCTCACAGGCCCCGGCCGCCTCCCCGGACAGGGGAAGCGGGCGCGGTCCGTCCGTCCCGTGGCTGTCCGGAATCGGGTGCGCCCGGTCTGTCGAACCATCGGTTCAGGGAGCGGTCCGGCTGTCCGGTCCGCCGGAGGGGTCCTTACGGCATACCGTCGCCGCCGGTCCGCTCAGCTCTGGCCCGGAGCCGCCTCGGCGCGGACGGCTTCCGCCCCGAGCAGCATCCGCGAGGACTGGTCCACGAGGTGGCGCAGCGCCGGCAGATACCGCTCGTCACCGCCGAGATCGTCGAGCAGACGGTGGGCCCCGTCACGGAACCCGGAGATGTCCTCGCGGTACCGGTGGAGGGCGGCGGGCTCCAGCAGCAGTCCGGTCAGTTCCGCCCTTGCCCCGTGGGAGTGCCGTGAGGCGCCGCACAGGGTCCGGATCCGTTCCTTCGACCGCGGTGGGGCCACTTCGAGGGCGCAGGCGAGCAGATAGGTCACGGTGCCGTTGAGCAGGTCCTCGTTGCGGCCGGTCAGAATGTCCTCCTGATCGTTGAAGATCTGCCACAGAATCCCGAAGACACAGCCGAACTCCCGCCACAGTTCGACTCTCCCGGTGTTCGCGCCCGAGACGATCGCGGCCATCGCCGTCACCATGCCGAAGGGGGAGCCCGACTTGCGCCGGTACACCGTCGTCACGGAATCGCGGGTGGCCCGGCCGCTGTCACCGCGGATATCGCTCAGCTGTCCCTCGATGGCCCCTGTCCAGCCGCCGGCGACCTCGGTCGTCAGAGCGCCCCGCACCGACTCGGGAATCCGCGGTGACCGGATGATGTGCAGGGGGAGGATATGTCCGCTGATCACCGTGGCGAGCAGTGCCTCGTCCTCGCTGAGGGCACCCGCGACGGCCGCGCCCGCGCCGTCGGCCAGATCGTCGAGATAGCACGCCGAGGTCCACCACAGCACATGCACGGCCGACACCGGTAGGGCGGGGCCGGGCGCTCCGGTCTCGGCGGCGTGCACCAGGAGCGGCAGTACCGAGAGGGGGTGCTTCAACTCCCGGTGCCGCAGAAGTTCGGTGACCGCGTTCCCGATCGCGTCCGACGCCGGGCCGAGCCGTTCGAGAGCGGCGGTGATCTCCGCCTCGATGTCCGGGGAGACTTGCCGGTGCAGGTCCAGGTACGTCAGGGAACTCACGCAGTGACCTCCGTCTGAGAATGTCATTCCGTGACCGGTGTTGCGTTGATTTCCTCCGTGCCGACACTAGGACCTGATTCGATCAGTTCGAATAGGGCGGAGCTAGAGCGACTTTCGGACTGCCTCGGGCAGTCCCGGGGTCTTCCCGCCTGCCGTCCCGCGGTCCGCACACCGGCCCGCGACACACCGCCCGTTGGCGGCTCGGGACCGGCCGGACGTGCCGAACCGAACCGGCGAACGGCCGGTGGCGCGCCCCTCGGGACGGGCCCGGCTCCCCGGAGCGGGCGCCTGCGCCAAAGGCCGTACTCCGTCGGCCGCATGGCATCGTCCCCTGCGTTTCCCGCCATCGGTGAACACCGGCCGCGACCGGGAAACCTTGGCCGGGAACCACCCCCTCGGCCGGGGCGTCGTCCCCGGGAGATCCCGGTGCCCTGGCAAGGCCCGGACGGTGTCGTCGGGAGGCCGGGGGCCGTTGAGACAGCTGATGGTGTTCGCGTGGATCCAGGCGCGGTGCTGTGTGTTCGCCGTCGCCCTGTTCGCGGGGATGGCGGTGTCGGAGGTGCTTCCGGGGCTGCCCGTGCCACGCTACGACCTGCTGCTGGTCTACGGGCTGGCGCTGACCGGGTTCGGCTGTCTGCTGGTGTGGGAGACCCGGCGCGAGGTGGCGGTCGTCGCCGTCTGCCATGTGCTGGGGTTCCTCTTCGAAGTGGTCAAGGTGCGGGTCGGCTCATGGAGTTATCCCGAGCCGGCCCTGACCGTGGTCGCGGGTGTCCCGCTGTACGGCGGATTCATGTACGCGGCCGTCGGCAGCTATGTCTGCCGGGCGTGGCGCCTGTTCGATCTGGGGCTGTCGGGCTACCGGCCGAGGACGACCGCCGTACTGGCCGTCGGGCTGTACATCAACTTTCTGAGCCATCACTGGCTGCCCGATCTGCGCTGGGTCCTCGGAGGGCTGCTCCTGCTGGCGGGCTGGGGCTCCTGGGTGCACTTCACGGTCGACGGCCGGCGTCTTCGTATGCCGGTCGGGCTCTCCTTCGTGCTGATCGGCTTCTTCCTCTGGCTCGCCGAGAACATCGCCACCTACTTCGGGGCCTGGAGATACCCGCACCAGCTCGAATCCTGGGAACCCGTCTCCCTCTCCAAGTGGGCGTCCTGGGCCCTGCTGATCAGCGTCACCTTCGTGATCGCGGGTGCCCGGCGTGCGGACGCACGGGACTGAGGACCAAGCCCCGGCGTCCCATGGGGCCGTGCGGGGTGTTGCGGTACGCGGGCGGCGCACGGCCACCACCGCAGCGGCGTCGACGGGTCAGCCGTCGGAGCGTATGCGGACGAAGCGGGCCGTTTCCTGGCGGCCGGAGACCTGGAGGAGTTCGACGGGGAGCGGTTCGGTGAGCATCCGCACGGGGCCGTCGGGGTGGTCCACCCGGTCGCCCAGGCGATCGCGCACCGCCTCTGCGATCCCCCGGGACTGCACGGCGCTCAGACGCGGTGAGGTCACCAGCGTCCGGCCGCCGGGGAGGCCGACCAGGAGCGCCCGGGGCCGCTCCACCGGGCCGAACACCCCGAGGAGCGTGCCGTCCCTGGTGTCCGTGTGACGGACCTTGCGCCAGGCCCAGGTGGCACCCGGCCGGTAGGCCGAGGCCAGCGACTTGGCCACGATTCCCTCCACGCCCACGGCCCTCATGTCGTGGAACCAGGTCCGGGCGGTCTCCTCGTCGGTCGTCGCCAGCACCCGCTGGAGCGGTGGCCCGATGTCGTGCAGCGCGGCCCCGAGCAGCTCCCAGCGCTTCTCCAGGGACAGGGCCCTGGTGTCCCGGCCGGGGACGGCGAGGATGTCGA
The DNA here is from genome assembly GCF_044456085.1 of Streptomyces sp. NPDC051018. NCBI lineage: Bacteria > Bacillati > Actinomycetota > Actinomycetes > Kitasatosporales > Streptomycetaceae > Streptomyces > Streptomyces sp. NPDC051018. Next base: position 425,112 of record NZ_JBITFN010000002.1, read on the forward strand.
ACGCGATGTAGGACACCGGGACCCCCGACCGCACCCGGTCGGCGTGGGACCGCAGCAGATCGGTGAAGCTCAGCCGGCCTTCCCGGAACGCGCACAGCTCACCGTCGAGCACGATGCCCGGCGGCAGGCTCTCCCCCAGATACGCGGCGATATCGGGGAAGTCCGGGGCGAGGTCACGGCGTGAACGCGACTGGAGGACGACCCGGCCGCCGCCGAGGACGAAGGCGACGGCACGGAATCCGTCGAGCTTCAGGGAGTACTGGAGCCCGCCGGGTGACCCGGCCGGCGCGGGGATCTCGTCCACGGACCTCGGCCGCATCACATCGACGGGTGGCCGCAGGACCACATCGGGCGCGTTGTCATCCATACCGCCAGGTTCGACCCGCCGGGGCCCGTGTGCGAGGGGAGCGTGCCGCCCGTACGGCCCCGCCCGTCAACGGCGCGCGGGAGGCGCCCCTCATGGGAGGGGTTTACCGGTACGGGCACCGATGGTGTTCGCGATGTCACTTAGCGTATGCGGAGGTGGTCGGCCAGGGGTCACACCCCCGGGCTCCCGGCGGGAGAGCCCATCCGGACCATCGCATCGTGGGGCGGGCGCGGAGAGACCGGTGAGCAGCCGACGCCCGCTCACGGAGCGGTGAAGGAGCCCGTCATCGGCCGACACCGATGACGGGCTCCAGCCGTACGGGACGGCCCGGCGCAGGGCAGGGACCGGCGCGGAACCAGGGCCCGGGCGCGGACACGGAGGCAGGGGCCGGCGCGGGAGCAGGGCCCGGGACGGTGCCGGCGGTACGGGACAGGCCCGTGTCAGTCCGCGTGGACGACGACCGAGACCGCCCGGACCTCCTCGCCCGTCATATTGCGGTACTGGTGCGGTGTCGCCGGGTCGAAGGCCAGCGAGTCCCCGGCCTCCAGCACATAGGTCTCGAAACCCACGTCCGCGTGCAGGGTCCCCTGGAGGACGAGCTGGTACTCCCGGCCGTCGTGCCGGATCGGGCAGCGGGTGTCGGTCGATCTGCCGTAGGGCGCGTAGACGACTTCGAGGAAGTCGACCCGGGCGTCCTGCTGAGGGGTCAGCCGTTCCCAGCGGACACCGCTGGCCAGATCGATGGTCCGGCGGCGGCCCCCGCGCTGCACGATCGTCTCCGTCGCCGGTGCCAGTCCGGGACCGGTCGCCGGTGCGCCCGCGCTCGCCCCGCCCTGCGGAACATTCGCCCCCGGCGCCGTCGTACTCCCGGCGGGTTCATCGGTCTCCGCGCCCTCGGTCCCCAGCCGGGTCGTACCGTTCGCGGGCGTGCCGACGGCGGCGAACAGAGGCGATGTGTCCCTGCCGCCCCGTGGCGGTGGCGCGACCTGGGGCGCCCGTGGCCGGGAGGCGGGGGCGGACGCCTCCTCCGCGTCCGCGACGCCGAAGAGATAGTCCAGCGAGATGTCGAGCGCGTTCGCGATGCCGTAGACGACACCGGCCGAAGGGGCCGTCTGGCCGCGCTCGACCTGGGAGATCAGGCTCGCGGAACAGCCGGCGAGCCGGCCCAGCTCCCGTAGTGACATACCTCGTTCGGAGCGGACTCTTCTGAGCCGTGCACCGAGACCGGGGCTTCCCCCCTCGGGCTTCATCGGGCCTCCCGATCGCTGTGATCCGGCATGTTCGCGCACTGGACAACCGTACAGGACTGCACGTTACTGCACATATGCGCTCGCCATATTGAACACTGTGCCTTCGATTTTGGCTACCCGCTGGACAGTTGTGCAGAGAGAAATAGGTGTCTATCCGGCTTTATCTGCACGCTTCCCTATGTCACAGGGGACTTTTCTTCAATCTTGTACGCAGCTCTTGACAGTTGCACTGCACATGCGTCCACTATAGCGCACACCGCATCACGGACCCACCCTCACGCAGTTCAGCAGCCCCTGGAGGTTTTGCTGTGACAGACATCGGATCGCCCTCTCCCCGGGGACGGGCCGGCAGACCCGGATCACCGTCGGCCCACCGGGCGGGCGGGGCGCTGCTCGCCGTCGCACTCACGGTCACCCTCGCCGCGTGCAGCGGCGGCGGGCCGTCCGGCCAGGGCTCCGGGAGCGGCGCCGGCACCACGCTCAAGGTGGGCACCAACCAGCAGTTCGACGACTGGGAGACCGTCACCAAACAGAACAGCACCTTCACTTCGCTGGTGTACGAGTCGCTGCTCAGCGTCGCCCCGGACGGCTTCACGCTCCGGCCGCAGCTGGCCACCGAGTGGAAGGAGACCCCGCTGCGGGTCGACTTCACCCTCCGCCGGGGAGTCGTCTTCCACGACGGCACGCCCTTCGACGCCGAGGCCGTGGTCACGAACCTGGAGCGGATCCAGAAGACTCCCAGCCAGTACCGGGGGCAGCTGGCCGCGGTCAAGAGCGTCACCGCCGTGGACCCGACCCATGTACGGATCGACCTCAAGCAGCCCGCACCCAGCCTGGTCACCAACCTCGCGCGCCTCGGGATGTACATGGTCTCCCCGAAGGCCCTCGCGGACGGTGACTGGAAGACCGAGGGCAGCGGCACCGGCCCCTGGAAGTACGACCCCAAGGCGTCCACCAAGGGGCTGCGCACGGTCGTCACCGCCTTCGACAAGTACTACGACAAGAAGTCGGTCGGGCCCTCCAGGGTCGAGATCACCCAGATCAACGACCCCGACAGCCTCTACAACGCCCTGCGGGCCGGCCAGCTCGACGTCGTCTGGACGACTCCTCCGCTCGCCGCCCGGGCGGACAAGGAGGGCCTGAAGTCCACCTGGTTCCCCTCCGTCCTGTGGCACCTCCAGATGTACGACACCCGGAACACCTTCAAGGACAAGAAGTTCCGGCAGGCCGTCTGCCACGCCATGAACCCGCAGGACTATGTGGACGCGGCCCTCGGCGGCAAGGGCAAGGTCCCCCTCCAGCGCTTCCCCGCGGGGCAGCCCGGCCACGACCCCGCGCTCCGGGGCTACCCCCACGACCTCGACAGGGCCCGGCAGCTGATGAAGGAACTGGGCGGCCCCCAGCGCAAGTTCACCCTGATCAGCTATGACACCCAGCGGACCATCGCCGAGCTGTTCCGCAGCCAGATGGCGGAGATCGGCGTCGAGGTCGAACTCCAGCTGCCCAACTTCCCGCAGTTCCTGAGCACCTATCAGAGCGGCAAGTACCCGGCCGCCATCCTCTCGGACGGCTCCCGCTCCGGCGCGTACGACTACTACATCCGCAAGTTCGCGCCCGACGCCCCGGGCAACCCGCTGAAGATCACCTACCCGTCGCTCGACGCCGCCGCCCGGGAGGGGCTGAACGCCACGGACCCCGCCGTACGCGAGGCGGCCTGGAAGAAGATGTCGGAGATCGTCAACGACGAGGCGCTCGACTGCGGCTACTTCGATTACACGGGCTTCTGGGCCTACAACCCCAAGAAGGTCGAGAACATCGTCTCCACCACCAACGACGTCGCGGTCTTCCGCTACAAGGACGCCCGGGTGAAGGGCTGATCCCGCCCTCCCCGCGTCCGCCAACCGCACCCCGTACCCCCGGATGGAGAACCCACCCATGAGCACATCCCTGCCCGCCGCCGCGATTCCCGATCTGGTCCTGCTGAACGGACGCGTGACCACCATGTCCGCCGACGCGCGGCACGCGGAGGCGGGGGCCCTCGCGATCACCGGAGAGCGGATCTCCGCCGTGGGGAGCAGCCGCGAGATCCAGGCCCTGGCGGGTCCCGGCACCACCGTGGTCGACCTGGAGGGACGACGGGTCGTCCCCGGCCTCATCGACTCCCACGTCCACATCGTGCGAGCGGGCCGCACCTGGCGCGACGAGGTCCGCTGGGAGGACGAGCAGACCCTGGAGACCGGTCTCGCCGCCATCGCGGCCCGCGCCGCCCGGCGCCCGGAGGGAAGCTGGATCAAGGTCATCGGCGGCTGGCACCCCGCGCAGTTCCCCGAGGGCCGGGGCCCGAGCCGGGAGGAACTGGACCGGGCCGCCCCCGACCACCCGGTCTATGTGCAGTTCCTCTACGACTGGGCCGTACTGAACACCGCCGCCATGCGCGAACTCGGCGTCGACCCGGCACTCGTCCGCGAACTGGGCGAACAGGGCTTCGACACCGCGTCCTTCGAGACCGGCCCCGGCGGAGAACTGACCGGCAAGGTCAACGGCACCCCGTTGATGGAGTGGTTCTACCGCCGGATGCCGAGCCCCACCTTCGAGGAGCAGGTCGCCTCCACCGCCGAGATGTCCCGTGAGCTCAACCGGCTCGGCATCACCGGAGCGATCGACGGCGGCGGCTTCAACAGCGGGCCCGACGCCTATCCCGCCGTCCACGAGACCTGGCGCCGGGGCCTGCTCACCGTGCGCGCCAGACTCGCCGTGCACGCCTCCCGCGCCGGCACCGAACTGGAGGAACTCGCCGGATACCAGCGCTTCACCCCGCTCGACATCGGCGACAGCATGCTGAGGGTCATCGGCGCCGGAGAGGTCATCCTCTACGGCACGGTCGACAAGATCGCCCACCCGGTGGAGATCGGCGACGAGGTGCGCGAGCAGTTCCGCCGGATCTTCGGCGACCTCGCCCGCAACCGCTGGACCGTGCACGCCCACGCCCACCAGCACGCCACCATCGACGCCATCCTCAGCGCCTGGGAGGAGGTCCACGCCGAACACGACATCAGCCCGCTGCGCTGGTCCCTCGTCCACGCCGAACCGCTCACGCCCACCGACGTCGACCGGATCGCCGCACTCGGCGCGGGAGTCCTCGCCCAGGGGCTCTACCGGTTCCAGGGCGAGGAGGCCATCACCGTATGGGGAGCCGACACCGTCGCCGAGGCACCGCCGCTGCGGAGCCTGATCGAGCGGAACATCCCCCTCGGCCTCGGCTCGGACGCCATGCGGGTCGCCTCGTACAACCCCTTCGCCACCCTCGCCTGGTTCCTCAACGGCCGTACCGTCCAGGGCAATACGACGCTCGCGCCCCACAACCTCCTCTCCCGTGAGGAGGCCCTGCGCGGCTACACCGCGTCCGGCGCCTGGTTCAGCTACGAGGAGGACGAGCGCGGACGGCTGGAACCCGGGCTCCTCGCCGATCTCGCCGTACTGAGCGAGGACTACTTCACCGTCGCCGAAGAGCGCATTCCCGGGATCGAATCCGTGCTCACCCTCGTGGGCGGACGTGTCGTCCACACCGCGAAGCCCTTCGACGGCCTGCCCGTCGCCACGCCCCGTCCGCAGGGAGCCAGCCGTGCCTGAGACCACCCGACTGATCGTCAAGAACGCCACCGTGCTCACCATGGACCCCGGCCTCGGGGACCTCGCCACCGGGGACATCCTGATCACCGGCGACCGGATCACGGCGGTCGGCACCGGACTGAGCGACCCGGGAGCCGAGGAGATCGACGCCCGGGGCATGATCGCCATCCCCGGACTGATCGACACCCATATGCACACCTGGCAGACCCCCCTCAAGGGACTGCACGCCGACGGCTGGACCTTCGACGACTACCAGTCCCGGGTGTTCTGTCTGCGCGAGCACTTCGGCGCCGACGACATCCACGACGCCACCCTGGCCGGCTCCATCCAGATGCTCGACGGCGGAGTGACCGGCGTCCTCGACTTCTGCCACAACGTGATGTCGCCCGAGCACGCCGAAGCCGGACTGCGCGCCCACCGGAGGACCGGCCAGCGGACCCTGTGGGCGTACGGGATGCTGGGCAGCTTCGGCGCCCCGCCCGAGGACCACGCCTGGCGGCTCGACCACATCCGCGCGCTGCGCGAGCAGACCGGGGACGACGGGCTGCTGCGGGTCGGCATGGCCCTGTCCTCCATCGAGTACGGCAGCCTGGACCGCACCGCGGCCGAGGTCGCGCTGGCCCGCGACCTCGGTATGCGGATGACCGTCCACCAGAACCCGGCCGGTCAGATCCGGGCCCTGCACCAGGCCGGACTGCTCGGCTCCGACATCCTGCCCGCACACGCCAACGCCGCCGACGACGGCGAGCTGGACCTGCTCGCGGCCTGCGGCGGCGGTATCTCCTTCACCCCGGAGGGAGAGTTCGGCGGCGGCCGTTCCATGACCGTCCTCAACCGCGCCCACCGCGCCGGAGTCCGCTCCAGCCTCGGCATCGACACCGTCTCCCGCGTCCCCATCGATCTCTTCGCGGCCATGCGGCTCACCTTCCTGCTGATGCGCAACGTGGACGCGGCCCAGGAACGCGAGGCCGGCCGCTACCCCCTGGAGCGGCGCGACGGCGTCCCGCTCGTCGAGCCCCGCCATATGCTGGAGTACGCCACCGTCCACGCGGCACACGCCCTCGGCCTCGGCGACGACCTCGGCACCCTCGCCCCCGGGCGGCTCGCCGACCTCGTCCTCGTCGACACCGAGCCCTACGGGGTCGCGCTCGGCGACCCGGCCGCGCACATCGTCCTCCAGAGCGGACCGCGCGATGTGGACACCGTCGTCGTCGGCGGAGCCGTCCGCAAACGGGACGGGAAGCTGACCGACCTCGATCCGGCCGACGCGGGCGCCGCCACCCGACGGGTCCGTGAGCGGATCTTCGCCGACGCGGCGGCCCACCGGACGGACGGCGCCGCGCCATCCGGACAGGTCGCGGGCACATGACGAAGTTCGTCCTCCAGCGGCTGCTCTCGGCCCTGCCCACCCTGCTCCTGGTGTCGGCGTTCGTCTTCACCCTGGTCCATCTGACGCCCACCGACCCGGTGGCCCAGATCCTCGGTGAGGGAGCGCCCGCCGCCGACAAGGACGCGCTGCGCGAACAGCTCGGCCTCAGCCGCCCCCTGCCGGAGCAGTACGCCGAATGGCTCGGCGGCGCGGTACGGGGAGACCTCGGCACCTCCCTGTACACCAGCGTTCCCGTCGCGGACTCCATCTCCTCCGGGATCGGCATCACCCTCTCCCTCGCCGTCGCCGGGATGGCCATCGCCCTGCTGGTGGGCGTGCCCCTCGGGGTGCTGGGCGCGCTGCGCCCGGGCAGTGCCGCCGACCGGCTGCTCACCACCGTGGTCGCCCTCGGCCTCGCCGTACCGAGCTTCTGGCTGGGGCTGCTCCTTGTGCTGGTGTTCGCGGTGAACCTCGGCTGGCTGCCCGTGGTCGGCTACACCCCGTTCACCGAGGACCCGGGGGCGTGGGCGCGGGGGATGATCCTGCCAGCGCTCGCGCTCGGCTCGCACACGGCCGCCGTCATCGCCCGGCAGACCCGGGGCGCGATGATCGACGCGCTGGACTCCCCGTACGTCCAGACACTGCTGGCGCGGGGCATCCGCCGGCGGAAGATCGTGCTGCGCTATGCCGTGAAGAACGCGCTGGTCCCGGTGCTCGCCGTGATCGCGATCCAGATGTCCGTCCTGGTCGCCGCCAGCTTCGTCATCGAACGGATCTTCGCGGTGCCCGGTCTCGGAACCATGCTCATCGACAGCGTCGTACGCGCCGACTACCCGGTGCTCCAGGGCTCCATCGTCCTGGTGGCGGTCATCGTCCTGCTGGTGAATCTGGCGGCCGATCTCCTGTACGGCGTGATCAACCCGAAGGTGAGGCCGCAGTGAACGACACACCACGCGGTGGGGCGCTCTCCCCGGAGCCCGGCCCGAACGGGGCCGCGGTACCGGCCGCGGCCCTCGATCCGGCCGGTGCCCTCGGTCCCGCGGGCGCCTCGTCCGGTCCGGCCCCTCAGCCGGAGGCCGCCGGAGCGACCGCGCACCCCGAACGCCCCGAGTATCCCGGGCATTCCGGACAGCCGGGTGGCGACGGGACGGACCCCGGTACCGCCGGACCCCCCGTCAGGGCCCGTACCCTGCGCCGTATGGCGGGCCGGCCGGTCACCCTGGTCTGCCTCGGCGTGCTGCTGCTCCAGCTCGTCCTCGCCCTGGCGGCGCCCTGGATCGCCCCGTACGACCCCGCCGCCCCCGATGTCGTCGACAAGCTCCAGGGCCCGAGCGCCGACCACTGGCTCGGCACCGACGACCTCGGACGGGACACCCTGTCCCGGCTGATCTACGGCACCCGCACCGCGCTCCTCGCCTCCGCGGAGAGCGTCGCCATCGGACTCGTCCTCGGCGTCGGCCTCGGTCTGTTCGTCGGCTACCGGGGCGGCTGGTGGGACCGGATCGGGATGCGTATCGCCGATGTGATGCAGTCCATCCCCGCCCTGCTGCTCGCCCTCGCCCTGGTCGCCGTCCTCGGCAACGGCCTCGGCAACGCGATGCTCGCGGTCGGACTGATCTTCGCCGTCAGCTTTATGCGGATCACCCGGGCCGTCGTGCTCGCCGAGCGCGAGAAGCTGTACGTGGACGCGGCACGGGTCCTCGGACTCCGGTCCTCCGGCATCATGCTCCGGCAGGTGCTGCCCAATGTCTCGCCGCCGCTCATCGTGCAGGCGTCGATCGCGCTCGGCACCGCGCTGCTCATCGAGGCGACCCTGAGCTTCCTCGGTGTCGGCATCGACTCCACCCAGGTCAGCTGGGGCGCGATGCTGGACGCTTCACGCCAGCATGTCGCCGACCACCCGCTGCTGGCCATCCTGCCCGGTGTGGCGATCACCCTCAGCGTGCTGGTGTTCAATCTGCTCGGCGACGGGCTGCGGGACGCCGGATCCCCCCGGTCCGGCGCGCGCACCCGGCCCCGTGCCCGGGCGGTCGCGGCCGCGCCCGCCGACGGCGGGCGGGCGTCCGCCCCCGAGGACGCCCTGCTGCGTGTCGACGGACTCACCGTCACCGACGCGGGCGGCGCAGAACTCGTCTCGGACGTGTCCTTCCACATCCGGCGCGGAGAGACGTTCGGGCTGGTGGGGGAGTCCGGCTGCGGCAAGTCCGTCACCGCCGCCGCGATCCTCGGTCTGCTGCCCGGCGGAGTCGGCATCCGGTCCGGCTCACTGAGGCTCGGGGACACCGAACTCGCCGGGCTCCGGGGCGAATCGCTCCGCCAGGTGCGCGGCCGGCGTATCGGCATGGTCTTCCAGGACCCGGGCTCGGCACTCTCCCCGGTCCACACGGTCGGCCGCCAGCTCACCGACGCCATCAGGGCGCACAGCGATCTGACCCGTGCCCAGGCCACCGAGCGCGCCGCCGAACTGCTCTCCCTCGTCGGTGTGCCGAACCCCCGGGAGCGGCTGCGCGACTATCCGCACCAGTTCTCCGGCGGGATGGCGCAGCGGGTCGTCATCGCGGGCGCCCTGGCCTGCGATCCCGAGCTGCTGATCGCCGACGAGCCCACCACCGCCCTCGACGTCACCATCCAGGCACAGGTCCTCGATCTGCTCGCCGATCTGCGGGAACGATTCTCCATGTCTCTGCTGCTGATCACCCACGATCTCGGGGTCGTCGCCGACAGCTGCGACCGGATCGCCGTGATGTACGCGGGCCAGATCGTCGAACAGCGTTCCGTGACGGACGCGTTCGCCGCGCCCGGGCATCCGTACACCGAGGCCCTGCTCGCGGCCGTACCGCACAGCGACACCGACGGGGAGCCGCTGGCCACCATTCCCGGACGGGTGCCGCCCGCGTGGGCATGGCCCGCCGGCTGCCGGTTCCATCCGCGCTGTCCCTACGCCACGGACCCGTGCCGCACCGGCGCGGTCCCGGTCGACTCCGGGGGCGTGCGCTGTGTACGCGCCCCGGAACTGGACCTGGCGGGTGCCCGGTGAACCGGCCGGCACGGGACGCGGCCCCGCTGCTGTCGGTGGAGAACCTCACCGTCCGCTATCAGCTGGGCCGCGGTCTGACCGGACGGGCCAGGACCCTCACCGCCGTGCGCGACGTCGGATTCACCATCGGCGGCGGCCGTACCCTCGGCCTGGTCGGCGAATCGGGCTCCGGGAAGAGCAGCATCGGACGGGCCGTCCTCAGACTCGCGCCCGTCACCGGGGGCCGGATCGTCTTCGACGGCCAGGACACCGCCGCCTTCGGCAGGCGTACCCCTCTCTCCTTCCACCGGGACGTACAGGTGGTCTTCCAGGACCCGATGTCGTCCCTCAACCCCCGGCAGACCATCGCCACCACGATCGCCCAGGCCGTTACCCGCCACCGGCGGCTCTCCGCCGCGGAACGGGACCGGGAGGTCCTCGGCGCGCTCGACCGGGTGGGGCTCTCCGGCTACCACCGCGACCGCTATCCGCACGAACTCTCCGGCGGGCAGCGCCAGCGCGTCGCGATCGCCCGCGCGCTCGCCCCCCGGCCCCGGCTGATCGTGTGCGACGAGCCCGTCAGCGCGCTCGATGTGAGCACTCAGAGCCAGGTCGTCAATCTGCTGATGGAGCTCCAGCGCGAGCTGGGCGTCAGCTATCTGTTCATCGCGCACGACCTGGAGATCGTGCGGCACATCAGCGATGAGATCGGTGTCCTCCACCACGGCCGGCTCGTCGAGTCGGGGCCCGCCGACCAGGTCTACCGCCATCCGTCGGACCCCTACACCAAGGCCCTGCTGGCCTCCACCCTGGTCGCCAATCCCGTCCGCCAGGCGGCGCGTACCGCGCGGCGGCGCGCATCCGCCGGCACCGGGATCGCGCCCGGCGGCGGTCTCTGATCCGGCGGCGGCTCCGGCCGTGACGGGCTCGCGCCCGCTCGCGGCCGTCACCGGCCCGTCCGCTGATACCGGTCGCCCGGGCGACGGCCCGGCCTTCGCCGGCCGGCCGGACCCGCACCGGTCCGCCTCTTTCCGCTCCCGGTCCGTCAGCGGGACCGGGACCGGGCGGCGATGGCGCGCCCTCCTCACCACCGTCCTCATCTCTGTCCCGACCCCCACACCACCCTTCCGACGTCCTCCCGAGTTCCCCTTCCGACACCGGAGTTCCTCATGAGCGGCATTCCCGCGACCCCCGCGCTCCCCATCGCGCCCGCCCACGGCCACGCACTCGTCGACTTCGAGGAGCGGGTCAACTTCGACCGGCTGCGCGCCTACCGCGTCTCCCGGATCCAGCAGGCGCTGGACGAGAGCGAGCTGGGCGCGGTGCTGGTCTTCGACAACAACAACATCCGCTATCTGACCGGGATCTCGATCGGCGAGTGGACCCGGGAGAAGCTGTCGCGGTACGCGATCTACACCCGTACCGGTGAGCTGATCCTGTGGGACTTCGGCTCGGCGGCCGTGCACAACCGTATGTACGCGCCGTGGATGAAGCCGGAGAACTGTCTGTCCTCCTGGACCACCATGCGGGGCGCGGTCCCGCCGGACGCCGGGCTGATGGCGCGGGCCGTGACCGAGATCAAGGGCCGGCTGGCCGACGCCGGGGTGGGCGGTCTGCCCATCGGCGTGGACATCCTGGATCTGCCGCTGCACACGGAGCTGACCCGGCAGGGCGTCGAGGTCCGCGACGGACAGCAGGTGATGCTGGACGCCCGCCAGATCAAGAACCGTGACGAGATCACCCTGTTGTCGATGGCCGCCGCGATGGTGGACGGCGTCTACCACGACATCACCGAGGCCCTGAAGCCCGGCGTCCGTGAGAACGAAATCGTGGCCCTGGCCAACAAGCGGCTCTACGAGATGGGTTCGGACGACGTCGAGTCCATCAACGCGGTCTCCGGCGAGCGCTGCAACCCCCATCCGCACAACTTCTCCGACCGCATCATCCGCCCGGGCGACCAGGCGTTCTTCGACATCATGCACTCGTACAACGGCTATCGGACGTGCTACTACCGCACCTTCAACGTGGGCCGGGCCACCACCGTGCAGCGTGACGCCTATGTACGGGCCCGGGAGTGGATGGACATCGCGATCGACGCGATCAAGCCCGGTGTCTCCACCGCCGACGTGGCCCGGCTCTGGCCGACAGCCGAGGAGATCGGGGTGGAGGACGAGAAGACCGCGTTCGGGCTGCTGTTCGGGCACGGGCTGGGGCTCGCCCTGCACGAGCGGCCGATCATCAGCCGGCTCACCTCCCTGGAGAGCCCGATGCAGATCGAGGAGGGCATGGTCTTCGCCCTGGAGACCTACTGCCCGGCCACCGACGGTGTCTCCGCCGCCCGGATCGAGGAGGAGGTCGTGGTCACCGCCTCCGGCGTCGAGGTGCTGACCCGGTTCCCCGCCGACGAGCTGTTCATCGCCAACCAGTACTGAGCGGGAGACCGTCATGACCCTCGATACAGCACTCCCCGGTGAGGTGTCCGAGCAGACCGCCCTCGGCCTCTACCGGACCATGAGCACCGCCCGGAAGTTCGAGAAGCGGGCGTACGACCTGTTTCTGAAGAACCTGGTCAAGGGCACCACCCATCTCGGCATCGGCCAGGAGGCCATCGCCGCCGGGGTGGCCGCCGCGATGCGCGAGGACGACTACTCGTTCATCACCTACCGGGGCCACAACCATCTGATCGCCCGGGGCACACCGCTCGCTCCGCTGATGGCCGAACTCCTCGGCCGTGACAACGGCCTGATGCACGGCAAGGGCGGCTCGATGCATCTGATCGACGCCGAGCGCGGAATCCTCGGCTCGTACGCGATCATCGGCGCCCAGCTCGTCATCGCCAACGGAGCCGCCTGGTCGGCGCAGTACCGGGGCAGCGGGCAGGTCACGGTCTGCTTCTTCGGCGACGGGGCCACCAATATCGGCGCCTTCCACGAGGCGCTGAACTTCGCGGTGGTCTGGAAACTGCCGGTCGTGTTCGTCTGCGAGAACAACCTGTACATGGAGTACACGCGGATCGACAGCGTCACCGCGGTCGACAACCCGGCGGCCGACCGGGCGGGGGCGTACGGACTGCCGTCCGTCGTCATCGACGGCAATGACGCCGACGAGGTCCATCTGACCGCAGCGGAGGCGATCGCCACCGCCCGCGCCGGTGGCGGGCCCTCCCTGATCGAGGCGGTCACCTACCGGCACGGCGGACACTCGCGGGCCGATCCGGCGAAGTACCGCGACCCCGGTGAGGTCCGGGCCTGGATGGAGAAGGACCCGCTGGTCACCTATCGGGCCCGGCTGAACGCGCGGGGGATCGGCGACGACGTGCTGGACGGGATCGACGCCTCGATCGCGGCCCGGATCGACGCGGCGACCGAGGAGGCGATGGCGGGCGACTGGCCGCACGCCTCACGGCTGTTCACCAACGTCTGGAGCGACGGTGGCCATGCCTGGCGCAACTGACACGACGCCCGGCGCCACCGGCACACCGGGCGCACACCCCGGGCGACGAACGGACCGTACGGAACGAGCGGACCGTACGGAACGAGCGGACCGTACGCGACGACCGGACGGTTCGCGACGACCGGGCCGCCCGGCAGGAACGCAACGTACGGCAGGAACGGAAAGGGGGAGGCACCGATGAGCGTGCTGACCTATCGCAAGGCAGTCGCCCACGGCATCGCCCAGGAGATGCGCCGTGACCCGCGCGTGGTCTTCCTCGGTGAGGACGTCGCCGCGGCCGGCGGGGTGTTCAAGACGACCGCGGGCCTGCTGGAGGAGTTCGGCCCCCGGCGGGTGCGGGACACCCCCATCAGCGAACAGGCCATCCTCGGTGCGGCGATGGGCGCCGCGATGACCGGGCTGCGGCCCATCGCGGAGATCATGTACAGCGACTTCTTCGCGGTCTGCTGGGACCTGGTCGCCAATGAGATCCCCAAGAGCCGCTATATGTCCGACGGGCAGGTCTCCTTCCCGCTGGTCGTCCAGTGCGGCAACGGAGCGGGTCTGCGCTTCGGTGCCCAGCACTCCCAGTCCGTCGAGAACTGGGCGATGGCGATCCCCGGACTCAAGGTCGTCGCCCCGGCGACCGCCCGCGATGTGGTGGGGCTGATGGCGGCGGCCGTGCGGGACGACGACCCGGTCATCTTCTTCAATCACAAGGCGCTCTACTCCTCGAAGGAGGAGATCCCCGATCTGGACGGGGAGATCGTGGAGGAGCTGGGGCGTGCCGTGGTGCGCCGCCACGGTGACGACGCCACCCTCGTGGCCCTGGCCGCGATGGTGCCCCGGGCGCTCGCCGCCGCCGAGCGGCTGAGTGCCGAGCGGGGCATCGAGTGCACGGTCGTCGACGTCCGCAGTCTGGTACCGCTGGACACGGCGACGATCCTGGCGCAGACCGCCCGTACGGGACGGCTGTTCACGGTCGAGGAGAATCCCCGGCTCTGCGGCTGGGGGGCGGAGATCGTCTCCATCGCCACCGAGGAGTGCTGGGGCGCGCTGACCGGCGCCCCGGTACGGATCACCACACCCCACATCCCGCTGCCGTCGGCGGATTCGCTGGAGGACCTGGCGATCCCCTCGGTGGACCGGATCGCGGACACGGTCGCCATCACACTGGACAAATAGGCCATAGCCGACAGTTTTGGCTATGTTCCCCACACTTCAGCAGTCACGGAAAGAACGAGAGGGTACGGACGATGAGTGCAACCCGCGGTGAGCGGATCGGCTGGCTCGGCACCGGGCGCATGGGCGCCGTGATGGCCACGAGCCTGCTGGCAGGCGGCGCCGATGTATCGGTGTGGAACCGTACGGCGTCCAAGACCGGCCCGCTGGTGGAGCGCGGCGCCAGGGCCGTGGAGGCGATCGGGGACCTGACGGGAGCGGACATCGTCTTTGTGATGGTCTCGGCGAGCGACGACCTGATCGCGGTGACGAAGGGCGAGGGCGGGCTCCTCTCGGGCGAGCGGCTCCCCGGGGTGATCGTGGACTGCTCGACCGTGTCGGCGGAGGCGTCCGCGGAGGTACGGGCGGCGGCGGAGGCGGCCGGGGTGGCGTTCCTGGCGGCGCCCATCAGCGGCAATCCGCATATGGTCGCCGACCGGAAGGGGGCCATCGTGGCCTCCGGGCCCCGGGAGACGTACGACCGGGTCGTGCCGTATCTGGAGCTGATCGCGCCTGTCGTGGTGCACGCCGGACCGGGTGAACAGAGCCGGCTGGTGAAGATCTGCCACAACCTGATGCTCGGCATGATCACGCAGGCGCTGGTGGAGGTCACCGCGCTGGCCGAGAAGGGCGGGGTCCCGCGCGCCGCGTTCATCGACTTCATCAATGGATCGGTGCTCGGCTCCATCTTCATCGGCCACAAGGGCCGTGCCCTGGTGGAACGCGACTACACCCCCACCTTCAACAACAAGATGCTGCGCAAGGACTTCGACCTGGGGCTGGGCGCGTCCCGGGAGCTGGAGGTGCCGATGCCCGTGAGCGCCGTCGTCCACCAGCTCATCCAGACGGCGATCGGCCATGGGTTCGCGGAGGACGACTACGCGGCGCTGTACGAGGTCGAGGCCCGGGCCGCCGGGATGCGGGGCGGGACCGACTCCGCCTGACACGGGCCGCGGGTCCCGGGGTCGCCCATCGAGCCGCCTCCGCCCGGGTGTTGTTCCGGGGCGTGCCCGCCTCGGAACGGCCCGGGCAGGCAGGTGTTGTGCCGTCGCCTCCGCTGCCGCCCGGTGGCCCGGCCGCCGGGTGTGTCCCGCCACGGTGTGGCCTCCGGCCGGATGTTGTTTCCGGGCCGTGCCTCGCCCCACCGGGTGGCTCACGGGCGGGTGTTGTTCCCGGTCCGGTGCCGTCGCCGGGTGTGGTGTCGCCGGGGGCGGCCGGACCTCCGGGACCGCCCGGCGGGCCGCCCCGGGCCTGTGCCGCCTCCGGGCAGGCCCGCCACCGGGTCGCCCCCGTCACCGGCCTGGCCGGGTGCGGGGCCGGCCCTCCGTATGCGCCGCCGTGTGCGTGCCACCGCTCCCTGTCCTGCGCGGTGCGCACACGGCGGCTTCCGGGCTGTCCCGGGCTGTCCCGGGCTGTCCCGGGCTGTCCCGGGAGAGGCCGGGCTCTCCCCGGCGGGTGCGGGGCCCTCGGCGGGGGCATCGCCGCTGCGGCAGGACCGGCCGGATCCCCCAGGGTGGGCCGGTGCCTCGTCGGCGAGACCCGGTCGAAGTGCACGGGGACGCGGTCGGTGTGTGTCTTGTGCCGAGCAGGCTGACGCAGCGCCACTTTCCGGAAGCCGGCAGCCCGGTGGCTCCGCGACACGATGGTGGCGTACGCGATTCACCCCCGGCCGGGTGTTCCGGCGGGCCCGTGGACCGGGTGCCCGGGGAACACCCCCCGGGCCGGTGGGCCCGGCCCGGGGGACGGGCCGGATCACCAGCCGGTGGCGATGTACTTCGTCTCGGTGTACTCCAGGACGCCCTCGTGACCGCCCTCCCGCCCGAGTCCGCTCTGCTTGACCCCGCCGAAGGGCGCGGCCGGGTCGGAGACGAGGCCCCGGTTCAGTCCGACCATGCCGGATTCCAGCTCTCCGGCCAGGGCGAGGCCCCGCCGCAGATCGCGGGTGTAGAGATACGACACCAGCCCGTACTCGGTGGCGTTGGCGAGCCGGACGGCCTCACTCTCGTCCCGGAACCCGACCACGGGTGCCACCGGCCCGAAGATCTCCTCGGAGAGCAGGGCGGAGTCCGGGGCGACCCGGTCGAGAACGGTCGGGGGGTAGTAGTGGCCCGCGCGGTCCGGGATCCGGCCGCCCGTCCGCACCCGGGCCCCGCGGTCCACCGCGTCCCGGACGAGTTCGTCCACCTTCGCCCGGGCGGCGGCGTTCACCAGCGGGCCCACCTCGGTGCCCTCGTCGAGACCCGGGCCCATCCGCAGTGCGCCCATGGCCTCGGCGAGGCGGGACGCGAACTCCTCGGCGACGGACTCGTGCACATAGAAACGGTTGGCCGCGGTGCACGCCTCGCCGCCGTTGCGCATCTTGGCGAGCATCGCGCCCCGGACGGCGTCGTCGAGGTCGGCGTCCGCCAGCACCAGGAAGGGGGCGTTGCCGCCGAGTTCCATGGAGGTGCTCAGAACCCGGTCGGCGGCACCGTGCAGCAGCCGTCTGCCGACCTCGGTGGAGCCGGTGAAGGACAGTTTCCGGACGGCCGGCTGGTCGAGCATGGCGGTGACGACGGCTCCGGAGCGGTCGGCCGGCAGTACGTTGACCACACCCGCGGGCGCCCCCGCCTCCGCCAGCAGGGCGCCGGTCGCGAGGGCGGTCAGCGGGGTGTCGCTGGCGGGCTTCAGCACGACGGAACAGCCCGCGGCCAGAGCGGGGCCGATCTTGCGGGTGGCCATGGCGGCCGGGTAGTTCCAGGGGGTGATCAGTACGGCGACCCCGATGGGGGCGCGGTCGACCAGGATCCGGTAGCCCCCGGCCGGAGCGTGCTGGACGGTGCCCGCGAGGCGTACCGCCTCCTCCGAGTACCAGCGGAAGAACTCGGCGGCGTAGGCGACTTCTGCCCGCGCGTCGGCCAGGGCCTTGCCGTTCTCCGCGGTGATGAGGGTCGCGAAGTACTCGGCGCGCTCGGTCATCAGTTCATAGGCGCGCCGGAGCACGGCCGAGCGCTCCCGGGCGGGGGTGGCGGCCCAGCCGGGCAGGGCCCGGGCCGCGGCCGACACGGCGTCCACGGCGTCGTTCTCGGCGGCGGAGGCGACGGATGCCAGGGGCTCCGTGGTCGCGGGGTCGTGGACGTCGATACGGCGGCCGTCGGAGGCCGGCCGCCACTCACCGCCGATGAGGAGTTCGGTGGGGCATCGGCCGAGGGCGTCGCGCAGTTTCATGATGATCGCTCCTGAGGGTAAATTGGCTAAGCCAATTAGCCAATATTAGAGGGAGTCGACCGTGCGGTCCATGGCCGGACCGTGCCCGGCCGTCCTGTGGCACAGTGGCCTGGCCACCGGCCGGGGAAAGAGGCAGCCATGACCGACACCGAGGAGAGCGGGCCGTACGGCCGTACGGCACAAGGCGCTTCGGCGGCACAAGGCCCTTCGGGGGCGCGGAGGGCGGGACGGTCCCCGGGCGCGGGAACGCGTGCCGGCGCGCGGCGGACGCCGGTCGCACCGGGGACGGGCGGCCGGGAGGCGGACGGCGGCGAACGCGCGGTGGGCGCCGGGGAGCCGGGCGGCGCCGGGCGGATGGCCGGGGACCCGGGGGAGACGGGAGGCACACTCGCCGCGGAGCTGCGGCCCGTGCGACCGCTCACCGTCAGCAGGCTCCCGGACCGTGTCGCCGACCAGATCCGCGAGTTCATCGTCGCCGAGGATCTCGCCGAGAACACCCGGCTGCCGGCCGAGCGGGACCTCGCCGCCCGTTTCGGCACCAGCCGGCCCACCGTCAGCCAGGCCCTGCGCACGCTCTCGCTGATGGGGCTGGTCGAGATCCGCCCCGGCTCGGGCGCCTATGTCGTCCACCGTCCGGACCGGGCGATGACCGCCACCGTCGAGCTGATGCTGGACCTCGACAGGGACTCCGTACCGCATCTGGCGCGGCTGCGGCTGTGGCTGGAGACGGTCGCGGTGCGGGAGGCGGTACGGGCCGTACGGGAGAACCCGCCCGCCGCCGGATCCGCCACGCGCCCCGGCACGGGATCAGGAGCGGACAGGGGCTCCGGGGCCGGTGCGGGTACGGACTTTCCCGCCGGGGCCAGGTTCGCAGATGTCCACCACGCTTTCGACCGGCTGCGGGAGAGCACCGGGAACGTCTCTGCCTGGATCGCCGCCGACACCGTCTTCCACGCGGCGATCGTGCGCCGCTCGGGCAACCCGTTCCTGACCTCGATCTACGAGTCCGTGCACACGGCCGTCATCCGCTACGAGTACGAACCGTGGATCCGCTCGCAGAGCATGCCGCCCTGGCTGGCCCCCGGAGAGGCCGAGCGGCTGCTCGCGGTCCATGAACCGATCAGGGACGCCGTCGAGGCGGGTGACGAGGGCGCCGCGCTGGAGGCGGTCCGCCGCCATCACGCGGTCATGATGGCCAACCTGGAGACCCGCTGACGGACGGCGGGCACCACCGGCGGCGGGACGCGCGTCACCGGGCGGGGCCGCGTCCGTCCGTGGCCTCGGGTCCCGACAGCGGGCCCGCGCACGCCGTGATGAGCCGGCCCGGGGGGACGGACGGGCACGACGCGGCCCCCGGCAGCTGTCCGGTCAGCTGCCGGGGGCCGGCCTCCGCGTCACCTCGGCGCGTGGCCGGAACGGCTCACCGGGTGCTCGCCCTGCGGACGGGGAGCTCCAGGGTGTTCCCGGTGACGGGATCGAGGAGCTTGAGGGGAGCGGTCGCGTAGTCGTCCGGGTAGCCCGCGGGCCGCTGGTACTCGTCCGGCACCTGGTGGCCGTCCGGCCGGGGATACCCGTACGGCTCCTGGTACCCGTTCCGCCCGGGATGGGGATGCCCGTACGGCTGGTACTCGCGCGGCTCCGGGAACCCGCCCGGCCCGTACTCGTTCGAGCCCTCGTACGGGCCGGGTCCCAGGGGTGCCTCCTCGGGGAAGGGAGGCACCTCGGCCGCGGGCGTACTGCCTCCGCCGCCGTCGAGCGAGACCTCCGCGCCGCCCTGCCGGGTGCCCCAGCCCGTGTTGGAGCAGGTGGCGGCCCCGTACCAGCGCATAAAGCGCAGGACGGTCCAGGCGAACAGCACACCCAGCGGCATGAGCAGCCAGGTCACGAGCCGGGAGCGGATGCGCTCGTCGGAGCGGATGATGCTCAGATACCGCAGGCCCTGCGCCCAGCCGATGAGGAAGGGGAGCAGGAGGAACGAGGCGTCCGGGGTGTTCCCGTACTTCAGCGGCTCCACCGCCAGCAGCCACACCAGGACCGAGGTCGACAGGGCGACCTGGAACCAGCGCAGCAGATGAATCCAGTAGGCCACGCTGTCGAGCGGCAGATACCGCATGCGCCACAGCGAGCGGATGGTCGATCCGCGCATCCAGCGCAGATACATGCGGCACAGATGACCGAACTTCTCCGGCATCGCCGAGAAGACCACGGCGGTCGGCTGCTGGACGGTCTTGCCGCGCAGCAGCGCGTACAGGGTGAGGAGGCTGTCGTCGGACAGGTGAACGGGCTTGCCCCGGAACGTCTCGCCGAGATACGCGTCGAGGTTGTCGCGGATCACGGCCGCCCGATAGGCGGCCAGCGGACCGGAGTTGACCAGCACGGCACCCACCGTGGACAGCGCCGACCGGTCGACGAGCTGACCGGTCAGCAGCCAGAGGTCGGTGATCCGCGACAGCAGATTGACCCGGTGGTTGGTGGCCAGGACGATCCCCGCCACCGACTGGACCGACTTCCGGCCGAACGGCAGCATTACCTGCTCGATCGCGTTGGGCGCCAGACAGCTGTCGCTGTCGAGCGTCACATAGAAGTCGGCCTCGGGACTGGCCCGGACCCCGTGACCCTGGGCCTGGCGCTTGCCGCCGTTGGGGACACGCTGCCAGGTCGTCCGGATGCCGGCCGCCCGGGCGGCCCCGAGCCACCATGCCCGGACGGACGCGTAGTCGGTGCTCGTCGACCCGTCGTCGACGATGTGCACGCTGTCCGGGAGCCTCGTCTGGTCCAGCAGGGACTGGAGCCCCATGCGGAGGTAGCCCTCGTCCTCGTTGTACGCCGGAACCAGGACGGCGACGTGTTTGCCGGCCAGCAGGCGCCCGACACGCGGAGTCGCTCGGTAGGGCCGGTCGAAGTGGTACATCACGGTCTGGGCCATCAGAAGAACGAAGGTGACGGCCCACACCACACCCAGCCGGCCACGGGTGGCGTCGCCGTAGTGGGTGGCGGCGATGGCGTGCTGCGCGGCCCAGGCGGCGGCCGCGGTGAGCGCGATGCCCCCGACAAGAACCGTGCCGGAATGGTGCGGATGTGCCGCCAGGGCCTTGGTACTCATCGCTGGTCGGCGGTGCGGTCGCGGCGGAAGCTGAAGCGGATCAGGACGGCGCCTGCGCAGACGACGAGGGCGGCTATGCCGAGGAGCCACCAGCCGGTGATGACTGTCCCGCCGACGATGATGGCGCCGGCGGCCGAACCGGTACGGGCGAGCTGTCCATTCTCGGACATGTGTTTCTCACTTGCTTTCTTTGAACTCGTTGTGGGGGGAGGTGTTTCAGAGGTGTTCGACGTGGGCGCCGGCGGGGACCGCGCGACGGGTGTCGAGGACATAGGCGGCGTGGTCGCGCACCTTCTCGAAGTCGAACTCCGGGTGATCCGTCAGGACCAGCACGGCGTCGGCGCCCGCGAGGTCCCGCTCGGTGAACGCCGTCAGATACGGCGTGCCCGGGTGGGAGGTGAGGTGGGGGTCGACGACGGTGCAGTCGGCGCCCTGGGCGGTGAGTAGTTCCACGACGCTGCGGGCCGGGGATTCCCGCATATCGGCCGTGCCGGGCTTGTAGGTGAGGCCGAGCGCGAGGATCCGGGCGCCCTTGAGGCACTTGCCGAAGCGGTTCAACGCGCTCTGGAGCCGTTCGACGACATAGGCGGGCTGCCGCTCGTTGACCTCCTGCGCCAGCTCCACGAACCGGAAGGTCTCGCCGAGTTGCTGGCGGACGTGGTGGGAGAGGTACACCGGGTCGATCGGCAGGCAGTGTCCGCCCACACCGGGACCCGGGGTGAAGCGCATAAAGCCGAAGGGCTTGGTGGCGGCGCAGTCGAGCGCGTCACCGACGTCGACGCCGAGCAGATGCCCGAGCTTGCCGAGTTCGTTGACCAGGGCGATGTTGACGTGCCGGAAGGTGTTCTCGAAGACCTTGGCGAGCTCGGCCTCCTCCAGTCCGGACGCGGGGACGGTCGTGTCCACGAGGCTGTCGTAGAACGCCTTGACACGCTCCAGACAGGCGGGCGTGAGCCCGGACACCACCTTGGGGGTGTTCTCGAAGCGCCAGGTGGCATTGCCCGGGTCGATGCGCTCCGGGCTGAAGCCGACATGGAAGTCCCGGCCCGCGGTGAGGCCGGAGCCCTCTTCGAGGAGGGGGATCACCACATCCCGTGTGGTGCCCGGATATGTCGTCGATTCGAGGACGACCGTGGAACCGGGCTCGATGTAATACGACACGGTGCGTGCCGCGTCGCGTACGCAGGTGAGGTCGGGTGCGCGGTTGGTGAGGGGCGTCGGCACGGTGATGACCGCTATGTCGAAGCCCTTGAGGTCGCGGGGATCGTCCGTGGCCCGGTAGGTGTCGGCGGCGATCGCCTCGCGCAGCCGGGCGGAGGGAATGTCTTCCACATAGGAGTCACCTGAAGTAAGCTGCGCGCACCGGGCGTAGTCCGGTTCGTAGCCGGTGACTTGATGCCCGGTTTCAGCTGCCCGCATGGCCAGTGGAAGCCCGACGTAGCCTTGTCCAAGAACAGTGATGTTCATGCTGGTACAGGTCTTTCTGCTGTGCGGCGGATATGGGCGGGAAAGACCGTCCGCAGATGCGGAAGCATGCCGAACTCCCCTGCGTGACCGCCGTAACCGTTGGTGTCGTGCGTGCGGTCCCGCATGGTGAATCAGTTGCCCGGCAATGGCTGGAATCCCGCCTTGCTGGCATGGGGTAAACCCAAGTCGTGGGGTTGTGGCGTTTTGGTTCTCCCTTGTCGCGTTACTGAGATTTCATCGAAACGTGGGCGACCCATGTGACCTCTTTGCATTTCCGTGACCCACATGGGGATTGTTCTAATCTGGGCGTTGTGTATTTCTCATTTTCGTGGCCGTTTTCTGACGCAGGCGGTTCATGCGCTGACACTGCGCCACTGGCGGGCCGTCCGGCGGGCATTGGCCGAGACCGGTCGGTACCGCGCCGGCGCCGGGAGTGGTGCCGGGGACGGTGGTTCCCGCCACCCGCTTCCCCACCGCCGTCCGGGCGGTCCCCGGGTGCCGCGAGACATGAGTGAGGCCGTGGTGGACGACGGCGGTGCCTCGTCCACCACGGCCTCGGCGGTGGGTGCCCGTCCGGGGAGCGGTCGGGCGGAGTGTCCGACGGCGTCGGCCGTCGGGACGGGGTCAGGACAGGGTGCCGATGACGCCGCGCACCTGGGCGGCCACCTTCTCCGGCAGCGGCGCGTGGTGCAGCCGCGCCAGTTCGCGCTGGCCCTCGGTACTCGCGGTGTAGCTGAGGAACGACCTCAGCGCGGGCAGTGCCTCGGGCCGGTTTCCCGTGTCGCACACGATGACATACGTCATGAGGACGATCGGATAGGTGTCGGCGAGGCCGGTCCGGTAGTCGAACTCCAGGGCCATGTCCTTGCCCGTGCCGCTCACCCGGGCCGCGGCGATACCGGCCGACGCGGTCCGGGCCGACACGGCCACGGGATCCGGCGCACCGGTGTCCAGGCGGACCGTCGTGATGTCGTCCGCCGTCGCGAAGGACAACTCGAAGTACCCGATGGCGCCCTCGGTCGCGCGTACCTGCGACGCGACCCCGCCGGAACCCGCCGCCGAGTGACCCCCCTTGGCCTGCCACGCCCGCTCGGCCGCGTACGGCCACGCGTCCGGCGCCGCTCCCTTGAGATAGGCGTTGAGGTTCTGGGTCGTCCCGGACTCGTCGGAGCGGTGGACCGCGACGATGGGGGCCGACGGCAGCCGGACCCCGGGGTTCAGACGTGCGATCGCGGGATCGTCCCAGGTGTCGATCTTCGAGTCGAAGATCTCCGCCAGGGTCTCGGCGTCGAGCACCAGATTCTCCACGCCGCCGAGGTTGTAGCCGATGGCGATCGGACCGCCCACCATCGGCAGATCGATGGCCCGGCCCCCGCGGCACACCTCACGGGAGACCTCGACCTCCTCGGGTTCCAGCGTGCTGTCCGTACCGCCGAGGACGGTCGCCCCGCGCAGGAACTGGGACACTCCGCCCCCCGAACCGATGGGCACATAACGGATCTTCACCCCCGGGCACGCCTGTTGGTACTCCCGCATCCAGTGCTTCATGGCGTTCTGCTGAGCCGTCGACCCGGACGCCGCCAACTGCCCTTGCGGCGCACAGGAGATCGAGCTCGCCGCCGTGGGCGCGGGCTCCGGTTCATCGTCTTCGCTCCAGAGTCCGCAAGCCGAGAGGAGTAAAGCGCAGGCCACCGCCGAACCGACCGAAGCGAACAGACGTGTGCGCCGATGGTGCCGGTGCTGCTCCATGTGATCCCTCCCAGCAGGTCAGGGCATAGATGCTCGGTCATGCCGGGCGGTTGTGGGGTAGCGCGCAGGTGAACATCAGTGGTCTTTCTGAAATCGCCCCGGCGGCAGGGGGGTTGCGTTCCGGGGGCGCGTGCGGCACTTCCGAGGTACCCGGGGGTCGGCCGGAGCGTGGCGCCCGGGGAGCGCGGGAGTGCCCGGCGGACGGCGGTACGGCGGCCGTCGCCGGTGCGGGTACGAGGACGCACAGCGGTGCGCCGGTGCGGGGGCGCACGGGCACGGGCTGGTCCGGCGGTGCGGGTGCGTACGGGACCGGCCGTGCGGATCCGCCTCGCGTCACCCGGTGGAAGACCGGGGACCCAGGGCCCCGGCCCGGCGGCGGTCCGCTCCGGTTCCTCCGGCGGGAGGCCGCCGCTTCGGGAGGGCCGTTACGTCGCCGTCCCCAGGAACCGGTCCGCCCACAGTCCCAGCAGCCGGTCCTCGAAGTCCGGGTCGTCGCGCAGCACGCTCGTCAGCGCGAGGCCGCGGTGCAGGACCAGCAGGGACTCGCAGAGGAGGGCGAAGTCCTCGCGGGCGGTCACCTCCGGCCCGAAGAGCTTGGCGAGCACCTCGCGCTGGGCCGCGCCCACCTCGCGTTCGGCCGGCAGGAGGGCGGCCTTGAGATGGGGGTCGGTCCGGGCGGCCAGCCACAGTTCCAGCCCGGCGAGGAAGTGCGGGCCCGACATGGCGCTCCGCAGCAGGGCGAGTCCCTGCTCCCGGGTCCGGGTGCCGGTGTCGGCCTCCTCGTGGAGACGGGCCAGCCGCAGTTCGGCGACATGGTGGGTCGCGGCCGTCAGAAGGTCCGCCTTGGAGGCGAAGTGGTGCAGCAGGGCGCCCCGGGAGATCCCGGCCCGCTCCTGGACCCGCTGATTGGTGGTGCCCGCGAAGCCGTACTCGACCAGGCAGTCGATCGTGGCGTCGAGAAGGCGCTGGCGGGTCTCCTCCCGGCGTTGCCGCTGAGTGCGTCGTGTGGCGGACATGGGCCGACGGTACGGCAATCGGAAGCCGAACAACAAACCGTCTGGACGGACTGTATGTTTCGGGGCTATCCTCCGCATCATGCTTGCCGTAGACCTGGTCCGCCTGGGCGCTGCGCGCTTCGCCGGACGAACCGCCCTGTACTTCGACAGTCAATCCCTCACCTACGCCGAGGTCGACGAGGCCGCCAACCGGCTCTCCCACGTCCTCACCGGACTCGGCACCGACCGCGGGGACCGTGTGGGTCTCCTCCTCGGCAACGGACTGTGGTCCGTCTCCGTCGACTTCGCCTGCCTCAAGGCGGGCGCGGCCCGGGTCCCGCTCAACGGCCGCCTCTCCCTCGCGGAGCACACCCGGATGCTCCGGGACACCGGGGTCTCCCTCCTGGTCTACGGGCCCGAGCTGAGCGAACGCGCCGAGGAGCTGAGGGCCGCCGTGCCCGGACTGACCCTCGCCTGCCTGGGCCCCTCCGAGGACACGGGCGACCTCGATCTGATGGCCGCGATGCGGGAGGCCAGCCCGGCCGACCCCATGCGGTACGCCGAACCCGACGATGTGATCCTGATCCTCTACACCTCGGGCACCACCGGCACGCTCAAGGCCGCGCAGCACACCCAGGCGAGCTATGCCGCCATCACCGCGAACATCCTCGCCAACCTGGTCTCGCCCGGCCGTGACGACGTGATGCTGCACGCGGCCTCGCTGATCCACGCCAGCGGCACCTTCGTCCTTCCGTACTGGGTGCGCGGTGGCGCGTCCGTGGTGCTCACCGGCTTCGAGCCCGAGGCCTACCTCGACGCCATCCCGCGCTACGGGGTCACCGCCGTCAATCTCGTCCCGACCATGCTCGGCCTGCTCTTCGCCGGGGGAAAGGCCGAGGGCGCCGACCTCGGACGGCTGCACACCGTCGTCTACGGGGCGAGCCCCATGCCCCGGCCGCTCATCGAGCACGCGCTGGACGTGTGGGGGCCCAGGTTCGTCCAGTACTTCGGCCAGACCGAGGCCCCTCTGTGTCTCACGGTCCTGGACCGCGACGACCACGCGGAGGGCGGTGAACTCCTCGGCGCCGCCGGGCACCCCGTCATCGACGCGCAACTGGTCCTCACCGACGAGGACGGCGCCCGGGTCGCTCCCGGTGAGATCGGCGAGGTACGGGTCAAGGCCCCGTTCGCCATGGCGGGCTACTACAACGCACCCGAGCTGACCGCGCAGAGCCTCACCCCCGACGGCTGGATCCGCACCCGGGACCTGGCACGCTTCGACGAGCGGGGCTATCTGCATCTCGTCGACCGCAGCAGCGACATGATCATCACGGGCGGGTACAACGTCTACCCCCGGGAGGTGGAGGACGTGCTCGCCTCCCATCCCGCCGTCGCCCAGTGCGCCGTCGTCAGCGCCCCCGACCCGACCTGGGTCGAGGCCGTCACCGCCTTCGTCACCCTCCGGCCGGGGGCCGAGACCTCCGAGGCGGCGCTCCGCGACCACGTCCGGGCCCGGCTGGCGGGGTACAAGGTGCCCAAGGCCGTGCACTTCGTCGACACGATCCCGTACTCCCCGGTCGGCAAGATCCTCCGGCGTGCGCTGCGTGACCCCCTGTGGGAGGGCAGGGGATGAGCACCGGGAACGGAAGCCCCGCGGTACGCGTGGAGCGCGAGGGGCCGGTGTTCACCGTCATCCTCTCCCGGCCCGCCGTACGCAACGCCGTCGACGGCCCCACCGCCGCGCTGCTCGCGGACGCCTTCCGGGAGTTCGAGGCCGATCCGGACGCGGCCGTCGCCGTGCTCTGGGGCGAGGGCGGCACCTTCTGCTCCGGTGCCGACCTCAAGGCGATCGGAACCGACCTCGGCAACCGGGTGCTCGCCGAGGGCGACGGGCCCATGGGCCCCACCCGGATGCGGCTGGCCAAACCGGTCGTCGCGGCGGTCGCCGGACACGCGGTGGCCGGGGGACTGGAGCTGGCGGCCTGGTGCGATCTGCGGGTCGTGGAGGAGGACGCCGTATTCGGTGTCTTCTGCCGCCGCTGGGGAGTCCCCCTGGTGGACGGCGGTACGGTCAGGCTGCCCCGGCTGATCGGCGAGAGCCGTGCCATGGACATGATCCTCACTGGCCGTCCCGTACCGGCGAAGGAGGCGTATGTGATGGGGCTCGCCAACCGCCTGGTACCTCCGGGGGAGTCCCGGGCCGCCGCCGAACGTCTCGCCCGTGAGATCGCCGCCTTCCCCCAACTGTGTCTGCGCAGCGACCGGATGTCGGCACGGGAACAGCACGGGCTGAGCGAGCCGGAGGCCCTGGCGGTCGAGTACCGCCATGGGCTGGTGCCGCTCAGCGCGGGGGAGACCCGGTCGGGCGCGGACCGTTTCGCGAGCGGCGCGGGCCGCCACGGCTCGTTCGACGGTACGTAGGCGGAGCCGTCACGAACCGCTTGAACGGCCTGGAGGCCGGGGAGGAGCCCCGAGCTGTGCTGTCGGGGCGCGCGCGTCTGTACGTCCCGTACGGGCGTGAGCCTCCACGATGTCCCGCCCGGGCCGGAAACTCCCGGGCCGGGGCCTGTTGTCCGTACGGCCCGGAGGGCCGGGCGAGCGGTGCCGTATCCGTCAGCGGTCCGTCTCCGGGGGCTCGGCGGGCGGGATGGTCCAGCGCAGCACCGTGCCGCCGCCGGGGGAGGCTTCGAGGGTGACGGGGTAGACATGGCCGGAGCGCCGTTCGCCCCGGTGCCGCGTCGAGTGGTCGCCGCTGTCCCAGCCGAGTCCCAGGACGGGGCATCCGGCCACCTCGACGACGCCGGCCAGCAGGGGATGGGCCCGGCCCGCGTGGTGCAGCCGGTAGGCGTGGGTGTGGAGGGCGACCGCCACCGTCAGACCCTCGCCCCCGGTGATCTGTGCGGCCCAGGACCGGATGGTCTCCGCGAGCGCCTCGGCCTTCGCCACGGGCACATCGGGCCACCCGTGGGTCGTGTCGCCGCCGTGCCCGGTGACCCGGTCACCGCCGAACTTCGCGTAGACCGTCTCCGCGTGCTTGCCCCAGTACGCGACGTCCGCGAGCCCGTCGGACGACTCGCCGTTCTCCCCGGTGAAGGAGTCCAGGGCCGACGCGTCACCGAGCACCATGCCGCAGCGGTCGACGGGAAGGTCCCCGAGCAGCACGGGCCGGCCGTCCCCGGCGGTGGAGGGCCAGGGCAGGCCGAGGTCCGTTTCCAGAACGGCGATCGTCGGACCGCCGTCGAAGGGCGAGGGCGACGCGGCGGCCCGTACCCGCAGCGGCCGGTCGGCCGCCGCCGGTACCGCGACCGCCTCGCACATCCACTCATGAGGGCGGCCTCCGGCCGGCTCGTGCAGATGCCCGCCGCTCCCGGCCGCGGCCGCGGCACGTTCGGACAGCGGCGCCCCGGCCCGGGACCAGTGGTCGATCCAGCCCGCCATCCCGAGCACGAGCACACCCGAGGGGGCCGTGACGACGCCCAGGTCCACACCGATCTCGATCACCCGGCGATTCAACCGGCCGGGCCGTACGGGGATCAAGGCGCCCGCGCGGGCCGTGGCCGAGACTGATCCGCCGCCCGGGCCCACCCGTCCGGCATCCCGTGACCCGGTACTCGGGGCCGCCGGACGGCACAGGGTGTCACGTTCCGGGCACGCGGGCGCCGGAGCGAGCGGCCGAGGGGCGCCCGACCGGTCTTCCGGGCGGGTGCGACGGAGGCCGGGCCCTCTGTGCAAGCGCTGTCCCTGACGGCGGACGACAGGCCGGAACCGCACGGTCCGGCTGCCCCGACCGAGGGCGAACGGCCAGCAGCACAGGCCCTGCACCCCTCGGGCGGGTGGGTTGGGGGGTTCTCGGGACGCCGAGCACTCGGAGACCTTTCGCCGGTTGGGCGGGTGGGCCGAAGGGCCCGCGCGAGGTCCCGAACAATCGGAGGCCCTTCGCCCGTTGGGCGAGTGAGCCCAGGGCCGCGCGGGTGTCGAAAGGGAGAGCGCGCGGAGGTCCCGAGGAACGAGGGATCGAGCACGGTCGACCGTCGACAGACGCTCAAGCGGCCCGGTGGGGGTGCCCCCGGACGGAGTCTGGGGGAGAACCGAGCCACCCAAAAGGGGCGCGCGTCGGTGACTGTCCGGAGGTCCTTCGCCCGGTGCCGCCGGCCGAGCACGGTCGACCGTTACTCGGGCTGCGCGCGGTTCTCGGGCGGCTTGGGCGGCTCGGGTCGTTCACGGTTCCCGCTCGTCCCACCGTTCTCGTGGTGGCGGCCGATCGGAATGACCATCGGGGTCCCGCTGACCGGGTCGGGCGCGATCCGGCAGCGGAGGCCGAAGACCTCCTCCACCATGGCGGCGGTGATGACGTCCGACGGGCGGCCCTCGGCGACGACGCGTCCGGACTTCAGGGCGATGACATGATCGGCGTAACGGCACGCCTGGTTGAGATCGTGCAGAACCATGACCACCGTACGGTTCTCGTGCTGGTTCAGATCGGTGATCAGATCGAGCACATCGATCTGATGGGCCAGATCGAGATAGGTCGTGGGCTCGTCCAGCAGGAGCACCGGGGTGCCCTGGGCGACCGCCATGGCGATCCAGGCGCGCTGGCGCTGGCCGCCGGACAGTTCGTCGACCGGGCGTTCGGCGAGATCGGTCATGGCGGTCGCGCGCAGTGCGTCGTGGACCGCGCGCTCGTCGGCGGAGGACCACTGACGCCACCACGTCTGGTGCGGGGAGCGGCCGCGGCCCACCAGATCGATCACGGTCAGGCCCTCGGGGGCCACGGGGGACTGGGGCAGGATTCCCAGGCGCTGGGCGAGTTCCCTGGTCGGCATGGCGTGCACCGAGCGGCCGTCGAGCCGCACCGAGCCCGCCTTCGGCGTCAGCAGCCGGGCGAGGGCCCGCAGCAGGGTCGACTTCCCGCAGGCGTTCGCCCCGACGATCGCCGTGACGCGGCCCGGTGGGACGGCCACATCGAGACCGTCGACCACGACCCGGTGGTCGTACGCCAGCCGCAGCCCTTCGGCCCGCAGCCCTTCGGCCCGCAGCCCCTCGGTCGTCGGCCCTTCGGCCGGCGGCCCGGACCCCGGTGACGCCTCGGTACCCGGGGCTGCCCCGGAAGCGGCGGCCGCCCCGGGCCCGGAAGCGGTGGCGACGGACCCGGAACCCGTCCCGGGATCAGGGGACTTCGCGGATTTCACGGACATGCGGTCAGCCTCCTGAGCCGGCGCGTTGGGCACGGACGAGCAGCCACAGCAGCACCGGCGCGCCGAGGACTCCCGTGACGATTCCGACGGGAAGCTCCGTCCCGTCGATCAGCTCGCGGGCGAGCAGATCGGACACCAGCACCATCACGGCCCCGGTGAGTCCCGCGGCCAGCGGCGGTGGCCAGGCCGTACGGGCCAGCCGCTGGGCGATCTGCGGTGCGGCGAGCGCGACGAAGACCACGGGCCCGGCCGCGGCGGTGGCGAAGGCGGCCAGGGCGACGCCCGTGAGCAGGACCGCGGGCCGGACCACCTGGATCCGTGTGCCCAGTCCCCGGGCGACGTCGTCGCCGAGCTGGAGGGTGCGGGTGAGCCGGCCGAGGAGCAGCGCCGCGGGGACCAGGACGGTCAGGGCGTACAGGAGAGGAGTGACCTGGTCCCATTCGCGGCCGTTGAGATTGCCGACGAGCCAGCCGAGCGCGGCCTGGGCCTCGAACCGCTCCCCCCGTGCCATCAGATAGTCCGTGGCGCTGGTGGAGATCCAGGCGACCCCGATGCCCACGAGGATGATGCGGTATCCGGTGGTTCCGCGCTTCCAGGCCAGCGTGTACACCAGCAGGGCCGCGCCGAGGGCGCCGAGCAGTCCCAGCACCTGGGTGCCCAGGGTGCCGTCCCAGCCGAGGACGACACCCGCGACGACCACGGCACCCGCGCCCTGGGTGATGCCCATCATGTCCGGGCTGGCGAGCGGGTTGAGGGTGACGGTCTGGAACAGAGCGCCGGACATGCCGAAGGCGATGCCGACGAGCAGGCCCGCCAGCGCCCGGGGCAGACGCAGCTCCTGGACGATCAGCCGGGTGCCGGGGTCGCCCGAGCCCAGGAGAGCGTTCATCACCTCGGTGAGGCTGTACGGGATGTCGCCGACGGACATCCCCCAGCAGAACACGAGGAACGCGGCGGCTGCGAGGGCGGCGCACACCCCGGCGAGCCGTGGCCGCAGCACTCCGGAGACGGGCGGTACGGCCAGCCGGAAGTGAACCCGGCGGGCGCCGCGGCCGGGCGGGCGCCCGCGCTCACGGCCGGACGGGTCTCGGCCGGAGAGGTCACCGCCGGCCGGGTCGCCGCCCGGCGCGTCCCGGCCGGGCAGGTCACCTCCGTACGCGTCCCGGCCGGAGGCGCTTGCGCCTGGGGCGTGTGGCTCCCGCGCCCCGGGGCCGTCAGCGCCGTTGCCGGGGGCCCGGGGGCCGGAGGAGGGAACGATGTCGGTCATGCTCACAGCTCCGCGAGTCGGCGGCGGCGGACCATCGCGATGAAGAACGGTCCCCCGATGAAGGCGACCAGGACGCCCGCCTGGATCTCGGTCGGCCGGGCCAGCAGGCGTCCCGTGACATCGGCGGCGAGCAGCAGACAGGGGGCGAGGACCGCCGACAGGGGGAGCAGCCAGCGGTAGTCGGGGCCGATCCCCGCGTACTGGGTGAGCACCCGCGCCACATGCGGGACGACCAGGCCGACGAAGACCACCGGGCCGATCACGGCCACCGCCCCTCCCGTCAGCAGGGTCACGGCGACCACGCCCAGAACACGGACGAGCCCCAGCCTCGTCCCCAGCGAGGCGGCCACATCGTCGCCGAGCGCGAGGCTGTTGAGCGCGGGCGCGACGGCCAGCGCGATCGCCGCGCCGGCCAGGAGGAACGGCAGGATCCGCAGCAGGGTGCCCTCGTCCTGGTTCGCCAGGGATCCGGCCGACCAGAAGCGGTAGCGGTTCAGGGCGTCCGGATCGGTCAGCGCGATGGCGCTGGTCAGCGAGAACAGCAGCGAGGTGATGGCGACTCCGGCGAGCGCGAGCTTGACCGGTGTCGTCCCCGACCGTCCGAGCCCGCCCAGCAGATACACCAGCACACTGGCGCCGAACGCCCCGGCGAAGGCGAACCACACATACCCGTGGACGGATCCCAGACCCAGCACCCCCACCGCGAGCACGATGGCGAAGGCGGCCCCGGCGCTCACCCCGAGGATTCCCGGGTCGGCGAGCGGATTGCGGGTCAGGGCCTGCATCAGCGCACCGGACAGCCCGAGGGCCGCTCCCGCCGCGATGCCCAGCGCGGTCCTCGGTACCCGTACCGACCAGACGGCGTTGTCGACCCGGGTACTGGGCGCGTCACCGAGCAGCGTGCTCCACACCTGGCCGGGCGGCACACTCAGCGCGCCGAAGAACAGCGAGACCGCGACCAGCGCGGCGAGCGCCGTCGCGGACAGCACCACGAGCAGCGCCGCGCGCGGGCGCTGCTCCTTCGTCACCGGGCTCCCCACATCATGTCCTTCACCGGTCGGACCGGCCCCGGACGAGGGGCCGGCCGGCGCCCGCCCGGAGGGGGCGCGTCGTCGTGCGCGGTCGGCGGGCGGGAGGCCGGCCGGGACCCGGGGTCCCGGCGCGGTCCGGCTCCCGCGCCGCGTGCGGTCAGGAGGCGGGCTGCCCCACCGCGGTCGCCGGCTTCCCGTCGACGGCGGCGGACAGCTGCGGCGCCAGCCGGTCGATGACGTACGGCAGGCTCAGTACCGTGCCGAACGCCATGGCGTTCCCGTAGCCGCTGGTCTCGTGGACGAAGACCTCACGGCCGTCCTCGACCACCTTCAGATTTCCGTAGGAGGCGTCCTTGTGGAGCTTCGCCGAGTCCTTGGCGACATCGGTGACCATCCACACGACGGCGTCCTGGTCGAGGAGGTCGGTGCGCTCCTTGCTGATGCTCGCGCCGAACCGGTCGCCGATCGCCTTGTCCAGACCGTCCGGCAGCCTGAAGCCGAGCCCGGTGAGAATCCGGGAGCGCGGATCCTGGGTGCCGAAGACGAACATGCCCTCGTACGGAGTGGCCATCAGCGCCGTCGCGTTCTTGAACTCCGGCCTGGCCGCCGCCTTGAACTTCGCCTCCACACCGGCGACGGCCGCGTCCGCCTCGGCGGACTTGCCGAGCGCCCTGCCGATCGTGCGGGTCTGCTCCTGCCAGGGGATGCCGTAGTCGTTGTACTCCTTGGGGTGGGCGACGACCGGAGCGAACCGGGACAGCGAGGTGTACTGCTCCTTGGTGAGCCCGCCGTACACGGCGAGGATCAGATCCGGCCTGAGCGCGGCGATCTTCTCCGCCTGGGGTCCGGTGCCGGTGTCCTTGAGGACGGCCGGCGTCTTGCCGTCGCCCTTCTCGTCCTCGGCCCAGGGGCCGATGGCTCCCGGGTAGCGGCCGATCCACTCGGTGGTGCCGACCGGGACCTTCCCGAGCGCGAGCACGGCGTCCTGGTCGGTCAGCCCGACGGTGACGATCCGCTTCGGCTCGGAGGTGATGCGGGTGCTGCCGTAGGTGTGCGGGATCGTCACGGGGTAGGCCGAGTCGGCGGAGCCGCTCTTCGCGGCCCCGCCCCCCTCGGAGCCGCCGGAGCCCTCGGAGTCGGAACCGCAGGCGGTGGCGGCGGTGAGCAGGAGCAGTACGGAGGCGAGTGCGGCGGTCAGGCGCCGGACGGCGGAGCGGGACATCGGTCGTTCCTCGGTTCGGTCGGCGGGAGGGCGTGGTCGGCGGGAGGCGTGGTCGGAGGGACGGTCGGAGGGCGGGACTGTCGGGGTGGCGCGGTCGTCGTGTGGGGGGAGCGCCGGGCTACCCGGCGGGGTCCCGGGTGCCGGACCAGGCGTTCCACAGCGCCGCGTAGCTGCCGCGGGACGCCCGGAGTTCGTCGTGTGTCCCGGACTCGACGATCCGGCCCGCGTCCATGACGACGACCCGGTCGGCGGTCGCGGCCTGCGTCAGCCGGTGCGCGACGATCAGCGCCGTACGTCCGTCCACGGCCCGGGCCACGGCCTTCTCCAGTGCGCGGGCCCCGGTGCTGCCCGCTTCGGCGGTCGCCTCGTCGAGGACGACCAGCGGCGGATCGGCGAGGATCAGCCGGGCGAGCGCCAGCGCCTGGACCTGGGCGCCGCCGAGCCGGTGGCCGCCGTCCCCGACGACCGTCG
This sequence comes from Streptomyces sp. NPDC051018, assembly GCF_044456085.1. Classification (NCBI taxonomy): domain Bacteria; kingdom Bacillati; phylum Actinomycetota; class Actinomycetes; order Kitasatosporales; family Streptomycetaceae; genus Streptomyces; species Streptomyces sp. NPDC051018. Next base: position 459,104 of record NZ_JBITFN010000002.1, read on the forward strand.
CCAGACCGTCCGGGAGCGCCTCGGCCCAGGCCAGCGCGTCCACCCGGTCGAGCGCCGCCCGCAGTTCGGCGTCCGTGGCATCCGGCTTGGCGAGCCGGAGGTCCTCGGCCAGGGGCCCGGAGAAGACATGCGTCTCCTGGGTGATGAGAGCGACCGTGCGGCGGAGGGCGGCGGGGCCGATCGCCTCCAGCCGCGCCCCGCCGAGTTCGATGGTGCCCTCGGTCGGCCGGTGGATGCCCGCGATCAGCTTCGCCAGGGTGGTCTTGCCCGCGCCGCTCGCTCCCACCAGGGCGACCCGCTCTCCCGGACGGAGCGTCAGACACACCTCGTGGAGCACGGGGTGACCGCTCTCGTAGGCGTGGCCGACGCCGGTGACGGTGAGAGAGGCGTCCCGGGGCACCGCGGGCCGCTCGGGCTCCCCGGGCGGCGGCAGGTCCGCCACTCCGACGATCCGCGCCAGGCCGGACGACGCCGACTGGGCGTCGTCCAGGAGCACCAGGGCGGAGTTGACGGGCGTGAAGAGACTGTGGAAGTAGAGCGCGGCGGCGGTCGCCGTGCCGAGGGACGCCGACCCCTGGCGTACCAGGAGGAATCCGGTGACGAGGACGGCGGTGAGCCCGATGAACTCGGCGATGTGCAGCCTGCTGTAGAAGCCGAGGACCAGCCGTACGCCCCGCATGGTCAGATCGACCAGGGACCGGGAGCGTTCGGTGACCCGCTCGGTGTGCTCCTTCTCCAGCCGGAACGCGCGTACGGTCGAGCCGCCGGCGATCGTGTCGAGCAGTTGTTGCTGCTGGGCTCCGCCCGCCACCCGCTGCTCGGCGTAGAGCGGTACGGCACGCCGTACGTACCACCGCGCGGTGTACGCCTGGACGGGCACCGCGAGCAGCGCGGCCAGCAGGAACCGCCAGTCGAGTACGGCGAGGGCGCCGAGGGTCAGCACGATGGCGAGCAGGGAGCGGGCCAGTTCCGGCAGGGCGGTGCGCACCCCGTCGGCGACCACGGACACGTCCCCGGTGACCCGGGCGGTCAGATCGCCCGATCCGGCCCGCTCGATCTGTTCCAGCGGTAGTCCCAGCGCCCGTTCGACGAAACGTTCCCGCAGGCGTGCGAGCACGGTCTCGCCGAGCCGGGAGATCAGGGACAGGCCCAGTCCGGTGGCGAGGCCCTGGGCGAGGGCGACGGCCGCCAGCAGCAGTACGGTCGAGGTCAGCGCGCCCACGGGACGGCCGTCGGCGGCGATGTCGACGATGCGGCCGAGCAGCGGCTGGGTCAGCAGTCCCACGGCCGTGGCGAGCACCGTCACGGTGAAGCCGCCGAGGGCGAGGAGGCGGTGGGGGCGCAGGAGTTCACCGACGGCCGCGCGGGTACGGGGCCCGCTCGCGACGGGAAGCAGCGCCCGGCCCTCCGCCGCGGCCTTCCGCGGGTGCGGGCCGGTCATGACAGCACCGCCGTACGGTAGCCGGCGCTGTCGCGCACGAGGTCGCCGTGTGTGGCGCTGCCCGTCACCCGGCCGCCCTCTACGAGGACGACCCGGTCCGTCACCGCGAGCAGTGCCGGGCTGGTGGTCACCATGATCGTCGTACGGCCCCGGCGCAGTTCCCGGATCCCGCCGGCGATCCTGGCCTCGGTGACCGCGTCCACCGCGGTCACCGGGTCGTGTACGACCAGGACGGGGCTGTCCGCCGCCAGCGCCCGGGCCAGTGCCACCCGCTGCCGCTGGCCTCCGGAGAGCGAGCGTCCGCGTTCGGTGATCTCCGTGTCGCCGCCCCGGGGCAGTGCGCGGGCGACCTCGTCCGCCCCGGCGGCGGCCATCGCCGCCCGGATGTCCCCGCCGGACGCGGCGGCGGCGACATTGGCGTGGAGGGTGCCCTCGAACAGATCGGCGTCGTGCTCGGCGACCAGCACGGCGGTGCGGATGTCCACGGGGTCCAGGGCGGTCAGATCCACTCCGTCCAGTTCGACCGAGCCGCTGTCGGGGTCGCCGTGCCGGGCCAGACAGCGCAGCAGCGCCGCCGCGTCGGCGGGATCGGTGGCGGCGACACCGGTGATCCCGCCGGGCTCGAACTCGACGTCGAGGTCCCGCAGCGTTCCGTACGACAGGCGGCGCAGCCGGATGCGCCCCTCGACGGGCCGGCGCGGGGCGGCCGTTCCGGGAACCACGTCGGCGTCGGCCGTGAGGACGGCGGCGATCCGGGCGGCCGAGGCGCGGCCCTGCGCCAGTTCGGCGTTCACCCACGAGAACACGGAGAGCGGGCCGAGGAGGAAGAGCGCCAGACCGGCGGCGGAGACCAGTTCGCCGAGGGTGATGTCCCCCCGGGCGGCCAGCCGTCCGCCGACGAGGGCCACCAGGGCGATGAACATCCCCGTCAGCGCGAGCACGATCCCGCCCTGCCACGCGTGGGCCCGCGCGGCCACCAGGGTCGCGGCGAGCGATGCGCGGCTGGTGTCGCGGTAGCGGGCGACGGCGTACGGCTCGGCGCCGATGCCCTTGAGCACGCGCAGACCGGCGACGAGATCGGCGGCGACGCCCGACGCGTGGGCGGCCCGCTCCTGTTCGGCCCCGCTGCGCCGCTCCAGGGGCTTGCTCAGCAGATGGCCCGCCCACAGCAGCAGGGGAGTGCCGAGCAGTACGACCAGACCGAGCAGCAGGGAGACCCGCAGCAGCACGACGGCGCCGACCAGGAGCCCGGTGAGTGCCGAGACGCCCACGAAGACGGCCAGATTCACGGCTCCGACCCGCTTGGCGTCCTGGGTGGCGACGGCGGCCAGCTCACCGGGCAGCCGCCCGGTTCCGGCCCCGCCCTCCGGCGCCAGGATCCGGGCGGTCAGCTCGGTCCTGAGCCGGTGGGCCGCCGTCTCGGCGGCCCGTTCCCCGGCACGGGCGCCGAAGCGGAAGCTGAACGAGAGCCCGAGGTAGACCAGGCCCAGTGCGGCGATGCCCAGCAGCAGCCCGGAGCCGTCGCCGTCGGCGACGCCCCGGTCGATCACGAGGCCGATCAGGACCGGAATGAGGGCTTCGGCGGTCTGATGGGCCGCTCCCAGCAGGGACGCGACGGTGATGTCGCGGCGCTGTCCGGTGATCGCCCGTCGCAGCACCGCTCGTTGCGACAGCCCCCCGCCCTCCACCGCACCCCTCCGTACCCGGCTCGCCGTGCCCATGGCGAGCACGCGAATTCAGGCGAGGCTAACCTAAGTTCCTGGAGAGGGAAACCCCGAGCAGCGACCGGACGCGGCGGTACCGTGCCCGGTCCCGCAACGGCCGACCGGCCGGGCCACCGGGTAACACACCTGCCCGGACGGCACGTTCCCCGGTGTGCACCGGCCGGTTCGACGGGGCGAAATCACTCGGTGAACCGGACACCTTTCTCACGGCGGCTCCGGTCGACGGAGAGCTGGAAGACATCGGGCCGCGCGTAGTGGCCCGCGACATCGAGGTCGAGCAGTTCGCCGTAGCGCTGCCCGGTGTCGAGGGTCGCCGTGATCACGCGGGCCTCGTCGAAGACCGGCTCCACGACCCACGACCCGTCGGGGGCGACGATATGGGAACCCCCGTTGAACAGGGGCCCGCTCTCGGGCGCGTCCGGGCCGACCCCCGCCCGGTAGGCGTCGAGCAGATCGGCGGGAAGATCGTCCGTCGTCAGGTACTGCCCCGCCGAGACGACGAAGCAGCGCCCTTCGAGAGCGTACGAACGTGCCGCGATCACATGGCTCTCGGGCATATCGGGCCACGCCGCGACATGGATCTCCTCGTCCTGTGCGTGCAGCGCGTGCCGTGCGAGCGGACTGAAGTGCTCCCAGCACACCAGCGAGCCCACCCGCCCGGCCGGGGTGCCGACGACCCGCAGGCCCGCCCCGTCACCGGCCGCCCACACGATGCGCTCGGTGTGCGTCGGAGTCAGCTTGCGGTGCAGATTGAGGGTGCGGCCGTCGGGGCCGATGGTGATCAGCGAGTTGTAGAGCGACCCCGAGGCCCTGCCCGGCCGCTCGTTGAGCCCGAGGACCACACTCACCCCGCACTCGCGGGCCGCCGCGCGGACGGGCGCGAGGTCGTCGTCCACACCGCCGTCGTGATCGAGTACGGGGCTCTGCTCCAGCAGCCGGGCGTGCCAGTGCCGCGCCGTGCCGTCCCGCCAGCCCGCGAGGCCGAACACCCACGCCGGATAGCAGGTCAGCCAGGTCTCCGGGAAGACGACCAGATCCGCTCCCGCCGCCGCCGCGTCCGTGATGTGGACGGCCGCCCGGCGCAGCGACTCCTCCAGGTCCAGCAGGGCCGGCGGCTGCTGGACGACCGCGACCGTGGTGCCTGTCATGGCTGCTCCGTTCCGATGCCCGCGTACAGCCCGGGTCGCCGGTCCGCGTGCACGTCGTTGCGTTCGCTGATGGTCTTGTCACGGGCCTCGGCGAGATCGATCGTCGCGGTGACGACCGCCTCCTCGCCCAGGCGCAGTCCGCTCACGGGGTAGCCGTCGGCGTCGACGATCACACTGCCGCCGAGCCAGTCCTGTCCGCGCTCGGTGCCGGTGCGGTCGGCGACCGCGACGAACATCCGGTTGACGGAGGCGTCCGCCTGCACCCGGACGATCTCACCGGGGCGCTCGCCCTCGGGGCGCGGGTACAGCGGCCAGTTGACCGGTCCGCACAGCAACTCGGCTCCACGCAGGGCCGCGAGCCGTACCCACTCGGGGAATTCGAGGTCGTAGCAGACCATCAGCCCGATACGGCCGTGCGGGGTGTCCACCACGGGCGGCGGCGCACCGCCCGGAGTGAAGCCCCAGGTCTTCTCGCCGTTCCACAGATGTGCCTTGCGGTAGGAGGCGCGCAGCCCGCTGTCGTCCACGAGGACGCCCGAGTTGTGGACCCGGCCGTCCTCGCCCAGTTCGGCGAAACCGCCGGCGATCACCAGACCCAGCCGGGCCGCGAGCTCCTCCCACTCCGTGACCGTCGGTCCGTCGAGGGGCTCGGCCACCGACCGCAGTTCGTCCGCGTCCTCGAAGACATAGCCGGAGTTGGCCAGTTCGGGGAGGACCACGATGTCCGCGCCCCGGTCCGCGGCGGCGAGCACCGCCGTACGGATACGCTCGCGGTTCTCCCCGACACGCCCGACCCGAGGCGCGATCTGGCAGCAGGCGACCGTGACCCCGGTCCGCCGCCCCGGTTCCTGCCCCGGGTATTGGTCGGACCCGTGTCCACGGCAGTGCTCATGGCCCGCTACGGGTTCCGCTCCGGTGGAGTTCCGGGCGGGGCGGGGTGCCCGGCCGGCCGGCTCGGGACGCGGGGTCATCGGGCGGCCCCCTCCAGTTCGGCTTCGCTCTCCGCGCGCGCCTCGGCCTCCGTACCCCGGTCGAGGCCCCGGGAGAAGAGCAGATACAGCAGCCCGGAGACCGTCAGCCCGATCACGAACGAGAAGTCCGCGCCGCCGAGCGCGTCCGCGACCGGACCCACGTAGAAGCTGGTCGAGAAGAACGGGATCATCGCCAGGAACCCGATGACGTACGCGCCGATGCCCCGCCAGGCCCAGCGTCCGTAGATGCCGTCGGGCTTCAGGATCTCGGCGATCGCGTACTTCCCGCGGCGCACGAAGTAGAAGTCGACGAGGTTGACCGCGGTCCACGGCACCAGGAAGTACAGCATCAGCAGAACGAAGTTGTTGAAGCTTCCGATGTAGTCGTCGGGGATCAGCAGCGCCACGATCAGCGAGGCGACACCGACGATCACCAGACCGACGACCCTCAGCCGTACGGTCGGACGCACCTTGCGGAAGCCGTCGAGCGCGCTCGCGCCGGTCAGCATCGCACCGTAGGCGTTCACGCCCATGATCGAGATCAGTGCGAGGACCGAGGTCAGCACGACGATCAGTCCGAAGCCGGGGAAAAGCAGGTCGCCGACCTCGCGCAGGGCCAGGATCGGGTCGGGGTCGGGCAGATAGCTCGCGAGGATCGCGCCCAGCGACATCAGCCACACGGCCGAGAACGTGGCACCCGCGTACACGGCGGTGATCAGCTTGCGGGCGGGGGCGTTCGCGGGGAGGTAGCGGGTGTAGTCGGAGACGTATACCGAGTAGCTGATGTTGTAACCGGCCGCGAGGGAGAACTGCACGAGGAACGCGGTCGAGTCCCAGCCCGCCGTCGCTGCGGGCGCGCCCTGGGCGACGGGGTTGGAGGAGAAGTGCACGATGGCGACGACGGTGAGGATCGCGAAGACGACGATCAGCAGATACGTCAGCCAGCGCTGCACGAAGTGGAGCAGATCGTGGCCCACCACCGCGATGACGATCGAGACCGCGATCAGCACCGGGTACCAGAACAGCTTGCCGTCCGGCAGGATCAGCCCGATGCCCTGCTCGGCGAGGACCGTGTCGAAGACGAGGAAGCCGACATAGACGAACACGGTCGCGGCGAAGGGCACGGTGGAGCCCCGGCTGCCGAACTGCGCCCGTGACTGGATCATCTGGGGGAGCCCCATCCGGGGGCCCTGGTTGGCGTGGAACGCCATGAAGAAGGTGCCGAAGCCCACGCCCAGGACGATCGCCAGCACGCTGTACCCGACGCTGAGACCCATGGAGGCGCCGACGAAGCCGGCGACCATGGTGGGGAGCACGAAGTTGCCCGTGAACCAGAACGGGCCCTGGTGCCAGACCTTGCCGTGCCGCTCGGAGCTCGGCACATAGTCGATCGAATGCTGCTCGATCGGTCCTTCGCGACCGGTCGCGGTCTCGGGGGAAGCCATCGTCGTCCTATCGGGGGTGCGGGCCGGTCATCCGGCGGGAGCGGGGGCGGCCGGGGTCATGGCCGAGAGGATCTCGTACGCCACATGGGACGCGGCGACGGCCGTGAGCTGGGCGTGGTCGTAGGCGGGAGCCACCTCGACGACATCGGCGCCGACGAGACGCACCGCGCGCAGCGCGCGGATCATGGCGAGGAGTTCACGGCTCGTCATACCGCCGGCCTCGGGGGTGCCGGTGCCGGGCGCGTGCGCCGGGTCGAGCACGTCGATGTCGATGGAGAGGTACACCGGGCGGTCGCCGAGCCGGGTGAGCATCCGCTCGACGGCGCGGGGGAGCCCTTCGGACTCGATCTCCGGGCTGGAGATCACCGCGAAGCCCAGTCGCTCGTCGTCCCGCAGGTCCTCGCGTGAGTACAGCGGGCCCCGGGTGCCGACATGGATGCTGGCGGTGAGGTCGATGAGCCCTTCCTCGGACGCGCGGCGGAAGGGCGTGCCGTGGGTGACCGGGGCGCCGAAATAGGTGTCCCAGGTGTCGAGGTGGGCGTCGAAGTGCACAACGGCCACCGGACCGTGCTGCGCGGCGACCGCACGCAGCAGCGGAAGCGCGATGGTGTGGTCCCCGCCGAGGGTCAGCAGGCGCTTGCCGTCGGCGGTGAGCGCCTCGGCCGCGCTCTGGATCTGCCCGATGGCCTCCGTGAGGCTGAACGGGTTGGCGGTGATGTCTCCCGCGTCGGCGATCTGCTGCGCGGCGAACGGCTCGACGTCCTGCGCCGGGTTGTAGGGGCGCAGCAGCCGGGACGCCTCGCGGATGTGCGCGGGCCCGAACCGGGCCCCCGGCCGGTAGCTGACCCCGCTGTCGAACGGGACGCCGACGACGGCGATGTCCGCGCGGGGCACGTCCTCGATGCGCGGGAGGCGCGCGAACGTGGCCAGTCCGGCGTAGCGCGGACTGAGGCTGGCGTCAGGGGGGCCGAGAGGGGGTTCGACAGCGTTCATCGGAACCTCAGGTATCTGTGCTCTGGGGAAGTTACCTATACACAACAAAGAATGCTTATTAGGCAACTTTCATTCCGGGTAGTGTGGCTCCGGGCTTTCACCCTGTCAAGGGTCGCCCCTGAGCAGACCGAGCGACGCGAGGGACTTCATGAAAGCTCTTCATCCGACGCCGTCGGCATCCCCCGTCCGGGTCGGCGCACGCCTGCGGGCCTGCCGCAAGGCGCAGGGGCTCACCATCGAGCAGGTCGCCGCCGCGGCCACGGTGACCAGGGGATTCCTCAGCCGGGTCGAACGGGACGAGACCTCTCCCAGCGTCGCCACCCTGGTCACCCTCTGCCAGGTGCTGTCCCTTCCGGTCGGCTCCCTCTTCGAGGACGCCGACACCGAGGTCGTCCGCATCGGCGACGCTCCGCACATCAACATGGGCGGCCACGGGGTGGTCGACCGCATGATCACCCCGCGCGCCCAGTCCAAGGTCCAGGTGCTGCGCTCGCACCTCGAACCCGGCGCCCACGGCGGCGACACCCTCTACACGGTCAACTGCGACGTCGAGGTGCTCCATGTCGTCAGCGGAGAGGTCTCGGTCCTCTTCACCGGCCGTACGGAGACCCTGACGGCCGGTGACACCCTCACCTTCTCGGGTCGCGAGCCCCACAACTGGCGCAACACCGGCCCGTCCCCGGCCGAGGTCCTGTGGACCTTCGTCCCGGCGCCGTGGAGCGGTTCGCGGTAGTCCGGGCGCCGTGGAGCGGTCCGCGGCGGCCCCGGCCGTCGGGCACGGGGGTGCGCCGGTCTCCGACCGGACCCGGAGCGTACGGTCCGAGGCCCCGGCGGGCGCCCGGGGCGGCGGCTCCGGCCGCCCCTGCCGGGACCCGGGACGACGGCCGCGCCCGCCCCTGCCGGGACCCGGGACGACGGCCGCGCCCGCTCCCGTACCTCACCGGATGCCGGACGCGGGGGCCGTAGGTGTCCGCTGTGTGGACAGATGCTGGTGCAAGGTACAGGTATGTGGTTCTCTGTCCGCATGACCTTGCTTGTGACCCGCCGCCACGTCGACTACGCGCGTGTCACCACGATGGGCTGTTCGAGCCGGGAGCCGATGCTCCGCTCCAGCCGCTGACACCGGTCACCCCGCCCGATTCGCCACAACCCGTACGCCTCCGCGCGGCTCGCGCGTTCTCCGCCCGCCCGCGCGGAGCGTGCGGATGCCGCGCCGTACCCATCGCACCAAGGGAGAACCATGAGCCAGCCCATCGACTCCGTCGCCGCGGGCCACACCCCCGACGAGACCCCCGCCGGGGCGGACGCCCCCGCGTGGTCGTTCGAGACCCAGCAGATCCACGCCGGAGCGGTCCCGGACCCGGCCACCGGGGCGCGGGCCGTGCCCATCTACCAGACCAGCTCGTTCGTGTTCCGCGACACCCAGCACGCCGCCGACCTGTTCTCCCTCGCCGAGCCGGGCAATATCTACACCCGTATCCACAACCCCACCACGGACGTCCTCGAACAGCGCATCGCCGCGCTGGAGGGCGGAGTCGCCGCGGTGGCGCTGGCGTCCGGGCAGGCGGCGGAGACCCTCGCCATCCTCACCGTCGCGAGCGCCGGGGACCACATCGTCTCCAGCACCTCCCTGTACGGCGGCACGTTCAACCTCTTCCGGCACACGCTTCCCCGGTTCGGCATCGAGGTGTCCTTCGTCGACGACCCGGACGACCTCGACGCCTGGCGCGCGGCCGTCCGCCCCAACACCAAGGCGCTGTTCGCCGAGTCGCTCGGCAACCCGCGCGGGAACGTCCTCGACATCCGCGCCGTCGCCGACGTCGCCCACGAGGCCGGCGTCCCGCTGATCGTCGACAACACCGTGCCCACGCCGTACCTGGTGCGGCCCATCGAGCACGGCGCCGACATCGTCGTGCACTCGGCGACCAAGTTCCTCGGCGGGCACGGCACCACCATCGCCGGTGTGGTCGTCGACGGCGGCACGTTCGACTTCGGCGCGCACGCCGAGCGCTTCCCCGACTTCAACGAGCCCGACCCCAGCTACCACGGACTGCGCTACTGGCCCGCCCTCGGCCCGAGCGCCTTCGCCGTCAAGCTGCGCGTCCAGCTGCTGCGCGATGTCGGCCCGGCGCTGTCCCCGCACTCCGCGTTCCTGCTGCTCCAGGGCGTGGAGACGCTGTCGCTGCGCCTGGAGCGGCACACCGCCAACGCACAGGCGCTGGCCGAGTGGCTGGAGAGCCGCGAGGAGGTCGCCGCCGTCCACTACCCGGGCCTGCCCTCCAACCGCTGGTACGAGGCCGGGCAGCGCTACCTTCCGCGCGGCGCCGGAGCGGTGCTCACCTTCGAGCTGCGCGACGGGGTCGAGGCCGGCAAGCGCTTCGTGGACGCCGTCGAGCTGTTCAGCCATCTCGCCAACATCGGTGATGTACGCAGCCTGATCATCCACCCCGCGTCCACCACCCACAGCCAGCTCGACGAGGAGCAGCTGGCCGCGACCGGCACCTCGCCCGGACTGGTCCGGCTGTCCGTCGGCATCGAGAACCTCGCCGACCTCAAGGCGGACCTGGAGGCCGGCTTCCGCGCGGTGAAGGGCGCGTCCTGAACACGGTGACAACCTCCGAGACCACCCCCCTCCCGCCGGCGACCGGTGCCTGGCGGGAGGGGGACCCGCCGGGGCGCCGCCGGTGGCAGGCGCTGCCGGAGCCGCTGCGGCTGGAAGCGGGCGGCGAACTGCCGGGTGTGCGGCTCGCGTACGAGACCTGGGGGCGGCTCGCCCCGGACCGTTCCAACGCGGTGCTGGTGCTGCACGCCCTCACCGGTGACTCCCATGTCAGCGGGCCCGCCGGACCCGGCCACCTCCAGCCCGGCTGGTGGGACGGTCTGGTGGGGCCCGGCCTCGCACTGGACACGGACCGCTGGTTCGTCGTCGCGCCCAATGTGCTCGGCGGCTGCCAGGGCAGTACCGGCCCCTCCTCCCCGCGCCCCGGCGGAGGCCACTGGGGAGGCGACTTCCCCTATCTGACACAGCGTGACCAGGTCGCGGCCGAGGTCCGGCTCGCCGACGCGCTCGGCATCGACCGCTGGGCCCTGGTGATCGGCGGCTCGATGGGCGGGATGCGGGCGCTGGAGTGGGCCGTCTCCCACCCCGCGCGGGTGGAGTCGCTGCTGCTGCTCGCCACCACGGCGGCGGCGAGCGCCGAGCAGATCGCCTGGGCCCATGTCCAGCTGCACGCGATCCGCTCCGATCCGCAGTGGCACGCCGGCCATTACCATGACGCGGGCCCCGGCGGAGGCCCCCACACGGGCCTGGGCGTCGCCCGCCGGCTCGCCCATGTGACGTACCGCAGCGAACCGGAGCTCCAGGACCGGTTCGGCCGTGGCCAGCAGGGCGACGAGGACCCCTGGCGGCGGGGCCGCTACCAGGTGGAGTCCTATCTCGACCACCACGCGGCCAAGCTCGTACGCCGCTTCGACGCGGGCAGTTATGTCGTCCTCACGGAGGGCATGAACGGCCATGACGTCGGCCGGGGGCGGGGCGGCACGAAGGCCGCGCTGCGCCGGATCACCGCCAGAACCCTGGTCGCCGGTGTCGACTCCGACCGCCTCTACCCGCTCCACCAGCAGCGGGAACTGGCGGACGGCATCCCCGGCGCGGACGGGCTGCGGGTGATCGGCTCACCGTACGGCCATGACGGCTTCCTGGTGGAGACGGACCAGGTCGCCTCGCTGGTACGGGAGTTGGTGGCGCGCGTTCCGTGACCGGCCGCCGGTGCGCAGGATCGGCGGATCCGGTTCCCGGTCCGCCGCCCGGTGACGCCCCCGCTGCCGCGGGGGCGCGGGCCGCCTCGTCAGCCGAACATCGCCAGGAACGACTCGGGGTCACCCGGGATGTCGGCCAGGCGGTAGCCCGCGGGCGGCTCGGCTCCCATCAGGTTCCGGACGAGATAGTCCCAGCGGCGCCGGATGACATACGGCTCGTAGCCGTGGAAGCCGTGTTCCGCACCGGGCACGATCAGCAGATCGAAGTCGGCGTTGGCGGCGATGAGCCGGGACACGAGCCCCATCGTGAGGTGCGGTGTGACGTTGTCGTCCAGTTCACCGTGGACCAGCAGCAGCTTTCCGGTGAGCCGGTCCGCGAGTTCTCCGTTGTCCGCCTCCGCGTAGGTCCGCTCGTCGTACGGGCCCTGATACGCCTCGCCCCACAGCGCCTGGTACAAGCCCTGGTTGTGGTTTCCGCACTCGGCGACCCCGACCTTGAAGACCTCGGGATGGGCGAGCAGCGCCCGGACCGTGGCGAATCCGCCGCCGGAGCGGCCGAACAGACCGACGCGGTCGAGATCCAGCCACGGCCGGGTCCCGGCGAGTTGCCGCAGGGCGGCGACATGGTCGTCCAGACAGCCCGCGTCACCGAGGCGTCCGTACGACAGGTCGTGGAAGGACTTGCTCCGTCCCGGAGTTCCGCGTCCGTCGAGCGCCACCACCGCGAAGCCCAGCGCGGCGACCGCTTCGGCATCGTAGCCGTAGGGCCCCGGGTCGAACGTGGGCCGCACCCGGCGCGTCTGGGGGCCGGGGTAGGGGTGGTCGACGACCGGATAGCGCCCCGCCGGGTCGAAACCGTGGGGCCGGTACAGCAGACCGTGGATATCGGTGACCCCGTCGGCGGCCTTGACACAGAAGCGCTCGGGCGGCTGCCGGCCCGCCGCGACGAGACGGGAGTCGTCCGCGGTCTCCAGTTCCATCAGCACGGAGCCGTCCCAGTCGCGGACGGTGGAGACGGGAGGATGTTCGGGGGTGGAGGCGCTGTCGACGAAGTACGCCCCGGACGGCGCCGGGAACACCTCGTGGTCGCGTTCGTCGTCGGTGACCCGGGCGAAGCCCGTACCGTCGAGGCCGACCCGGCAGAGCTGCCGGAGACAGGGATCGCCCCCCACCAGGCCCGACGCCAGGAAGTGGACGGTGCCCGCGCTCTCGTGGACCCGTACGATCCGCTGGACGGCCCACTCACCGGCCGTGAGCCGTCGTTCGAGCCGGCCCGAGGCAGCGTCGTACAGATACAGATGCCCCCAGTCGTCGCGCTGGGAGTACCAGAGCACCTTCCGGCCCCGGTCGATCACCCGGACCATGGGCTCCTGGAGGTACTCCTGCGCGGGCTCGGTCCTGGTCGCAGAGGACTCCTCGACGAGCGTGCGCACGGCTCCGGTCACCGTGTCGAGCCGCTTCAGGCGCAGGGTGCGGTAGTCGCGGGACTGGTCGAGCCAGTAGACCGAGAGCCCGTCACCGTCCCACCAGATCTTCCGCTGGAAGACGGGCGACATATGGGGGACGAGCACGGTGGCTTCCTCGGGAGCGAGCCGGGTGCCGCGCCCGATGTCGAGGACCACGAGACCGGCGCGGGGGAGTTCCCTGTCCCCGGGCATCGCGAAGCGGCTGGTGTGGAGCACGGGACGGCCGCCGTCCGGCGGCGTGGACTCCACCAGATGCAGGGGGAGTACGGCGCTCTGGTCGAGGCGGTGGGTCACCAGCCGCCGTGAGTCGGGCGACCAGACGACGGCCGGGGGCAGCCCGGCGAGGCCGAGGTTGCGCAGGGTGATACGGAACCCGGCTGAGTCCGGGTTCGCGGCCCAGGGGCGGTCCCGGGTTCCGTCGTCGGTGAGGCGCCGTTCCCCGCCGCCGGCGACCGGGCGCAGCCACAGGTCGTGGTCCCGGCGGAACACCGCCCATCTGCCGTCGGGGGAACGCGACTCGGGCGCACCGCCGGGCGGTTGCCCGGCCTCGTCGGCCCGGGGCGGCTCCGCGGCCGGCTCACGGGTTCCGGCCCGGGGGTCGACGACGACCGTACGCGGCCCGTCGGCGGTCTGCGTGGTGTACCGGAAGCGGTGCTCGTCGAGCCACTGGGGAACGACCGCGCCGAGTACGAGCCGGGACCGGTGATGGCCCAGCAGGTGCTCCGCACGCCGGTAGTCCTCGGCGAGGAGTGCAGGTGTCGGCATGGTCTCCTGTTTCTCTGTGCTGGATCCGGCGCTCTGCCGGCGGTGGCGGGTGGTGCGGGGTGCGGGCGGGACGTGCGCCTCACACAGCGGGAACAGCGGGTTCAGCCGAATCAGCCGAATCAGCCGGATCAGGGGGGAGCAGGGGGATCAGAGGGACACGGTGACATGGCCCACGACCCGGTAGGCCTCGTCGACCGCCGGGAGCACGTCCCAGCGGTCGAGGGTCGAGCAGGGGTGCGAGATGCCGAACCCCAGACGGTCGCCCACGGCGAGCCCGTGGTCCGGCGGCACCCGCAGATACGCGTGCTGGTCGTTGAGGCCCGTGACCCGGATCCCCCCGGGGAGCGTCTTCGGCCGGCCGCCGCGGGTGCGGAGCCCCGCCGCGACCGGGTGACCGGCGTCGGAACCGGTGTCCCTCCTGCCGAAGTCGCAGATCGCGGTGCCCGGTTCGGGCAGCGACAGCACACTGCTCCACAGCTCCAGCGCGGGCCGGAGTCTGCGCAGCCCGGGCCGGTCGAGCGGTGAGACATCCGCGTACATACCGTGGTCGTGGAAGGCGTAGCCGCCGCTCCTGAGGACGAGCCGGAATCCGGCCGCGCGTGCCGCGGACGAGAGATAGGCGTCGACCACACCGTCGAAGAAGGAACTGCCGCCCGCGGTGACCAGCCCCCGGCCGGCGCCGAGAAGCCCCTCGCCGGCGATGTGTCCGGCCAGCTCCAGCGCGTCTCGTGTCAGCCGCCGTACGCGCCCGAGCGTGGCCGCGTCCCGCTCCGCGCCGAGCAGGCCCTCGAAGGTGGCGACTCCCGCGAGGGCGAGCCGGGGAGAGGCGCCGCCGATGCTGCGGGCGACGGCGAGCGCCTCGGTCGGGGACCGGGCGCCGCACCGGCCGCCGGGTGTGCCGAGTTCGGTGAAGACCCGCAGCGGCGCGGGCATCCGGGCGCCGGGCCCGGGTACCGGCAGCGCTTCCTCCAGCAGGGCGACCGCCTGCCGGGAGTCCGCGAACACATAGATCTCGGCCGGGTCGCCGGGGTCGTCCAGAGCGCCCGCGATCCAGGCCAGTCCGGCGGGGTCGACCACCTCGTTGGCGATCAGGATCCTCCGCACTCCCCAGCCGTGGACGACACTCGCCTGCCGGGCGTTGGCCACGGTGAGTCCGAAGGCGCCCTCGCGGAGCTGGAGCGCGGCGACCTCCGGGGAGAGCGCCGTCTTGTTGTGGGGGGCGAGAAGCACGTCGTGCGCCCGGCAGTACATCGCCATCGCGTCGACATTGCCGAGCAGACGGTCGTTCCGTACCAGCGCGAGCGGGGAGGGGCTGCCCCGGCCGAAGACCGACGCCCCGCCGTGCTCGGCCCGCTGTTCCGGGAGACGGGGGAGCGCCTCCTGGGAAGGGGTCCAGCCCGCCCTGTCCAGGGGCGCGCCCTTGGCCCTGACCCTGCCCGGCCTGCTGTTGTCGAACGGCCGCATACCACGTTCCTCCTGGTCGCATCCGGTGCGATGACGGCTCCGCATGGTGTCTGGCCAACCGGAAGCCGCACTGCTACATTCTCATGCCATGACGGGCGTCACGCAACTGAAAGATAAAGACGGCAGGCTCGCTCTCGACTGGCAGATGCCGTCCACGAGGCAGAACAGCCTCATCACCGATCTCTGCCTCCAGTACCTGGACCAGTTGGGCGACTGGCTGCCCGCGGCCGGATACGTACGGCTGCTCGGAGATCTCGGAGTCCCGGAGAACAGCGCGAGAACGGGACTCCACCGCATGACGAAGGGAGGCTTCCTGCGCCGGGAGACCCGCGACGGCGCGAGCGGATACGCGCCGACCACCGACTGGCGCCGCTATATGAGCAAGCGCTACCCGGAACTGCTCGACGACCACGACGAGCCGTTCACCGGATGGACCCTGCTCAGCTTCTCGATCCCCGAGTCGCGCCGCTCGGACCGGCACGTCCTGCGCTCGTCCCTCGCCCGCCAGGGCTTCGGGACCGTCGCCAACGGACTGTGGATCAGGCCCGACAGCGTACGCGCGCCCGTCGCCGAGCTGATCGAGCAGCTCGGCTTCACCGAGGACGTCCGGCTCTTCACCACGGCGCAGTACCAGGGCTCCGTGAGCCTGCGGGAGTTCGCCTCGCAGTGCTGGGACCTCGACACCCTCGACCGGCAGTACCGCGACTTCATCGCCGAGCGCGGACCGCGCTCTCCGGGAGGCCCGTCGGCCGCCCCCGATCCGCGGCAGGCGTTCACCGATCTCACCGCCACCCACAACCAGTGGCGGCTGATCGTCCAGGCGGATCCCCGGCTGCCCGCCGAGGCCCTGCCCTCCGACTGGACCGGGCACGAGGCCCGCGCCCTGGTGGAGAACCTCCTGAACACCCATCGAGAGCCGGCTCTCGACCACGTCAGGTCGGCACTTGAGGCAACCAAGACCAGATCACGGCGGAGGCAGTCCGAGCAGTAGCCCTGCGATCCGCCCGTGGTCCCGGACATCCCGTCCACGTCCACCCGGCGACCGGCCCCCGCGCCGGCCGCCGGGTGATGAGGAGACACAGATGAGGGCTCCACGATTTTCCGCGGCTGTTTCCGTGTGCGCTGTGCTCGCCCTCGCGGCCTGCACCGGCACAACGGGCACCCGCGACAACCCGGCACCGGAGCCGGGGAACCCCTCCGGGGAACCGATCTCGGTACGGCTTCCGGCCGGACCCACCAATATCGATCCGCACACCACCAACCAGGCGATCGGCCGCGAACTCGGCTTCTACACCTACGACACCCTGCTGCACCTGCAGAACGGGAAGATCGTCAGCGGGCTCGCCACCGCCTGGCGGCAGCAGTCCCCCACCCGTTACGAGTTCGACCTCACCGACAAGGCCACCTGCGACGACGGGCACCGGCTCACCGCCGCCGACATCAAGGCGAACTTCGACCGTGTGCTCGACCCCAAGACCGGGGGCCCCTTCGCCGCCACCTTCCTGGGCAGTACGCGGCTGAAGGTCGCCGCCGCGCGGGGGAAGCTGGTCGTCGACCTGCCGTCGCCCAACAGCGACCTGCTGACCGGGCTCACCACATTCCCCAGCATCATCTGCCCCCAGGGGCTGAAGAATCCGAAGGCCCTGGCCACCAAGGCGTACGGAACGGGCCCCTGGACGCTGGAGAAGGCCGTACCCGGCGACCACTACACGATGAAACCCCGCAAGGACTACACCTGGGGCCCCGGCGGAGACACCGCCTGGGACGTCAGAACACCCACCGAACTGACGCTGAAGGTCGCGGAGACCGACTCCACGGGCGCCAATCTCTTCCTCAGCGGGCAGCTCGACATCACCTCGGCCGCCGGCAGCACCCAGGACCGGCTCCGCACCGGCGGCGAGGTCTTCTCCCGCGGCACCAGCCGGGCCGTGGTCCACCTCTACTTCAACCAGCGGCCCGGGAAGAAGCCCGCCGACGCCCGCATCCGCAAGGCCCTGGCCCAGGCCGTCGACCGCATGGCACTCGCGAAGATCGCCATGGAGGGAAAGGCCGCCTACGCGCCGAGTCTCATCCTGGACTCCGCACCCTGCTACGACGAGAACGCGGGGAGCGGACTGCCTGCGTACGACCCGGACACCGCCCGTAGGACCCTCTCCGGTGCCGGACTGCGGATCAGGCTCCTCGCTTCGAGCAGCGACCTCTCCGGCGAGGTGGCGACCGCCGAGTTCCTCGCCGACGCCTGGAAGCGCGCCGGCGTCGACGTCACGATCGACACCCCCGACGGCGCCACCGCCGTGGAACGCCTCTTCTCCGGCCAGGACTGGGACGTGGCCGTGCTGGCCCAGAGCGGCATCACGGTCCCCAGCATCCTCACTCCCTACTTCTCCGGGCCGAGCGCTCCACAGGGACGGAACTTCAGCTCCATCGACAACCCCGAGTACACCCGGATCTCCGCCACCGCCCTCGCCGCGACCACCCAGAAGGACGCCTGTGCGCAGTGGGGCCGGGCGGAAGCGGCCCTCTACCGGGGAACCGACGTCCTTCCCCTCTACTACGACGTCGTCCGCTACTACGGAAAGGGCGTGTCCTTCGACATCGGCGGCTTCACCGGATACACCTTCCTGCCCACGAGTTTCCGGGTGACCCGCTGATGACCGCCGTCGGCACACCGCTCGTCCGCGTCCGGCGCCGGGCCCCCCGGCCCGGCCCCGCGGCGTCCGTCTGGCTCGGGTTCGCGCTGCGCAGGACCGTCCAGCTCGTCGCCGGCGTCGTCGTACTCGCCACCGTGGTGTTCCTGGCGCTGCGGGCCGTCCCGGGCGATCCGGCCCGGCGCATCGCCGGAGCGGACGCCACGGAGGAGTACGTCCAGCGGCTCCGCCTCGGGCTCGGCCTCGACCGCCCGCTGCCGGAGCAGTACGCCACCTTCATGGGCGACCTCGCCACCGGGGACTTCGGCGACTCGTTCACCAGCGGGCGGCCCGTCGTCGACGTCATCGGCGAACGCCTTCCGGCGACCGCTTCGCTGGCCGTGGCGGCCTTCGCCGTGATCATGGTCTCCAGCCTGGTCCTCGGACTGCTGGCCATCGCGATCACCCGGCGCAGGCCCGGCCGGACCTGGGAGCGGATCTTCGCGGGCGGTACCGGGACCGTGGCCTCGATCCCCGAGTTCGTCGCGAGCACGTATCTCATCCTGTTCTTCGCCGTGTTCCTGTCCTGGCTGCCCGCCGGGGGGAACCAGGGCCTCGCGGCCATGGTCCTGCCCGTCGCCGCGCTGAGCCTGCGGCCCGTCGCCGTACTCACCAGGATCGTCCGGGCGGAGGGCCTCGCCGCCTTCGAGTCCGACTACATCCGGGTGGCACGCTCCAAACGGCTTCCGGCCAGGCTGATCTATCTGCGCCATCTGCTGCCGAACGTGCTCACCAGCAGTCTGACCGTCGGCGGGCTGCTGCTCGGCGCCATGCTCGGCGGCACGGTGATCGTCGAGAACCTCTTCGCCTGGCCCGGCCTCGGCAGCCAGGTCGTCGCCGCCGTCGTCGCCCGCGACTACACCCTCGTCCAGGGCATCGTCATCGTGCTCGGCGCGGCCGTCCTGCTGATCAACACCCTCGTCGACGTGGTGCTGGCGATCGCCGACCCCCGGTCCCTGGTGGCGGCACCATGACGCACACCATCACCGCCGCGCCGCCGGCGGCCGGCCGGAAGCGCGCCGGGACCTGGCAGCTCACCGCCGCGGCCGTCATCGTGGCCGGGCTGGTGCTGATCATGCTGGCACCCACCCTGATCGGCGACGCCGCCACCAGAGCCGTACCCTCCGAGGCCCGGCAGGGTCCCAGCGCCGCGCATCTGCTCGGCACGGACAACCTCGGCCGTGACGTCCTGCTCCAGACCCTGGCCGCGGGCCGCCTCAGCCTCGCTCTCGCCGTCGGTGCCGCACTGCTCGGCGCCGTGGCGGGATTCACCACCGGGGCGCTGGCCAGCGTGCTTCCCGGGCGCTCCCGGAACCTGCTCATGCGGGGCATCGACGTGGCGATCTCCTTCCCGCCCCTCGTGCTCGCCCTGCTGCTGACCACCATCATCGGAGTGGGGGCGCAGGCGGTGGTCCTCGCCGTCGGACTGGCCCTCGCCCCCGGGTTCGCCCGCACCGCCGCCACCCTCGCACTGTCCATCGGCGGCAGGGAGTTCGTCACCGCGTCGAAACTGCTCCGGGTACCGGCGTACCGGGTCGTTCTGCGGCACATCGTCCCCAATATGTCCGCCACGCTGGTGATCCTCGGCTCGGTCGCCATCAGCAACGCGCTGATCGCGGTCTCCGGACTGAGCTTCCTCGGCATCGGAGTCCAGCCGCCGTCGGCGGACTGGGGACGGATGCTGACCCAGGGCCTGGACCAGATGTTCACCCAGCCGACACTGCCTCTGGGACCCGTGACGGCGATCCTGCTCACCGGTATCGGCATCAGCTTCGTCGGGGAACGGCTCGCCGAGCGGCTGGACCCGCTGCGCCGGTCCGGTTCCACGGCCCGGCCGGTGCCCCGGCCCGCGCCGCCGCGGGACGCTCCCGAGCCGCCGCGGTCCGCGGTGCTCGCGGTCCGCGGGCTGTCCGTCTCCTTCCTCACCGACGGCGGGCGCGTACCCGTGCTGCACGACATCGACCTCACCCTCGTCCGCGGCGACTCGCTCGGCATCGTCGGGGAGTCCGGCAGCGGCAAGAGCACCCTCGCCCTGGCCGCCGCGGGGCTCCTCCCCTCGAACGCCGAACTCACCGCGGCCGAACTCCGCTTCAACGGGCACGACCTGCTCACCCGTGACGGCGGGCCGGACCCGAGGACGGTGGAGATGTCCTTCGTCTCACAGAACCCGGCGACCGCGTTCAACCCGGCCCTGAGGCTCGGCCGCCAGCTCACCGAGTCCGTACGGCACCACAGGAAGGTCTCCCGTTCCGCGGCCACGGCCCAGGCCGTCGACAAGCTGGACGAGGTGGAGATCACCGAGCCCGCGCTGCGGCTGCGGCAGTACCCTCACCAGCTCTCCGGCGGAATGCGCCAGCGCGCCCTGCTCGCCATGGGACTGATGGGGCGGCCGTCGGTCCTCCTCGCCGACGAGCCCACCACCGCGCTCGACGTGGTGGTACAGGCCGGGGTGCTGAACCTGATCCGGGAGCTTCAGGAGCGCTACGAGCTGAGCCTCGTACTGATCTCCCACGATGTCTCGGTCGTGGCCCAGGTCTGCCGCCGTGTCGCCGTGATGTACCGGGGCCGTGTCGTCGAGGAGGGTCCCACGGCCGAGGTGCTCGCCCATCCCCGCCATCCCTACACCAAGGCCCTGATCGCCGCCGTGCCCACCCTCGACATGGACATCGACGCCGATCTCCCCGGCATCCCGGGCCCCGACGGCACCGGCCCGGACGGCACCCGGCCGGGCACGGAGGCCCGGGACCCATCGGACACGGACACCCCGAGCGGCCCCGACGGTGCCCCCGGCGGCCGGGAGGACGGCGCCCCCGTCCCGGGCCCGGCGTCCGGCGGCTGCCCCTACCGGGCGATCTGCCCCGACGCGACCGCGCGGTGCGCCGACCGGGAGCCCGTGCTCCACCCCGCCGGCGCCCCGCACCGGGTCGCCTGTCTGGCCGTCGAACCCTCCGCCGCGGTGAACGCGGCCACCCCGGCGAAAGCGAGGGACCCCCGGTGACAACCGTGACAGCCCAGAACGTGACCGTCGGATTCGGCCGCGGCCGCAGACGGGTTACCGCACTCGACGATGTCGTACTGACGCTGCGGCAGGGCGCGCGGATCGGAGTGGTCGGCGAGTCCGGCTCCGGCAAGTCCACCCTGGCCAACGCGCTGTTCGGACAGGTGCCGCTCATGAGCGGCACCGTCCGCCTCGACGGGAGGGAGATCGGGCTCCGGCGCGCCCGCGACCGGGCACCGCTCTACCGCCGGCTCCAGATGGTGTTCCAGAACCCCTTCACCTCCCTCGACCCCCGGCTGCGTATCGGGCGCTCGCTGGGGGAGGCCCTGGAACACCATGACGGCGACCCGGCCACCCGGCCCACCACGGCGGCGATGCTCGCCCAGGTCGGGCTGCCCGAACGGATCGCCGGCGCCTACCCCCATCAGCTCTCCGGCGGCCAGTGCCAGCGGGTCGCCATCGCACGGGCGCTCGCCGCGGCCCCGGACATCCTCGTCGCCGACGAGCCGACCACCGCACTCGACGTCACCACCCAGGCGGCCGTTCTGACCCTGCTCCGGGGCCTCAACCGCGAGACGGGCATGGGGATGCTGTTCATCTCGCACAACCTCCCCGTCGTGCGCTACATGACGGAGACGGTGCATGTCATGTACGCGGGGCGGATCGTCGAGTCGGGCCCGACGACGGGCGTTCTCGCCGCCCCCCGCCATCCCTACACACGCATGCTGATCGACGCCGTCCCGGCCCTGGGCGGGACGCCGCTCGCCGCTCCCGCGAAATCCGCCGCCGACGCGCCGCCGGGGAGCCCGGGCGAGGGCTGCGCCTTCGCCGCCCGCTGCCCGCTCGGGCCCCTGCACCGCCCCGAACGCACACGCTGTCTGCGCGTCCGCCCCCAGCCGTCGGGCGGGGACACCGGGCACCGTACGGCCTGCCACTTTCCCCTGACCTGCAACACCGCCGAGGAGCCCGTACCGATGACCGCGAACAGGGAGACCCGGCTGTGAGCCCCCGACGGCCGGACCCGGCCATGCTGAAGGAACTGCTCGACGAGACCGCACAGGACATGGGCGTCGCCGGAGCGCAGCTCGCGATGGCCGTCGGTGACGACACCGCCGAATGCGCGACCGGACTGGCGAACGCGAGGACCCGCCAGCCCGTCACCACGAACACCATCTTCCAGGTGGGGTCCACGACCAAGCTGTTCACCGCGGCCCTGATCCTGCAACTCGTCGACGAGGGCCTCCTCGGACTCGACACCCCGGTCTCCCGCCGGCTGCCGGACATCCCGCTCTCCTCCTCACCGGAGGCCGCGGACATCACACCGCGCCTGCTGATGTCGATGACCAGCGGGCTGGACAACGGTCCCTACCGCGACACCGGGCGCGGTGACGACGCGATCGCCCGGTACGCCGGGCTGCTGGGCCGTATTCCCCTCATCTCGCCGCCGGGCGAGCGATACGGCTACAGCAACGCCTCGACCGTCGTCTCGGGCCTGCTCGTCGAGCGGCTGACCGGCGTCACCTGGGACCGCGCCCTGCGCTCCCGGCTGCTGGCACCCCTCGCGCTGCACCGGGCGGCGACCCTGCCGGAGGACCAGATCTACCACTCGGTCGCCGTCGGCCACGACACCGGCACCGGACCCGCCCGGCTGCGGCGCCCGTGGATCATCGGCCGTGGCATGGGACCCGCCGGGACCACCCTGTGCGCCGCCGCCGGAGATCTCATGCGGTTCGGGCAGGTCCTGATGAGCGGCGGACAGGCGTCCGGCGGCCCCCGCGCGCTGACACGGGAGTCGGCCGCCGTCCTGCACACCCGTACCGCCGACGTCCCCGCGAAGTGGTTCGCCGACAGCTGGTGCGTCGGTCCCTACCACAAGACCTGGGACGGCACCGACGTCTACGGCCACTCGGGCACCAACATCGGGGGCTCGTCCCTGCTGCTGTGGGTGCCGGAGCACGAGGCCGTCATCGCGGTGACGATGAACGTTCCCTCCAAGGGCTACGAGTTCACCGACCGCCTCCTCGGCCGTCTGTTCCCGGACGTCCTGGGCGTCGGCAAACCCACCCGGCCCGTCCCCGACGGCTCACTGCCCGTCGACACCGCGCTCTACACCGGCAGTTACGACTGCTACGGCTTCACCTACGAGGTCACCGCCGCCGACGGCAGGCTCTTCCTCACCCGGAACGCCAAGAACGGCGACAACTTCGAGCAGCGGGACGACCTGCCGTCGCTCACCACCGAGCTGAAGCCCATCGGGGACCACCGCTTCCTCCCGGGCGACGACGAGATGACCACCCACCACACCTGGGACATCGCGTTCGTCTTCAACGGCGCGGAACAGGCGAGCGGCCTGATGAACGGCGCCTTCGGCACCCGGAGGGCCGAGCGGTGACCACGTACTCCCCGACCCCGAGGACCACGCCCACCCGCAGGCGCGAACTCGTCGGGTACGAGGCGGAAGCCGTGCACGCGGTCCTGGACGAGGCGCTGATCTGCCATCTGGGCTTCGTCGTCGCGGACGAGCCGGTGGTGCTGCCGACGACCCATGTACGCGTCGGCGACCGGGTGTACGTCCACGGCTCCACCGCGGCGCGACTGCTGCGCACCGTGGGGCCCGAGGGCATCCCGGTCTGTCTCACCGTCACCCTCGTGGACGGGCTCGTCCTCGGACGGCGTCACTTCACCCACTCGCTCAACTACCGGAGCGCCGTGGTCCACGGCCGGGCGCGTCTCGTCGACGACCCGCGCGAGCGCTCCGAGGTGCTGGCCGCCCTCGTCGACCATGTCGTACCGGGACGCGCGGACGACAGCGTCGCCCCCGACGCACGGGAGCTGGCCGCGACCGCCCTGCTGAGGATCCCGCTGCGGGAGGCGTCCGTGAAGTCCCGCACCGGCCCGCCCGTCGAACCCGGAGCCGTGTCCGGCCCCGGCCGCTCCCGTACCGGGCACGGCACGGACCACTGGTCCGGCGTCATCCCCGTCGAGACCGTCTTCGGCCCACCGGACCCCCGGCCCGGAGCACCCGCCACACCGCACTACATCGAGCGGTACACCCGCCGGCGCCCGACGGACGCCGGCACGAAAGGCGATGACACACCGTGAACGACTACGAGCAGTACCTCGGCACCTGGACCGGACCGGCCCCCGCCACCGTCGGCGGACCCGTCCGGATCACCGTACGCGGCGTCAGCGCGAGCGGAGCCCCCGAGGTCGTCCTCGGGTTCGAGGCGCTCGGTGGACCCACCCCCCTGACCGGAGTCACCGTCGCCGACGGAAGGCTCACCGGCACCATGGGCCCCACCCTGCTCTCCCTCGAACGGACAGGGCACACCCTCAAGGGCTCCCTGACCTCGTCCGTCCTGCCCGGCCTCGCCTTCGAGCTGCGCCGCGGCCACCCCATGGACGCCGTCTTCGCCTCACCCCGGCGGACCCTGGCCGCGGACGCCCGCCCGGACCGGCAGGCGTCACCGACGGCCGCCGCGCTGACCGGCGCCGTCGAGGACGGCCGGCTCCCCTGGGTCGACAGCCTCCATCTCATCGAGGGCGGCGAGACGGTCCTGGAGGAGTACTTCTACGGCCGGACCCCGGACGGCCTGCACTCCCTCCAGTCCGCCACCAAGTCCATCACGGCGCTCCTGTTCGGCACCCTGGTCGCCGAGGGGGCCGTCGACCTCGATGTCCCCGCGGGCCGCTACCTCAAGCACCGCGAGGGCACCCGCTGGATCGACGAGGCGTACGGCGTCACCTCCCACGAACTGCTGTCGATGTCGGCGGGGCTGGACTGGGACGAGGTCGAACGGCCCTACTCCGACCCCGACAACGACGCCACCAGGATGAACGGCGCCCCCGACTGGATCGAGTTCGTCCTGAACACCCCGCTCGGCGCACGGCGCCGGCCCGGCGACTTCGTCTACCAGAGCGGACTCTCGCTGCTGATGGGCGAACTCGTCCGCGCCGTGACCGGACTGCCCGTCCCCGAAGCCGCCCGGCGGCGCCTGTTCGAGCCCCTCGGCATCGAACGGTTCCACTGGATGACGATGCCCGACGGCACCTGCCACACCGGCGGCGGACTCTGGCTCACACCCCGGGACTTCGCGAAGTTCGGCCGGCTCGTGCTCGACGGGGGAGTGTGGGAGGGCCGGCGCGTCCTGCCCGCGGAGTGGATCCGGCGGTCCGTCACCGAACAGTCGGCGCCCGCCGGTCCCCACCCCCTCGTCCCCAGAATGGCGGCGTACGGATACCAGTGGTGGCTGCTCGACACCCCCGCACCGGACGGCGGGACCGTCCGGTCGGCGAGCGCGCTGGGCCACGGCGGCCAGATCATGCACATCCTGCCGGACACCGGCACCGCCGTCGTGGCCACCGCCCACGACTGGCTCGGGGCGAGCGAACTGACCGACGCGCTCCTCGACCTGGTCCTGCACCCGGGAGACGGCCGATGAGCACTCCCCGCAATCAGCTCCTGCAGCGCCCCGTCTACATCACGGGCGTGGCGGAGGCACCGCTCGGTCTGGTCCACGGCCAGAGCGAGAACTCCATGGCCGCCCTGGCCGCCCGGGAAGCGCTCGCCGAGGCCGGCCTGACCCTCAAGGACGTCGACGGCCTGTTCGTCAACTACATGGGCGACGAGGGGACGGTCCAGCTCGGCGAGTATCTGGGCATCCAGCCCCGGTACGCCGACTCCAGCGACCTCGGCGGCGCCGCCTTCGACGCCTATGTGCACCACGCGATGCTCGCGCTCGCCGCCGGCCGGTGCAGCGTGGCCCTGATCGCCTTCGCCTCCCGCCAGCGGACCAAACGGCTCCGGTCGCGCTCGGCCGGGCCCCCGGGCACCCTCATGGCCCAGTTCGAGGCTCCGTACGGGATCGCCGCGCCCATCGGGCACTTCGCCCTGCTCGCCGCCCGGCACATGTACGAGTACGGCACCACGTCCGAACAGCTCGCCGAGGTCGCCGTCGCGGCCCGCGCCTGGGCGCAGCACAACCCCCGGGCATGGCGGCGCGACCCCCTCACCGTGGACGACGTCCTCGCCTCACCGATGATCTCCGAGCCGCTGCACAAGCTCGACTGCTGTCTGCTGCTCGACGGCGGCGGGGCCGTGGTGCTGACCACCGCCGACCGTGCCGCGGACGCGGCCGAACGGCCGGTCAGGGTGCTGGGCGCGGGGGAGAGCCACACCGCGTGGCACCTCTCCCAGCAGCCCAGCCTCACCACCACCGCGGCGGTGGTCTCGGGACGCGAGGCGTTCTCCCTGGCCGGGATCACCCCCGACGACGTCGATGTCTTCGAACCGTACGACGCCTCGACCGTCAACGTACTGCTGGCGCTGGAGGACCTCGGATTCTGCGGACGCGGTGAGAGCGGGGAGTTCGTGGCGGAGGGGAGGCTGCGGCCCGGCGGATCGCTCCCCTCGATGACCTCGGGCGGCGGACTGTCCTACAACCACCCCGGCGCCCTCGGCGTCCAACTGCTCGTGGAGGCGACCCGGCAGCTGCGGGGCGAGTGCGGCGACCGGCAGGTGCCCTCGGCCGAAGTGGCCGTCGTCCACGGGATCGGGGGCCTCGCCTCCGTGGCGGCGACGGTGGTGCTGGGCCGTGACTGAGACGACCGGTGACCTTCATCAGGACCCGACCACGGCGCCCTACTGGGAGGCCGCGCGCGAGCACCGGCTGGTGCTCCAGCGGTGCGCCGACTGCCGGGTCTTCCAGTTCTATCCGCGCCCCTTCTGTCTGACCTGCCAGTCCGACGCCGTCGGCTGGGTCACCGCGTCGGGCCTAGGCGTCGTCCACTCCCGTACGACCACCCATATCGCCGTCACCCCCGGCCTCACCCCGCCCTACGCGGTCGCCGTCGTCGAACTCGACGAAGGGCCCTGGCTGGTGACCAACCTCGTCGGCGGCCCCGCCCGGATCGGCGACCGGGTGGAGGTCACCTGGCGCGAGCGCCCCGACGGCCCGCCCCTGCCCGTGTTCCGGCCCCTGCCGCCCGGCGGCGCCCCCGCGTCCGAAGGAACGTGATCATGCCCGTATCGTTTCCCGCCCGGCTGGCACGGCTCGCCGCCGACGACCCCGGAGCAACGGCCCTCGTGCTCGTCCGCGCCGACGGCCGGGAGGAGTCACTGACCTGGGGCGCGTTCGACCGCCGGGTCCAGGCGCTCGCCGGGCTGCTGGTGCGCTCGGGCGTCTCGCCCGGCTCCACCGTCGTCATCGGGTACCCGAACAGCCTGGAGCACTTCGTCGCCGTCTGGGCCTGCTGGGCGGCGGGCGCTCTCGCCCTGCCGCTCAACCCCCGGATGCCGGAGCACGAGCGGGACGCGCTCCTGTCCCTCGCGGATCCCGCCGTGATCCTCGCGGACTGGGGCGGCCGGCGGACCCTGGACCGTACGGCCCTGCCCGCGGCGGCAACCGCCGCGGGCAGGGCCAGACTCCCCGACACCGTCTCCCACCCGGGCAAGGCCATCGCCTCCGGCGGCTCCACGGGAACACCTAAGATCATCGTCGATCCACGGCCCTGGAGCGCCGATCCGGAGCGGGCCGTCGGGGAGCTGGGAGAGCGGCTCGGCTTCCAGGACGCCCGCAGCTCGCTCGTACCCGGCCCGCTGTACCACAACATGGCGTTCTCCTGGGGAAATCTGGCGCTGTTCGCCGGACAGCGGACCGTCGTCATGGAGAAGTTCGACGCGGCGCTGCTGCTGGATCTCGTACCGCGGCACGCCATCGAGTTCATGACCCTGGTGCCGACGATGATGCAGCGCTGCGCCCGCCTCCCGGACGCGGACCGGCGCGATCTGTCCTCCCTCCGCGGGATCGTCCACTCGGGGGCCGTGTGCCCCCGGTGGGTCAAGGAGACCTGGCTCCAACTGGTGGACCCCCGTATCGTCTTCGAGGCCTTCGGGTCGACCGAGGGCCTCGGCGGAGCCCTGATCCGCGGTGACGAGTGGATCGAGCACCCGGGCAGTGTGGGCCGGCCCGACCCCGGCGCGCTGCGGATCCTGGACGAGCGGCGCCGGCCGGTGGCGCCCGGGGAGACCGGGGAGATCTTCGTCAAGGCGGGCGGGACCCCGTCGTACCGCTATGTGGGAGCCGCCCCCGCCGAGGAGACCTCCGACGGCTGGATCGGCCTCGGCGACCTCGGCCGGCTCGACGAGGACGGCTATCTCCATATCTCCGACCGGCGCGTCGACCTGATCATCAGCGGTGGGGTCAACGTCTACCCGGCCGAAGTGGAGGCCGTGCTCGGTGAACACCCCTCGGTGGAGGACGCCGTGGTGATCGGCCTGCCCGACGAGGAGTGGGGCCGGCGGGTGCACGCGGTCGTGCAGCTCGCCCCGGACGCCGTGGCCTCGGCCGACGGACTCGGCCACTGGTGCCGGGAGCGGCTGTCGCCGCACAAGGTCCCCAAGAGCTTCGGGTTCACCCGGGAACTGCCCCGGGACGCGGCGGGAAAGATCAGGCGCGGAGCACTCGCGCGGCAGACGCGGACGGCGGCGGACGAAGGGAGCCGGGCATGAGCGGGCGGTTGGACGGACGGGTGGCCGTCGTCACCGGCGCGGGCCGTGGGCTCGGGCGGGCCCACGCACTGGAGCTGGCCCGCCACGGTGCGAAGGTCGTCGTCAACGACCTCGGCGGCGATGTCCACGGCGGCGGGGAGGACGGCACGGTCGCCGGGACGGTGGTGGAGGAGATCCGCGCCGCCGGGGGCGAGGCGGTGGCCGGCGGGCAGGACGTCTGCGACTGGCGCGGTGCGCAGGAGCTGATCGCGCTCGCGGTCGAGACGTTCGGCGACCTCCATGTGCTGGTGAACAACGCGGGAATCGTCCGGGACCGCGCACTGGTCAATATGTCCGAGGAGGAGTGGGACGCGGTCGTACGCGTGCATCTGAAGGGCCACGCGGCCCCCACCCACCACGCCATGGCGTACTGGAGGGAACGCGCCCGGGCCGGCGCGCGCGAGGACCGCTGCGTCGTCATGACGAGTTCCCTCGCGGGCCTCATCGGGAACTTCGGGCAGGCCAACTACGCGACCGCCAAGCTCGGTGTGCTCGCGCTGTCCCAGGTGACGTCCATCGAGGGGGAGAAGTACGGAGTCCGCTCCAACACCGTGTCGCCGGGCGGCAGGACCCGTATCGCCGCGAGCGCCGACGGCGGTGAACAGGCCATGGCACCGCCCGGATCCGGATTCGATCCGCTCGACCCCGCCCATGTCTCCCCGCTGATCGCCTGGCTGGCCGCCTCCGGCTGTCCCGCCGACCGGCAGGTGTTCCAGCTCGTCGGCGCGCGGCTGATCGTCTCGGCCCTGCCGCCCGTCGTCCACGACCTCAGGAGCGAGGGGCGCTGGACCCTGGAGGCCCTGGACGAGCAGCTCCCGGGGAAGCTCGTGACCCCGCTGGGCATCGAGTCGTGGTTCTCGGCGTGAGCAGCCGTACGGAGCGCTCCGGCGGGGCGCCGGTGGAGGGCGACCCGCGTCTGCCCGGCGCCGGCTTCCGGGACCGGGACCGGGACCGGGACCGGGAACACGATCTGGTGCTGACGGGCGGGCGTGTCATCGACCCCGGGACCGGTCTCGACGGCGTCCGTGACATCGGCATCACCTCCGGACGGATCTCGGGCCTCGCCGGCGCCCCGGAGAAGCTGCGGGGACGCACGGTCCTCGACATCGGCGGCCTGGTGGCCTGCCCGGGCTTCATCGATCTGCACAGCCATGGCCAGGGCATCGCCGAGCAGCGGCTCCAGGCGCTGGACGGGGTCACCACGGCGCTCGAACTGGAGGCGGGTGCCCTGCCCGTCGCCGCCGCCTACGCGGCCGCCGCCGAGGAGGGCAGGCCCCTGAACCACGGCTTCGCGACCTCCTGGGCGGCGGCCCGGATGCGGGTCGTCGGCGGGCTCGCGGGCGCGGGAAGGCTCTCCGGGATGCTCGCCCGTGTCGCCGATCCCCGCTGGCAGGCCCCGGCGACCCCGGCGCAGCTCCGGGCGCTGCTCGGCCTGCTGGCGGAGGACCTCGCGGACGGCGCGCTGGGCGTCGGCGTCCTCATCGGATACGCGCCCCGGGTCGCGCCGGAGGAGTTCACCGCCGTGGCGCGACTGGCGGCCCGCTTCGGCGTCCCCGTCCACACCCATGCGCGGGAACTGGTGGAAGCCGATCCCGGCACTCCCGCCGACGGCGCCGCGGAAGTGGTCTCGGCCGCCCGCGACACGGGGGCGCATCTGCATCTGTGCCACATCAACAGCACCTCGCGCCGCCATGTCGACCGGGTGCTGGCGCTGATCGCACGGGCCGTGGAGCACGGTGCGTCCGTGTCCACGGAGGCGTATCCCTACGGCACGGGTGCCACCGGGATCGGGGCCGCCTTCCTCGACCCCGGGCGTCTGGGCCGCTGGGGACTCAGCCCGTCGTCCCTGGTGCATCTGCCGACGGGGGAGCGCGTGAGGGACACCGCCCATCTGCTCCGGCTGCGCGGGGAGGATCCCGGCGGGCTGACCCTCGTCGAACTGCTCGACGAACGGGACCCGGCCGACCGGGGGTTCCTCACCAGGGCGCTCGCCTTTCCCGGCGGGGCGGTGGCGAGCGACGCCCTTCCGCTGACCTGGCCCGGCGGGCGGCCCGCCGACCCGCTGCGATGGCCGCTGCCGCCGGGCGCGGTGACCCATCCGCGCAGTGCCGGGACGTTCGCCCGCACCCTGCGGACGACGGTACGGGAGACGGGTCTGTGGAGCCTGCCCGAGGCCGTCCGCCGCTGCACCCTCGTCCCGGCCCGGATCGCCGGGCGCGCGGCACCCGCGATGCGCGCCAAGGGCCGTGTACAGCCGGGGTGCGACGCCGATGTGGTGGTCTTCGACCCGGAGACGATCAGCGACCGGGCGACCTACGCCGAGAGCACCCGGCCGTCCACCGGCGTCCGTCATCTTCTGGTCGGCGGCACCTTCGTCGTCCGTGACGGAGAGATCGTTCCGGACGCGCTGCCGGGAAGGGCGGTCCGCGGCGGCGCTCCTGCCGCACCCTGAGCGGCCGTACGGCGGCCTGTACGGGCCCTCCCGCGGGGTTTCCCGTGCCACGGCCGTTCGGGCCGCCAGAGCACTGCTACGGCGACCCGGCGGCGGCCTGGGGGCCGGGGTGCGGGGAACTCCCCGGCGCTCCGCTCGGGTCCGCGCGTCCGGGCAGGGGTTTCGCCCCTTCGGTGAGAACGCTCTCATGAAGTGCTCACGGACGACTCACGGCACGGGCGCATGCTCCGGCCCGGGACTCCGCCCGGAGCCCCGGCCGTCCGAGCCGGACGGTACCCCCCCGACTCACGCATCGGTCCGCCGCACGGACTTCCCCCCCGGGCTCCACGGCCGGCCGGATGTGGTGGAAGGAACCACCTTGTCGTCTGAACGAACACGTCCCGGTGCGGGCCGTCACGCCAAACGGAGCAGCGGCGGACCTTCCGGGAAACCCGCCGGTTCGTCCGCCCCCGCCGGGTCCATCGGTACCGACATCGTCGCGTCGGTCGTCGTCTTCCTGGTGGCCCTGCCCCTGTGCATCGGTGTCGCCGCCGCCTCCGGCGTCTCCGTGTCCCTCGGCATCATCTCGGGCATCGTCGGCGGCCTCGTCGTCGGCTTCCTCCCCGGCAGCACCTTCCAGGTGAGCGGCCCCGCCGCCGGACTCGCCGTCCTCGTCCTGGAGTTCACCACCGAGCACGGGGTGGCCCTGCTCGGACCCGTCGTCCTGATCTCCGGCCTGCTCCAGATGGGGCTCGGCATGCTGAAGATGGGCCGGCTGTTCCAGTCCATCTCGCTCTCCGTGGTGCAGGGCATGCTCGCGGGCATCGGCCTCCCCCTGATGCTCAGCCAGGCGTACGCCCTCGTGGACTCCAAGCAGCTCGGTACGGCCACCAAGAACATCGCCGGTCTCCCCGATCTGGTCGGGGACGTCCTCGGCGATCACCACAAGATCGCCGCGCTGGCCCTCGGCACCATGAGCGTCGTGCTGTGCTTCGTGTGGAAGAAGGTCCCCGAGCCCCTGGGCAAGGTGCCCGCGCCCCTGCTCGCCGTGCTGCTCGGTTCGATCATCGCCGCGCTGCCGGTGTTCGACATCAACAGGGTGAAGGTCAACGACCTCACGGAGGCCATCGACCTCGTCGGCCCGTCCGACCTCGGGAACCTCCTCGACCCGGCCGTGCTGATGATGATCGTCACCTTCACCATCATCGCCTCCGCGGAGAGCCTGTTCAGCGCCGCGGCCGTCGACCGGATGCACTCCGGTGAGCGCACCGAGTACAACAAGGAACTCTTCTCCCAGGGCGTCGGCAACACCCTCTGCGGATTCCTGGGTGCCCTGCCCATGACCGCTGTCATCGTCCGCAGCGCGGTCAACGTCCAGGCGGGCGCGAAGACCAAGGTCTCCCGCATCCTGCACGGCGCCTGGCTCCTCGGCTTCGGCCTGCTGCTGCCGGGCCTGCTCGGGCTCATCCCGGTGACGGTTCTGGCCGGCATCCTGCTCCACGCCGGGTGGAAGCTCTTCAACCCGCCCGCGTTCGTGCAGATGTGGAAGACGGACCGCGGCGAGGGCATCGTCATGGTGATCACCACCGGCGCCATCGTCCTCGCCAACCTCCTGGAGGGCGTACTCGCCGGTCTCGCGGTCGCCATCGTCCTCACGGCACTGCGGATGTCCCATATGACCATCCGCAAGACCACCGACGGCGACAGCGCCCGTCTGGTGATCAAGGGCAGCGCCACCTTCCTGAAGATGCTCAAGCTGATCGACGCCCTGGAGTCCGTCGCCGACAAGAGCCGGGTCGTGATCGACGCCCGTGCCGTGATGCATCTGGACCTCGCCTGCAAGGCCCAGCTGGAGGAGTGGGCGGAGGCCAGGCGCAAGGCCGGCGACGGGGACGTCGAGGTCCTGCTCCCCGGCCACCGGCCCGAGGAGAGCCCCGCGACCGCCGCGCCGGTGACCGAAACCGTTGCCGAGCCGGCCGCCGCCACCGCGGCGACGGTCACCGCCCAGGAGCCCGCGCGGCCCGTGCCCGGGCAGTTCCAGCCGGAGACCTTCCGCCCCTATGTGCCCCAGGCGCAGCAGGGGTTCGACGCCCCGCACCTGATGGCCCAGGGATACGCCCACGGTCATCTGCCGCACGGAAGCCCGTACGCCCGGCAGCACCAGCACATCCAGCAGCACCAGCAGCAGTACGGCATGGGCGGACAGGTGTACGGCCGCGCCGCGTACCAGCAGCAGTCCACCCAGCAGTCGCAGGTGCACCTTCCGCACCCGGCCCACAGTCACCAGCATTACCAGCACTATCAGCAGTACCCCCAGCCGCAGGGGTACGGCCCCGAAGGCACCCCGCCCCAGGGCGTCCCCCTACAGGCCTCCGGCCAGCCGCAGGGTCCCGGCCGCCCTTCCGGGTACGACGAGACGCAGTACGGCCTTCAGCAGGGGTACGACCCGTCGATGGAGTGGAGCTGGGGCCCCGGCGACGACTGGGCCGTTCGGCGCTACGACCAGGGGAACCCGGGCTGATCTCCCGAACCCTTTTCTTCTGCCCATGAATTGCAGACTTCTGCAATTCACTACATGACGGATTGGCTGTGTCCGCAAAAAAGTCGCGGACACAGCCGCCCGCATGGCTTTCTCCGGCTTTCCCGAATACCGGGCCCGGCCGCCGTGATGTCGCCACAATGGCGCGATGGCCGATGATGTCCATGTGACAGTGGCTGCTGAGGGGATGTGGGGCATGGAGCGGGCGGGGCGGTCGACGTCCGGCCGGACGCCGGGGCGTCGGGGCACGGGGCGGGTCCGGTGACCGCGCCGCTGTATCAATTGAAGGCCGAGTTCTTCAAGACGCTGGGGCATCCGGTGCGTATCCGGGTGCTGGAACTGCTGAGTGAGCGTGAGCACGCCGTGTCGGAAATGCTGGCCGAGGTGCGGGTCGAGCCCGCGAATCTCTCCCAGCAGCTCGCGGTTCTGCGCCGCGCGAATCTGGTGGTGACCCGCCGTGAGGGCTCGGCGGTGTACTACGCCCTGGCCAGCCCCGAGGTGGCCGAACTCCTCCGGGTCGCCCGTGGCATCCTCACCGGCGTTCTGACGGGTCAGGCCCGCCTGCTGGAGGATCTGCGCGCCACGGACCAGGAGGAGGGCCCCCGCCGCCGTACGCGCTCGCGCTCGGCGGGCGCGTAGGGGGTTGTGCGGGGCCTGGTGTGCGGGCCCGTGTGCCGGTCGCCCGCGGGGCACCGCCCCGGACCCTGCTCCTCAATCGCCGGAGACCCGGCCCTCAAGTGCCGTTTCGGGTTGATGCGTCCGGTCCCTCGCGGGTGGGGGTGTCTGCGGCCCCGGGGTGGCCTGGTGCGCGGGCCCTGCTCGTGTGCCGGTTGCTTGCGGGGCTCTGCCCCGGTCCCCGCTCCTCAATCGCCGGAGGGGCTGTTTTTTGGTGCCCTGGTCCTGATGTGCGGGTGGTGCGGGATTGCCCGGGCCTGCCCCTCAGCCGCCGGAGGGGCGGGATTTGGGGCGCTTGGTCCTGACGTGCGGGTGGGGCGGGATTGCTCGGGCCTGCCCCTCAGCCGCTGGAGGGGCCTGCGCCCTCTCCCTTCACCCCATGTGCTTGGCGAGTGAGCCGAAGGGGGCCGTGGGTGTCGAAAGGGAGAACGCGCGGAGGCCGCGAGGAACGAGTGGTCGAGCACGATCGACCGTCGACACACACTTCAGGCCCCCGGGTGGGGGTCCCCCCGGACGGAGTCTGGGGGAGAACCGAGCCACAAAACAAAACCGCGCGTCGGCAACTGTCCGGAGACCGCCCCGCCCGGCCCACTGGTCGAGCACGATCGACCGTCGACGCACACTTAGGGCCCCCGGAGGAGAACCGAGCCACAAAAGAAAAAAGCCCGTCGGCCTGTACGGGAGTGGCCAGGCCGACGAGCGGTCCAAGGGAGAGCCTTCGCCATGGGCCGCGACGGCTCTCTTCTCGGCAGCAATGTGGTGCCGGTTCCCAAGGATCTCCTCGACACGGCCGGGAGGCCCGGACGAGGCGGCTTGGGAACCCTGCGCCGCACCGCAGTGATTGGCGAGATTAGGAGGGTGCGGACAGGCGGGTCAACGAATATGGGTGGACTGTCATGTGATGAGAGCGCTTCTCATCGGGCGGCGGGTGCCGGGGCGCCCGCAGGGCCGTGGTTCAGGACCGGCTCCGGCGCAGGCGGGCGACGGTCCGGGCCTTGGGCGCGTACGCCCGGGGGAGCCGCAGTCCGGACTCCAGGGCGCCGATCACCTGCTCCTCCGCCCGGGTGTACTCCTCGGCGTCGGCGAGGAGCCGCGACGCCTCGTCCGGGTCCAGTGCCACCGCGCCGCCGTCGTCGAGGAGTACGGGGGAGCCGTCCGTCACCGTCACCCCGCCGATGGTGACCGGGCCGTCCAGTTCGGCGACATGCACCCCTGTCCCCGGGCCCGCCGTGGCCTCGCCGAGGGCCCATACCGGCAGTGACAGGCGCTCCAGGGCCGTCACATCCCGTACGTGCCCCTCGATGAGCGCTCCGGCCGCGCCACGGGCGAGCGCGGCCGCGGTGAGGATCTCGCCCCAGACCGCACCGGGCACGCAGTCGGCACCGGCGATCACCAGAATCCGCCCCGGCAGGTTCTCGCCGAAGAGGGAACGCAGCGGACCGAGCCCGTGGGTGCCGGGGCCCGCCGCCATCCGTACGGTACGGGCCGCACCCAGGACGGGTGCCGGACCGCCCCGCGCGAACGGGCGCAGTGGCGGGGTCAGCCAGCCCGCGCTGCCGCACAGTTGCAGGACGTCGGCGAGCGCGGCGGTCGAGGGCAGCCGCTCCGGCACGGTGAGGCCGGGGAAGGGGCGGTGCGGAGGCGGGGTGGCCGTCATGCGCGGGACCTCTCGGTGAGCTGGAACTTGCGGATCTTGCCGACCGAGGTGCGCGGCAGCTCCGGCACCCGCTCGTACCGCACCGGGCGCTTGGACTTCGCCAGGCGCGCGGCGCACCAGTCCGCCAGATCGTCCAGGGCGTCCGGCTCGGCCCCGGGCGCGGGCACCACATAGGCGACCGGGACCTCGTCCCGTACGGGATCGGGCTCGCCGACCACCGCGGCCTCCAGGACCGCCGGGTGGAGGGCGAGTACCGCTTCGATCTCGATCAGTGAGACGTTCTCGCCGGAGACCTTCAGCGCATCGCCACGGCGGCCGGCGAAGAAGAACCTGCCCAGGGAGTCCGTGGTCGCCCGGTCGCCGGTCGCGAACCAGCCGTCGCCGAAGGGGTAGGAGGCGGCCGTTGTCGCCGGATCGTCCAGATAGCCCGCGAACAGCGTGGTCCCCGGCTCTCCGTGGACGAACACCTCGCCCTCCTCCCCGGGCGCTGCCGCGCGCCCCGTCCCGGGGTCGCGGACCTCGACCCGGCAGCCGAGGGTCACCGTGCCCATGGAGGACGGTTCCGGGGCGAGGGCGCGATTGGTGAGCACGGCGGGCACGGTCTCCGTCATCCCGTACAGCTGGCGCGGGCGGCACCCGACCAGCGCGGCGAACCGCTCGTACTGCTCGCCGGTGATGTTCTGCGCGTACCAGCAGTGGGTGATCCGCTGTCCGGGCACCTCGGTGGCGCCCCGTGCGAGGACCATCCGGATCGGCGCGGCGAACAGGCTGAGATGGGTCACCTCGTGGCGGGCCGCCTGGGCCAGCAGGCCGCTCGCGGAGAAGCGCGGCATCAGCACGACGGACGCGCCCACGGCGATGGCGGGGGCGAACGAGTAGTACTGGGCGTTCGCGTGGAAGAGGGGCAGGACGACGAGCTGCCGGTCCCCGGGCCGCAGCGCGGCGGCGGACGCCATGACGTCCCCGGCGAAGGCGTAGTTGGCCTGGGTCACCACCACGCACTTGGGTTCGGCGGTGGTGCCGGAGGTGAACATCAGCCCGGCCGGATCGTCCGGCTCCGCGCGCACGGCGGACACCGGGGGGCCGCTCAGGGAGGCCAGGCCGGTGTCGGTGACCTCGACCTCGATCACCTCGGTGCCGGTCCCTGCCGCGGCGGCCCGGAACTCCGGGGCAAGGGCGGGGGCGCAGAAGCCGAGCCGGGCCCCGGTGCGGCGCAGCTGGGCCGCGAGTTCGGGGGCGCGCGCGGACGGGTCGGAGCACACCATCGCGGCGCCGAGGCGGGCGAGGGCGAGCCAGAGGGCCACGTACGCCGGGCAGTTGGGCAGTGCGATGCCGACCCGGGACCCGCGGGAGACACCTCGCTCCACCAGCGCGCCGGCCGTCCGGGCGACCAGGTCGTCGAACGCGCCGTACGTCCAGCGGGTCACCGAGCCGTCCGGTGCCTCCCAGACGAGGAAGGTCGCTCCGGGGACGGCGGCGACGGTGTCCGCCCAGCGGGCCGCGAAGGTGGGTGGTGGGATCGCCATGTCCTGCCTCCGAAGAAGTCCGGGTCCCGCGGCGGGCCGGGGAAGTGCGGCCCGCCGCGGGCGGGAGAGGTACGGGTGGATACGGGGCTGTGCCGGGACTCGGGCGGGCCCGCGCGCGGGGGAGGCCCACCCCGTGGGGCGCGGGCCGCTCCGGCCTGCTCGCCTTCCCGGCCGTGACCCCGCCCCCGTGAGGACCGGACCGACGGGCACCACCCGGTGAACGGAACCCCGGGGGCGAGGACTGTCCTTTGGCGCGCGGACCCACATCCCGACCGGCGGAGGCCCGGCACCACGAGCACCACGGAGGGACCGGACCGGGACCGGACCGCACCTCGGACCCGAACCGCGGACGTCCCACCCGCCCCCGTGACGGAACGTCAGACCAACGCGGCCGCCGCCGGGGGTTCCGCCTCCCCGTACCCGCCGCCGCCGGGCAGCTCCAGGCGTACGACGTCACCCGGCTGGAGGGTGATGCGCGCCTGGGTACGGACCGGCTCCCCGTTGACCAGGAAGCGGCCGGTCGCCCCGGCCCCACCGCCGAAGACGCCCCGGGGGCCCCGGGCGAGACGGCTGGTCACCGCGTTGAGGACCCAGGGTGAGGGGGAGTCGACCGTGAACTCGATCGTCTGCCCCATCCCGCCCTCCTGTG
Organism: Streptomyces sp. NPDC051018; assembly: GCF_044456085.1. Taxonomy (NCBI): domain Bacteria; kingdom Bacillati; phylum Actinomycetota; class Actinomycetes; order Kitasatosporales; family Streptomycetaceae; genus Streptomyces; species Streptomyces sp. NPDC051018. The sequence goes on from NZ_JBITFN010000002.1 coordinate 496,991, forward strand.
CGCCCTTCCCGCCCGAGCCGCGGCGCAGTTCCTTGCGGAGGAACCGGATCGGCGCGGACGCCTCCACGACCTCCAGCGGCACGGCGGACACGCCGGTCGGGTACGAGGTGGTCGAAAGACCCGCCTTGGTCGCCCGCGCGCCCACCCCGCCCGCATAGGTGAACATCGCCGTGATGAACGGCTTGCCCTCCGCGTCGTGCCCGCTGACCTGCATCGTCCACACGGCGGCCGAGCCCTCGGCCATCACCGCGTCCGGCAGCGCCTGGGACATCGCCTGGAGCAGCGGCATCGGCAGGAACATACCCACCACATGGCGTGCGGTGCAGGGCGACGGAGGCACCGCGTTCACGATGCTGCCCTCCGGCGCCTCCACCAGGATCGGCGCGAGCGAGCCCGCGTTGTTGGGGATCTCCGGATTGAGCAGGCTGCGCAGGGTGAACGTCGTATACGCGTGGGTGTAGTTCTTCACCACGTTGATGCCCCACGGGCTCGCGCCCGACGAGCCCGCGTAGTCGACCAGGATCTCGCCCTTGTCGGAGTCGACGGTCACCGCGACCTCGATGGTGATCTCCGAGCCGTCCGCCAGGTCGAGCACCGACGAGGCCCGGTAGACCCCGCCGGGCAGTTCGCGGATCGCGCGCCGGGTGGCGTCCTCGGAGCGGCGGATCACCTCGTCCGCCAGGTTCTCGATGTCGGGGAGGTCGTAGGCGTCCAGCAGTGCCCGGAGCCGCCCGGCGCCGACCTCGCCGGACGCCATCTGCGCGTGCAGATCGCCCGCCATATGCGTGGGCTGGCGCACATTCGCCAGTATGAAGTCCCAGACCGGATCGTTGCGCCCGCCCGCCGTCATCAGCTTGCTGATCGGGATCCACAGGCCCTCCTCGAACACATCGCGGGCGCCCGCGCCGATGCCGTACCCGCCGACGTCGGTGTGGTGGATGGTGGAGCCGAAGAACCCGATGGCCCGGCCCCCGCGCCACACGGGCACCAGCACGGTCACATCCAGCAGCTGACCCGCCGTCCGGTACGGGTCGTTGGTGATGAGCACATCACCGGGGGCCAGCGAGTCGACCGGATGGCGGTCGAGGATGTTGCGGCAGGCGATCGCGAGGGAGTTGATATGGCCGGGAGTGCCGGTGACGGCCTGGGCGACCATCCGGCCGCGCCGGTCGAAGAGCGCGTTGGCGAGGTCGCCCGCCTCCCGCACGATCGGGGAGAAGGCGGATCGCTGGAGCGCCTTGGCCTGCTCGTTGACGGTCGCGACTAGCGAGCCCCACAGGACCTCCAGCTCGATCGCGTCGAACGTGCGGCTCTCAGCGCTCTCAGCGCTCGCAGCGGGCTCAGGGCTCTGAGCGCTCTCAGGGTTCACGGGGCTCTCAGGGCTCACGGGGAGACCTCCTTCGGTGTGGCGGTGGCGATGATCGAGCCGTCGGCCGCGACCTCACAGCTCCAGCCGCCGGGGATGACGGATGTGGTCTCACGCTCCTCGACGAGGGCGGGCCCCTCGAAGCGGTCACCCGCGCCGAGGGCCGCACGCCGGTACACGGGTACGGGCACGGGGTCCTCGCCCCTGCGGAAGCGGGCGTCACGGTGGCGGTCGGGCACGGGGGAGCCGGTGCCCCCGGCCACGGCCGGCACCTCGAAGCCGGGGGCGTCCGACCAGGCGGCGACCCGCCAGGTCACGACCTCGACCCCGACATCCGGGATCCGCAGGCCGTAGATCTTCTCGTACTCGCCGTGGAACAGGTCCAGCGTCTCCTCCAGCGTCGCCGGCCAGGAGGCGCCCTCGCCGACCCAGAGGGTGATCTCGTTGCCCTGGCCCTCGTACCGGGCGTCCAGGCCGTACCGGAACCTCACATCACCGGCGGCGGCTCCCGCGGCGGCCAGGATCCGGCGGCCCTCCTGGCGCATGTCCTCCAGCAGCACATCCCGGTCGGACGAGACCCGCCCGTCCAGGGACCGCACCATGGACCGGGCCAGGTCGATCCGTACCGGGCTGACCAGGGTGCCGAACGCGGACAGCACACTCGCGTTCACGGGGAAGATCACCCGGGGCGCCTCCAGCAGGGACGCCACCCCGCAGGCGTGCACCGGGCCCGCGCCGCCGAACGCGATCAGCGACACACCGCGCAGATCGATCCCGCGTTCCACGGCGTGCATCCGGGCGGACGCCGCCATGTTCTGGTTGATCACTTCGTACACCCCGACGGCGGTGTCGTCCGCCGAGGCGTCCAGCCGCTCGCCCAGCGGCGCGAACGCGGCCCGCGCCCGGCCGAGGTCGAGCGGCATCTCGCCGCCGAGGAAGTACGCCGGGTCGAGCAGGCCCATCACCAGATCGGCGTCCGTGGTCGCGGGGACCGTACCGCCGCGGGCGTAGCTGACCGGACCGGGGTCGGCGCCCGCCGAGTCGGGACCTGCCTTGAGCAGACCGAGGTCGTCGACACGGGCCAGCGAGCCGCCGCCCGCGCCGATCTCCACCAGGTCGACCGACGGGATCGAACAGGGGTAGCCCGAGCCCTTCTTGAAGCGGTAGACCCTGGCGACCTCGAACTCATTGGTCAGCTCCGGCCGGTAGTCCTCGATGAGGCAGGACTTCGCGGTCGTACCGCCCATGTCGAAGCAGAACAGCCGCTCCTCGCCCAGCCGGCGCGCGTACCAGACTCCGGCCAGCGCACCGGCCGCCGGACCGGACTCGACCAGCCGGATCGGCACCCTGCGGGCGTCGTCGGCGGAGACCACACCGCCGTTGGAGAGCATCATCAGCACCGAGGCGCCGAATCCCGTCGCCGTCAGCCAGTCCTGGAGCTCCTTGAGATAGGGGCCGATGACCGGCATGGTCGCCGCGTTGCAGACCGTGGTGATCATGCGCGGGTACTCACGGATCTGCGGGGTCACCTCGTGCGAGGCGCAGACCGGCACACCGAGCCGTTTGGCCAGCCCCTCCGCGACCGTGCGCTCGTTCTCGGCGTCGGCATAGGAGTTGAGCAGGCACACGGCGACCGCCTCGACGTCGTGCTGCCGCAACTCGTCGGCGAGCGCGTCGAGCCCGGCCTCGCCGGGCCGGGTGCGTATCTCCCCGCTCGCCGAGGTGCGCTCGTTGATCTCGAAGACCAGGTCCCGGGGAATCGGCGGCGCCGGGAACTCGATCTGGAGGTCGTACATGTCGTAGCGGTGCTCGCTGCGGATCTCCAGGGTGTCACCGAAGCCGTCGGTGGTCACCAGCGCGGCGCGCCCGGTCTTGCCCTCGATGAGGGCGTTGGTGACGAGGGTGGTGGCGTGGACGATGGGCCGGGTGATGTCGCCGGGGGCGATCCCGGCCTTGCCCAGAGCGGACAGCACACCGGTGCGTACGCCGCCGAGCGGCGCGGACGCAGTGGTGAGCGTCTTCTCGACGACGACACGGCCGGTGTCGGCGTCCAGCAGGACGACATCGGTGAAGGTGCCGCCGATGTCCACGGCAAGGCGCCAATCAGTCACGTCTGGCCTCTTCTCTGATCGCGGTGGGAAGGGTGGTCCCGGCCGGTACGGGCGGCGGGGCGGCGGGTCCGGCGATATCCGGACCCCCGGGTGTGCGTGGTGCCGGGGTCAGGGGGCGTCGGAGGCGGCGGGCAGCCGGGTGACGTCCCGGTGGTCGGTCACCTGGCCCGCGCCCGGCTCCTCCCGGTGTCCCGCCAGCACCTCGGTGGCGGCGGTCAGATGCCACAGCCACTGCGCCGGAAGGGTGTCGGCGGGGTAGATTGCCTCCACCGGACAGACCGGCTCGCAGGCGCCGCAGTCGACACAGTCGTCCGGGTGGATGTACAGCATCCGTTCGCCCTCGTAGATGCAGTCGACGGGGCATTCGGCGATACAGGTGCGGTCTTTGACGTCGACGCAGTTCGTACCGATCACATAGGTCATGGACACCTCCCGGAGGGAAACGGACTGGGGCGGCCGGGGCGCGGGTTATCCGACGGTCCAGGTGTCGCGCCCGGTGAGCAGCGCGTCCAGATCGCCGGGCCCCCCGGTGCGGGCCGCCTCGCGTACCTGGTCGGCGACCAGCCGGTCGTACGAGGGCCTGGCCACCGAGCGGAACACCCCGATCGGGGTGGGGCCGCCGTTCTCGGGCAGCCGCGAGAGGGCGAAGGCAACGGCGGGATCGGGTTCACCGCGGTCGTGCACGACCTCGTGCCCGGCGTCCTTCCGGGCGACCCCTCCACCGCCGGCCGGCTCACCCCCGGCCGCCGCGCTTCCGCAGGACGTACAACTGCCGGTCGGGGCGACGGCCGCCGCTCCGGAGGCCAGGTCCGCCGTGAGGGCGGGGCGCAGGGACCCGGAAGGAGCGCGTACGACGGTGCGCTCGCCGTCGGCGCCGTACCGCAGCGGCCGGCCGTGTTCGAGGCGGAGCAGATGTCCGTCCCGGGTGGCGGGATTCTTGAGGACCTCGAACGCGCCGTCGTTGAAGATATTGCAGTTCTGGTAGATCTCCACCAGCGCCGTGCCCTCGTACGCGGCCGCCTCCCGAAGCACCGAGGTGAGGTGCCCCCGGTCCGAGTCGACCGTACGGGCCACAAAGCCGGCCCCGGCGCCGATGGCGAGGCTCACGGGGTTGAACGGGGTGTCGAGCGAGCCCATCGGCGTCGATTTGGTGATCTTCCCGGGCTCGGAGGTCGGGCTGTACTGGCCCTTGGTCAGGCCGTAGATCCGGTTGTTGAAGAGCAGGATCTTCAGATTGACGTTCCGTCGCAGGGCGTGGATGAGGTGGTTGCCGCCGATGGAGAGCGCGTCGCCGTCACCCGTGACCACCCAGACCGACAGATCCCGCCGGGAGACGGACAGTCCGGTGGCGATGGCGGGGGCACGGCCGTGGATGGAGTGCATCCCGTAGGTGTTCATGTAGTACGGGAAGCGGGACGAGCAGCCGATGCCGGAGACGAAGACGATGTTCTCCTTCGCCAGACCCAGCTCGGGCATGAAGCCCTGCACGGCGGCGAGGATCGCGTAGTCACCGCAGCCGGGGCACCAGCGCACCTCCTCGTCCGAGCGGAAGTCCTTCGCGGTCAGCGTCAGGGGCGTGCGCGTCACAGACGCGATGGTCACAGACGCGTCCGTCGCGGGCACGCTCGCCGGGGCGCAGGACGCCGTCGAGGCGTCGGACATCGGCGGGGCGTCGGGCGCCGTCGGGACATCGGGTATCGGCGGGGCATCAGACATCGGAGAGCACCTTCTCGACGGCGGTCCGCAGATCGGCGGCCTTGAACGGCGCTCCCCGTACCTGGGTGACGGAGACGACGTCGACCGGATAGCGCCCCCGCAGCAGCAGGGCGAGCTGACCCAGGTTCATCTCCGGGACGACCACGCGGTCGTACGCGGCCAGCAGCTCGCCGAGGTCGGACGGGAACGGATTGAGATGCCGCAGATGGGCCCGGGCCACCGAACCCCCGGCGGCCCGCACCTGCGCGCAGGCGGCGGTGATCGGCCCCGCCGTGGAACCCCAGCCCAGCACCAGCACCCGGGCATCGCCGTCCGGATCGTCGACGGCCGTCGGGGGCAGCTCCCCGGCGATGCCGTCCACCTTGGCCTGTCGGGTGCGGACCATGAACTCGTGGTTGGCGGCGTCGTACGAGATGTCTCCCGTGCCGTCCGCCTTCTCCAGCCCGCCGATACGGTGTTCGAGACCGGGGGTGCCGGGCACTGCCCAGGGCCGCGCCAGGGTGTCCGGGTCCCGCAGATAGGGCAGAAAGCGCGGGGAGCCGTCCTCGGCCGTCCCGTTGGGGCCGGTGGCGAAGGAGAACTCGCAGGCCAGGTCGGGCAGCGAGCGCTCGCGGGGGATCCGCCAGGGCTCCGAGCCGTTGGCGAGATATCCGTCGGACAGCAGCACCACCGGGGTGCGGTACTTCAGCGCGATCCGTACCGCCTCCAGACAGGTGTCGAAGCAGTCGGCGGGCGAACTCGCCGCGACGACGGGCACCGGCGACTCGCCGTTGCGCCCGTACAGCACCTGGAGCAGGTCGGCCTGCTCGGTCTTGGTGGGCAGCCCGGTGGACGGTCCGCCGCGCTGGATGTCGACGACGACCAGCGGCAGTTCGAGGGTGACGGCGAGACCGACGGCCTCCGCCTTGAGCGCCATCCCCGGGCCCGAGGTCGTGGTGACCCCGAGCGAGCCTCCGAAGGACGCTCCCAGGGCCGCGCTCACCGCGGCGATCTCGTCCTCCGCCTGGAACGTCGTCACGCCGAAGTTCTTGTGGCGGCTCAGTTCGTGCAGGATGTCGGAGGCCGGGGTGATCGGATACGACCCGAGGAAGAGCGGCAGCCCCGCCCGCCGCGCGCCCGCGACCAGACCGTACGACAGCGCGAGGTTCCCGGTGATGTTCCGGTACCGTCCGGGGGGCGCGGGAGCGGGCGCGATCTCGTACGACACGGCGAACGCCTCGGTCGTCTCACCGAAGTTCCAGCCCGCGTGGAGGGCCGTGATGTTGGCCCGCATGATGTCGGGCCTCCCGGCGAACTTCGCCGTCAGATGGGCCACCGTGTTCCCGGTCGGCCGCTGGTACATCCAGCTCAGCAGCCCGAGTGCGAACATGTTCCTCGCGCGCCCGGCGTCCTTGCGCGAGAGCCCGGAGTCCTTCAGCGCGCCCGCCGTCAGCGTGGTCAGCGGGACCGGGCGCAGGGTGTACGCGTCGAGGGAGCCGTCCTGGAGCGGATCGGAGGAGTAGCCGGCCTTTGTCAGATTCCGCGGGGTGAACTGGTCGCGGTCCACGATGATCTGGGCCGCCGCCCGCAGCTGCCCGAGATTGGCCCTGAGCGCGGCCGGGTTCATCGCGACGAGCACATCGGCGCTGTCCCCGGGCGTGGAGATCCCGTGCTCCGCGAAGTGGAGCTGGAAGGCGGACACGCCCGGGAGCGTGCCCGCGGGGGCACGGATCTCGGCGGGAAAGTCGGGGAGGGTGGCCAGGTCGTTGCCGAAGGCCGCGGTCTCGGCGGTGAACCGGTCACCGGTGAGCTGGATGCCGTCGCCGGAGTCACCGGCGAACCGGATGACCACCGAGGGAACGGCGAGGACCTGCTTGGTCATGATCACGACTCCTGGTGGCAGGGGCGGCTCGCGGGCCGGGGGCTCGTCGGCGGGGGTCCCGTCGGTCAGGGAAGCGGTCGGCCCCCGGCGCCGGAGGGGTGGCTCGGTGGGACGTGGCCCGTACCGGATCGGCGGTTCGTACCGCACCGGCTGGGGACGGTGGGCGGGTCGCCGTCCGGCCCCCGGCCGGGGGCGAGGGGTGACGGGCCGCCGGAACCGCGGTCCGGCCGGTGATTCGGGAGCCCGCCCCCTCGACGGTTCGGTACGGACGGCGAGAGCCGATCAGGCCCGGCCGGTCGCCGGGAGAGCGTCCGGTTACCGACCCCCGGCCGACCCCCGGCCGACCCCCGGCCGACCCCCGGCCGGTACGCGGCCGGGGAGCCGGGCCCCGGACCGGTGTGAGCAGCCGGGGAGCCACTGATCCGTCCGGTGTACGCACCCGGGGAGCCGGACCCCGGCCCCGACCGGTGTCGGCGTACCCGGTGTCGGAGTACGGAGTCCGGGCGGACCGGGCCTGCGCTCCCGTACCTCACCCGGTCCGCCCGGGGCCTTTCCCGGGGCCGGAGCCCCGGAGGTCTCATACCGGCGCGGTACGGACGCGCCGGGACTCAGGCGCCGGTGCCGTGGACCGCGTCCCGGAGACGGGCGACGAGCTTGTCCGGCTCCGGCGACCCCCACACATTGCGGCCGAACGCGACACCCGCGCCCCCCGCGTCCACCACACCCTTGGCAAGGGCGACCACATCGTCCTCACTGTCGGTCCTGGGGCCGCCGAGCGCCACCACGGGCACCGGACACGCCGCCACGACCTCGGCGAACTCCGCGGGAGGCCCGGGGCAGACGGTCTTGATGATGTCCGCGCCCAGCTCCGCGCCGATCCGTGCGGCCCGCGCCACGTTCTGCGCGGTCCACGGCACGGCCTTGCCCCAGCCGCCCGGGATCATCTCGCCCATCACGGGAAGCCCGAGCAGCTCGCACTCCGAGGCCAGCCGCGCCAGCCGCTTCAGCGACAGATCCTCGTCGGGCGCGCCCGGGAAGGCGAGCACGACCAGGCAGTCCGCGCCGATCTTCAGGGCCTGCTCCGGCAGATGCATGATCTCGTTGACATCGCTCCGGGCGAAGTCGCCGATCTCGGACGAGCCGCCGTCCACCCGCAGGACCAGGCCGGAGCCGGCGAAGACATCGGCGTAGGCGCGGGCCAGATGCCAGGTGGCGAGCACGGCGTCGGGCCCGCCGGAGGCGATCCGCGCCATCGGCTCGCCGAGCGGCGGGCCCTCACCCATGTACGCGGCGTGGTCGATGGCGACGAACACGGCACGTCCGTCCTCGCCGAACATACGGCGCATCCGCCGGAGCTTGCCCGCCCCGAGGGCCGAATGGGTCTGCACAGTTGTTCCTTTCATCGCTGGCTGCGCGCTGCTGGTCTGCTGGTCTGTCGTCGTCACCGGACCGCCGGACCGCCGGACCGGCCCGGCGGATGGGCCGCTGAGCCCCTCCCGTCCGACATCCGCCATCTGCCGTTCGCCGGACCGCCGTTCACCGCTGTGCCGTTCCGCCGGCCTGGCGGTGGAACTCCGCGCCGTCCCAGTAGTCGATCCGGTGGGCCACCGCCCCGTCCCTGACCCGGAACCGGAACACGCCCCGGATCCGGATCTCCGGGCGGTGCGCTGCCCCTGCCCAGCGGAAGGTCATCCGGTAGGCGAGAACCGCCCGGTCACCGTCCACCAGAAGGTCCTCGGTGGTGTACGCCAGTTCCCGGAACTCGGTGAGGAAGGCCGTCAGCCGCTCCCGGTAGGCGGACCTGCCGTGGACGCTCCGCCCCAGTGCCGAGGTGTGCTCGTTGTGGAAGTCCTCGGTCACCCGGTCGGCGATCCGGTCGGCGTCACCGCTGTTGAGAGCCGCGAGATAGCTCTCGACTGCCTCACGGGTGCCCTGCGCGGTCTCCCCGTCCCGCGTCACCGCCCGGCACCGTCTCCCCAGAGGGTGCGCACCTCCTCGAAGACCTTCTGGTTGTGGGAGATCTCGACGACATTGCCGTCCGGGTCGGTGAGGGCGCAGATATAGCCGACCGGCGGCGGCAGCTCCATCGGCTCCCAGTGCAGACAGCCGGCCTCCCGGGCACGGGCAGCCGTGGTGTCGACGTCCTTCCGCTCGGGCACCTCCATGCCGAGATGGGCGAACGGGCTCAGCTGCGGCTGCTTCTTGCCCTTGTCCTTGTCGAACCCCACCAGGACCAGGACGAACGGCGTCTCCACCTGCCCCTGGTTCGACAGCCAGGCGTTGGCGCCGGCGGCGTCACTGTGCCGGGCGACCACGACCAGCGGGGTGAACGAGGTGTAGAACTCGATCGCGGCCTCCAGATCGCTCGTCGGCAGGGCGATATGGGTCCAGCGTGCCTCGGTGAGCTTCCTGTCGGGCACGGGTACTCCTCTCCTTCGGTTCACGGGTCAGCACTCGACCGGGCCGTCGAACTCGTCCGGCGCCAGCGGAGTCGCCACGTCCGCACGGATCTGCCTCATCATGTGCCGGGCCCGGCCCTCCCAGGTGCTCGGCGGGCCGACGCGGTAGAAAGGCGAGCGCAGATTCTCCATGAGGACCGTCACCATGTCGGTGTCCTCCTTGTTGGTCAGCTCCAGATTGACCAGCTCCCGCTCCTGGAGCTCGATGTCGTCGGAGAGCCCGTAGATACGGGAGACCAGCCTGCTGGAGTCCGGGGCGAGCGGATCCACCCGGACCATGATCAGCTGTGCGCCGTACGGCAGAGGAGTGAGGTTGGGGTAGACGAACTCGGCGTAGCTGCCGCGCAGATCCTCCTCGTTCAGATCCGTACGGCCGAGGGAGAGGTCGAAACCGTCGCTGTGCGGCTTGTAGCCGCTGGTGGTGCGCCCCTGGAAACGTACGACGGTGTCCATCTGCTTGCGCACCTTGTTCAGCCTGCGGTGCACGAAGCGGACGTGGTAGTCGTCGTTGGAGTTCTCGACGAAGACCTTCCAGTTCATCGGATAGATCTCGTCCAGCTCACGGTGGTAGCGGTGGTACTCGCCGATCCGGTACGCCTCGTACCTCGGCAGCAGCGGCGCGATCCACTCCTCGAACGCCGGCGCCTTGCGCGAGAGACAGCCGAACACCAGCTTGTCGAAGGCGATGTGGATACGGATCGGGACCAGCCCGTACTCCTTCATCGGGAAGTCCGGGCCGTACATCCGGTCCTTGTCGGGGATGGACAGCAGTGAGCCGTCGAGACCGTACGTCCAGGCGTGGTACGGGCAGGCGAACGCCTTGCCGCAGTTGCCCGCCGGCTCGAAGGCCACGCCCGAGGCGCGGTGCCGGCAGTTGTTGAGGAAGCCCTTGACCGAACCGTCGCGCTGCTTGACCACCAGCACCGACTGGCCGCCTATCCTCCCCGTGATGAAATCACCGGGTCTGCGCAGATCCTCGGTGTCCCCGAGCCACACCCAGGAACGGCCGAAGACCCTGATCATCTCCAGGTCGAACAGCTCCTGGCTCCAGACCTCCCAGGGCTGGAGCATGTCGCTCGGGAGAGGCGACCCGACGAGCCCGTCCCCCTCGCGCTCGGGCCCGGTGGTACGGAGGGCCCTGTCCCCCCGCTGGTGCAGGGCGAGTTCCGAAGCGGTCATCCGGTCCAGCACGGCTTTCCTCCCAGGCACTCTCGAACACTCGGTCGCTTGCACTCGGTTGCTTGTCGATGCCCCGAAGGTAGGTCGGCGGCGCACACGGCCGATATGTGCTTCAGGCACGAACATCGGCCGTCCACGCTGCTCCCCGGCCACATCGGTGCGGCGGGGCGGGCGTGTCAGTCTCGGGCGATGGACTATGCGAACCTCGGCGGAACGGGCCCCCGGGTCAGCCGCCTGTGTCTCGGCACCATGATGTTCGGGGCGTGGGGCAACCCGGATCACGACGCGTGTGTGCGCATGGTGCACACCGCCCTGGACGCGGGAGTCGACTTCATCGACACCGCCGATGTGTACGCCTCCGGGGAGACGGAGGAGATCCTCGGCCGCGCCCTCAAGGGGCGGCGGGACGGCGTGGTGCTCGCCACCAAGTTCGGTGAGCAGATGGACCACGGCGACCCCCTGACCCGGGGCGCCTCCCGGCGCTGGATCATGCGCGCGGTCGAGGACAGCCTGCGCCGTCTGGGCACCGACCGGATCGACCTCTACCAGCTGCACCGGCCCGACCCCGGCACCGGCCTCGGCGAGACACTGGACGCCCTGACCGATCTGGTACGGCAGGGCAAGGTGCTGGCGATCGGCTCGTCGGCCCTCCCCGCGGACACGATCGTCGAAGCCCGCTGGACGGCGGAGCGCCGGGGCGGAGAGCGCTTCACCAGCGAGCAGCTCGCCTACTCGGCGCTCGCCCGGCACGCGGAGGCGGCGGCCCTGCCCGCCTGCGAGCGGCACGGGCTCGGTGTGATGGTCTACAGCCCCCTCAACGGAGGCTGGCTCACCGGCAAGTACCGGGCGGGCACCGCCGCCCCCGCCGACTCTCGGGCCGTCCGCAACGCCGAGCACTTCGACCACGCCGAGGAGACCGTCCGCGCGCGCAAGTACGCCGTGGTCGAGGAGATCGCCGCACTCGCCGACGAGTCCGGCCACACCATGATCGAGCTCGCCCTCGGCTTCGTCCTCGCCCACCCGGCCGTCACCTCCGCGATCATCGGGCCCCGCACCATGGAGCAGCTCACGGCCCAGCTCGCGGCGGCGGACGTACGGCTGGGGCCCGACGTCATGGACCGGCTGGACGCCCTGGTGGCGCCGGGGACCGATGTGAACCCCGCGGACTGCCCGTACGCCCCGCCCGCGCTCGCGGACCCCGCGCTGCGGCGAAGGGCCCACGCCCGCCGCCCGCTCTGAGCAACCCGGCCCCGGATCCCCAAGGGCCCGCCGCCCCCGCCGGATCCGTGGCCCCGCCCGGGCCACCGCCGCCCTCCGACGCGTAAGGCAGTCACCCGGGCACACGGCGGGAGGCAGCCCCCCGGCTCGCGGCGGTTTCCAGGGGGCTGCTGCTCGGGGACCCGTACGGACGGTACGGTCAAGCGGGCCTATGCGTTCGCGCGCCACATCACTATCTGGTTGCCCCACGGGTCCAGGAACGAGGCGTGCTGGCCGTTGAACTCCTCCCAGTAGCTCTGCTCCCACAGCGCGGTCGCGCCCAGCAGCACGGCCTTGTTCAGATAGTCGCCGGGAGGGGCGTCGACCAGGATGTAGACCCGGGTGTGCAGCCCGGAACGCGGCTGCGCGGGCAGCGGCGCCGGGTCGGGGTGCTGCTCGGTCTCGCTGAACAGCCCCAGGTGCAGGCCCTCACCGGGCACGATCTGATGGAAGACGCCCTGCGGCCGGGGATTGATGGTCCAGCCGAACAGCTCCCGGTAGAACACGGTCGACGCCTCGACGTCGGGGCTCGGGATGTCGACGAAGACAAGGGTGTTGGTCATGACGGTTCCTCAGGGTGGGGTGGGAAGCCGCCGGCGGGGACACCGGCGGGCGGGTGGCTGGTGTTACGGAGGGGGCGGAAGGCTCCGGCGACCCCGGAGGCGGCCCGGGGCTCACGGGGCTCACGGGGCTCACGGGCTCCCTGCCCCACGACCGCTCGGGCGCTACGCCTCCGGGGCGTGGCCGCTCTTGAAGTACGTGCCCTTGTCCCTCCACAGCACCACCTCATTGCCCCAGGGGTCGCGGAAGGCCGCGTAACGGGCCTCGAACTCGGCCCAGGACTTCTCCTCCCACAGCACGGAGGCGCCGTTCGCCACGGCCTTCTCCAGATACGCGGGCGGCTCGTCGACCATGACGTAGATCCTCGGCACCGGTCCGGTGACCGGCCGTTCCTCACGGTGGATGCCGAGATTGGGCTTCACTCCCGGCAGGACCTCGTGGAACTCTCCCTCGGGCCGCCGGTTGAAGGTCCAGCCGAACAGATCGGCGTAGAAGCGCGAGGTGGCCTCCACATCCGGCGTCGGCAGGTCCATGAAGATCACGGGGTTGGGCATCTGCTCTCCTGGCTCTCGTAACGGTCGGTCGCCGCGGTCCCCGGCGCTTCCCGGTCCGTCGGCGGTGCTTGCGGTGCTTTCCGGTCCGTCGGCGGTGTCCGCGGTGCTTTCCGGCCCGTCGACCGTGCTTGCGGTGCCTTCCGGACGGGTGGCGACGGCTGCGGTGCCTCCCGGTCCCGGGTCGGTGTCCGCGGTGCCGTCCGGACGGGTGGCGGAGCGCCCGGTGTTCGCGGGTCCGGTGCCGGGGCCTCCGGTGCTTTCCGTGTCTGCGTTTCCTGCCCCCGTGCTTGCGGCTCCCGTGCTTCCGGCCCCCGTGCTTGCGGCTCCTGTGCCGTGGGCGCGGCAGTTCCCCGGTTCCGGGCGCGCCCGGCCAGCCGGGCGACCTCCGCGTCCCCGAGGGCGAGGAAGAGCCCGAGCCCCTCCTCGTACGCCGGATCGGGCTCCGGTTCGATCACCGTCATCCGGGGGCGCGGCCAGTCGCCGCCGCGTCCGGTACCCGGCTGCGGCCACCAGCCCGCACCCGCCCCCGCCGCCAGCGCCGCTCCGTAGGCGGCCACGTCGACCGGATCGGGGACCTCCACCCGGACACCGAGCACGGCGGCCTTGACCTCGCACCACAGACGGCTGCGCGCCGGGGAACCCGCGCAGACCAGGGTGTCCAGCGGGGCTCCGCCCGCGGCCAGTCCGACGGCGATATGGGCGAGTCCGTAGGCGGCGCCCTCCACGGCGGCGCGGGCGATCTCGCCGGGGCCCGCCGCGGACGACAGCCCGTGGATCTCGCCGCGCAGATCGCGGTTCCAGCGCGGCGCCCGCTCGCCCTCCAGATACGGGGTCACGGTCACCCCGCGCGCCCCGGGCGGCACCTGACCGGCCAGGGCCAGCAGTTCCGGGACCGCGCGTCCGGTCAGTGTGCTCAGCCACTCCAGCATCAGTCCGTGGGCGGCGACCGGACCGCCGACGATATCGAGGCCCGGGACGGCGCTGGGCAGCGCGTAGTGGTCGGCGGCGGGCGAACCGGCCGCCACCGCGACCGCGAGCCCGCCGGTCCGCCCGCCGGGGTCCATCGCCCGGCCCGCCCGGTCGAGTCCGCCCGCCCAGAAGGCCAGGTACGCGTCCTGCGCGCCCGCCACCAGGGGCGTACCGGCCGGGATGCCGTACGCCCCCGAGGCCGTCCCGGTCACCGTGCCCGTACGGGCGAGCGGGCCGTAGCCGTCGAGCCGCGGATCCCCGGGCCAGCGGGACTGGTGCCGGTCCGCGCCCAGGCGCGCCATGACCCAGTCGTAGAGCTGCCAGGGGGTACTGTCCGCCCCCGCGGCCGCGTGCTGGGCGAGGTGCTGCTCCACCGGGGAACCCGTGGCCCCCGCCGGGTGACGGCACGTCAGCGCGGTCGCCGTGCCGTCACCCCGTACGGCGACGGTCGTCGGGCTCTGCCCGCCGAAGCCGAGGGCGACCGGGGCCGAGGCGGCGGGCAGCCGGCCGGCGAGCCGTCGCACGGCGTCGACCGCCCCGGCGAGCCACCCCTCGGGATCGGCACGGCCGGGCCGCCAGGACGGCGAGCCGGGGTATCCGGCGGTCGCGCTGCCCAGGGTCCGGCCGTCGGGGCCGAGGGCCAGCGCGCGGGCCGAGTTGCTCCCCAGGTCGACGCCGACGACCACCGGAGGCGGCGCGGGCGCCACGGTCAGCCGCCCACGAGGACGCGGTAGACCGGTGAACCGGCGGCCAGCTTCAATGCCTCGTCCACCTCGGTGAGGGGGAACTGCGCCGTCACCAGCGCGTCCAGATCGGCGGCGAGCCGGCCGGACGCGATCAGGGCCGCCGCCTCGGTCCAGTCCTGCGGCTCATGGCTGAAGACACCCGTCACGGTCAGCTCGTGATGGTGGACCAGATCGGGGCTGATCCCTGCGGACAGCTCCTTGGGGAACGCGCCGAACAGCACCACCGTGCCACCGTCGTCGCACATCGAGACGGCCGTCTCCAGCGCACCGGGGGCGCCCGCGGTGACGAACACCAGATCCTGTTCGCCGCCCGTCGTCAGGGCCTCGTCGGGGGTGGCGGTCCAGTCGGCACCGGCCGCCCGCGCCTCGGCGAGCCGCTGCCCGCTGATGTCGATCAGCCCGACCCGCGCCGCGCCCCTGAGCTTCGCCAGCGCCAGATGGAGTCTGCCCATGAAGCCCGCGCCGACGACGGCCACCCGGTCCCCGGCACGCAGCCGGCCGAGCCGTACCGAGTGGGTGACGCAGGCGAGGGGTTCGCCCATCGCCGCATGGCGCAGCGGAGCGGAACCCGTGCCGAACGCCTGTGCGGCGGGCACCTTCACCAGCTCGGCCAGGCCCGCGCCCATGGAGATCGTGCCGTCCGAGAGGGCCCCGCCCTGCGGCTGCTTGCACAGCGCGCTGCGCCCCCGGCGGCAGGACGTACAGGTGCCGCAGCGCGTGAGCAGATCGAGGGTCACGGTGTCGCCCACCCGTGCCACACCGGGCAGCGAGGCCACCTTGGCGCCCACGGCGACGACCTCCCCGGCGACCTCGTGACCGGCGGCGACCGGGTAGACGGGCTTGGTCCCGAGGTAGAGACGGCGTTCCATGGTGCACAGCCCGCAGGCGCCGATCCGGACCAGAACGTCCTCGGGTCCCGGTACCGGGTCCGGCTCCTCGCGCAGTCCGACCTGCTCGGCGGCGGTGATGACGGCGATCTTCATTCGGTGGACTCCCGGAGTCTCGTCGGGTGTGATGCTCGTCGTGCGTGATGCGTGATGCGTGGTCCGTGGTGCTGGTGATCCGTGGTGCTTGTGGTGTGTGTTTCGGAGGTGAAGCGGTCAGAGCGCGGGCAGCACCGGCCAGCGGGGGCGCGCCGGAACCCCGGACCGGGACAGCAACTCGGGGGCGCGGCGGGCCGCGTCGGCCCGGAGCACCGACTCGTCGACCCCCGTACAGACGTGGTCGCGGACCACGATCCGGCCCCCGACGAGGACATCGCGCACCGAGCGCCCGTCGGCGGACCACACCAGCTGATGGGCGATGTCACCGCGCGGTGTCCACTCCGGGCGGGCCGTCCCGTGGACCACCAGATCGGCGTACTTGCCCGGTTCGAGCGAACCGATCCGGTCCGCCATGCCGACCGCCTCCGCGCCCCGGATCGTCGCCAGCTCCAGCGCCTCGGCCGCGCCGAGGCCCGTGGGATCGGCGCGCATGTCCTTCGCCAGTCCGGCGGCGAGCGCGGCCGTGCGCAGGATGTCCGAGCTGTCACCGGCGTTGCCCGAGTCGGTGCCGAGGGCCAGCCGGCCGCCCCGCTCGAAGAGTTCGGCGTGCCGTCCCGCCCGGGTCACGCCCTGGCCGAGCCGCAGATACGCCCAGGGACAGTAGGCGACGGCGGTACGGCTGGCGAGGACCGCCTCGACCTCGGCGTCGTCCAGGTACACCGCGTGCGCCAGCAGCAGCCGCGGGCCCAGCACCCCCAGGTGCTCCAGATGCAGCACCGGACGCCGGCCCGTGGCGCGCAGATAGTGCCGGGGGTCGGCCTCCGACGGAGACAGGTGCATCGTCATCCGGGCACCCGTGGAACGGGCCAGCTCCGCGGCCCCGGACAGCAGCGCGTCGGAGGCGAGACCGTGGCCGACGAGGGTGACCCAGCCCTCCACCCGGCCGCCGGGCGGATAGGACTCCAGCAGCCGGCCCAGCCGTTCCAGGACCCGGGGCGCGGGCGCGCCGAAGGGCGCGCCGGGCACGTCCCAGCCCCAGGCGCCGATCGTGCCCCGCACCCCGACCGCGCGCATGGCGTCCGCCACCCGGTGCGGATGGGCGACGGTGCCCGCCTCCACGACGGTCGTCACCCCGTTGCGAACGTTCTCCGCGCAGACCAGCAGCGCGGACAGCTCGTCGTCGTCCCCGGTGTGCGCGGCGTGCAGGGGGACGGCCCAGGAATCGACGGACGCGCCGGGCGGCAGATCGTCGGGGATCCGGGCGCGGGCCAGCGGGTCACCGGTCTGGTGCTGATGGGCGTTGACCATCCCGGGGGTGACCACACATCCGTCGGCGCGCAGCTCCCGGGTACCCGGCCAGCGTGCCCGCAGTGCCGAGGTGGCGCCGACGGCGAGCACACGGTCGCCCGCGACGGCCACCGTGCCCCCGGCGAGCACCTCCCGGCGCGCGTTCATGGTCACCACGTCGCCGCCCGTGACCAGCAGGTCGGGACGCGTGCCGCGGTCGGCGCCCGGGTCGTGCCCGGCGCTCGGGTCGTGGTCGCTCACCATGACCAGGGACAGTAGGTCGCGCACCGCCGCCGGACATCGTGGCCGGGAGCACAATCCCTGGCGTCTCGTCCATGCCGGGAACACGATGCGGGCCGCCCACCGGAACGCCAACCTGACACGCATTCGTCCATGGCGTCCAGGTAGTCAGAGGGAGTAGCCGCGATGTGTGCCGCGACGTCCGAACAGGCAGCCGACGGGAGCCGGGGCGCCGGTGCCGGATCCCGGCTCCGGCCGGGCCTGCTCCGTACGGACCCCTATCCCCAGCTGATCGGCGGCCGTGAGGCCACCGGGGGCACCCTCCGGCCGATCACCGACCCGTCCACCGGGCTGCGGCCCGCGAGTTATCTGGCGGCGACCGCCGAGGAGGTGGACGAGGCGGTCACCGCCGCCCGTACCTCCTTCGACACCGGGGTGTGGCGGCGGATGCCGGGACCGCGCCGTGCGGAGGTGCTGGAGGCCGCGGCGGCCGCGATCCGCGCCGACGCGCGGCGGTTCGCCGCGCTGGAGGCGTTCGACACCGGCAAGGGGGTGTCCGGCGCGCTGGCCAATGATGTGTACGAGGCCGCCAACGCCTTCTCGTACGCCGCCGCCGTGGCCCGTACCGCGCACGGCGACGCCCGCCGTGCCACCTTCCCGCCGGAGCTGCTGCCCGGCGGCGGCCCGCGGATCCTCACCGTGCGGGAGCCCGAGCCCGCCGGGGTGGTGGCCGAACTGCTGCCGTGGAACGGGCCGCTGATGACCGGCAGTCAGCGGATCGCCTCCGCGCTCGCCGCGGGCTGCTCGATCGTCGCGAAGCCTCCCGCCGACGCGGTCGTCACCCTCAGCGAACTCGGGCGGCTGCTCGGTGAGGCCGGGCTGCCGCCGGGTGTGCTCAATCTCGTGCTCGGCCCGGGCGGCACCGTCGGCGAGCAGTTGATCACCGACCCGAGGATCGATCTGATCAGCCTGACCGGAGGCACCGGGACGGGCCGCCGGGTGATGGCCGCCGCCGCACGCAATCTGACCCCCGTCCATCTGGAGCTGGGCGGCAAGTCGCCCGTCGTGGTCTTCGCCGACGCGGATCTGGAGCAGGCGGTCGGCTGGGCGATGATGGCGGCCTTCGTGAACATGGGCGAGGTGTGTGTCGCGGGCAGCCGGCTGCTGATCGAGGAGTCCGTGTACGAGGAGGTCCTGCACGGTGTCGCCGAGGCCGCCGCCGGGCTTCCGGTCGGGGACGCCCTCGATCCGGAGACCTTCATCGGACCGCTGATCAACGAGGCCCACGCGGACCGGGTCCGCGGCTTCGTGAGCCGCGCGCTCGCCGCGGGGGACGCCGAGGTCATCGGCTCACCGAAGCTGCCGGAGGGACTCGGCCCGGCCTTCGTCGCGCCCACCGTGCTCGGCGGGGTGCGCCGGGGCTGTGAGCTGGAACAGCAGGAGGTCTTCGGCCCGGTGCTGGCCGCGATGCCGTTCCGCTCCGAGGCCGAGGCGGGGGAGATCGCCAACGGCACCAGCTACGGCCTCAACGGCACCGTGTTCACCCGTGACCTGGAGCGCGCCTTCCGCTTCGCCGACACCCTCGACTGCGGCGAGGTCAATGTGAACTGCCACTTCGCCCCGGACATGAACGGCGGACGGGGTGAGCCCCGCAAGGCCAGCGGATTCTCCCGTACGGGCGTGGACGCCTACACCCGGGTCAAGGCCGTGAACATCCAGGTGCACAGTGGCTGAATCCCCGATTTGTGCTCCTGAAACAAAGACCCGCGTGGTCCGGCATACCTACCTTCTGACCGTCAGACCATCAGTCCGAAAACCCGGAAGGAGTTGCCGACGATGGCGATCACCGGCATGAACCACGCGGTCCTGTATGTGCGGGACGCCCGCCGGACGGCCGCGTTCTACCAGGACGTACTCGGCTTCGAGACCATCATCGAAGGCCCGCCCGGCAGCTTTGTCTTCATGCGGGCCCCGGCCTCCGACAACCACCACGACATCGCCTTCTTCACCATCGGCGAGCAGGCGAAGCAGTCCGACGCGGGCACCGCGACCGTGGGGATGTACCACATCGCCTGGGAGGTGCCGTCGCTTCAGGACCTCGCGGGAGTACGGGACCGGCTGGCCGCGGCCGGCGCGCTGAAGGGCGCCAGCGACCACGGGGCCAACAAGAGCCTGTACGCGAGGGACCCGGACGGGCTGGAGTTCGAGGTGATGTGGCTCGTCCCGCCGGAACACTGGGGCGACGAGGAGCACCGGGCCATCGTCCGGCCGCTGGACATCGACGCGGAGCTGCGGCGCTTCGCCGTCGCGAGCGGCTCCTAGGCACCTGTGCCGATGGACCCGCTGCGCTTCGCCCCCGTCTCCCGCGCGACGGTCTCCGAGAAGGTACGGGACTCGCTGCTGGAGAGCATCCGTGACGGAGTGCTCGCACCCGGCGCCCGGTTCCCCGCGGAGCGGACGCTGTGCGAACAGTTCGGCGTGGCGCGGACCTCGGTGCGGGAGGCGGTGCAGGGGCTGGTCTTCCTGGGATGCGTCATCAAGCGCGGCAACCGGTTCTTCGTCGCCGAGAGCCTGCCCGACGTCCCCCTGGGCGCCGACGACCAGCGCAAGCGCAATGTGTCGGAGCTGTTCGAGGTACGGCAGGTGATGGAGGTCGCCATCGCCCGGCTGGCCGCCCTGCGGTCGAGCGAGGCCGAACGCGCCCATATCACCGCCCTGGCGGACCGGTTCGGCGCCGGGATGGGGCTGGAGGACTTCCGGGACCTCGACCGGCGCTTCCATCTGGCGCTGGCGCGCGCCTGCGGCAACCCCACCCTGCACGAGCTGTACCGCAAGGCGCTGGACGCGGTGTTCGACTCCGAGGACTTCTCCTCGCTGCTGGACGCCGAGGACAACGCCGGGGCCGTCCGCGAGGTCATCGCGGAAGCCTCCCTCGCCCATGTGCGGATCGCCGCGGGGGTGTCCGGCGGCGATGCCCGGGCCGCCGCACTCGCCGCCGCCGACCATCTCGGCGAGGTCGAGAAGCACATGATCGCCCGCATGTTCTGACGACAGGCCCCGGGCGGTCGCCCTCGGCCCCGGGCGGGGCGGGGGCGGCCGGGGCGCGGCACGACAGAGAGGACGGACTCGCCCGTGAGCGGGGAACAGCACATCTGGCCGTTCGACGATTCGGAGTTCAAGGAGGTCAAGCCCGGGTTCCGCAGACGCGTCTACACGGGGGACGACATGATGCTGACCTTCTGGCGCATCGAGGAGGGGCGCGGCCCCACTCCGTACGACAACCATCCCGACAACGAGCAGTGGGGCATCGTCCTCAAGGGCAGGCTGGACTTCCGGATCGGCTCGGACGAGCGCCGGACCCTCGGCCCCGGCGATGTCTACTGGGCGCCCAAGGGCCATGACCACGGGGACAGCCTGTTCATCGGCGACCCGGAGCACGGCGAGACCTGGATCCTCGACATCTTCACCCCGCCCCGGGACGAGTACCGCGGCGGCTGACGGCCGGACCCCGGCTCCGGTCCCGGCCTCGTCGCCCGGAACACCGGACCCGCGCGCGCCCGCCGCACCGGAAGTATGGCCCCGCACCGCTTCACCGCTCCCCTTCCCCTGTGCCGCACCCCGCCCACGCGGTCCGTCGCGCACACTCTCCCGGCCCCGAAGCGCTCCCGGGCGCACCGGGCCCACCGCCCCGCCCTACCGGCTCCCGGGCCGGCGGACCGGGAACCCCCTGGCACACCCCGCCCGACGGCACCGGCCGCCGGCACCCCTTTGCCCCCTTCGGAGGAATCCCATGAGAATCGGCAGCCTGCTGATCGGCTCGGACCGGGTCGAGCAGATGAAGACCTGGTACCGCGACGCGTTCGCGGTGGCGGAGAACGAGGGCGGAGCGTTCCCCTTCGGAGACGTCCAGCTCTTCATCGAGGAGCACAGCGAGGTCTCCGGCCCGAACCGGGACTCCGCCCGTGTGATCGTCAACCTCGACGTCGACGACTGCCGCGCCGTCGAGGCCCGGCTGCTCACCCAGGACGTCACCTGGGTGCGGAAGGTCGAGCAGATGCCGTTCGGACTGATCGGCACCCTCGCCGACCCCGACGGCAACTACGTCCAGATCATCCAGTGGGGTGCCGGCGCCGACGCCGGGTCCCACCGGGGATGACGGGTCCCACCGGGCATGAACCGGGCACCCCCGGCCCCCGGACCCCGGTCCCTGCGCCGTCCGGCACAGCGGCGCCCCCGCCCCCGATCGCACCCCATAGAGCGGCACCGGTGATTCCCGGGCCGCGGTCTCCAGGGATCGAGCCGAGCCCGTGGTCGCCGTGGCTCCCCCCACTCCTGCAACTCCCGCAGCACACCCCGTACCGCCCAGCGCCGTACGAGATGCCGAACCCGCGTTGAGTCGTCTGGAGACATGCCATGAACAAGATGCTGAGAACCGTCGCAGCCCTGGTGATAGCACCGGGACTGCTGCTGACCGCCTGCGGGGACCCCCAGACGGACAAGCCGAAGTCGCCGAAGGGAAGCGGCACCGGCAAGGCCGCCGCCACCGGGACCCGGGCCGGGGGCACCCTGCCCGGGAACGAGCCCGATGTGAACCGCGACGGCAAGGTCGTCATCGGTGTGATGAGCCCGGGCGACACCAAGGACAAGGGCTACTACCAGAGCTTCGTCGACGACACCCGGAAGTTCGCCGACGTCAACGGCTGGAAGCTCACCGTCGTCGACAAGATCAACCCCGCCGACGCAGTCCAGCAGGCACGCAATCTCTGCCTCCAGCGAGTCGACATGGTCGCGATCGGCGCCAGCGAGCTGAAGGACGCGCTCTCCGCCTCCACCGAGCCCCAGTGCAAGGGTGTCACCTGGTACATCAGCGGCGGCCAGGGGGTCAAGCAGACACCGGCCTTCACCCAGTCCGTCGACTTCATCAACGAGAGCCTGTACGCGGCCGGTTACGCCGCCGGGCTCATCCTGAAGGAGAACGGCGGCAAGAAGGCGGGCTACATCACCGGCCCCGACCTCGACTTCGCACGGGCCGTCGCCAAGGCGTACACGGCGGGTATCAAGTCCGTCGTCCCCGACGCCGAGGTGATCGAGAACTACACCGGCGACTTCAACGACTCCGGCAAGGCCAACGAGGCCGCCAACGCCCAGCTCTCCCAGGGCGTCAAGGTGATCTACCCCTATCTCGGCGGTGCCACCGACTCCGTCACCCGTATCGCCAATCAGAAGGGCGTCCCGGCGCTGACCCCCGGTACCGACCGCTGCGGGGCCGCGGGCGCCGGGGTGAAGTACGCGATCTCCGTCATCTTCAGCCCCGGCGCCTACTTCGCCGGAGCGCTCAAGGACTTCAAGGAGGGCACCCTGCGCATGGGAGTCGCCCGTGAGTGGCACCTCGGCAAGGACCCCGTGCCCACCGTCAAGCTCTGTGAGCCGAAGGGCGACCAGGAGGCGAAGCTCAACAAGCTCATCGAGGACATCGGCAGCGGAAGGCTGAACGTCGATGACGCCGTCGCAGGCAAGCAGTAGCCGCACCGCACCGGACCCGGTGCCCGCCCTCGCCCCCGGAGCCGGCGCGCCCGCGCTGCAGATGCTCGGCATCAGCAAGCGGTTCGGCCCGGTGTGCGCCTGCGGCGAGGTCGACCTCCAGGTGTCGGCGGGCGAGATCCACGGACTGCTCGGCGAGAACGGCGCCGGCAAGAGCACGCTGATGAAGATCCTCCTCGGCCTGGTCACCCCCGACGCGGGACGGATCCTGCTGCGCGGACGGGCCGAGGAGATCGCCGACCCGCTCATGGCCGCCGCCCGTGGGATCGCCATGGTGCACCAGCACTTCAGCCTGGTGGGCAGGCTCACCGTGTGGGAGAACATCGCCCTCGGCGACCGGGGGCGGGTCGACCGCGACCGTATCCGGTCGCTGGTACGGGAGGTGGGCGGGCGCTACGGCCTCGCGGTGGACCCCGACGCCCGGGTGGAGGACCTCTCCACCGGTGAGCGCCAGCGGGTGGAGATCGTCAAGTGCCTCCGCAGGGACCCCGATGTCCTCGTCCTCGACGAGCCGACCTCGGTGCTCACCCTGGAGGAGTCGCGGGACCTGTTCACCGTGCTGCGCCGGGTCGTCGCGGACCACGGCAAGGCCGTGATCCTCATCAGCCACAAGCTGGACGAGATCATCCACGCCACCGACCGCGTCACCATCATGCGGCAGGGCCGGGTCGTCGGCCGCCGGATCACCGCCGAGACCGACGAACGCTCCCTCGCCCGCGAGATGGTCGGCCGGGAACTGTCCAAGTGGACGGCCGCGACAGCGGTCGGCGCGCTGGACGCCCTCATCGAGCCCGGCCGCACCGAGCCCGAGGGCGGCTCACCGCTCGAAGTGATCGAGGAGCGGTACGAGCCGGGGGCCCCGGCGCCGGACGCTTCCGGCCCGCCCGCGGCCACCGCCCCCGGGGCCGCCGGCCTCCCCGGGGTGACCGGCTCCTCCACACCGCCCGTACGCCCCTCAGCTCCCGGAGCCCCGCCCGTACCCACCGCACCGGGCGGGGCGGCCGGACCGGCGCCGACCGTGCCAGTCGCCGCCGAACCCTCCGGGACCCCTGGCACCAGCGGCGCGGACGACGGCCCCGCCACCGCCGGACCGGACCTCGTCACGGCCGGAGGGACCACGCCCACGGGCGGGCAGCCCTCGACCACGGCCCGACAGCCCGGGGCCACGAACGGCACCACCACCACGGCCGCCGCCCGGACGGCCGTACCGGCGGACCGTGATGACGCACCGGCACCGGCGGCGCCACCCGGCGGAACGTCCGGCGGAGCCGGCACCTCCACGCCGGGCCGGGCGTACGCCGGGAACGGCGCCCCCGCTCCCGGCGCGGTATCCGTCGGAGGCTCCGCCGCCGCCACCCGGCCGCTCCTGAGGATCCGGGACGCGCACGCGATGAGCCCCGAGCGGATTCCGCTGCTCCGGGGACTGTCGCTGGAACTGCGCGAGGGCGAGATCCTCGGTATCGCGGGGGTCGAGGGCAATGGACAGGCCGCCGTGGGCGATCTGTTCTCCAGTCTGCTGCCGCTCACCTCCGGCACGGTCGAGGTCGACGGCGCGACCGTGGCCGCCGGACGCCCCGGAGCCATGGGCGCCGCCGGGATCGGGGTGATCCCCGAGGACCGGCACGCCTCCGGCTGCGTCCTGGACATGAGCGTCGCCGAGAACCTCGTCATGGCCGATATCGGGGCGGTCAGCAGACGCGGATTCCTCAGCCGCGGACGGCTCGCCGAGCGGGCCCGCGGTCTCATCGAGGAGTTCGAGATCGCCACGCCGTCCCCGGACACCCCCATGCGGCTGCTCTCCGGCGGCAACCAGCAGAAGGTCGTCCTGGCCAGGGAACTCTCGGGACGCCCCCGGGTCCTGGTCGCCGCCCAGCCCACCCGTGGACTCGACATCGGCGCGATCGAGTACATGACCGAGCGGCTGCACGCCGCCGCCGGCAGCGGGATCGCCGTGCTGCTGCTGTCCACCGAACTCAACGAGATCCTCACCCTGTCCCACCGGATCGCGGTGATCCACCGCGGAACGATCGTCGGCGGGATGGACCGCGCGGACGTCGACGTCGAACGCCTCGGCCTGATGATGGGAGGCCAGACCGCATGACCGGACTCCTTGAGGCTCCGCGGGCCTCCGGGGCCCCGGGGCCGCCGGACCCCGGCGGCCCACCGCCCCGCCCGCCGCTCGGCACGCGGCTGCGGACCCCCGCCCTCTACACCGCCGCGCTCTCCGTGGCCTTCGGTATCGCGGCGACGCTGATCGCCGTCGTCGGCAAGTCGCCCTGGGACGCGGCCGTCGCGATGTACGAGGGCAGTCTCGGCAGCGGCGCGTCCCTCGGCGAGAGCGTCGACCAGGCGGCCCCGCTGCTGCTGGTCGCCGTCGGCTCGGTCGTCGCCGCCAAGGCGGGCATCTTCAACATCGGCCAGGAGGGCCAGGTCCTCATCGGGGCGGCCGTCGGCGCGGGCGTCGGCCTGTTCGTCCCCGGACCCGGCTGGCTCGTGCTGCCGATGATCCTGCTGTGTGCCGCCGCCGGGGGCGCCCTGTGGGCCGGAATCGCCGCGGTCCTGTACTACTGGCGCGGGGTCGACGTCGTCATCAGCACCCTGCTGTTCGTCTTCGTCGCCGCCCAGGTGGTCTCCTTCGCCGTCAACCGCGACTACCTCCTGCGCGAGACCGCGCTCCCGGGCCAGACCACCACCTCCCAGTCGGACATGCTCCGCGAGTCCGTGTGGCTGCCGCGCTTCGGCGAGTTCCCCGGATTCAACGTCGGCGCGGGCATCCTCCTCGCCGTCGTGCTGGCGATCGCCGTGTATCTGGCCCTCGGCCACAGCCGCTGGGGCTTTCGGATCCGGCTCCTCGGCCTCAACTCCAAGGCCGCACACCGGGCCGGTGTCGGCGCGGTCGTCGTGGGCGGCGGCGCCCTCCTCACCTCCGGTGCGTTCGCCGGGCTCGCGGGCGGCGCGATGCTCACCGGCAGCGGCTACCGCGTCCAGGACGGCTTCGCGGGCAATGTGGGCTTCGACGGACTACTCGTCGCCCTGGTGGCCAAGGACCACCCGCTGCGCGCGATCCCCGTCGCCCTGTTCTTCGGCGCGCTGCGCGCGGGCGGCGGCTTCCTCGCCGCCACCGGCGTCCCCCGCTACATCGTCGCCGTCGTGACGGCCCTGCTCGTCCTCGCCGTCGTCTTCCCCACGGCCTTCGCCGCCCTCCGGCGGCGCAGGGCCGTCCGTACCGCGGAAGCCTGAGGAGGCACCATGATCGACGAGGCGTCCGTGATCCTCGCCAGCGCCGTGCGGCTCACCGTGCCCCTGGCCTTCGCCGCCTGCGGCGAGTACATCGCCGAGCGGGCGGGCACCATCAACATCTCCGTCGAGGCGATGATGCTCGGCGGCGCGTTCAACGCCGTACTGGGCGCGACCCTCACCGGCTCCGCCTCCTTCGGGCTGATCTCCGGCATGGCCGCGGGGCTCGTCATCGGCTTCGTCCACGCCGAGTTCAGCCATCGCCTCGGCGTCAACACCTATGTCGTCGGACTGGTGCTCAACGCGCTCGTTCTCGGCCTCACCAGCTTTCTGCTCGACTCCGTCACCCTCGACAAGGACCGGCAGGCCGGCGCGGTCGACATCCCCTTCCTCTCCGACATCCCACTGCTCGGGCCCGTGCTGTTCTCCCACCGCTGGCCCGTCTATCTGCTCGTCGCCCTGATCCCGTTCGTGTGGTGGCTCGTCCAGCGCAGCCGGTTCGGACTGGATCTGCGGTCCGCCGGCGAGAACCCGCAGTCCGCCGATGTCACCGGCATCGACGTCCGCAGGCGCCGCCGGCAGGCGCTGCTGATCTGCGGTGTGCTCGCCGGACTCGGGGGCGCCTACCTCGCGGTCGGCGAAGTCGGCATGTTCAACCAGAACATGACGGCGGGCCGCGGCTTCGTCGTCATCGCCGCCGTCATCTTCGGCGGCTGGACCCTGCGCGGCACCATGATCGGCTGCTTCGTCTTCGGCGCCGCCGACGCCATGCGCCTCGCCCTGCCGGCCCTCGGCCTCCAGCTCAACGCCCAACTGCTCATCGCGGCGCCCTATCTGCTCGCCCTGATCGCGATGATGTTCTTCGCCAAGAGCCACCGGGCACCCGGCGCGCTCGGCGTCCCATTCGTCCGGGGGGTCACATGAAAGCCGTCCTGCACACCCGTCACGGCGGACCGGAGACCCTGGAGGAGGCCGAACTGCCCGATCCCGTGCCCGGTCCCGGCGAGGTCCTGATCGCCGTACGCGCCGCGGGGGTCAACCGGCTCGATCTGCTCCAGCGGCGCGGTCCCGCCGTCCTCCCCGGCTTCCGGCTGCCGCATGTCCCCGGCACGGACATCGCCGGTGACATCGTCGCGCTCGGTCCGGGCACGCGGAGCCGTAACGCCGGCGACCGGGTCGTGGTCAACCCCACCGTGGCCTGCGGCGGCTGCCCCGACTGCGCCGCCGGCCACGACGCCTACTGCGAGAGCGCCGCCGTGGTCGGCGGCAACCGCCCCGGAGGGTACGCCGAACTGGTCACCGTCCCCGCCACCCACACCCACCTCCTCCCGCCCGGCACCGGCCATGTCGCCGCCGCCTCGCTGCCCACCGCGTACGGCATGGCCTGGCAGGCCCTCGTCGTCCGCGGTGAACTGCGCGCCGGGGAGAGTGTGCTGGTCCACGGCGGAGGCAGCGGAGTGAGCATGGCCGCCGTCCATATCGCCCGCCGTATCGGCGCCCGCGTCCTCGTCACCTCCGGCTCGCCGGGGAAGCTGGCGCACATGGCGAGGCTCGGCGCGGACGCGGTCATCAACAACCGTACGGAGGACATCGCCGCCCGGGTCCGGGAAGCCACCGGGGGAGCGGGAGCGGACCTGGTGCTCGACCATATCGGGCCCGCCCTGTTCCAGCCGTCGCTGCACGCGCTGCGGCTGCGGGGAAGGCTGGTCTTCTGCGGCGACACCACCGGCTCAACCGCCGCGTTCGACCTGCCGCACGCCTTCCACCGGGGCATCACCCTCCTGGGAGCGGGGTCCTGCGGATACGCCGACTTCGGTGCCATGATCGACTTCTGCCTCGGCGACGGAGGAGGCATCGAGGGCGACCTCGAACCCGTCGTGGACACCCTCCTGCCCCTCTCCGAAGCCGCCGCGGCCCATCGCCGGCTGGAGAGCGGACGGACCATGGGCAAGATCGTCCTGATACCCGGGACGCCCTCGCCGCCCCCGCCCTCACCGGCCCGCACGGAATCCGGTTCGCCCGTGACGGTGCCGGCCGTCCCGTGACCGCGTCCGACATCGCCCTCGTGCTGGCCGCCGGACTGGCGGCCGGCACGCTCAACACCGTCGTCGGCTCCGGCTCGCTGCTCACCTTCCCCGTCCTGGTCGCCCTCGGCCACCCGCCCGTCGTCGCCAATGTCTCCAACACCATCGGACTCACCCCCGGCTCGCTCAGCGGCGCCTACGGCTGCCGGCGCGAACTCGCCGCGCACAAGGCCAGGCTGCTCCCGCTCTCCCTCGCGGACGTCCTCGGCGGTCTGACGGGCGGGCTGCTGCTGCTCGGCCTCCCGGCCCGGTCCTTCAGCGCCGTCGTGCCCGTCCTGGTGCTGCTGGCGGCGCTGCTGATGGCACTTCAGCCACGGCTGACCCGGCTGGTGGCCGAGCGGCGCGAGCGGGCGGTCCCGTACGGCGACGGGCGGGGCGTCCGTACCGCAACCGGGCCCCCGCGCACCACGGGCCGCGCGCTGCCCGCCGCCGTCTTCGCGGTGAGTGTGTACGGGGGCTATTTCGGCGCCGCGCAGGGCGTGCTGCTCCTCGCCCAGCTCGCGATCGCCCTCGACGACGATCTGCGGCTGCTCAACGGCCTGAAGAACCTGCTCCAGGCGCTGGTCAACCTGGTCGCGGCGGTGCTGTTCACCCTCACCGCCGACGTCGCCTGGCTGCCGGTGCTCCTGGTGGCCCTCGGCTCCGTACCCGGCGGGCTGCTCGGCGCCGCGCTGGGCCGGGCGGTGCCCCCGGCGGTCCTGCGGGCGGTGGTCGTCGTGGTGGGCACGGTGGCGGGGGTGGCGCTGCTGCTGACCTGAACCGCGGGCCGCGGCCCGCTCGCGCGACCACGGACGGACAATGACGAAAGGCACGAACATGCTGCGATGGCTGACCGCGGGGGAGTCCCATGGACCCGCCCTGACCGCGGTGCTGGAGGGTATGCCCGCCGGTGTGGAGATCTCGACCGGCGACCTCGCCGAGGCGCTGGCCCGGCGGCGGCTCGGCAAGGGGCGCGGGGCCCGGATGAAGCTCGAACGAGACCAGGTGGAGATCAACGGAGGCGTCCGGCACGGGCGCACCATGGGCGGGCCCGTCGCCGTCCGTATCGCCAACACCGAGTGGTCCAAGTGGTCCGAGGTGATGGCCCCCGACCCGGCGGACGGCGAGGGGCGGAGGTTCGACGAGCCCGGCCGTTTCCCCGACCGGGGCCGGGCCGCGTCCCTGACCCGGCCCCGGCCCGGCCACGCGGACCTCGCGGGTATGCAGAAGTACGACTTCGAGGACATCCGGCCCGTCCTGGAACGGGCCAGCGCCCGGGAGACCGCCGCCCGGGTCGCGCTCGGCGAGGTGGCACGGGCGTTTCTGCACCAGGTCCTCGGCGCGGAGGTGATCAGCCATGTCGTACGGATCGGGGCGGTCGCCCTCCCCGACGGCCTGGTGCCGGTACGCGGCTCCCGCGACGCGGTGGACGCGGATCCCGTACGGTGCCTGGATCCGGCGACCTCCGCCGCGATGGACGCGGAGATCGACGCCGCGCACAAGGACGCGGACACCCTCGGCGGCGTGGTCGAGGTCGTCGTCCACGGCCTGCCGCCGGGCCTCGGCAGCCATGTCCACTGGGACCGCCGCCTGGACTCCCGGCTGGCCGGTGCGCTGATGGGTATTCAGGCCATCAAGGGCGTCGAGGTCGGCGACGGCTTCACCACGGCCTCCCGCCGGGGCTCCCTCGCCCACGACGAGATCGAGGGTGTCACCGGAGCGGCCCCGGGACGGCTCGCCGTCCGCCGTATCACCGAACGCACCGGCGGTATCGAGGGCGGAATGTCCACGGGGGAGGCCCTGCGGGTCCGGGCGGCGATGAAGCCCATCTCCACGCTCTCCCGTCCCCTGTCCACGGTGGACATCCGCTCCGGCGACCCCGCGAAGGCCATCGCCCAGCGCAGTGACGTCTGCGCCGTCCCCGCCACGGGAGTCGTCGCCGAGGCGATGGTCGCCCTGGTCCTCGCGGACGCGGTACTGGAGAAGTTCGGAGGCGACAGCGTCTCCGAGACCCGACGCAACGCCGAGGCGTACCTGAAGGCGGCCAGGGTGGTCACAGCAGACACCCCGTCATGACGGCGCACCTGGGTCCGGCGGGTCTGGCGGACACTCTTGTCGGGCGAGGGCGGGGGTGTGGTGTTTCAGCCTCTCCGGTGTTTGAGGAGCGGGGTCCGGGGCCGGCCCCGGCGGGTGCCCGGGCCCGGCCGGGACCTGAGCCGGCGGGCCCGGAAGCCCGACAGAAACCCGGACCCGACAAGGCCCGGCGCAACCGCGGCCCCGCCCGGCGGGCACCGCCGCGCTCACGGCGGACGGGACCCGCACGGCCCCGGCGACCAGTGCCGGGCCTCACGGAGTACCCCGCAAGCCCCCGCCCGGCTTCACCGGGTACCCAACAGCCGCCCCCGCTCCACCACGTCCCGCGCCACATCCACCCCCGTCCACGCCATCGCGAGCCCGCCCTCCAGCAGCGCCCGGTCCGCCTCCGGCCGGGCCGCGCAGGCCGCGAACTCCGCCTGATGGAGACCCACCGTGCCGGAGCCGATGGAGACGAGCGGCTGGATCGAGGGAAGCGCCAGGGAGACGTTCGCCATGTCCGTGGAGCCCGCCTGGCGGTCGTCCGCGGGCTCCCCGGGCGGGAACCGCCGCCCGATGGCGAGCGCGTTGCGCTCATACGCGGCGAGGAGGCCGGGGTCATGACGGAAGTGCGAGTACGCGGGGGAGTCGGAGCCGATCGTCAGCCGGGTCCGCGTCGCCACCGCGCCCGCCTCGAAGCACTCCCGGACGCGGGCCTCCAGCTCCGTGAGGTCCGCCAGCGTGGCGGACCGTACGTAGTACACCGCCTCCGTCAGCTCGGGGATCACATTGGGCACCTGGCCGCCGAGCGTGGTGATCCCGTGGATCCGCTGGTCGGGGGTCATGTGCTGGCGCAGCAGACCGAGCGCCACCTGGGCGACGGTGAGCGCGTCGGCCGCGTTGAGGCCGTCCTCGGGGCAGGCGGAGGCATGCGCGGCCCGGCCCTCGTAACGGACCCGGAGCTGCGCACGGGCCAGGCACACCGGATCGAGGCGCTCGCGCGGCGCGGGGTGCACCATCATCGCGGCGTGGACGCCGGTGAAGGCGCCGCGCTCCAGCATCAGGACCTTTCCGCCGCCGTTCTCCTCGGCGGGCGTGCCGAGGACCTTGACGGTGATGCCCAGTTCATCGGCGACCGCTCCCAGGGCCAGCCCGGCGGCGACGGCGGCCGACGCGATCACATTGTGCCCGCAGGCGTGCCCGATGCCGGGCAGGGCGTCGTACTCCGCGCAGATGCCGAGGACCAGCGGCCCGCTCCCGCGCTCGGCGACGAACGCGGTGGGGAGTTCACAGACGCCCGGGGTCACGGCGAAGCCGTTCGCGGTGAGGAGTTCGCCGATCCAGTCGCGGGCGCGCTCCTCCTCGAACCCCGGTTCGGGATGGGCGTGCAGACGGTGGCTGAGCGCGACCAGTTCGGGCGCGGCCCGGTCGACGACCGCCTGAGCAGCGGCTTTGGCCTCCGAAGCGCCCGTGACCGTGTGGTCGCTAAATATCTCGCCATAAGAAGACATTTCGGCATCGTGCCATGGGTACCCCGCCGTTCGCGATACCCGTGCCCGTCCGCATGCGGGAATGCGGTGACCCGTCGGGACGGCGAGGGCCGCACCTTCCGTCATTCAGGAGGTAGAGGGCGTAGCGAAAGTCGATCGTCACGGGATACGTTCCCGATACCAACACCTCCGAGTCGGGGATTTCGGTATATCGGGGATATCGGCGATCACGGCACCACCTGTGGAATCGGCCAGCGCGGCGACCGGCTGGACCATTCGCCGACCGAGTAGTGCGGAGCACCATGAGCCAGACCGTCGGGAGAGAAGTCCGTCAGAGCCTCACTACCCGGGAGGCCGAAGCGCTGGAGCGAAGGCTCAACACTCTCGCCCTGTCGGGCGACGGCTGGCCGGCCATTCTCCGTGCCGTCGCCCATCACACCGGGCGGCCGGTCCGCCTGGTCGGGGTGCACGGGGGAGTGCTCGCCGCCACCGACGACGGCACGGCGTCCATGACACCCGTGAGCGTCGCCCAGGTCTTCGCCGGGGACGGCCCGGCCACCGTGACCTGCGAGCCGGGCTGGCACGCCACCGCCCGCGCGGTGCGCGCGGGCGAACGCCGGGTGGGTCTGCTGCTGCTTGGCGGGTCCGCACGCACCGCCGCCCCCGAGGACGAGGCCGTCCTGAGCGCGGCCTCGACGGCGGTCGCGATCGAGGCGATCCGCCGTGACGCCGTCGCCGCGGCCACCACCGAGACCGCGGGACGGCTGATCGACGAGCTGCGTTACGGCGCCTTGCGCAACCACCTGGAGGTCCTGCGTACGGCCGCCCGGTTCGGTCTGCGCCTGGACCGGCCGCACGCGGCGGTCGTCTTCGCCTACGCGGGCCCCAACCAGCGCACCTGGTCCACCGCCCTGTCCTGGCTGGAGATGCCGGTCCGGCAGGACGGCCCGTTCGGTCTCGCCGTCCTGGAGGGGGACATCGACCGGGAGATCACCCGGATACGCGTCCGGCTCCAGGGCATGGTCGGCGAGGGCCCGGTGCTCGCCGCGGCGGGGCCCGTGGTCTCCGACGTACGGGAGACGGCGCGCTCCTTCCGCGACGCCGAGACGGTTCTCGGTCTGCTCCGCAGGCGCCCCGGCGAGGTGGAGCTGAAGTTCGCGTCACTTGGCCTGGCCCAACTCCTCTTCGGCGTCTCCCCGGAGCGCCTTCAGGCATTCGTCGAGCAGCATCTCGGCCCGATACTGGAGCGGGAGGAGTGGGTGAACACACTCAGCGCGTGGCTCGCGACCAAGGGCAGCCGCGCCGCCGTCGCGGAACTCCTCCATCTGCACCGCAACTCCGTCGGCTACCGGGTCGGCCAGATCCGCGAACTCCTGGACGCCAACCCGCTCGACCCGGAGGTCACCCTGCGCCTCCAGGCCGCCCTGACTGCCCGTGAACTCCTCTCCGTCATGCGGGAGGACGGGACCCGCCGCCCCGCCTGAGCCCACGCCCCGCCGGCCCGCGCGAGCCCCGGTCCGGCCGCCGTCGGGAACAAACCCACAGCCGGTCACCGCACGACCCGCCGCGGCCCCCTGGAGCTCCCCCGCCACCGGAGGAACGACCACGGCCGCCCAGTCCGGGAGGCGGCCCTGGACACGGCCCCGGCCCCCTGGGCCCGCATCGGCGGCGCTCACACCGCGACCGGGAGTTCCGGCCGGATGTTGTGGTTGCGCCGGAACACATTGTCGGGGTCGTACCGTGCCTTCACGGCGGCCAGCCTCCGGTAGTTCCGCTCGCCGAAGGAGGCGACGACCCGTTCCTCGCCCTCGAACCCGATGAAGTTCAGATAGACCGAGTCGATCGCCCACGGCCGCATCGCGGCCCGTACGCCACGGACCCAGCCCCGTGCGCGTCCGTCGCCCGCCGGGTTCTCCCAGACCCCGAAGGGATGCACGGCCCACGGAGAGGTGCGCCAGGGCAGCGGGTAGTCCTTGGCGCCGCCCGCCACCGCGCCGCCCATCGGGAACATGATGTGCTGTGAGGCCGTCGGCACCGGCATGGTGTCCGCCAGTGAGCGGAAGACCTCCACGGCGTCGTCCGGGAAGCCCGTCAGATACTCGGCGGACCAGTAATTGCGCAGGCCGGAGGGGTCGTCGAGCATGCACTGGAGGTCCGCGTACGGCACCTCGGTGATGACCTCGGCCTCGTGCGGGAGCGCGATCAGCGATCCGGCGGTCTCGCGGGCCTCGGCCTCCGTACCGGTGTACGTGACCAGCGTCGCGCAGACCAGCCTGCCGACCAGATGCTCGGGCACGAACGGTTCGGGCGGCGCCGTCAGATAGATGAGCGCGCCGCCGGTCTCGTCGGGTGCGGCCTCCATGAGGTCGCGGTACGCGCGCAGGGCATCCCCCGCCTTCTCGGGCAGGAACAGCAGCAGCACCATCGAGAACACGGGAAGCCGGTGCAGCCGCAGCGTGAGGGAGGTGGCGACCCCGAAGTTGCCGCCCCCGCCGTGCAGCGCCCAGAACAGCTCCGGGTCGTCGTCGGCGTCCGTGTGCACAGTGGTGCCGTCCGCGGTCACCAGCTCGGCCGACACCAGATTGTCGCAGGCGAGCCCGAACTTGCGCTCCAGCCAGCCCGATCCCCCGCCGAGCGTGAAGCCGCCGACACCGGTGGTGGAGGCCCGGCCGCCCGTGGTCGCCAGACCGTGCGGCTGGGTCGCACGGTCCAGATGGCTCATGGTCGCACCGCCGCCGACACGGGCCGTACGCTCCTCGGGGTCGACGACCACACCGTGCATCCGGCGCAGATCGACGACCAGGCCGTCGTCGTTGACGGCCATGCCCGCGACGCTGTGCCCGCCGCCGCGTACCGCGATCTCCAGCTCGTGTTCACGGCCGAAGCGGACGGCACGTGCGACATCGGCTCCCGTCCCGCACTGGGCGATGAGCGCCGGACGCCGATCGATCATTCCGTTGTAGATGGTGCGGGCCTCGTCGTACCCCGCGTCCACGGGGGCGAAGACCTCGCCGGTCAGTTCCTGCCGGAGGCCGGCCAGTGCCGCCTCCGCGATGTGCCGGGGCGCCATGGTGGCCCCCTTCCCAGGCTGCGAGGGGACCTTCTCATCGTAAGCCCGATCGGCGCGGCACGAGCGGTCGGACACACGCCCGGCGTCCGCCCCGAGCACCCGTCCCGCTCCTGCCCGGAGCGGGTGTGCGCTTCCCCGCACCGCCCGTTTCCGGCGCAATCGCCGGCCCCGTGAGGGACACCGTGACGCTCTCGCGAGGGGTCACGGTGACGGGAGGACGGGGGTGGACCCGGGCGCCCCTGGCCGGATCCCGGGGTACGGGGAAGGCAATCGGGCGGCACGGAACGGCACCTGGGCGGGGGAGCGGCCGGGCGGCGGCTCATGAGACCGGCCGCCGCTCGTCCGGCCGTTCCCCCCGCTCGCCGCTCCGGCCGGCCCGCCGAGGGCGGCGGAGTGGCCGGGCTCGGTCATTCGGGCCAGTCGGACTCCAGGATGACGTCGACGAAGTTCTCCCGCTCGTACCCGGGCACATACCGTTCCAGCACATCGGCCTTGACGTTGCCGAACGTCGTCGCCGGGCGGTGGGCGACGCCCCGGGTGAACTCCTGGAGGATGCGCCGCTTGAAGTCGGGCCTCGGATGCAGGGCGACGACTTCGGTGAGCGACGCCGGCTCGATCTCGCCGAGACCGATCCCGAGGACGTCGACCTCCACCCCGGCGGTGACGAGGGCGACTTCGGGAGCCATGTGCCAGGGGATCTCCGGGGTGGTGTGCAAGGCGATCCCCTGCCAGACCAGCCCCGCCGCGGCCTCCGGGACGCCGTGCCCCCGCAGGAAGCCGCGGGCCTCGTCCGCGCCGTCGATCTCGAAACGCTGCTCGCTCTCGCTGAAGCGGTCGGTGAGACCGAGGTCATGGAAGAGGGCGCCGACGTATAGGAGTTCGGGGTCCGCGCGCAGCCCGCGGGACCGCCCGCGCAGGGTGCCCCAGAAGAACACCCGCCGGGAGTGGTGGAAGACGGTGGGGGAGGCCGCCTCCCGCACGAGTTCGGTGGCCTCGCGGACCAGTCGGCTGTCGGGGACGGTGACTCCCGCGACGGTCGCCGGGGTGGTGTCCATGCATCTCTCCTCTTCGGTGCCAGGTGCCAGGTGCCCGATGCCGTACGAGCCGGGTGGCGGATGCCGTACGGGCCGGGTGCCCCCGCTCCGCACGGGCCGGGTGCCAACCGGGCAGGGTGTGCCCGCCCGTTCTCCGTGTCCCGCACACCATGACCCCTCGCGCGCCCGTTCGGCGGGCGGCGCGGACGTCCCCCGACGGCGAGTCGTCCGGTATGCGCTGAATGGAAAAGCCATTCCGTGCCGTCGCCGCCCTGCCCGGGAACGGACGGCGGATTAATTCAGGCCACCCCGTTGAAAAACCCGTCGGCCCTCGGCTGCGAAGATGAAGGGCGTCTCATTTTCACATGAACGCCGTCTCATTACCTCTTTTGCGTAAACAGAAATTTCCTTGCCCATTTCTTTGCTCTCTGTTCGTTTAGGATTTCCAGAAATCTGAATCCAGCTTCATGATTCTGTGTAGGAGGTGCATCCATGGAGTCTTTGAGACAACTCGCCCTTCACCTCGCTCTCGACCTGACCGCCGTGGCTATCTTGACGTTCGCCGTGTACTACCCGCGGCATCGTCGCAGGGATCTGCTTCCGGCTTATCTCGCCCTCAACGCCGCGCTCTTCACGGTAGTGGCGGCGCTGGCGGAGGTCGGCAATGGCGGCGGTACGGCGCTCGGTTTCGGCCTTTTCGGCGTGTTGTCGATTATCAGGCTCCGTTCGGATTCCATCCAGCATGAGGAGGTTGCCTATTACTTCACCACATTGGTCATCGGTCTCATCTGCGGGCTGCCGCAGCTGGAACTGGGCCAGGCGGGCGCACTCACCGGTCTGCTGCTCGCCGTCGTCTACGCGTCCGATCACCCCAAGCTGTTCGCCCGGTCCCGCCGGGCGATCGTGACGCTCGACGCCGTCTACGGCAACCCGGACGATCTGCGTGCCGACCTGGACCTGCGTCTGGGAGAGCCCCTCAACTGGACTGTCATGGAGGTCGACTTCGTCCGCGATCTGACCGTGGTCGACGTCCGATACCGGGTCGCGAAGGAGCCCGGCAAGGACATCGCACCCAAGAAGGCCGCCAAGGCGGGCACCGGGGCCGACCGCACCGCCGAGCCCTCGCTGGAGGCCGTGTGACCACCCTCGTCGCGCCCGGGGCGGCCCGCGCCGCCCAGGTCGCCTCGGAACAGGGTCGGATCACATGGCCGTTCACGGCCCGGAACGCCGAACAGCTCGTCCTGCCCGAACTGGACGCCACGGCCGAGTCCGTGCTCGCGGCGAGGTCCATCTCCCTCGCCGAAGTACAGGAACGAGCCGAGCTCATGGCCCGCTTCGACCAGGCGTATCTCGTTCCCGCTCCGATATTCACGGCGCTCGTCGCGCATATGACCAACCCCAGGCGCCCCAAGGGGCCGTTCCGGGTGCTGGCCATCGAGGGGCGCCGCTGGTTCCGCTACCACTCCGTCTACTACGACACACCGGAGCTGCGTTGCTTCCATGAACACCGTCAAGGCCGCCGCATGAGATTCAAGATCCGTGAGCGGGTCTACCAGGACTCAGGGCTGCGGCAGTTCGAGATCAAACTGAAGAGCGGTCGCGGTGAGACGGTCAAGCACCGCCGTCAGCTGACCGGCGGGGACACTCCGCTCGACGCCCCCTACCAGGGCTTCCTCGCGGATCATCTGCGTGAGGCGTACGGCCTTGAGCCGCCCGCCTCGCTCAAACCGTCGATCATCACCGACTACCGACGGGCCACCCTGGTCTCCGACGGAGAACGGATCACCTGCGACATGGGCCTGCGCTGCCATGACGTCAGGGCCGATGCCGCTGTCCGCTGCGATCCGGGGCTGGTCCTGGTCGAGACGAAGACCACGGGCCACCTCACCGAGGCGGACCTCTTCCTGCACGCCCACGGTGTCAGGCCCGCGGTGTTCACGAAATACTGTGCGGCGATCGCGGCCCTCCATCCGAGGATGCCAGCCAACCGCTGGCGCCGGGCCGCCCGGCTGGCCTTCACCCGCGGCGGATAGCCGCGGCCGGCCACCGGCACAGTGGGATCCATCCGGATGATCGCATCGCATCCGATTCGGCGAGGTCAAGAGCGACGAAGGCGGGCACCAGGCCGCGCCGGACCGCCCGGGACCTCGCCGAAGCCATCGGCGGACCACCTCGGCGCCCCGCGCGACGGCCCCGCCTCCCGCGCCCGACGGGCACACCTCGATGGGCACACCCCCACCGCGGGCGCACCCCGCACCGCCCTGGTCCCGTCCGCCGGGACAGGGCACAGTTGTTCCGCGCGACGGGGGCGGAAGCCTCCCCACCGCTCTCAGGGAAGGCCGCCACCGCCGTCATGTCCCCGCACCCCGGTACCCCCGCGCCCCGCCGCCCGCAGGACGGATCTCCGCCCGGGCGCACCGCGGGCAGGGCCGGTGAGGCGTGCCTGGCCGTTCTGGTACCCCTCGTGGAGATCGTGCTCGGCTTCGGGCTCCTGGTGGCGCTCGGACTGCGCGCCTGGGGCACCGTCGGCGACCACAAGTACGAGATGGGCGGCGAGCCGCCCCCGGAGCCCGTGATGGACTGGGTGCCGGTGCTGTGGGTGGGCGGATTCACCCTGGCCGTCATCGCCGTCGCGGTGGCGTTCCTGCGGGCGGGGCTCCGGATCGCGGGTACGGTCCAAGTGGTCGTCGCGGTCCTCGCCCTGGCCTTTGTGGCGCTCGTCTGGCGG
Organism: Streptomyces sp. NPDC051018; assembly: GCF_044456085.1. NCBI lineage: Bacteria > Bacillati > Actinomycetota > Actinomycetes > Kitasatosporales > Streptomycetaceae > Streptomyces > Streptomyces sp. NPDC051018. The sequence goes on from NZ_JBITFN010000002.1 coordinate 535,516, forward strand.
ACCGAGTACAAGGCGGCACACCCGGATCCGCTGCCGCCCTGCCCGACGGCCGCCGGAGTGCCCTGCCGGGAGGTGTGACCCGCGCGGCCCCTGCCCGCCCGGGGCTCAGCTGCCGCTCAGGGCTTGCGCCCGACACCTCCGTGCGCGATGACCTCACCGTCGACGGCCGCCCCGGGAGCGGGCCGCCACCGGGCCGGCGGCACCACCCCCGGATCCAGCAGTTCCAGTCCCTCGAAGAACCCGCTGATCCGATCGTGACCGCGCAGATGGTAGGGCGCCGCCCCGCTGTCGTTGTAGAGGCGGGTGGCCTCGGCGTTGCCCCGGTGCGTGTCGACACTGTCGTTCAGCACGAGGTAACTGCCCGAGGGCAGGGCCGCCATCAGCCGGTTCACGATCGACAGCGCCCTGTCGTAGGGCGCGATATGACCCACCACCTGCATCAGGATGAGGGCGACCGGCTCATCCGGATCGAGGATGCTCCACACCTTCCGCACCAGGGGCCCGGGGTCGTTGAGGTCGGCGCCGACGCAGTCGGTGACCCCTTCCGGGGTACTGACCAGCAGGGTACGGGCCTGCGCCAGCACCAGCGGGTCGTTGTCGGCACAGACGACACGGGCCTCGGGGGCCACCCGCTGGGCGATCTGATGGGTGTTGTCCGCCGTGGGCAGTCCGGAGCCCACGTCCAGGAACTGCCGGATCCCCGCCTCCCCGGCCAGATGGGTCACGGCACGGGACAGGAACCCCCGGGAGTCACGGGCGAGATCGACGATCCCGGGGAACAACACGCGGAAGCTCTCACCGACCTCCCGGTCGACGGGGTAGTTGTCCGTGCCGCCCAGCCAGTAGTTCCACACCCGGGCCGAACACGGCGACCCGGTGTCGAACTCCGCCCGTTCCGGGCCCTGTTCCGGAGTTCCGGCCGTCGGTTTTCCGGCTGTCATGGAGCAACCCCCCGGTGTCGCACATCGCCGTCACGGTCGGACGCCGACTCGGTGCCGGTCCACCGTACGGCACCCCTGATCCGCAGAACAGATACGCGTGTTGAGCCGGCGCGCTGCGTCACGGTCCCCCGGAGACGGCGTTCCTTCGGAGGATGCCGTCCCCGGAGGCGGTCGCGCCGTCGGCCGTGAGCGCGTGGGCATTGACAGACGGGCAGAAGGATGTGAATAGTCGTTCGGGGCTACGGGAGAGGGGTGTCGGGGATGGCGGAGAAGCTCGCCCGGGGGATCCATGAGAGCACCAACGGCGATCCGCTGGGCTCGCTCACCGGATGCGCACAGGTCATTCGTACCGGCGCGGCCTCCCCGCTCGATATCGTCCGGGAGGCTCTGGCGCGTATCGAAGCCGGGGACGGAGCGCTCAACTCCCTGGTGACGGTGAACGACCGTGCGGAGGCGGAGGCGCAAACGGTCACCGAGGAGATCCGCCGTGGACGGCTGCGCGGCCCCCTGCACGGTGTGCCCGTCGTCGTCAAGGACGTCATCGACACCGCCGGTCTGCGGACCACCACGGGCTCCGCGGCCTTCACCGGCCACATCCCCGAGGAGGACGCCGAGGTGGTGCGCCGGCTGAAGGAGGCGGGCGCGGTGATCGTGGCCAAGGCCAACACCGACACCTTCGCCGCGCACGCGACCGGCACGATGTCCTTCGGCGGACCGGTGCGCAACCCGGCCGACCCCTCGCGGATCACCGGCGGTTCCAGCAGCGGGACCGCGGCGGCCCTGGCCGCGGGGTTCTGCGTCGCCGGTATCGGCACCGACACCGGGGGCTCGATCCGCATCCTCCGCCCTGTGCGGAGTCGTCGGGATGAAGCCGACGTACGGTCTGGTCAGCAGCCGCGGCCTCTACCCCCTGGCACCGACGCTCGACCATGTGGGCCCGATGTCCCGGACCGTGGAGGACAACGCCCTCGTACTGAACGTGATCGCGGGCCATGACAGCGGCGATCCGGTGTCCGTGGAGCGTCCGGGCGAGGACTACACCCGCCTCCTCGGCCGCGGGGTGCGCGGCGGCGGGGTGGCGGTGCTGTCGGGCGGCGCCTACGACGAGACGGATCCGGCGGTGCGCGAGGCGGTCGCCGCGGTGGCGGCCGCGCTCACGGCCGAGGGCGCGCTTGTGTCGTATCCCGACCCGTCGCCGGTGGACGGAGTGCTGGACCACTTCTACGCGATCGTCGCCGCAGAGGTCTCGGCCACCCACGAACAGCAACTCGCCCGGATGCCCGCGGTCTACCAGCCCGCGGTGCGCACCGGACTGCGGGCCTACGGATCCATGCCCCACGACGGGTACGAGGCCGCGCTCGGGGAGCGCGTCCGTATCCGGGCCGCCTACGTCCGGCTCCTCGCCGGTGCGGATGTGCTGCTCTGCCCGACGGTCCCGGTCCTCGCGCCGCCGCGGGACGCGCGGGCCGTCGCCCTCGGCGGAGCCGATATGCCGGTCGGCTCCGCCCTGATCCGTTTCACCGGCCAGCACAATCTCACCGGACTGCCGTGTCTGACCGTGCCGTTCCCCGTCCGTTCCGGAGGGCTTCCGGTGGGCGTCCAGCTCATCGGGAGGCCGTTCGACGAAGCCACGCTGTACCGCTACGGACGTGCGGTCGAACGCGTGCTCACCCCGCCGGGCGGTGACGGGGGACCCCCGATGGCCGCCCACCAGGGGCGGACGTAGTCTCGGTCAAAGGAACCCAGGCGGCGGCCGATTCAGCCGCCGACGGCTTTGCCCACCTTCCTGACCGGCGACGACGCCCTTGTGCACCTCGCCGGCCGGGGCGCACAGGGAGAACGGCCATGAAGGCACTGCAGTACCGTACGGTCGGCTCGGCTCCGGAGCTCGTCGACATCCCCGCCCCCGAGCCGGGGCCCGGTCAGATCCTTCTGAAGGTCACGGCGGCCGGGGTGTGCCACTCCGACATCGCGGTGATGTCGATGCCCGCCGAGCGGCTTCCGTTTCCGCTGCCGCTCACCCTCGGGCACGAGGGCGCGGGAACCGTCGCCGCGCTGGGCGCCGGTGTCACCGGTGTGGCCGTCGGCGACGCGGTCGTGGTGTACGGCCCCTGGGGCTGCGGTGCCTGCCCGGTCTGCGCCTCGGGCCGGGAGAACTACTGCCCGCACGCGGCCCGGCTCGGCATCCGCCCGCCCGGACTCGGCTCACCCGGCGCCATGGCCCAGTACCTGCTCGTCGACGACATCCGCCATCTGGTGCCCATCGGCGATCTGGACCCGGTGGCCGCCGTACCGCTGACCGACGCCGGACTGACCCCGTACCACGCGGTCCGGCGCGCCCTGCCGAAACTGGTACCCGGCTCCACCGCCGTCGTCATCGGCACGGGCGGACTCGGCCACCTCGCCATCCAGCTGCTCAGGGCCCTCACCCCCGCCCGTGTGGTGGCCCTCGACATCTCCGGGGACAAACTGGAACTGGCCCGGCGCGTGGGCGCGCACGAGGCGTTCCTGTCGGAGGCCGGGGTCGCGGCGCGGGTGCGGGAGTCGACCGGCGGCCTCGGCGCGCAGGCCGTCTTCGACTTCGTCGGAGTGGACGCCACCGGCGCCTCGGCGGTCGCGATGGCCGCCATGGACGCCGACGTCCAGCTCGTCGGCCTCGGCGGCGGCGCCATCCGCGTCGGCTTCGCCCAGGTCCCGTACGGGATGTCGGTCACCGCGCCCTACTGGGGCAGCCGCACCGAACTGGCAGAGGTCATCGCGCTCGCCCGCTCGGGAGTGCTGTCCGTGCACACGGAGACCTACACCCTCGACGACGCCCCGCTCGCCTACGAGCGGCTCCACGCGGGCAGGATCAACGGCCGCGCCGTCATCCTCCCCAACGGCTGACCCCGCCGGCCGCCGGGCCCCGGCCACGGCGGGCCCCGGGCCGCCAGGACAACCGGAGGCCCGGGGCGTTGCCCCTCTCCGTCACACGTGCCTGTGTCCCGGTGTCATATGCCGGCAGCGCCGCCGGCCCGCTCCGGCCCGGCCGGGTCCCGGACACACCGCTCGCCTCGCGGGCAGCCGGCGCGGACGGGCACCCGTGGCCGCCGTACGGGAACGGCCGCGGGCCCCCGGGGACCTACGGGCACATGGTGCTGTGGAACACATAACCCCGCGCCTTCAGCGTCGTGATGATCCCGGGCAGCGCGGCCACCGTCTGACTGCGGTCGCCGCCCCCGTCGTGGAGCAGCACGGTCGATCCGGGCCGGACTCCGTTCAGCACCCGGTTCTCGATCGTCCGGGTGCCCGGCCGGGCCCAGTCCTGGGGGTCGACGGTCCACAGCCGCAGCTTCTTGCCGAGTGCCGCCGCCCGTGCCTTCACGGTGCCGTCGTACGCGCCGTACGGAGGCCGGAGACAGCGGGGGGTGTAGCCGGTCCGGGCCCTTATCGCGCGGTCGGTCCCCGTGATCTCGCTCCGGAACCGGGCCGCGGAGACCCGGGTGAGCCGGGGGTGCGACCAGGTGTGGTTCTGCACGGAGTGGCCCTGGAGATGAATCCGGCGGGTGATCTCCGGATACGCCTTCACCTGGGCGCCGGTCACGAAGAAGGTCGCCCGGACCCCATGGGCGGCGAGCAGTTTGAGGATCTGCTCGGTGTACGTGGCCTTGGGGCCGTCGTCGAAGGTCAGATAGACGACCTTCGCGGGTGCCGCGGCCGGAACCGGTTGTGAGGAGGCGGGCGGGGCCGAGGGCCGGGTGACCCGCGGGGCGGTGGGCGGCGCGGATCCCGTGGTGGCCGCGGGGACGGGCGGCGCGGTGCCCGTGGTCGCCCCGGCGGCGGGCGGTATGGGGCGGCGGGGGGCCTCGGCCCGTGCCGTGGTGTCCACCGCGGTGAGCGGGGCCACGGCCAGACTCATGGCCAGGACGGACAGCTGGAGCTTCCGGAGCGATCGCGAGCGCATGAAGAGCCTTCCGCACGAAGTGACGTGGCCATTTGGCTGCGGCAACCGGCCCTGGTCAAGAGCCTGTTCACGTCTTGAGCGGAAAATTCCCCGGATGGAGACATTCCATCGCGGAGGGGTCAACTGTCCTTTACCGAACGGGAGTTGACCACCGGGAGCTTCGGGAGCTTCGGGAGCTTCGGGAGGCGGTGGGGCTCGTGAGGCTGCCCCGTTACTCCGGCACCCCGGGGCCCGGCGTGTCCGACGGCTGGTAGATCGCGTCGGGGCCGTGGGTGGAGCGCCACTCCTCGTAGCGGGTGACCAGTCGGGGGATCTCCGCCCACAGGAAGGCGTAGAGATTGCGCATCTCGCGGAGCTTGGCGCGCGCGTGGTCGCCGAGGTCGTCCCCGTCGAGGCGGCGGTCGATCGCGACGACGACCTCGGAGATATAGCGCTCGCCGTCCCGGTAGACGCCGACCCACGCGTTGTCCGCCAGGCTGAACAGATCGCGCCGGGTCTCCGGGGAGACCGTCCGCTGTGCCAGTCCGAGGCGGATGAGCATCCTGCCCATGGTGGAGACCGTGGCCGGGCTGGCATCCAGCCGGGCGACCAGCTCCTTGCTCGACAGATGGGGCTCCTCGGTGATCACGAGCAGTCCCAGCATCCGGCCCGCCATACGCGGCACCTGTCCGGTGAAGAGCTCGGCCAGTTCGTCGGCGAACTCCAGCTCGTACTGCGCCTTTCGATCCACATGGGCCATAGGGGAAGATTAGCAGCGAACAACGTTCACTAAAAATTGAATGACTATCTCTCTTGACCAAATATCGCTCACTCTTCAATAATCTCGGCATCGCAGATGTCGGACACCGGGAGCGACCGTGGTTCAGCGGCACCAGCAGGCAGAGCTTGACGATCTGGCCGGGGAGTACTTCGCCGGGGAGATGGCGTACGACCCCTTCGCGGCCTCCTTGCTGGGGGTCACCGGGTATGCCCATCAGGTGCCCGACCCCTCGCGGGAGGCGGCCGAGAAGCACCGTTCCCGGCTGCGGGCACTCGGAGAACGGCTGGCCGCCCTGCCCTCCGGAGGGCTGACGGGCGAGGCACGGATCAGCCACCGGGTCCTCACGGCGCTCATCCGCGGCGGCGAGGACGAGATCCGGTACGCGCTCGACGATGTCGCCGTCTCCGCCGGTGTCACCTCACCGCAGGCCCAGGTGCTCCAGGCGCTGGCGATGACTCCGGTGGACGAGGAGGGCCCGGCGGCCTTCCTGGACCGTCTGGCCGCGCTGCCCGGCTACTTCGACGCGACCCTCGACCGGTATCTGTCGGCCGCGGGCCAGGGCCGGTGGCCGGTCCGCAGCGGGGTCGAGAGCGCGATCGCGCAGCTGGACGACTACCTCGCCGGTGAACTCCCGGCGGATCCCCTGGTGCGACCCGTGCGGGGACACCAGGCCGAGGAGCGCGCCCGTGCCCTGGTCGGCGATGCGGTCCGGCCGGCGCTGGCCCGGTTCCGGGAAGGGCTCGCCTCCGGTCTGCTGGAGCACGCCAGGCCGGACGGTCATGTCGGCGTCTGTCATGTGCCCGGCGGTGCGGAGGGGTACGCGGACGCGCTCGCCCGGCACACCCGGCCCGGTCTGGGAGCGGAGGAGATCCACCGGATCGGACTGGAGGCCGTGGCGGCGCTGCGGGAGGAGTTCGCCGAGCTGGGCGGCCGGGTCCTCGGTGCCGCGACGGCCGACGAGGCACTGGCCGCGCTGCGGGAGGACCCCTCCCTGCGCTTCGGCACCTCGGCCGAGATCGTCGCGCTCGTCGAGGACGCCCTGGAGCGGGCCCGGGAGGCCGTGCCCGGCTGGTTCCGTACGTATGAGATCGCCGGCTGCGTGACACGGGAGGTCGATCCGCTGGAGGCGGAGACCGCGCCCCTGGCGTACTACCAGCCCCCGGGCCCCGGGGACCGGCCGGGCACGCACTGGATCAACACCCTCCGTCCCGGGACCCGGTTCCGGTATGAGTACGAGGCACTCGCCTTCCACGAGAGCATCCCCGGCCACCATCTGCAGATCGCCCTGGCCCAGACGCTGACCGAGCTGCCGCCGTTCCGCCGCAAGGCGGTCCGGATGACCGCGCATGTGGAGGGCTGGGGGCTCTACACCGAGCGCCTGGCGGACGAGATGGGGCTCTACAGCTCGGACATCGCCCGGTTCGGGATGCTGTCGCTGGACGCGGTCCGTGCCTGCCGGCTGGTCGTCGACACGGGCATGCACCATCTGGGCTGGTCCCGGGAGAAGGCCGTCGCCTATATGCGGGACAACACCGCGACCACCGAGGCGAACGTCCGCAACGAGATCGACCGCTATATCGCCTGGCCGGGCCAGGCCACCGCGTATCTGATCGGCCGCCGCGAGATCCTCCGTCAGCGCGAGCGCGCCCGCCGGGAACTCGGCGCCCGCTTCGACATCAAAGACTTCCACCACGAGGTCATCGGACACGGCAATCTGCCCCTGGCCGTTCTCGACGACCTCGTCACCGACTGGATCGCGACGGCCGGGTAGGGCGCCGGACCGGCGAAGGCACCCGGCGGCCGGGCCTCGCCCGGCCCCTGGGGCCCACCCGGCACCTCCCGGTGTCCGGGACCGGGTACGGCCCCGACGGCCGACCCCGTACCCCGGTGGCCGCGACCCGTACCCCCGGCGGCCCGGCCCGGCCCGGCCCGGCCCCGGCCCCGGCTCCCGCGGAGACGCGAACCCGCGGGCGGGTGGGCCCGGCCCCGCCGTCACCGGTCCCGAGCGCCCCTGCGGCCGTGCCCGTACGGACCCGGCGGTGAGCGCACAGTCCGCTCCCACCCGGGCCGCTCCGTCCGCCGTGGTCAGCACCCCTGAGCACCCGTCACCTCACCGTCTCCGGCGTACCCGCCCCGCCGCACCGCCCCGCGGTCGGCAGGAACACGGGCGCGGCACCACCCCGCCCCGCCCGGCCGGCAGTTCACCCATCCGCACCACCCACACCCCTTCCGCGGAGGACCCATGTCCGAGAGATCCTCGACAGACAAGGCCGTACCGACCCGGTCCAACCCCGCGGTCATCGGCCTGATCGGGCTGCTGACGGTCGTCATCGGCGCCCTGGAGAGCATGACGATTCCCGTCCTGCCCCTCCTGGGAGCCGATCTGTCCCTCAGTACGGCCCAGTCGGCGCTGATCCCGAGCACCCTCGTCATCGCCGGCGCCCTGGCCACCCCGGTGGTGGGCTCCCTCGCCGACCGCTACGGAGGCCGGGTCCTCCTGCTGGGCGTGGGCGGCGTCGTGGTCGCCGGCGCCGCCCTCTCCGCGCTGGCCGGCACCTTCCCGCTGCTGGTCGCCGGGCAGGCGCTCCAGGGCGTCGGCGCGGCCTTCGTACCGCTGGGTCTCGTTCTCATGAGGGAACGATTCGCCGTGGAGAAGCGCACCGTCGCCGTCGGTCTCATCGCCGGACTGTTCACCCTCGGCGGCGGCACCGGTGTGATCACGGCGGGCCCGATCGCCGAGAATCTGTCCTGGCGGTGGATGTTCGCGCTGCCCGCACTCCTCATCGCCGTGGTCACCCTGGCCGCCGCCTGGGTGCTCCCCGCCTCCGGGCCCCGGTCCGGCGCGGCGTCCGGGAAGGTCGACTGGGCGGGCGGTGCCCTGCTGGCCGCCACCCTGTTCTCCCTGATGCTCGCCCTCACCGAACTGCCCTCCGAGGGCTGGTCGTCCCCGAAGGTGCTGTCGCTCCTCGCCGCCGCACCGGTCCTCGGAACGGTATGGGTGCTGGTGGAACGCCGGGTGAGCGCCCCCTTCGTCGACGTCACGATGCTGAAGCGCCCGGTGATAATCGGCACTACCCTCGTCGCCGTCGTGCTCGGCATGGGGTACGCCGTCGCGTACCTGGCGATCCCCCAACTGGTCGTCATGCCGAGGGAAACGGGCTTCGGACTCGGGGGAACCGTCTCCGACGTCGGTCTCTATCTGTTCCCCGGTGCCGCCGTCGCGGCCCTCGCCGGTCCGCTGGCCGGTGTCGCGGGCCGCCGCTTCGGTACCCGCGCGGTGCTGACCGGCGGGCTGGTGATCGCCGCGGCCGGCTCCCTCTTCGGCGCCTGGGCGCACGACTCGGCGTGGCAGCTGATCCTGCTCTTCGTCCTCCTCGGCATCGGCGTGGGCGTCGGGCTCACCGCCCTCTACAACGGGATCCTGGACTCCGTGGGCCCGGACGGCGCCGGAGCCGCGACCGGACTGAACACGGTGGCGCGCTCCATCGGCCTCTCCCTCGGTTTCCAGGTCTCCGCCGCGGTCGTCTCCCGCTCCTCGCAGGGCTCTCCGGTGCCGGTGCCGACGGAGGCGGGCTACACCGACAGCTTCCTCGTCGCCGCCGCCATCACCGCCCTCGCCGTGCTGTGCGCCTGGGGCGTCCCGGGCCGCCGGAGGGCCGCCCCGCCGGCGGTGGCCGACACCGACCGGACACCGACCGTCCCGGTCTGAGCGGCCCCGCCCGCCCCCGGCGGTGCCGGCGACCCCGGCACCGCCCCACCGCCCCCGACCCCGGAGCGCCCACCACCGGTCCGACCCCGGAGCTCCGCCCCACCGACGACACCAGAGCACCGCACACCACCATCAGCAGAAAGGGACGTCCATGACCGTGGACACCTCAGTCACCGGCAGCCGGGCCGGCCGGCTCCTCGGCGCGATCGCCTCGGGCGAGGACGGAGCCCTCCGGGCGCTCGAAGACGCGCTCACCGAGTCCGGCGGCCCCCTGCTCGACCCGCTCCCCGGCGGAGGCCGTCTCGTCACCTTCGTCCACCTCGGACCCGCCGGGCATGTCGAGATCGCCTCGCAGCTCACCATGGACGCCGAGGGCAGATCCGCCTCCATGCAACGGATCGCGGGCACCGACGTCTGGCATCTGTCCGTGCCGGTCGCCGACGACCGGATCTCGGTCGTCTACGGCTTCTCCGTCGACAACCGGTACGCCCTGCTGCCGCTCACCGAGATCATGGAGCTGATGCAGAACGGCAAGTACCCGGACATGCTGGAGGAGATGACCCGCGCGGCGCGCGCGGACCCGTTCAACCCCGAGCGGATCATCTCGGGTGCCTCCTCCATGAGCCCGCGTTCCGGGAAGGTCACCTACGACTCCGTACTGACGCTGCCCGGCGCGGCCACCGGGACATGGTTCGGACCGAGCAGCGCCCCCGGCGCGCTCACCGAGCACCGGGTACCGTCCGGGGTGTTCGGCGACGAGCGGACCGTCACCGTCCAGACACCCGTCGGATACGAGCCCGGGCGCGGGGGCTACCCGCTGGTGATGCTGCTCGACGGCGAGTTCCATGTGGACCACTACCCGGCCGTCGTCGACAATCTCATCGAGGCCGGGGCCATCCCGCCGACCGTCGTCGCCTACGTCCACAACAAGGACGAGGAGTCGCGGATGGTCGAGATGTGCTGCAACCCCGATCTCGTCCGGCAGTACGGCGACGAGCTGCTGCCCTGGCTGCGCTCGGAGTTCGGCGCGGGCGAGGACCCGTCCCGTACGGCCGTCTCCGGCTGTAGCTACGGCGGGCTCGGCTCCGCGTGGCTGGCGTACAACCGGCCCGGGCTCTTCGGCCTCGTCCTGTCCCTCTCCGGCTCGTTCTGGTGGGGCCAGAAGGAGATCTTCGGCGCCGAGGACGGCCCGTACGCGATGGGCCGCGACGGCGAACCCCAGTGGCTGGCCCGGCAGTTCGCCGCGGGGCCGAGGTCGGCGACCCGGTTCTGGATCGCCGCCGGGACCCTGGAGACCCAGCCCCTGCCCGGCGGCATCACCCTGCTGGGCGCCAACCGGCATCTGCGCGACGTACTGACCGCCAAGGGGTGCGACATCGGTTACGACGAGTTCCCCGGCGCGCATGAACAGGCGGGCTGGCGGCGGACGTTCGCCGACGGGCTGCGCCATCTGCTGGGCGGTGACCCCGGGGGCGGCCGGACACCCGGCGGCACCGGAGAATGAGCGGGCCCACGGTGTCCCCGGCGTACCGCCCGGCGTTCCCCGGTGTGCGGTGACCGCGAGGGCTCCGGCTGTCCGAGTCGGCGGCGGCGCGTCCGGTGGGCCGGACGCGCCCGCCGTCCATCAGCTCCCGCGCCGGTCCGGCGGTCACTCGTCCCGGGCGTGGTGACGGGTCTTGGCGGCGGACTCGAAGGCCGTGCAGCCGACCTCCCAGGCGGTGTCCAGATCCGCGCCCGGCGGGAACCGGCCGTCGAGTTCCAGCATCACCATCCCGTGTGCGAACGCCCAGGTCGCACGGGCGACGTCGGGGTCTCCGTGCACCGCCCGGAACAGCGGGGCCGCGGCCCGTTCCTCCAGGCCCTCGGGGAGGGCGTGGCGGGGGAGGGGCTGCGCCGCGGTGAGCCGGTACATATGCGGATGGCTCACCGCGTGGGTGCGGTACGCGCGGGCCAGATGGAGCAGCCCCGGCTGGGCCGACTCCGCCGCCTCCAGATGTTCGGCGGTCTCGGCCATGCCGACGACGATCAGCGCGGTCTCGACGGCGGCCTTGTCGGGGAAGTGCTTGTAGAGCGAGGGTGCCCGGATCCCGACCCGGTCGGCGATGGCCCGCATGGACATCGCCTCGGCGCCGTCCCGTTCCAGGATCTCCAGCGCCGCGGACACGATCTGCTCGGCGCGGTCAGCCACGGCGCAGCATCTGTGCGATGACGATGCGGGTTTCCCAGGCGAGGGCGGCGGTGAAGAGGGGCGGCCAGATGATGGGGCCGAAGGCGTAGAAGACCATGACGGCGAGGGGGATCCAGCCGTTGCGGGCGATGCGTGCGGCGATGCTGTGGGTGCCGGTGGTGCGGGTGATGAGGTCGGGGGCGAGGAAGAAGAGGACGGCGGCGGTGGTGGTGGGCAGTCCGTACTTGGCGGACTCGAAGATCGCGAAAGCGGTGAGCAGGACGGCGAGGGTGCCCCATCCCCAGACCCGCCCGAGCGGACGCGCGCCCTTGCCGGGCGTGGCCCCGCCCGTCGTGCCGTCCGTACCTCCGCCGCTGGCGGCGCCGTCCGCGCCGTCGGCCATCCGGAGTGTTCCGATGGTGTGAACGCTCATCGCAGTCTCCCGTCCTCTCGGTGGCTAACGTTGTTAGCCGCTGAGGAAGACTATAGGGCTAACGGTGTTAGCCGTCCAGGGGGTTCAGGAAAAAGAGACCCGCGGATGCTCGCCGTCGCGCCGGGCGGGGCCGGTTGCCGGTCCGCGTCGGCCGGGTCACAGTATGAAGACAACACCCTCCGTCGCCACCGCGACCGGCACCATGGTCGCCATGGTGCGCAGGGGGCGCGGGGGGACCGCGATCGGTGTTGTCGTCAGTGCAGTCGTCGTGGTGGCGGGCGGGGCTCTGACCTGGTGGATGCTCCCGCAGGTGAAGGTCTCCGAGGCCGACTCGGCCGGAGTCCTCTCCTTCGGAGTCGGTGTGATCGGTACGGTGGCCGGGGTCTGGGGGCTCAATGTCGCCCTGCGGACCGGCCGGGAGCAGCGGACCCCCGACATGATCGCGGAGGTCCTGACCCGGTCGGTCCTGCGGCTGGAGGGCGCCGAGTACCGGCAGTTGCTGGGCGGCGGGCGTTCAGCGCTCAACGGCCGTATCGATCTGCCCTTCCGGGTGGTCGCCGCGCCGGGCGTCGAGGGCGTGGACCCCGGCGGCACCCTGGAGGGCGTGGGGGACTTCTTTCTGCGGCTGCGGCCCGGGCGCCTGGTGATCACGGGCACCGCCGCGCCCGCGGCCGGCCACCAGGAGGACGCGGGCACGGGCAAGACGGTGCTGGCGCTCGCCCTGGCGCTCCAGCTCGCCGAACGCTGGGAGCCGGGTGCGCGGGTCCCGGTGCGGCTGACCGCCGCGACCTGGCCGGGCGGCCGGCTGTCCCGGTGGCTGGAGGAGCACCTCGTCGACGTCTACCGGCTGCCCCGGCGCGACGCGCACGCGCTCGTGGAGAGCAATCGGCTGCTGCCGGTCATCGACGGACTGGACGAACTCGATCCCGCCCTTCCGAGTCCCGGGGACTCCCGCGCCGCCGAGCTGATGCGCGAGGTCGAGCGCTATGAACTGGGCGGCGGGCGGGCGCCGGTCGTGATGACCTGCCGCGGCTGGGCGTACGCGGCGCTGGCCGACGCGGAGGCGCAGCCCCAGATCACGGCGCATGTGGCCCTGGACCGGGTCGACGGGGCGCGGGCGCGCCGCTATCTGGAGGCCAGGGTCGGCTACTCGGCACGCAACCGGGCACGCTGGCAGCCCGTGCTCGACGCCCTCGACCCGCCGCCGGGCTCCCCACCGGGAACCGCCGATCCCGAGGTACGGCGGGCGCTGAGCACGCCCTGGCGGCTGACACTCGCAGCCGTCGTGTATGAGGAACGCGCCACCGGTGCCGGTGCCGGTGCCTTCCGCCGCCGGCCGCAGGATCTCCTCGCACTCGCCGGGACCGGAGCGCTCTACACCTATCTGCTGGACCACTATGTGACGGCGGCCGTGCACAGCGGCCGCGCCGACGAGAACGAGTCCGAGGCCGAACGGGAGGCCCGTACCAGGGAGTACGGGACCGAGCGGCTGCCCCGCCTCGACCCCCGCTCCACCTGGCGGTACCTGGCCGTGCTCGCCGGCTATCTGCACGCCAACACCGCCGGCTCCCGCCATCGCGCGGGCCGCTCGCTGTCCGGGGTCGACCTCGTCCTGCACGAGCTGTGGCCGCTGGCGCCGAGGTCGCGCGTGGTCGGCGGCGCCCTCACGGCCGCTCTGGTCATCGGCCAACTGGCCGCCGTCCTCGCGGTGATGGGCCGGGTGTACGGCGAGCCGGACCCCGGACGGCCGGTCGTCGTGACGGGCTTCGTGGTCCTGGCCGGGCTCGGTGCCCTCGGCAGGGGCTGGCCGGTGCCGCTCCAGCTGGAGCTCCGGTCCCTGCGCACCTGGGCCGAGCGCTTCCGGGCCCTGGCCAAGGTGGTGGTGGCCACGGCCACGGGCGCGGGTCTCGGCGGCCTCGGCGGGGTGGTCGCCTTTCTGCTCATCGGGGCATGGATGGGATTCCTGCTCGCGGTCGCCGCTCTGCTGGACGTGTTGACCGGCGGGGACGGGGGCAGCGGGGCCCGGATGTTCGGACAGCTCTTCTCGAGCATTCTGGTGACCGGAGCGGTGCTGGGGCTTCTGGTGGGGTTGGTGGCCGGCGTGGCGAACGTGCTGCTGCGGCCGAGGAGCGAGCCGACGGGCGACCCGCGCACCATCGTCCGTACGGACGCGCTGAGTGCTCTCGGAGTCGCGCTGGCGACCGTGACGGCGGCCGTACTGATTCTCGGTCTCACTGCGCATATGGCGGTCGACCTGGGGAACATCCCCGGACGCGGCCCGGCCCGGCCGATGGTGCTGGGCGGTGTTCTGGGGCTCGCCTCGGTCGCCCTCGCCCTGGCTCTCGGCCGCTCGGGCGCGGTGACCGTACGGTATCTGGCCTTCCTCCTCTGTACGCGGGGCCTGCTGCCCTGGCGGCTGAGCCGCTTCCTGTACGTCTGCTACCGGCTGGGGCTGCTGCGTGTCGCAGGTATCGGCTACCAGTTCCGCCACCGGGAACTCCAGCAGCACCTGGCCGCCCGGCCCCAGGCCCCGCCGGGCCCCTGACTCCCCGTTGCCCGGGGGCCCGCCCGGCGGATCGGCCGGGCGGGCCCCCGGTCCAAGGCGCTGAAACCGGAAGGGCTCAGCGCTTGAGCGTGAAGGTGAAGCCGCCGGAGAGCCGGCCGCTCAGCCGTACCGCCGACACGATTTTCCCGTGGGCGATCAGTCTCCCGAACTCGGCCCGTGAGAGACCGCAGCCCTCGGCGATCAGTCGCACCGGCCGGACGGGGATCCGCGCCGCGAAGCGGACCGAGACGTCGATCACCTCCCGGTCCAGATGATCCGAACCGCCCGTGTCCAGGCGCCAGGCGTCGTCCCAGTCGAGGGCGATGCGATTGCGGCGCAGCAGGGCCGGATCCTGGAGCAGTTCGGCCGTCAGGCCGGGGTCGTTGCCGTGGAGCCGGTCCAGCAGCTCGGATGGTACGGAGCGCACATTCACCCGCTCCAGGACCGTGAGCTTCACGGTGTCCCCGCACGAGGTACAGAGCACGAGGAGCCAGGCGTCGAGGAGCTTGTGGTGGGCGTTGACGCGGAATTTGCCGCTTGCGCGGAAGCGCTCGGACGCGCACGCGTGGCAGCGGCGGCGGACGAGCGGAAGGCAGGTGGGCATGACCACCCAGACGTTGAGCACAGAAGTACACCGGTTTCAGTGAGAAGTCCGCAGCAGAAAGCAGCGCGGCGCAGATGCGCGACGCGCGACCGATCAGCACTCGGGATGTCTCAGGCGGTGTACAACGGCGTGCCCTTCACCGGACGACGGGGTTCCGCAGCACGATAGGGGAACACAGCGGCGCGGCTCCAGCGATTTTCGCGAGCCCCCACGGTCTATGCGCCGTTGCGGCGCGAGCCCAGGATCATCAGAGCCTTGGTGCCGATCACCTTGCCGTTGCGGCGCATCGTGTCGGTACGACCCTCGGCGCCTACTGCCTCTCCGAGGCCCACGCGGGATCCGACCCCTCGGCCCTGCGCGCCCGGGCCACCGCGGCACCGGACGGATGGCGGGCCACCGGCAGCAAGAGCTGGATCACCCACGGCGGCTGGGCGGACCACTACACCACGTTCCTGCGCACCGGCGACGACCCCCGCGGCGGGATCTCCTGCTTCCACATCGACGGCCGGTCTCCCGGGCTCTCACCGGGCGCGCCGGAGCGCAAGATGGGCCTGCGCAGTTCGGCGACGACGACCATGCACTACGACGACGTCCCCATCGGCGCCGACCGGCTGATCGGCCGCCCCGGCCAGGGCCTCGGCATCGCCCTGACCGCGCTGGACGCGGGGCGTCTCGGCATCGCCGCCGTCGCGGTCGGCATCGCGCAGTCCGCCCTCGACTACGCGGTTCGCTACGCCTGCGAGCGCGAGACCTTCGGCACCCGGATCATGGACCACCAGGGAGTCGGCTTTCTGCTGGCCGACATGGCCGCCGCCACCGAGGCCGCCCGCGCGACCTATCTCACCGCCGCCCGGCGCAAGGACGCGGGACAGGACTACAGCAGGCAGGCCAGCATCGCCAAGCTCGTGGCCACCGACACCGCGATGTCCGTCACCACCCAGGCCGTCCAGGTCCTCGGCGGAGCGGGCTATGTGCGCGACCATCCCGTCGAACGCCATATGCGCGAGGCCAAGGTGACCCAGATCTTCGAGGGCACCAACCAGATCCAGCGCCTGGTCATCAGCCGTCATCTCGCCCGTACCGCACGCTGAGCCGCGCCGGCCCCGCTCACCCGTCCTCCGCCGGGGCACCCGTGGGACCCGCCCGGGGCCCCTTCCGCCCGTCCGGCGAACGAGCACTCACCCGGACGGGTGAGCACCGCGCGCGCGACCCCATCCCCCGGGCTCCAATTGCGGGATGACGGCGACCCCCGACGACTGCCTCGCACGCAATGAGTGGATCTGCGGTGAGTACCTCTCCACCCGCCGCGAGATCCTCTGGGACGCCGTCCTCCAGCATCTCCAGATCACCGTCGTCGCGGTGTTCCTGGGGCTGGTCACAGCCGTCCCCCTCGCCGTCGCCGCCCGTCGCTGGCGATGGTCCGCGGGGCCGGTGCTGGGCGTGACGACGATCCTCTACACGATCCCCTCGCTGGCGATGTTCTCGCTGCTGCTGCCGGTGTACGGGCTGTCCGCGTCGCTCGTCGTCGCGGGTCTGGTCCTCTACTCGCTGACCCTGCTTGTACGGAACATTCTCGCCGGGCTGCGCGCGGTCCCCGAGGAGACCCGGCAGGCCGCGCGGGGCATGGGGTACGGCCCCGTACGGCTGCTGCTCACCGTCGAACTGCCGCTCGCGCTCCCCGCGGCGATGGCGGGGCTGCGGATCGCCACCGTCTCGGCCGTCTCCCTCGTCACCATCGGGGCGATCGTGGGATACGGCGGTCTGGGCAACCTCATCTACTCGGGCATGAACACCTACTTCAAGGCCCAGGTGCTCACCGCGTCCGTGCTCTGTGTGGTCATCGCCATCGCCGCGGACGTCCTGCTGCTGCTGGTGCAGCGGTTCGCCACTCCTTGGACGAGGGGGACCAGGGCGACGAGACAGACCAGGGCGACCAGGGGGACCAAGGGGACCAGGGCCACCAAGGCGACGAGGGGAGCCAACGCGTGAACACCCTCTCCGACGCCTGGAGCTGGCTGACCAGCGCGGCGAACTGGTCCGGCGACAACGGCGTCTGGAACCGGCTCGGCGAGCATCTGTTCCTCACGGCGGTGTGCCTCGGCCTGAGCTGTCTGGTCGCGCTGCCCGTCGCGCTCGTCCTCGGGCACCTCGGCCGGGGCGGCGCGCTCGCCGTCAACATCTCCAACGCCGGCCGCGCGGTCCCCACCTTCGCGGTTCTCGTACTGCTGCTGCTCAGCCCCCTCGGCGACCACGGCTCCTGGCCGACGATCGTCGCCCTGGTGCTGTTCGCCGTCCCGCCGCTGCTCACCAACGCCTACGTCGGGATGCGGGGGGTCGACCAGGACGTCGTACGGGCCGCGCGGGGCATGGGGATGACGGGCCCGCAGGTGATGTTCGGCGTGGAGATCCCGCTCGCCGCGCCGCTGATCCTCACAGGGGTGCGGATCGCCGCCGTACAACTGGTCGCCACCGCGACGATCGCCGCGCTCGCCGGGGGCGGAGGGCTCGGCCGGATCATCACCGCCGGGTTCAATCTGGCCTCGACGCCCCAGGTCGTCGCGGGCGCGGTCCTGGTGGCAGCCTTCGCGCTGCTCGTGGAGGGACTGTTCGAGCTTGTGCGGTGGCTCGCGCCCAACCGGTCGCCGGGGAGCGGCCGATGAGGGCCCGGCGCGCTCGGGGCACGAGGGCCACGGGCGCCCTGACGGCGGCGGCCGCCCTGGCGGCGCTGACGTCCTGCGCCACCGGGCCTTCCTTGGAGAACCAGGGCGCGGTCACAGCGCCGCCCGGCGACAGCAGACATCTGACGATCGGTTCGGCGGGCTTCACAGAGTCCGATCTGCTCGCCCAGATGTACGCCCTCCTCCTGGACCGTGCCGGATACGGTACGGAGATCCTCTCGGTCACCAACCGGGAGATCTACGAACCAGCCCTGGAGGACGGCCAGATCGATGTGGTCCCCGAGTACGCGGCGACCTTCGCGGACTGGCTGAACGCCAAGGCCAACGGCCCGAAGGCGCCCCCCGTCGGCTCGCCCGACCTCACCACGACGATGACCGCGCTGCGACGGCTCGCCGCACCACGCGGGCTGACCGTGTTCGATCCGGGCCGGGCCGTCGACCAGAACGCCTTCGCCGTCAGCCGCCGGTACGCCGAACGGCACCACCTGAGGACGCTCAGCGACCTGGGCCGCGCGGGGCTGCCCGTGCGGCTCGCAGCGGGCGACGAGTGCGTCCAGCGGCCGTACTGCGAGCCGGGGCTGAGGAAGACGTACGGCATCGACATCACCGCCGTCGACCCCAAGGGCGTCGGCACCACCCAGGCGAAGCAGGCCGTCCAGAACGGACAGGACCAGATGGTGCTGACGACGACCACGGACGCCACGCTCGACCAGTTCGGTCTGGTGCTCCTCGCGGACGACAGACACCTTCAGAACGCGGACTACATCGTCCCCGTCGTCAACCGGGCCCGGGCCGGGGGAGACGGGGTCACCCGGGCGCTGGCCCGGCTCAACACCGTACTGACGACCGCCGATCTGGCGTCGCTGAACAGAAAAGTCGACAGCTGGCGCCGGCTCCCGCGGGACGTCGCGAGGGAGTATCTGGAGTCGAAGAACCTGCTCTGAGACCCGTCCCCCGCCCGAGGAGCCCGGACGGTGCCTCGAATCGGTTGGGCTCACCCCGGCCGGAGGGTGACCACAGGCTCAGGCCGGGCGCAGAGCCTTCAGCCGTCGCTCCAGGACCCGCAGCGCTCCGTGCTGCCGCCCCGGGACACGCCGGCGCAGCGTCATGAGCCGAGGGGCCAGTTCGCGTGCCCCGGCCGCGTCGTGGATCTGCTCCCACTGGTGGTGGGCCCGGTCCACCGCGGCCTCGACATCGGGGTCGTCGGCCGGCTGCCGCCGGGTCAGCCGGGCGTCGGCCGCGGACATCCACAAGGTGCAGCTGAGCGCCGGTTGCCGTGCCAGCCGCGCCAGATCGGCCCGGACCTCCAGCCAGTGGATCGCCTGGAGGGAGCCGGGACCGTGCGCCCGCGACTCCCGCCGTTCCCAGGCGGCGGCGGTGGCCGCGGCCTCCCGGTGCCTTCCCGCCCGGGCGGCGGCGAGGATCGCGGGATGGGGGTCCTGGGCGGACGGTCGTCGTGGCGGTCCGTCCGGCCGCGGCGCGGGCGGTGGCCCGTCCTCGGGGGGTGCCTCCCGCCCGGCGGCCGCCACGGCTTCCGGCGGAGGTCCGGGCGCGTATCCGTCCGGCAGTACGATCCCGTCCACGACGGCGCCGGATACGGGGAGGGGCGCGGCCCCGTCCACGGGCGCGGCCCCGTCCACGGGCGCGGCCCCGTCCACGGGCGCGGCCCCGTCCACGGGCGCGGGCCGCTCGGCCGGAGCCGCCACTCCCACCGAGCCGGGGCCGGACGTCACTTCTCCCGGCGCCGTCCCGGCGGCCGGCGGGACCCACGACGGCGTCAGCAGCAGCGCGCCCTCCGTCTCCGTCCGCGCCGCCGCCTGCTCGTGCAGCGCCGCCGGATCCGGCCGGGCGCCGCTGCGCCAGATCGACGCACAGGAGCGGAGGTACTCCGGTGCCGGCGTCTCCCGGCGGTCGGCCACGGGCACGACCCGGCCGTACAGCCGGACCGCCGGTCCGAACCCGAGTCCTTCCCGGGCCACCCGCCGCCAGGCGTCCGCCCCGGCCACCAGATCGACGACCACGGTGGTCGTACCGGGGCGCCGGACGGCCAGTTCGGAGACCAGCCAGTGCCAGGGCAGCGCGGTGTAGCGCAGGGTGGCCGCCGTCGTACGGGCGAGCGCCAGATGCGGCAGGCGCTGCTTGCGGTCGAGCTGCACCTGCCCGGCGAGATAGAGGAACAGCGGCCCCTCGGCCGTCGCCGCCGCCCGGACCCGGGTCAGCACCGTCTGCGGATCGAGGGGATCGGCGAGTTCGACGACCGTGGCCGCAGGGGTGCCCGTCAGCGCGCTCGGCGGCACCGCGGCGAGCGCGGACAGCACCGGACTGGCGTCGATCAGGCGCCCTCTGCCGACCGGCGCCGCCGCGATGAGCAGCGCGGTTCCCGGCGCCCGTGTGTCCACTCCGGAGCTCAGCACACTCAGCACCGTAGCCGACGAGGCCGGCGCAGGCGTCCCGTACGACGTTCCGGCGCGGGTCCCGTCGGAGTTCGCGTGCGGTCCCGGGCCACCTGTGTCCCAGAGGTCCCGTGGTTCACCACCGGCTCTCCGGTGAGGAGCAGTCGAGATGGTCGGGACACCACGGGCGGGCGGAGAGAACCGCGAGAATCCAGGGTCCGTGCGGGCCCGGTGGCGCGCGTGCCTACGGGACAGCGCTTACACGTCCGACACCGAGTCGAACTCCACCGCGCCCCGCGCCACACCCTGCGCGTCCGCGTCCACCGATCTGCGCAGCGCCTCGTGCAGCTTCGCGGGTGTCAGCACCCCCACGAAGCGCGCACCGTCCACGACCGCGACCCAGCCCGCGTCGTGCTGGAGCATCTCGCTGAACGCCTGTTTGAGCGATGCCCCGAGCGGCACCCATGCCTCCATGCGGCGCGCCAGATCGCCGACCGTGCCCGCCTCCCCGGCGATCGTCAGGGCCTCCGCGGAGACCCAGCCGTGCAGATCGCCGTGGCGGCCGAGCACCACGGCCCAGCGCGCGTCCTGTTCGCGCAGCCGGACCGCCGCCGTTCTCGCGGTCTCGTCGAGCCGGGCGACCGGCGGCTGCTCCAGGTCGTCCGCCTCGATCTCGGTGACCGAGAGCCGCTTCAGCCCCCGGTCCGCGCCGACGAACCGCGCCACATAGTCGGTCGCGGGCGCGCCGAGCACCGCCGCGGGGGTGTCGTACTGCTCGATCCGCCCCTGCCCGTACACGGCGATACGGTCACCCATCCGCACCGCCTCCTCGATGTCGTGGGTCACCAGGAGCACGGTCTTGCGTACGGTCGCCTGGAGCCGGAGGAACTCGTTCTGGAGGCGTTCGCGCACCACCGGGTCGACCGCGCCGAACGGCTCGTCCATCAGCAGCACCGGCGGATCGGCGGCCAGCGCGCGGGCCACCCCGACCCGCTGGCGCTGGCCCCCGGACAACTGCGCCGGATAGCGGGGCCCGTACGTCTTCGGGTCCAGGCCCACCAGATCGAGCAGTTCGGCCGCCCGCTCGCGCGCCCGGGCCTTCTTCCAGCCGATCAGCGAGGGGACGGTCGCGGTGTTGTCGAGGACCGTGCGGTGCGGGAACAGCCCGGCCTGCTGGATGACGTAGCCGATCCGGCGGCGGAGCGCGACCGGGTCCGCACCGGAGATGTCCTCGCCGTCCACGAGGATGCGGCCCGAGGTCGGCTCGATGAGCCGGTTGACCATCATCATGGTGGTCGTCTTGCCGCATCCCGACGGGCCCACCAGGGTGACCAGCTCGCCCTTCCCGACCTCGAACGAGAGGCCGTCGACGGCGGTCGTGCCGTCCGGGTACACCTTGCCGACCTGCTCGAACCGGATCATCCCCCCACGCTAGGAGCGACGGGGGGAACGCGCACACGGGTGGCGGCCGTCCGTGTCATCCGGAGTACGGGCGGGGCCGTACGGAGCAGCGGCCGCCGGGACCCACCGGGCCCGCGTCCGGTGCCCGCAGCCACCGCCCCGGCTCGCCCCGACCGGCCCCGGCGTCTCCCCGCGCGCCGCTGACCGCAGGCTTCCTCCCCGGACCCCGGTCGGCTCCCCGGACCCGCCTGTGATCCCATGGGAGGGCGCGACACACAGAACCAGGAGCACCAGTGACCCGCTACCGCCAGCCCGGGATCGTCCTCACCGACCGGCACTTCACCGTTCCGCTCGACCATGAGAACCCCGGCGGAGAGCAGCTGGAACTGTACGGACGGGAGATCGCCGCCGGGTCGCGGGCGGCCGACGAGCTGCCGTGGCTCGTCTATCTGGAGGGCGGTCCCGGCTTCGGCGCCCGACGCTTCGCCGGACGCGAGGGATGGCTGGGCCGAGCCGTCCAGGAGTACCGGGTCCTGCTGCTCGACCATCGCGGAACCGGCCGCTCCACCCCGCAGAACCGCCAGACCCTGCCCGGGCGCGGCGGACCGGAGGCCCAGGCCGGCCATCTTGCCCGCTTCCGCGCCGACAGCATCGTGCGCGACTGCGAGACCGTACGGAAACAGCTCACCGGGGGAGCCCCCTGGAGCGTGCTGGGCCAGAGCTTCGGCGGCTTCTGCGCCACCCACTACCTCTCCACGGCGCCCGAGGGGCTGCGCGAGGTGTTCATCACCGGCGGTCTGCCCTCGCTCGACGCCCACGCCGACGACGTCTACCGGGCCGCCTATCCGCGCATCCGGCGCAGGAACGAGGCGCACTACGCCCGCTATCCGCAGGACGCGGCACTCGCCCGCCGGATCGCCGCCCATCTCGCCGGACACCGGACCGTTCTGCCCACGGGCTACGTCCTGACGCCCGAGGCGTTCCAGTCCCTCGGGATCCTGCTCGGCGGCACGGACGGCAGCCACCGGCTCCACTATCTCCTGGAGGACGCCTTCATCCGGGTCGGCGGGCGCCATGAACTCTCCGACGCCTTCCAGGAAGCCGTGCTCACCACCCTCTCCTTCGCGGGCCATCCCCTCTACGCCGTACTCCACGAAGCCATCTACGGCCAGGGCGGGGCCCCGACCGCCTGGGCCGCCGAGCGCGTACGGGCCGAGTTCCCGGCCTTCGACGCCTCCGCCGCCCTCGATGGGGGCGAGCTGCTGCTGTTCACCGGAGAGACCGTCCACCCCTGGCACTTCGAGGTCGATCCCGCCCTGCGTCCGCTGCGGGAGGCGGCCGAACTGCTCGCCGCGCGCACCGACTGGACCCCGCTGTACGACGCCGGGCGTCTGGCCCGCAACGAGGTCCCGGTCGCCGCCGCCGTCTACCACGACGACATGTACGTCGACACGGGCCACTCCCTGAGCACAGCCCGCGCGGTCCGGGGGCTGCGCACCTGGGTCACCGACGAGTTCGAGCACGACGCTGTCCGGACGGGCGGCCCCCGGGTCCTGGACCGGCTGATCGGGCTTGCCCGGGGGGACGTCTGATCCGGGACCGCCGCCGTATCCTGCGCGCATGAGCGATCCGACGGACAACAGCGATCAGTTGCGACCCATGCCCGACGACTGGCAGCGCGCCCTGGCGGTCGTCGCGCACCCCGACGACCTGGAGTACGGCTGTGCCGCCGCCATCGCCGGATGGACCGACGGCGGGCGGGAGATCGCCTACCTGCTCGCCACCCGCGGTGAGGCCGGCATCGACACCATCGCCCCCGCCGAGTGCGCCCCGCTGCGCGAACGCGAGCAGCGGGCGAGCGCCGCCGTCGTCGGTGTCTCCACGGTGGAGTTCCTGGACCACCGGGACGGGGTGATCGAGTACGGTACGGCGCTGCGCCGGGACATCGCGGCGGCGATCCGCCGCCACCGCCCCGAACTCGTCATCACCCTCAACCACCGGGACACCTGGGGCGGTACGGTCTGGAACACCCCCGACCACCGGGCCGTGGGCCGCGCCACGCTGGACGCGGCGGCGGACGCCGGGAACCGGTGGATCTTCCCCGAGCTGATCACCGAGCAGGGTCTCGAACCGTGGGACGGGGTGCGCTGGACGGCGGTCGCGGGCTCCACGACACCGACCCACGCGGTCGACGCCACCGCGGGGCTGGAGCGCTCCGTCCGGTCGCTGCTGGAACACCGCACGTACATCGAGGTCCTGACGCAGGAGGACCCCGAACAGTACTGCCGCTCCTTCCTCATCGGCACGGCCGAGGCGGCGGGCGCGCGCTTCGGCGGCAGGCCCGCGGTCACCTTCGAGCTGTTCCCGCGCTGACGGCGGGGGTACGCTGCCCTGGTTTCTGATGATGCGTCAGAAGCCTATGCGCGTCGCGGGCGTTCGGGAGGGGTGGCGATGATCGACACACTGGACCGGGAGATCGCCGGGGGTGAGGAGCGGATCCGGCTCGACGTCGAGGACGGCATCGGCCTCCTCACCCTCTGCCGCCCCGGCACACTCAACGGATGGAGCTGGGAGTCCACCCGCCAGCTGGGGCTGATGGCGGACCGTATCCGCTTCGACGACTCGATCCGGACCGTCCTGCTGCGTGCCGAGGGGCGCGCGTTCTGCGCGGGTATCGACGTCACCGCCCCCGGCGGCGGGATCACCGGCCGTACCACCGCCGAGCGGGCCCACCGCTACCAGGAGGGCATCCGCTGGGCGCACGAGCGGTTCGCCGCCTTCGCCGGGCTGCCCCAGCCGGTCGTGGCCGCCGTGCAGGGCTACTGCCTCGGCTTCGGCTTCGAACTGGCCCTGATGGCGGACATCCGCGTCGCGGCCGACGACGCCGTCTTCGCCCTGCCCGAGACCGGTCTCGGGGTCGCCGTCGACGCGGGCGGCGATCTGCGGATCGCCCGCGACGCCGGGGCGGGCTGGGCCAAGTACCTGGCGCTCACGGGCCGCCGTATCGACGCGGCGACCGCCGAACGCCTCGGCCTGCTCCAGCGGGTCGTCCCCGCCGCCGAACTGCCCGCGGTCTCCCGCGCGGTGGCCGGGGACATCGCCGCGAACGCGCCGCTGGCGGTACGGGCCGTCAAACGGGACATCGACGCCTTCGCCGACGCGGGACTGGCGGCGGCACTCGACCGTACGGCGATGAGCGCGGCACTCACCCTGACGTCCGACGACTGCCACGAGGGCTACACCGCGAAGGCGGCACGGCGGACGCCTCGCTTCGGGGGATGCTGAGCGGGGACGGTCCGGCGGGGCTGCCCGGGGTCCCGGGGACGGTCCGGCGGGCCGCCGGGGTTCGCGGCTGTTGGCCGGGGCCGGTGAGTTCGGCCCGGGGCCGCCGGAGGCCCGCGGCCGGCTCGGGGCCGCCGGCCATTCGCCGATGAGCCTTCCGTCCGGTGCGGACGGCGATCCGGGCCACCGGTTTCCGCCGGTGCCGGCGGGAACTGCGGGTTACGGGCGGGGCTGTCGGGGCTCCGGGCCGTCGGCTCCGCCCCGGGAGCCGGTGCCGACCGCGGGTCCCGGCCTCCGCCGGGCTGCCGGAGGCCACGAGTACGCCCAGGCCCCCGGCCGCGCTCCCGTCCGAGGTGTCAGCCTTCGAACGGACCTCGTCCGAGTTGCTCGCGTACCGTCACCACCGGGTCGTTCACCAGGGTGCGCCGCTGCCAGTTCGCGCCGTCCACCACCAGGGTGTGGCCCGAGATGAACCGCGCGTACGGTGAGGCGAGGAAGGTGGCCGCCCAGCCGATCTCCCGGGGGCGGCCCACCCGCAGCGCGGGCTGCCTCAGGTCCTTGTCCCCGGCCCGGTCGAGCCCGCCGCGCAAATCCGCCGTCATGTCCTCGTGCGGGACCAGCCCCGGCACAAGGGCGTTGATCTGGATCCCGTACGGCCCCCACTCCACGGCGAGCGTCTCCACCATGCTCCGCACCCCCGCCTTGGCGGCGGCCGAGTGCACATACCCCGGGCCGCCTGTCCAGGCGTAGGAGGCGCCCAGACTGACGACCGACGCCGGGGTGCCCGCGAGAAGATGCCTGCGGCCGAACTCCCTGGTCATGAACCAGGTGCCGCTCAGTGTGATGTCCACGACCGCCCGCCAGCCGCCCTCGGTCAGGTCCTCCGCGGCGACGGGGAAGTTGCCGGCCGCGTTGTTGACCAGGACATCGGGCAGCCCGATCGCGGCCTCGGCGGCGTCGAACACCTCCGCGATCCGGCCGGGCTCGCGTATGTCGCACACGGCGGCCGACACCTGCCCGCCGAACTCCGACAGTTCCTCACGGGCGGCCGTCAGCCGGTCGGCCCGGCGCCCCACGAGCATCAGGTCCGCGCCGAGCCGGGCGAACTCACGGGCGATGGCCCTGCCCAGCCCGGACCCGCCTCCGGTGACGAGGACGCCCCGCCCCTCGAAGGTGCCGTCGGGCAGTGCGGCGGCGCCGAGGGGCGGGGGCGCGGGAAGGCCGGAGCGTTCGGTCATGCCCGCATGCGTAGCCGCTCCGCGCGCAGACGTCCAGGCCCGTGCACCGGATTCCGCGCCCGGGCTCCGGAGGTGCCGTCGCACGGCCCGGACCGCCCCGCTCGCGCCCCCGCGCCACGATCCAGGGCTCGGCGGGGAACTTTCAGCGGCCGGAGCCCCTGGGCCGGCCTTCAGGGGCCGTGGAGTGCCTCTCTCCCCGAGTAGGCGCCCCGTCACGGCCGCGCGGCCCCCGCCCGCATCGCGTACGAGGTGGCCGTCGCCAGGTCCTCGCCCAGCCCGAGGCGCCACCCCAGCGCCGCGGTGAAGGCGTCCCCGGCACGCGGGCCCGGCACCAGGGCACACGTCCGGCTGCGGCCGTCGGCGACCATCGCCCCCGCCGCCCCCAGGGTGAGCACCACCGCCCGGGGACCGCGCGACAGCAGCCCGAGTGCCCAGTCCCGCGGCTCCAGCCCGGCTCCGGTCCCGAGGAGGGTCCGGGCCTCGTGCTCATTGACGATCAGCGGGTCGCAGGCCGACAGCACCTCGGCGGGCAGTGCCGCCGGGGGAGTGGCGGTGAGCATGAACCGGCTCCCCGGGGACAGGGTCCGTACGATCTCGGCCACCGTGTCCAGGGGAATCTCCAGCTGTACGGAGACCACCCGGGCGGTCCGCACCAGCTCCCGGGCGGCACGGACGTCGGCGGGTGACAGACGGCGGTTGGCCCCGGGGAAGGACACGACGCTGTTGTCACCCGACGGGTCCACCGTGATGAGCGCGACCCCGGTCGGCGCTCCGCCCACCTGGACCCCCTCGATATCGACCCCGGCGGCACGCTGGGACTCCAGCAGCATCCTTCCGTGACCGTCGTCACCGACCCTCGCCAGCAGGGCGGTGCGGGCTCCCAGCCGTGCGGCGGCGACGGCCTGGTTGGCGCCCCGGCCGCCGGGGTGGACGGCGAGGGCGGTGCCGAGCACCGTCTCGCCGGGGCCGGGCCGGCGTTCGACGCCGACCATCAGGTCCGCGCCGGCCGATCCGACGACGAGCAGGTCGTGGTCACGCATCCGCTGTTTCCCTTTCTGAACGGAGCGACAGTGATTCACCGCGGGAGTGGCGCCCGGCGGCCGGATGCCCGGCGGGAGGGCGCCCGGTACCCCGCGACCGGCCGGCCGCCTGCGTCCGGGCGGTGCCTGCGAAGGGGCCGGTCCCTGCGAACGGCCGGTTCCGCCCCGGTCCTTGGAGCACGCGGCAGATGCCGGGCGCCCGACCCCGCCCGTTCGGGAATGTCGCCGGGCACCGCTCGCGGGCGAGTGACGAGCGGGAGCGGGAGAGTGGCGCGGGCGAGCGGGGCCCCGTCGAAGGCCGCCGTCGCGCAGGTGCGCAGGTGCGCGGAACGAGGGCCCGGCGTACGGATGACGACGGTACAGGTGCTCCGGCAGCCCGCCGGTTGTCTGGCTGATGACGCTCTGGCCCTCCGGTACGCGTCGGTCCCCGCGCACATTGGAGTCGATGACCCACCGGCGGGGCAAGGGCCTGACGGGAACCCGCCGACGGTCCGCCCCCTCGGTCGCCGATGTGCCGGATTGACATCTCGCCTTGCCGATTCTGCAATGGAGCCATGGCCGACAAGGACAAGGACAAGGACAAGGGCAGGCCCCGGGGCGGGCGCGCGGACAGGCTCCGGGAACAGGGCGCGGACCAGCGGAAGGGCAAGCACGCGGACGAGCGCGGTGATGGGCGCCGCTCCGACCGGCGCCCGGCAGACGGCGGGGCTCCCGGAAGGCCGGCCGCCGGAAAGTCTCCCGCCCGGCGCGCCGGCACCCGTACGGAGGCGAACGCGCCGCTCGACACCGTACTGAACGAGGTCGGCCCCCGGCTCCGCAGGATCAGAAGGGAGCGCGGCGCGACCCTGGAGGCGCTGTCCGAGGCCACCGGGATCTCCGTGAGCACCCTGTCCCGGCTGGAGTCCGGTCGGCGTCGCCCCAGCCTCGAACTGCTGCTGCCCATCGCACAGGCCCACCGGCTCCCGCTGGACGAACTGGTCGGCGCGCCGCCCGTGGAGGACCCGAGGGTGAGGTCGAAGCCGATCGTCCGGAACGGCCGTACGATGCTGCCGCTCACCGGCAGGCTCGGCGGGCTCCAGGCGTACAAGGTGGTGCAGCAGCCCGGCGGCCCCGGCCCCGACCCCCGGTCGCACGAGGGGTACGAGTGGCTGTACGTGCTCTCCGGGCGGCTGCGGCTGGTCCTCGGCGAGCACGATGTCGTGCTCGGGCCGGGGGAGGCCGCCGAGTTCGACACCCGGGTCCCGCACTGGTTCGGCACCGCCGACGACACACCCGTGGAGATTCTGAGCCTCTTCGGCCCGCAGGGGGAGCGGATGCACGTCCGGGCCCGGCCCAAGCGCGCCTGAGACACGCCGTAAGCCCCGGGCCGTCCCGCCGGTGCCCGTCCCGCCAGCGTTCGTCCCGCCCCCGGCGAGCCTTCGCCGCGTTGCCGGGGCACCCGGGTACGGGCCCTGTACGAGGGCGGCCCGACACCCTCGTGACGGGACGTACCGGGCGCCGAAGTCCGCGCGCTCCTGGGATGGACCACGCCCGGATGGCGACGCGGGTCACCGCGCCCGGGGGTTCCGGTACGGCAAGCGGCTGCTTAGCATGCGTCGCGAGCACAGTACAGCCGATGGTTTGTGGGAGGCCCCGGACATGCAGGCATGGCAAGTGCACCGGCACGGTGAGCCGGCCGAGGTGATGCGGCTCGAAGAGGTGGAGAGGCCGCGTCCGGGCGAGGGGCAGCTGCTGCTGAAGGTCCGTGCCGCGAACGTCAACTTCCCCGACGCACTGCTGTGCCGGGGCCAGTACCAGGTACGGCCCCCGCTGCCGTTCACCCCCGGTATCGAGATCTGCGGCGAGACCGAGGACGGCCGCCGGGTCGTCGCCGGCGCGGTACTGCCGCGCGGGGGACTCGCCGACTACGCCCTCGCCGACGAGTCGGCGGTCCTGCCCGCTCCGGAGTCCCTCGACGACGCCGAGGCGGCGGCCCTCCACATCGGCTACCAGACCGGCTGGTTCGGGCTCCACCGCCGTGCCGGACTGCGGCCCGGCGAGACCCTGCTCGTCCACGCGGCCGCCGGAGGGGTCGGCAGTGCCGCCGTCCAGCTCGGCAAGGCGGCCGGGGCCCGGGTCATCGGTGTCGTCGGTGGCCGGGACAAGGCCGCCATCGCCCGCGAGCTGGGCTGCGATCTGGTGGTCGACCGCCGTACGGACGATGTCGTCGCCGCCGTCAAGGAGGCCACCGGCGGCCGGGGCGCGGATGTGATCTACGACCCCGTCGGCGGGGACGCCTACGCCCAGTCCGCGAAGTGCGTCGCCTTCGAGGGGCGGATCGTCGTCGTCGGCTTCGCCAGCGGGGTGATCCCCACTCCCGCGCTCAACCATGCCCTGGTGAAGAACTACTCCGTGCTGGGACTGCACTGGGGCCTGTACCGGCAGCGGGACCCGGCCGCCGTCCGCGAGTGCCACGGGAAGCTGACCGAACTGGTTTCCCAGGGCGTGATCAAGCCGCTGATCAGCGGGCGGTTCGCCATGAAGGAAGCGCCCGACGCCGTACAGCGGGTGGCCGACGGTGTGACGACCGGCCGTGTCGTGGTCCTCCCGGAAGGCGCCTGACGGCCTTCGGGGCTGCCGTACCCCGCGACGGGGCCGGGAGACTCCCCTGGGACCCGGCCAGCCCGAGGTCACCTCGGCCGCGCGCCGGGCGGTTCCCGCGCCGGACTGCCCTCGATCCGGGGGACTTCACCATCGCGTGACCGCCCGCACCCGGCCCGAGCCGAACGGCTTCCCGAGGGAAAGTCCCCGGCCACGGCCTCGCGGCGGCCCACCTGGGCTCGCGGGCCCACCCGGGGGCCCGGGCCCCGGCCCCCCGGCCCGCGGGCCGCGGTCGGCCCGGGTTTGCGGTGCGGCCCCGGCCCGGTCCCGGAGCCGTATCCCCGCCCGCGCGGCGGCCGGGACACCGGGGATCCTCGCCGGGCACGTCAGCGCCCGGCCTCCCGGAACCGGTCCCGCCCGAAGCAGGACACGGCCCCCGTGCCCATTGCCCCCGGCCGCGTGCCCACTGCCCCGGCACCAGCCCCCGTCCCCGCCCGTTGAACCCGGTCGGCGGGCCCGGGAGTGTGTCCCATCGCACGCCCGCCACCGGCACCGCCCGGACGCCCCCGCATCCGTGCCCCTTCGTGCGTCAAGTCCGCCCGGATCGCGGGCCGTTGGTCCGGCGGGCACCAGGCGGACCCGGCGGGGCCGGCCGGACCCCGGGCGCCCCGGGCCGGAGAGGCCCCCGCCCGCCCCAGGCCCATGTATTCAGCACCCATTTCATGCTGTTTAATTGCGATGCGTTCGCAATAACGGTTGATCTTCATTAGGGGTGTGGGTGCTGTGTCCGCTCGATCCGGCCGATCGGCCCGTCCGAGCCGTCGTATACGGGTGCCGGCCGTCTGCGCGCTGGCCGTCACACTGACCGCGGGCGCCGCGGCCTGCTCGAACCCGGGCAGCGGCACGGCCGGCAAGAACGGCGCCAAGGACTCGGCGGTCGTCGGAATCGCCACCGAGCCCGAGAGCCTGAGCCCGCTGCTCGGCTTCGGCAAGGACGGCAACTCCAAGATCTTCGACGGACTGCTCGCCCTCGACACCGATATGAAGCTCAAGCCCGCGCTCGCCGCCGCGCTCCCGGAGGTCAGCGCCGACGGCCTGACGTACACCTACCGGCTCCGCGAGGGCGTCACCTTCAGCGACGGCAAGCCGTTCGGCGCCAAGGACGTCGTCTACACCTACGAGACGGTCCTGGACGCGAAGACGAACAACGCCTCCAAGTCCGAACTCGACGCGATCAGGGAGGTGAAGGCGACCGGCGACGACACCGTCGTCTTCACGCTCAAGTACCCCTACGCGCCCTTCGCCCACCGCACCGTGCACCCCATCGTGCCCGAGCACATCGCCTCGAAGCAGGACGTCAACAGCGGAACCTTCACCACACGGCCCGTCGGCACCGGCCCCTACATCCTCACCGGCTGGTCCAAGGGCGAGAAGCTCACCTTCAAGGCCAACCCCTCCTACTGGGGCGGCGAGCCCGAGGTGAAGAAGTTCACCATGGCCGTCATCAAGGACGACGACGTCCGCGCCACCCGGCTGCGCGCCGGGGACCTCGACGGAGCGATCCTGCCGCCCAACCTCGCCGAGGGCTTCAAGAACGACTCGTCCAAGAAGACCCACGCGGCCACGACCTACGACTACCGGACCGTGACCCTGCCGACGCACAACAAGGTCACGGGCGATCTCGCGATCCGGCAGGCACTCGACGTCGCCGTCGACCGCGGGACCATGGTCGACAAGATCCTCGAAGGCGCCGGAAAGCCCGCCTACGGTCCGGTGCCCACCGACAGCGAGTGGTTCGCCAAGGGCACCGAGCGCACCTACGACCCCGGCCGGGCCAAGGAGATCCTCGACGCGGCGGGCTGGAAGCCGGGCGGCGACGGGATCCGGGTGAAGAACGGCGTACGGGCCGAGTTCCCGCTCTGGTACCCCTCCGGCGACAAGCTCCGCCAGGACCACGCCCTCGCCTACGCCTCCGACGCCAAGAAGGCCGGCATCTCCATCAAGACCCAGGCCGGCACCTGGGAGGTCATCGAGCCGAGGATGAAGAGCGACGCCGTCCTCGCCGGCGGCGGCTCCCCCGGAGACCCCGACTTCGACCAGTACCTCCTGCTCACCTCCACCGTCGCCGGGGACGGCTTCAACAACATGGCCTGGTACAGCAACCCGGCCGTGGACCGGGCCCTCGTCGAGGGCCGCCGGAGCGGTGACAAGGCCGAGCGCAAGGCCGCGTACGACACCGTCCAGCGCGAACTGGTCAAGAACCCCGGCTACACCTTCCTCACCCATATCGACCATCTGTACGTCGTCGACGACAGCTGGGACGGACTGTCCACCCAGGTCGAGCCGCACGAGCACGGGCTCGCCTCCGGCCCCTGGTGGAACGTCGAGGACTGGACTCCCAAGAAGTGACCACCGGCCTCACCGAGAGGCGGACGGCGCCCCCGCGGCGCCGTCCGCCCTGGGGTCCGATGGCCCGGATGGCGGGCCGCCGGGCCCTCTTCGCCGTCCCCGTCCTCCTGACGGTGACGTTCGGGGTCTTCGCCGTCGCCGCGGCCTCGCCCTTCGACCCGGTCAAGGCGTACACCGGAGTGGCCGGGATGACCGCCACCCAGGAGAACCTCGACCAGATCCGTGCCAACCTCGGTGTCGACCAGCCGCTCGTCACCCGATGGTGGAACTGGCTGACCTCCGCGCTCCAGGGCGACCTCGGCGACTCCACCGTGCTGCGCCAGCCCGTCGCCGATGTGATCGGCGAGCGCGTCGGCTGGTCCGTGCTCCTCGCCACCACCGCGTTCGCCGTCGCGATCCTGCTGGGCACCGCCCTCGGGGTGCTGGCTGCGCGCAGGCGGGGCGGCTGGCTCGACCGTGCCGTCAGCTCGGCCGCGTACACCCTCGAAGCGGCGCCCGCCTTCTGGCTCGGACTGCTCGCGATCTGGTTCTTCGCGCTCGAACTCGGTGTGCTGCCCGCCGGCGGGCTCACCGACACCAGCAGCGATGTCGTCACCTTCGGCCAGGTGGCCTCCCATCTGGTGCTGCCCGCCGCCGTCCTCGGGATCAGCCAGCTGCCCTGGTTCTTCCTGTACGTACGCCAGGGCGTCGCCGACGCCCTCGACGAGGACCCCGTGCGCGGGGCGCGCGCCCGGGGGCTCAGCGAGCGTTCCGTACTCCTCGGCCACGCCCTGCGCTCCGGAATGCTGCCGATGCTCACCCTGATCGGCTCCCGCGTTCCCGAACTGATCACCGGAGCCCTGCTCGTGGAGACCGTCTTCAGCTGGCCCGGCGTCGCCGCCGCCACCGTCGAGGCCGCCACCTCGGTCGACTTCTCCCTGCTGGCGGCGCTCACCGTCCTCGCGACCGCCGCTGTCCTCGCCGGCAATCTCCTGTCCGACCTGCTGTACGGACTCGCCGACCCGAGAGTGGGCTTCGATGGCTGATGTCGCCGACCGCGTATGGCACTCCCACGGGCGGACCCGGCGCTCCACCCGGACGGTACGGTTCGGCGTCTCCGCCGTGATCGTGGCCGCCGTCGTCCTCGCCGTGCTGCTCGTGCCGCCGATCGTGCAGCTCGACGAGCAGGCCGTCGACCTCTCGCAGAAGCTCCAGGCGCCCTCCCCCGCCCACCCCTTCGGCACCGACGACGTCGGCCGGGACCTGCTGCTGCGCTGTGTCTACGGACTGCGGATCTCCCTCCTCGTCGGACTGGTCGCGGCGCTCGTCGCCACCGTCGTCGGCACACTCGTCGGCGCGGCGGCCGCCGCCTTCGGCGGCTGGACCGACCGGATCGTGATGCGGCTGGTCGACACCTTCTCGTCCGTGCCGCACCTGCTGCTCGGCATCTTCATCGTGGCGATGTTCCGCCCCGGGGTCTGGCCGGTGATCGCCTCCGTGGCGCTCACCCACTGGCTCTCCACCGCCCGGATCGTCCGCTCCGAAGTGCTGTCCCTGCGCTCACGCCCCTATGTCGACGCGGCCGTCTCCGGCGGCGCGTCCCGGCTGCGGGTCACCGCCCGCCATCTGCTGCCGGGCGTCCTCCCGCAGGCGGGTCTCGCGGCCGTGCTGATGGTTCCGCACGCCATGTGGCACGAGTCCGCGCTGTCCTTCCTCGGCCTCGGACTGCCGACACACCAGGCGAGCCTCGGCAACCTCGTCCAGTCCGCGCGCGGCTCCCTCCTCGCCGGGGACTGGTGGCCCACCCTCTTCCCCGGTCTGTTCCTGATCATCCCCACCCTCGCGATCGCGGGCCTCGCCGGAGTGTGGCGGGAACGGATCAATCCGCGCCGCCGATCGGAGCTGATGCTGTGAGCACCGTGCTGTCGGTACGGGACCTGTCCGTACGCTTCCGGATGCGCGGCGGACGCCATGTCGCCGCGGTCACCTCGGCGGACTTCGACCTCGCGGCGGGCCAGTGCCTGGCCCTCGTCGGCGAGAGCGGCTGCGGGAAGTCCGTCCTCGCCTCCGCGCTCCTCGGGCTGCTGCCCGGCAACGCCCAGACCTCGGGCACCGCGACCGTCGGCGGCACGGAACTCCTCGGCGCCGGCGAGCGCACCCTCGCCCGTGCGGTACGGGGCCGGCTCATCGGACTCGTACCGCAGAGCCCGGCCGCCCATCTGACCCCGGTACGGACGGTGGGCGCCCAGATCGAGGAGACCCTGCGCGCCCTCGCCGGCACCCCGCGGAAACAGGCGCGCGAGGCCGCCGTCGCGGCGGCCGAGCGGGCCGCGTTCCCCGCCGACCACCTCGACCGCTACCCCCATGAACTGTCCGGCGGTCTTGCCCAGCGGGCCGCGACCGCGCTCGCCCTCATCGGCGGAGCGCCCCTGCTGCTCGCCGACGAACCGACGACCGGACTCGACCGCGACCTCGTCGACCGCACCGTCGACGAACTGCGCCGGCACACCCGGGACGGCGAGACCGCCCGCGCGCTGCTGATGATCACCCACGATCTGGCGGCGGCGGAACGCATCGCCGACCGGGTGGCCGTGATGTACGCGGGCCGTATCGTCGAACTCGCCGACGCCCGCGACTTCTTCGGCGCGCCCGGCCCCCGCCACCCGTACGCCCGCGGCCTTCTGGACGCCCTCCCGGAACGGGACTTCACCCCCATACCCGGGCTGCCGCCCGAACTGGGCGATCTGCCGGAGGGCTGCGCCTTCGCCGCGCGCTGCGACCGCGCGACCGGGCGCTGCGGGACGCTCCCCGCTTTCGAGAGCGGCGTGGCCTGCCACCATCCGGCCGCCCTGCCGGAGAAGGAGGCCCGGCGTGCTTGAACTCCAGGCGATCACCGCCGGTTACGAACCCGGCCGTCCGGTCGTACGCGATGTCTCCCTCACCCTCGCGCCCGGTGAGGCCGTCGGGCTGCTGGGCCCCAGCGGCTGCGGCAAGTCCACACTCGCGCGTGTCGCCGCGCTGCTGCACCGCCCCACCTCCGGCCGGGTCGTCATCGACGGCGAACCCGCCCGCGGCTGGCGGCACACCGCCCCGCGCGAACAGCGCACCGCGTTCGGTGTCGTCTTCCAGCAGCCCCGTCTGTCCGCGGACCCCCGGCTGTCCCTGCGCGATCTGATCGCCGAGCCCCTGCGGGCGACCGGCCGGCGCACCGAGGCCGCCGCCCGCACGGAGGAGCTGGCCGGCGCCGTGGGTCTCACCGGCGAACTCCTCGGCCGCCGCCCCCACGAGGTCAGTGACGGCCAGCTCCAGCGGGCCTGTCTGGCACGGGCCCTGGCGCTGCGCCCGCGCTGGCTCGTCTGCGACGAGATGACGGCGATGCTCGACGCGTCGACCACGGCGGCCCTGGTCCAGGTCGTCGAGACCTACCGCCGCGAGGAGGGCGCGGGCCTGCTGGCCGTCGGCCACGACAAGGTCCTCCTCGAACGCTGGTGCAGCCGAACCATCCACTGGCCGGCTCTGAGCTGAGGGCTGTCCGGGACGTCCGGCGCACATCTGTGCCGAGCCCCCGGGATCACCCGAGCCAGGTGCGAGGGGTGCGATCGTCCGCCGGGCCGCCATCGCGAACACCCCGGCGCGGGCTTCGCCGAAGCCCGCGCCGGGGCGCGGTCAACGCCGTGCTCCCGGCCCCGCTGCCCTGTTCCCGGTCAGTTGTCGACGACCGGATAGCCGTGCCAGGGGCCGTAGAAGTTGGTGCCGCTGTAGGGGTTGTCCTCGACCACTCGCAGATCGACCAGATAGCCGAGGTTCAGCGACTCGCTCTCGCAGTGCCCGTAGGTGACCGGGGTGGCGGTCGTGTAGTTGCTGAGGGAGTTCACGTAGTAGTAGTAGCCGACCCATACGGAGTGGTTGTCGTCCTCGGCGTCGCAGTACGTGAACCAGGTCCCGTCGTAGGAGTGCGTCGCCCAGTCGTCACCCTGGTAGACGGCGCTCGCGCCGGCCGGTGCCGCCCACAGCCCGGCGGATGCCGCCGTGAGGGCCAGGGCACTCAGCGCCGTGATGATTCTGCGTCGCATGTTTCGTGTCTCCTCTCGGTCGCTTTCTGTCGCTTTCCCGTTGCCGGTCGGGCCGACCGGCGGCTCGCCCTCACCCGGCTCCGGTCCCCCCTCCCGCGAGGGACCGGAGCCTTACGGCCGGGTGGAGAGCGCTTCGGCGACGTTCCGCGCCCGAACGTCCTTGAGGCGCTTCAGCCGGCCGAGCTCGGTGGTGTGACGGGAGATCAGGTCCCGTTGGTACCGGGACGTGACCTCCACGAGGACGGGCAGATACCCCGCCTGCCGCTGGCAGCGCACATCGGCCGCGGCCACGGCGAGTTCCCGTTCGCCGGGGGCCTCATCGCGCTGCCAGCGGGCGTCGTGAGCCGCGGCGTACGGTGATGTGTAGCCGTGGCGGTGGCCGGCACCGGTCATACAGGTGCGCCACTCCTTGAGGACCGCCGTGAGCCGGGGGTCCCGGGCGCTCGCGGCCGTTGCCTCGTCCGCCAGACGGCCGGGCAGGTTCCGGTCCGCCTGAGGAGCACCCGCCGCGAGCCGCCCGGCCGCCTCCGACCTGCATCCGTTCCGCGGAACGGGCTTGTCCGCGAACTCCGTGGCCGTGCCGTGGAGCACCTTCTCCACATCGCGGGGCACGTCCGCATGCCGGGCCAGCAGCTTTCTCACCCGGGGGTTGTGTGTGCTCCAGTCGGGCGCGTGGTAGCCGTATCGCTCCGCCTGCCGGGGGTCCACCACCCCGAATCGTGTCGCCCGCTCCGAGAGCACCATGCGCCCGCCGGTCTCCAGGGCGAGGGCGTCGGGTCCCTCCCAGCGCAGCCCGTAACGGGTCAGGCAGGCGCGTTCCAGCGTCGCCTGAGCACGGTCGGAGCGCGCCTGTTCCTCGGGCGAGGGCAGATAGGCGTCGAGGGGAAGGGCGTTCCCCGGCCGGGTCGGGGGCGCGGGAGCCAGTGTGGCGGGTGCGCTCCCCTCACCCGGCTGTCCGGTTCCCGGCCCGCTGCCGCATCCCGCCAGGAGGAGTACGAGAAGTGTCGCGGCTCCCGCCGCCCGGCTGCCGTGTCGCATGGTGCTCCCCCGTCTTCCCGCGGTTCGGCGTGGGCACCGCTCGGCCGGAGGGCCGTGCGTGGTGCTTCCGCCCGGTGCCGGCGGCGCATCCGGCCGGGAGGAATCCGCTCGGGCGAGCGGATGTCCCCTGCGCGGA
This sequence comes from Streptomyces sp. NPDC051018, assembly GCF_044456085.1. Classification (NCBI taxonomy): domain Bacteria; kingdom Bacillati; phylum Actinomycetota; class Actinomycetes; order Kitasatosporales; family Streptomycetaceae; genus Streptomyces; species Streptomyces sp. NPDC051018. Next base: position 572,865 of record NZ_JBITFN010000002.1, read on the forward strand.
GTTCCCGGCCCTGGCCCTGGTCGGCCGGTGTGCCACTCGACATCGAGAATGCGGGTGCGGCGGTGGGACGTACATGGCAACGCGTGCACACTGTCTGCCGAATCGTGCACACTCCCCGGCACTCGCCGGTGTTCGGGGGCGGTGCCCGGGTGCGGGGGCGCGACCGCCCATGGGGCGACTCGGGGTTTCGCGGCGGGTGCCGTCAGGGAGCCGGCTCCGGGCGTGGGGCCCGGGGTGTGTGGGCCCGGTCCGGGCGCACGGGGACGCCGCCGTGTCACAGAAGAGCGTGCGGATCACGCGGTAGCGGAGCCACAGGACGGCCGGACGGGCCGGGGAAGCGGCTCAGGGGCGGCCGCCGGCGTGGGCGAGGGCGCTCGGGGTGCGGCAGCCGACGATCGCCGGGGCCTCCCGGACGAGGGTGTCGTCGGTGAGCGCCTCCACCATGAACAGCGCGAAGTCCACCCGGCGCGTCAGATCGCTGGCCAGGACCGGGTCACCGACATGACGGCTCCATACCGGCAGGCCCTGGCTGGCGCCCTCCTCCAGGCTGCTGCCGCGCACCACGGTCCACCGGGTGTCGCTGGCGAACACCCGGCGGCACGCCTCCACCTGGTCGTCGATCTCGGCGGCGCGGACCAGCTTGCCCAGCACGGCGGCGATGCGCAGGGCGGTCCGGAACAGCCATGAGTACCGGTCCTTGCCGTCGCGTGTGATGTGCCAGCCGCACGAGAAGATCAGGCGCGCGCCGGGCCGTGCGTGGTCGAGCACCGCCTGGGCCGTGCCCGACGAGTACTGCTGCACGCCCCAGGGCACCAGCACCGTCAGCACTCCGTCGCACCCGGCGACCGCGCGCCGGATGACCTCCGGGTCGTTGGTGGGTCCCGGGACGACGGTCATCCGGCCTTCGAACGCGGCCAGCTTCGGCACACTGCGTTCCCGGCACACACCGACCACCTCGTAGCCGCGTTCCAGTGCCTGCCGGACCATGTACTGCCCGAGCTTCCCCGAAGCCCCGACGATACAGACCTTCTTCATTCCGTCCGTGCCCATGGCGCGGCCCCCTTCGCCGGAAACACCGGCCTTATGGTGTAAGGCGGAGTGGCCTTACGTTGTAAGGCAAGCTAGCCTTATGCCGTAAGGCGGTCAAGGGGAACGAGGCGAGGAGGGCGGATGCCTGAGAGAGGCAGGGGACGGCGCGGGGCGCGGACACCGCTCAGTCGTGAGCGGGTGATTCGCGCGGCGGTGGCGGTGGCGGACGAGAAGGGGGCGGCCGCGCTCACCATGCGAGCCATCGCCGAACCGCTGGGCGTCGAGGCGATGTCGCTCTATCACCATGTCGCGGGCCGGGAGGACATCCTCGACGGCATGGTGGACGCGGTGTTCGGCGAGATCGACCTGCCGCCGCGCGAGACGGACTGGAAGAGCGCCATGCGCCACCGCACGGTCTCCGCCCGTGCCGCACTCCGCCGCCATCCGTGGGCCGTCGGCCTGATGGACTCCCGTACCCGGCCCGGCGCGATGACTCTGGGCCACCATGACGCCGTCATCGGCGCGTTGCGCGCCGGGGGCTTCTCCGTCCCGATGGCCGCGCACGCCTTCTCGCTGATCGACAGCTATCTGTACGGCTTTGTGCTCCAGGAACTGAGCCTGCCGTTCAGCAACTCGGCGGAACTGGACGAGGTCGCGGGTGCCATCTTCCGCGAGATGCCCGCCGACGCCTACCCCCACCTCACCGAACTCGCCGTCGAACACGCCCTCAAGCCCGGCTACGACTACGCCGACGAGTTCACCTTCGGCCTCACCCTCATCCTCGACGCCCTGCACCCGGACGAGTCCCCGGGCGACTGACCCCGACGCCCGGTCCCGGCCCGGGACATCTCCCGCTTCCCGCACGGGCCTTGCCCGGAACTGCCCCGCCGGATCGCCGAGAGGGCCACGGGCCCCGCCCCGATGGCCGGACGGCCCGGGGCGAGGGCTCCGCGCCGACGGCGGGGCCGGGCAGCCGCGGCCCCTCCCGGCGACGGGGGAGCCGGGCCGGTAACGAGCCCCGGAGGGACGGGTTCAACGCCACCCGTACGGCGCACACGCCATGTGACCGCCCGGCGGCCGCCCTGCGCCAGACTGACCGCCGAATGCCGCAATTCCGGCGCGGCCAAGGAGGTTGGCGATGGCTGTCTCGATTTCGGTGCTGCTGCTACTGGTGATCCTCGCGGTGGTCTTCCTCCGCAGCGGCGGTCTGAAGTTCTCCCACGCCCTCGTCTGTCTCCTCCTCGGCTTCTTCCTCGCGGGCACCAGCATGGCGCCCACCATCTACGAGGGCGTGGCGGCCACCGCGGAGGTCGTGGGGCATCTCAAGCCCTGAGAACCCTGGAGTCCTGAAGCGCGCGAGCCCTCAGGAGCCTTGCACAGCCGGCTCGCCGCGGAGCCGTACCGGCGGCCTCCGTCCGGCCGCCGGGGCAATACCGGCCCACCGGCCGCCCGGTCGACCGCGCCGCCGTCTACCGGCCGCAGTCGCCGAGGTCGGGACCGGTTCCCTCGGCGGGGTTCGCCGCGACGACGACGACGTCGAGGACGCGGGGTCCGTGGACGCCCTCGACCCGTTCGAGTTCGATGTCGCTCGTCGCCGACGGTCCGGAGACGAAGGTGAGCGGTGCGGTCGGATTCAGGCGTGCCAGCGCTTCGGGGACGTCGGCGGCGATCTGCTCCTCGTGGACGACGCACACATGGTGGTCGGGCAGCAGCGTCAGAGCGCGCCGGCCCTGGCCGGGGCCGGCGTCCAGGACCAGTGTTCCGGTGACGGCGATCCCGAGGGCCGCGGTGGTGAGCACGGTGTCGGCGGCGTCCAGTTCCCGTACGGTCAGCGGGGGGTCGTCACGGAGGTAGCCGCCGTCCCGGTCCGGCAGAAGGGCGGCGGGAAAGCCCTCGGGGACGACGACGGTCCGGCTCCGGCGGGCGGCGAGGAGGTCCCCGACGACCGCGGGCGCCCGGTCCTCGGTCGTCCGGACGACGGTGGCGTGGTAGTCGGCGACGCGTTCGGCGAACAGGGCGACGCGATCGGCTCCCGCGTGGCTGCGGAGGTAGTTCCGCGGGACGCCGACACTCTCCGGTGTCTCCGTGGCGGGGATGTCCGTCAGCGCGTTCCGGATACGGGCGAGCACTCTGTCCCGGCTACTCATCGTCGGCTCCTTCGTGGGTGCGGCGCCACCAGGAGCGGAAGGACTCGGCCGGTGGTACGGGGGTGTCCCGTGTGTCCGACCAGCGGCGCAGCGGTCCGGGCAGCCTCCGGATCAGGCCGCGGCGGGAGAAGGGGCGGGCGGCGGCGGCCCCGAGGCGCTGGGCCGTGGACAGCAGGCGCGGCGAACGCAGTACGGCCCCCGCCAGCCGCATGGCCAGGGACTCCGCGGTGGGCAGTACCCGGGCGGCCTTGGCCCGGACGGCCTCGGCCCGCAGATGTACGAGCACGTCCGGGATGTTGATGCGTACCGGGCAGGCGTCGTAGCAGGCGCCGCAGAGCGTGGAGGCGAAGGGGAGGGTGTCGGCGTGCTCGATGCCGACGAGCTGCGGTGTGAGGACGGCGCCGATCGGCCCGGGGTAGACCGAGCCGTAGGCATGGCCGCCGGTGCGTTCGTAGACGGGGCAGACGTTGAGGCAGGCGGAGCAGCGGATGCAGGCCAGGGCCTGGCGGCCCACGGTGTCGCGGAGGGTGGCGCTGCGGCCGTTGTCCAGCAGTACGAGATGGAAGGACCGGGGCCCGTCGTCCCCGGTGACGCCGGTCCACAGGCTGGTGTAGGGGTTCATGCGCTCGCCGGTGGAGGAGCGCGGCAGAAGCTGGAGGAAGACCTCCAGATCGCTGAAGGCGGGCAGGACCTTCTCGATCCCCATGACGGTGATCAGGGTCTCGGGGAGGGTGAGGCACATCCGGCCGTTGCCCTCGGACTCGACGACGGCGACCGTACCGGTGTCCGCGGCGGCGAAGTTGGCTCCGGACACGGCGACTTTCGCCCGCAGGAACTTCTCCCGCAGATGCAGCCGCGCGGCCTCGGCGAGCGCGCGGGGGTCGTCGGTGAGGTCATCGGGAGCGGGGCTGCCCCACTTCCCCATCTCCCGCTGGAAGATCCGGCGGATCTCGCCCCGGTTCCGATGGATCGCGGGGACGAGGATGTGCGAGGGCCGGTCCTCCCCGAGCTGCACGATGAGTTCGGCGAGGTCGGTCTCGTAGGCGCGGATACCGGCCTCGGCGAGGGCCTCGTTGAGCCCGATCTCCTGGGTGGCCATGGATTTGACCTTGACGACCTCTCTCTCGCCGGTGGCGCGGACGAGGTCGGTGACCAGGCGGTTCGCCTCGGCGGCGTCGGCGGCCCAGTGGACGGTTCCGCCGGCCCTGGTGACCGACTCCTCCAGCAGGGTCAGATAGTGGTCGAGGTGGCGCAGGGTGCGGCGTTTGATGCTCTCACCGGCCTCACGCAGCTCTTCCCAGTCGTCGAGTTCGGCGGTCACGGCCAGCCGTCTGCCGCGGATCGCCCCGGTCGCCCCGCGCAGATTCGCGCGCAGCTGGGTGTCGGCGAGGGCGGTGCGCGCGGCGTCGGGGAAGGCGGGCGCGCCGAGCCGGACGACGTTGCCGGGGCCGCTCATGAGAGGTCTCCTTCGCTGTCGTCGGCCGTGGAGGCGAGGATCTCCGCGAGATGACGGGTGCCGACGCCCGTACGGAGCCGGGACAGGCCCCCGCCGATGTGCGCCAGACACGAGTTGTCGCCGGCGCAGAGGAACTCGGCGCCGGTCGCCTGGACGTTGCGCATCTTGTCGGCGAGCATCGCGTTCGATGTGTCGGCGTTCTTGAGGGCGAACGTGCCGCCGAATCCGCAGCACGCCCCGGCATCGGGCAGCTCGGTCAGCTCGATGCCGCCGACGGCGCGCAGGAGCCGCAGCGGGCGGTCGCCCACGCGCAGCATCCGCAGGGAGTGGCAGGTGGGGTGGTAGGTGACGCGGTGGGGGAAGTAGGCGCCGACATCGGTGACCCCCAGCACGTCGACGAGGAGTTCCGAGAGCTCGTACACCTTCCCCGCCGTACGGCCGACGGCGTCCACGAGCGCTCTGTCACCGTACTGCCGGGCGATCGTGCCGTGGTGTTCGCGGATCATCCCGGCGCAGGAACCCGACGGGGTGACGACGGCTTCGTAGTCGGCGAAGACCTCGGCGAAGCCGCGCACCATGGGCAGTGTCCCGGGCCGGTAGCCGGTGTTGAAGTGCATCTGGCCGCAGCACGCCTGGGCCCGGGGGAACGCGACGGTGTGGCCGAGGCGTTCGAGGAGTCTGACGACCGCTTGGCCGGTCCGCGGGTACATCGTGTCGTTGAAGCAGGTGATGAACAGGGCGATCCGCACGGCTATCGCTCCTCGGGTGTCGGGACGTCCTCGGGCAGGAGTCCTTCTGCGCGCAGTTCCCGCCATACGTCCGCCGGAACCGGGCGGGCCCACTGCGCGGCCGCGTCCCTGACCTCCGCCGCGCGGCGGGCGCCGACGAGCACGGAGGCGACGGCCGGGTGGCCGAGGGGGAAGCGCAGCGCCAGTGCCCGCAGCGGTACGCCGTGGCGCTCGGCGACGGCCTGGAGGCGCCGGGCCCGGGCCAGGAGTTCCGGGGGAGCGGGTGCGTAGTCGTAGGTGGCGTCGGGGCGGGGATCGGCGAGCAGGCCCGCGGTCGCCCGGCCGATGCCGGAGGAGCCGTCGGCGCCGCCCGCCCCGAGTCCGGTGAAGTCTGTTATGTGCGCTCCTTCGGTCGCGGCCCGGTCATCCGTCCGGAATGGTGCGTCGGGCCGGCTGAATTCGGCGATCGGGCCCGGTCCGTGTGCGGATCAGCCGATCGATCCTCTTCTTCCCGCAGATCATCGCGCCGGGTGCGGCGGGCACGGCGACCGGGGCTCGTTCTCGACCCGGACGGCGTACCGAACCAACTGCTCGACGAGGTCGGCTCGGAGCGGCTCGCCCGGACCCGGCCGGTTCCCGGAGTGGCCGGCGTCATGACGCGGTGCGCCATCTGCTCTCCCGTACCCGCGTTTCTCGGTGCCTGCCGCCTTCGCCGTCCGGTCGATCCCGTTCACGGTCTCCGTGACGCGGGATGACCGCGGGCATCGGCAGACAGGGGCCGCACCCGCGCCCACGGCGGACCGGTCCCCGTGGAGGCGGAGCACCCCTGACGTTGCAACGCCGTTGCGGTGTGCCCGTACGGCCACGCGCGGTGACCGGCCCCCCGTGCGGACGGCCGGAGCGCCCGAACGCCGGACGGCCGGGGCACCGGCCGGGGCCGGCGGGGCGGGACCTCCGGCCCCGGTCTTGCGCGTGGAAGACTCGGGGCACCGGGGGATGCGAGAGGCACCGACGACGGAAGGGATGGCCATGCCACTTGAGGGCGAGTACGTACCGAGTCCGGCGAAGTGGGTACGGGACCAGGTCGAGCAGTACGAGGGCTCCGGCGGCACCAAGGGCACGACGATCATGGGGATGCCCGTGGTCGTCCTGACCACCCGGGGTGCCCGGACGGGCAGTGTGCGCAAGTCCCCCCTGATGAGGGTCGAACACGAGGGCCGCTACGCGGTCGTCGCCTCCGCGGGCGGCTCGGACCGCCACCCCGTCTGGTACCACAATGTGGTCGCCGACCCCCGCGTGGAACTCCAGGACGGCCCGGTCCGCCGTGACATGAGGGCGCGTGAGGTGACCGGCGAGGAGAAGGCCGAGTGGTGGGCCCGCGCGGTCGAGGTGTTTCCCGAGTACGCGGCGTACCAGAAGAAGACGGAGCGTCCGATCCCCGTCTTCGTCGTGGAGCCGGCCGACGGCGGGCACTGACCCGGGCCTCGGGGGACAGGGAGCGCTGACCCGGGCCAGGGGGACGGGATGCACTGAATGCGGACGCGAGTGGGGACAGGGCGCGGGGGCGCCCTGTCCCCAGGACGCGCCGGGCCCCGGAGCGGCGCCGACTCCGCTCCGAGCCCACGGCCCGTCCGCCGGCGAGAGCCCCGGAGGTTGTGGGCGCCCGCCAGCCTGCACCCTCCGCGGGGCTAACGCCCGCCCGGCGGAGGGCTGTCGCTGGGAAGAAGCGTTGCTTCTCCGGTGGGTGGCCCGCCGGCGCGGGGCTCCGCCAATCGTCTGTACACGTGTCGCCCCCGCCCGTGAGCCCTTGAGTCCGTCGCCTCGCCGACGGCCGTGGACCTTCCCGGAAACGATTCAGGCCCGGGACGGCGCACCGCCGGTGACGCGGTCGCTCAGTCAACACGCCGCTACGTTGCGAGTACGTTGCAGGCCACAGGACCGCCCGAGGGCTTCACGGCCGGACCCCGGGGACCGCCGGGGGGTGGTGAATCGTGTCGTGTCTCAGAGGTCCTGTGCCCAGCGGGCGTTGGCGAGGTCGTCACGGGCTTCGAGGGTGTCGGGGTGGCGGGGGCCCAGCAGCCGTACGGAGTCGGCGAGAACCCGTTCGTACAGGGCGATCGCCCGGTCTGTGTCACCCGACGCGTCGACGAAGGAGGCGAGGATCCTGCGGGCCGTGAGCGTATCGGGATGATCCTCGCCCAGGGTCCGCGCCGTGGCGGTCAGCGTGTCCTCGAACAGGGCCACCGCCCGTTCCAGGTCCCCGGCCTCGGCACAGGCGGTGGCGAGGCTCATCCGCGCCGTGAGGGTGTCGCTGTCGTCCTCGCCCAGCACCCGTACGCAGTCGGCGAGCGCGGTGTCGAGGAGGAGGATCGCCCGCTCGGGATCGCCCGCCTCCAGAAGGGCCTGGGCGAGACCGATCCGGACGGACAGGGTGTCGGGGGCGTCAGGGCCGAGGACCCGTAGCGAGTCGGTGAGGACGCTCTCGAACAGTGCGATCGCCCGGGACGGATCTCCGGACTCCGTGTAGCTGTAGGCCAGCAGGCTCCGGATCGCGAGGGTGTCGGGGTGGTCGTCGCCGAGGGCGCCGCTGGACGCGCGCAGCTCTCGCTCGTAACGGACGATCGCCCGGGCCGGGTCGTCATCGTCGTCCTCGCCCGCCCCGGCGAGTGCGTCGTGGATCGCGGAGGACGTGCCGTCCTGCTCGCCCACCGGGTCGAGCCGGCGCCCCATGAGCCGTTCCATCAGCGGCAGGGCGTCGGGGCCGCCGAGAGGGCCGGGGCCGCCCGGGGCGAAGGGGAGACCCGCCGGCTCGGATTCCACACCGCTGCCGTTCCCGGGCCCGGCCGGCGAGGGGTCGTCCTCGCCGTCGACGGACGCGGTGGCGCGCCACCACTGAGTCATCACCCCATCATGGGGCCACCGGCATGATCGGATCCACCGTCAGGACCGGACGGACGCGTCTCTCCTCGGGGACCGGCGCCGGGGGAGGGCCGTGTGCGGCGCTCGGGTCCGCCGGGCGGAAGGCGCCCGACGGGGCATCAGCCCGCGCCGGGCGCCTTCCGCGGCCGTTGCGCAAGGGAGTCGTACCCCGCCGGGCGCCGCTCACGGCGGATCGCGGTCCTCAGGACCGCCTACGGGGTGGCGATATGGAAGATGCCGCACTGCGCGGACGGGGAGTCCGCGATGAAACCGGCGTTGCACCCGGTCAGGACATTGGTGGTCTCGTCCGTGACGATGCTGATGTCGCCGAAGTCGTGGGCCGTGGCGGAGGCCGCTGTGCCGATGATTCCCGCGGCGGTCAGTGCGAGCGCAGCCAGGGCGGTACGGATACGCATGGGCGGTCCCCAGTTCATGGTGGGCTGTCGGTGAGGATGACGACGGGAACGTATCTCCGCCCGTCGGCCGCCACCCGGAGCCGCGCGGGGCTGCGTCCGATCGGCCCACCCCGGATCACCGCAGCCGACCCACCCCGGATCACTGCCGCCGGGCCGCCGGGGCCCGGCGGCGGGTCACCCGGCGGAGTATCCGTCAGCTTCCGTCCGTGGCCACCGGGTCCGGGCCGAGGAGCGTGGCGAGTACGGCGTCCGCGTACTCGGTGGTGAGCGGTTCTCCCGTGACCAGGAGCCGGTACCACATCGGCGCCACCAGCATGTCGTCCAGCAGACCGAGGTCGATGTCCGGCAACTGCCCGGCCTTCCTCGCCACGAGCAGCCGTTCGTTGTTGCGCTTCTTCATGTTGACGTGCACCTGTTCGTGCACCACGGTCGCGAGTTCCTGGTCGTGCTGGAGGGATCCGATGACTCCGGCGGTCAGCTCCCGGTAGTGCGGATCGGTGAACAGCCTGATCACTCCGTGCAGCCAGTTCCGCAGATCCACGCGGATGTCACCGGTGTCGGGGTAGAGGAAGAACTGCTCGCCGATCCGGTCCGTGAGCGCGTCCAGGAACAGCGCGCCCTTGGTCGGCCACCATCGGTACAGCGTCGGCTTCCCGACCCGTGCCCGTGCGGCGATCGCCTCCATCGTCACGGCGTGATACCCCCGCTCGGCGCAGATATCGATGGCCGCTTGGAGGATCGCTCCGCGGGAACGGGCCGTACGGGTGGTGGAGCTGTCATTCATGAGGCAACTCTACATTGAAACGTAACGTTGCGTTTCAGTTCCCTCGGTTGTACCGTCCTCCTCGACGAAACGTAACGTTACGTTTCGCGCCTCTCCGGCAACAGGAGTCAGACCGTGAACGACCCTCAGCGTGAACAGGACCTCGCCGCCATCCGGCAGCTCGTCGCGGATGCGAGCATGCCGACCAGAACCGAGCTCCAGGAGATCCACTTCCTCGCACCCGACGTCGCGATCGTGGAGTGCGTCAAGCATGTCTTCGACGAGTGGGAACCGGCGCTGAGGGGCGGCCCGGACACCCGTCCGCCCTCCGCGCAGGGGCAGCTCACCTTTGTCATGGTCAAGCAGACCGGCCCCGACCGGGCGGGGGCCTGGCGTATCCGCTCGGCGCAGACCACTCCCGCCAAGGGCTGAACGACCGGGGGTGAACGATCGGCCGGCGGGCCTCCCGGGGCCGCCGCGCCCATCCCTCCCCGTACCTTCCCCCGCCCGTGCCTCATCCAGCCCGTGCCGGCAACGTCGCCGGTCACGGCGCCCCTTCCCTCCCCGGTTTTCCGTCGCCCCAGCCTCCGGATGAAGGCCGAAACGGCCGTGTGACGCCTCGCCCTCAGTGAGGCGTGCCCGCATTCCCCGTCGGCCCGAGGTGCCCGCCTCCACGGGGCCGCGCACCCCTCCCCGCCGCTCTCCGTGCGCTCCGTCCGGGACAACCCCGTGGCCCGTAACGGTGACAGCGGCACCTCCCGCGCCGGTTGCCGATCCGATGCCCCCTGCCCGGGGCACCTTCTCGCGGTGCGACAGGACCGGCCCCTCCGGCCGGACCCGGGTCGCCAACCGCTGCTCTGCCCTGCCCGACAACTCACGGAGTGACCATGACCACCGTCGACGGCGTTCAGGCCGCCACACCCGGCTCCGGCCCGGGTTCCGTACCGCTGCGAAGATGGCTGGCCCTCGTGGCCGTGGCCATCGGCACCTTCTCGATGGTCACCATCGAGCAGCTCCCCATGGGCCTGCTCACCTCCATCAGCGGCGCGTTCATCGTGTCCGAGGGCGCGGCCGGCCTGATGGTCACGGTGCCGGGCCTGGTCGCCTCCGCCGTGGCGCCGCTGCTGCCCGTGGTGATCGGGCGCCTCGACCGCCGTGTCGTGCTCATCGCACTGCTGTCCCTGATGGTCGCGGCCAATCTGCTGTCCGTGGTGGCGGCCGACTTCGCCGTCCTGCTGGCCTCCCGCTTCCTCGTGGGAGTGAGCATCGGCGGGTTCTGGGCGCTGGCCGCCGGGATCGCCGTTCGCCTGGTGCCCGAGGCCTACGTCCCCCGGGCCACGGCCATCACCTTCGGCGGCGCCACCGCGGCCAATGTCCTGGGGGTCCCGGCCGGCACCCTGATCGGCGAATTCGCCGACTGGCGGACCGCGTTCGCCGCCGTGGGCGGACTCGGCCTCCTGGTCGTGGTGGCGCTGTACGCCCTGCTGCCGTCCATGCCGGCCGCGGAACCGGTACGGCTGCGCATGCTGGTGGCGGCGTTCCGCAACCCGGGGGTGCGGGCCGGAGTGCTGGCCACCTTCCTGCTCGTCGGGGGCCACTTCGCCGCCTTCACCTTCGTCAGCCCGATCCTCCAGGACGTCTCGGGCATCGGCGAGAACATGGTCGGCCCCCTGCTGCTGGCCTTCGGAGTCTCCGGCATCATCGGCAACTTCCTCGCTGGCGCGGTGGCCGGACGGGACGTCCGCAGAACCATCGTCGCCATCAGCGTGCTGCTCGCCGTCATCCTGGCGCTCTTCCCGCTGATCGGTACGAGTGCGGTCGGCGGCACGGTACTGCTCGTCGGGTGGGGGCTGGCCTTCGGGGGAGTCCCGGTGAGCGTCCAGAGCTGGATTCTCCAGTCGTCGCCCGGGGAGCCGGAGGCCGCCACCGCCCTGAACACCTCCGTATTCAATCTGGCCATCGCGCTCGGGGCCCTGTTCGGCGGCATCGTCGTCGACGAGATCACCGTCAACGGAGCCCTCTGGTTCGGTGCCGCGGTCGGTGTCCTGGCCTGCCTGGCCGTCCGGACCGCCCGTGTCTCCCGGCGGCCGTCCGCCGAAGCCGGGCACTGAACGGCCCTTCCGGCGGCGTGGGGGGGGGGGCCGGGGCGCCCCCCGGGCCCCCCCCCCCCCCCCCCCGGGCCCCCCGGGACGCACCACCCGGGGCGGGGCACAAAAAA
>NZ_JBITFN010000002.1:584550-610758 GCF_044456085.1 Streptomyces sp. NPDC051018
GCGCCTTTTTACCCGGCGGGGGGGGGGGGGGCCCCCCCCCGGGGTTGTTGGGGGGGGGGGGGGGGGGGGGGGGGGGGGGGGGGGGCCCCCCCCCGGGGGGGCCCGGGGGGCCGGGGGGGGGGGGGGGGGGGGCGCGGGGCCCCCCCCCCCCCCCCCCCCACGCCCGCACCGGCGTCCGCGCGTTGCGATCCCCGGGGGCGGGCCCATACGAGTCCGTGACCGGACCACCGGCTCCGGCTTCGTCCCCCGGCGTGTTCATGACCGCGCGACCGAGAAATCATGCCAATCTCGGGCAAACAGTCGATTATTTGTCGGCTGTCGGTCAGCAGCTGGCATGGATACGGAAGGTCCGGGTGAAGAGGATTCATGGTTGACGCTGTGTACTTCGGCGGGGACATCGTCACCGTCGACGACGGACGCCCCACCGCGGAGGCCGTGGCGGTCGAGGACGGGCGGATCGCCGCCGTCGGCACCCGGGCGGAGGTACGCGAACTGGCGGGCCCCGGTACGCGGATGGTGGATCTGGAGGGGCGGACCCTGCTGCCCGGGTTCGTCGACGCGCACAGCCATCTGAGTCTGGTGGGCTTTCAGGCGGGCGCCGCGAATCTGCTGCCCCCGCCCGATGGAACGGTCGGCGATCTCGCGGAGATGGCCCTGCGGCTGACCCGTTGGGCCGACGGTGAGACGGGGCGCCGCTGGGAGTGGATCGTCGGGTTCGGCTACGACGACGCGCAGTTGAGGGAGCGGGAGCACCCCACCCGCGACGACCTCGACAAGGTCTCCCCCGACCGGCCGGTGCTGGTCATCCATCAGTCGAGCCACCTGGGCGCGGTCAACGGCAAAGGGCTCGAACTGCTCGGCTACGGCGCCGGCACGGCCGATCCGCCCGGTGGCGTGATCCGCCGGCGGCCCGGCACCTCCGAACCGAACGGGGTGCTGGAGGAGGCCGCCTTCTTCCCCGTCTGGGGCGCGGCCACGGCCGGTTTCGACACGGCCGAGCGGCTTCGGCTGGTCTCCCTCGGCCAGCGCGCGATGGCGTCCTTCGGGTACACCACCGCGCAGGACGGACGGGTCATGACCCTGCCCGACCTGGAGATCCTGGAGGAGGCGGCGCGCCTCGGCCGGCTGGACCTGGATGTCGTCGCCTATGTGGACTCCTCCCTGGTCCCCCTCCTCGGCGAGCGCTCGGACCGGGTCTCCCGGCCCGGATACCGCGACCGGCTGCGCATCGGCGGGGTGAAACTGGGCCTCGACGGCTCACCCCAGGGCCGTACCGCCTGGCTCACCGAGCCCTATCTGACACCCCCGCCGGGACAGCCGGACGGCTACCGGGGATATCCGGCGCTCCCCGACGACGTGGTCGACGCCACGGTCCGGCAGGCGTACGGGCAGGGGTGGCAGGTCCTCGCGCACACCAACGGCGACGCGGCCCTCGACCAGTTCCTCGCCGCTGTCCGCCAGGCGACCGGGGCCCATGGGCCGGGCGACCGGCGTCCCGTCGCGATCCATGCCCAGACCGCCCGGGAGGACCAGCTCGACACCATGCGGGACTTGGGGGTGATCCCTTCCTTCTTCTCGATGCACACCTACTACTGGGGCGACTGGTACCTGGACACCGTGCTCGGTCCGCGGCGCGCGCTGCGGATCTCGCCCGCCGGATCGGCGCTGGCCCGGGGCATGCTCTACACCTCCCACCATGACGCGCCGGTGGTCCTGCCCAGCTCGATCGCGGTCCTCGCGAGCCAGGTGACACGCGTGACCCGCAGCGGCCGGGTGCTGGGGGAGGACCAGCGCGTCTCGCGGCTCGACGCGGTCAGGGCCACCACCGCGTACGCCGCCCACCAGTACTTCGAGGAGTCCGCCAAGGGGTCCATCGAGGCCGGGAAACTCGCCGACTTCGTGATCCTCAGCGACAACCCGGTGACGGCGGAGCCCGGGGCGATCAGCGGCATCACGGTCACCGAGACGGTCAAGGAGGGCCGCACCGTCTTCCCCGAACCGGCCTGACGGCCCTCCCGGGGCCTTGTGGTGATGTGCCGTCACCGGGCGGGCCGACCCGTGGCGCGCTCACCCGGCGGCGGACCGCCAGGAGTCGGGGCCGAAGGGGACTTCGTCACCGGGGCCGCTCAGCTCCTGGGGCTCCCCCAGGGGCCGCGACCCCGGTCCGCTCCCGGTGGTCGCGCGGACCCGGACGCGCTCTCCCGGGAAGAGGGCGACGACGGCGGCCTGAGCGGCCGGAGACTGCCATGCCCGGACCGTGGCGGTCTCCGCGCCCGGTGAGGTGTCCTCGATGTCCAGGCGGGCGACCCGGGGGTCCACGAGGAACTCGTAGATGCGGACGGGCTCGCAGCCGTCCTCGTCCGCCTGCTCGCGGCCGGTGAACAACAGCGTCTCGGACTCGCTGAACACGGCGAGGGCCTCACCGCGCAGAACGCCGGCGACCTGGCGGGGGTCGGTCACCTCGATTCCCACCAGCCCGCCGGAGAGATGGCCGGCGGTCGCCCAGGATCCGTCCCCCTCCCTGGTCGAGCAGTAGATCTCCTCGCCGACGAGGCCGTCGTCGCGCCGGTGCAGCACCAGCGCGAACCCGAGTCCCTCGCGTATGCACAGATCGGCGACGGCCGCCTGGGTGTCGGCGTCGAGCCGGGTGGGTACGCGGGGGGCCGGGCCGGTGTCCGGGGCGGACCTCGCCGTGAGGGCGGCATGGGCGAGGCCGGCCAGATTCTTGCGCATCGGGTTCCTTGTCCGGAGTCGGTCGTGCGGGGGTTCGGCGGGTGCGGTCGGCCGTCCGCGTGTCTGATGTGTCGATGCGCCACCCGAGGTGCCGGTGGACCGCCCCGGCGATGACTCCGCGGACCGTCGTGATCATGGTAGGCACCCGTGGGCCCGCCGTGTGCCGCCTTTTCCGGCCGCGATTTTGGTGCGTACGGGGAGGTCCCGACCGCCCGGGGAAGTGGCGGACCCCGGCCGGCCCGGCATCGCGGAGCGCCCCTTCGCCATGTGTCCCGGCGCCCGTCCCGGCCGTCGCCGCCCGGCCGGGTGTCCTGCGTACGGCCCGTCCGTACGCCGGGTCGGGGTGCGACGAGATCACCCGAGCCGTCATCGCGCGAGGTGAGGGGCGGTGCCGACGACCGGCCCGGCCCGGAGCCCCGTCACCGACACTCCGCCAATCCGCTAAGTTGATTAGCGGTAGGATGGTTCCCGCGCCCTCGTGTACAACCGTGCGTCGAGGGCGATATGTCTATTAATTGCCATCCTATTTACGTCTTGGTAACGTCGCCCGGACGTGTTACCGGCCGGGCCGCGCCCGGCCCGATTCATGTCTGTCGTCTTCTAGGAGTCTCATGCGCCGCCGAATACATCCTGCTGCTGCGGCGGGCGGCGCCCTGGTCGTCGGCGTGGGTGCGCTCTATCTCACCGGTCTGCTGCTGACGGGCGATGAAGTGCCGGACGGCACCCGGGTACGGGGTGTGGACATCGGGGGCCTGAGCCAGTCCGGAGCCCGGGAGAAGCTGGAGAGGGAGCTGGGTCCGACGGCCTCGGCCCCGCTGGCGGTGAGCGTCGGTGGCCGGGCCGACACCGTCGACCCGGGTTCGGCCGGGTTCCGCTTCGACGCGGCGGAGACCGCCTCCCGGGCGGTCCGCTCGGGAGCGGACCCCATCACCGTGATCGGCGGCCTCTTCGGCTCGGGCGGCGGTGAGGTCGAGCCGGTGGTCCGCGCGGACGAGGCGAAGGCCCGGGCCGCGCTGGCCCCGCTGGCGAAGAAGCATCTGCGCCAGGTCCGCGACGGGGCGGTCACCTTCGACAAGGGCCGGCCCAAGGAGGTGGCGGCCCGCACCGGAGGGACCCTCAACATCGACGCCTCGGTCGGCGCCCTGCGCACCGCGTACCTCGCCACCGCCCCCGGGACCGTCGAGCTTCCGGTACGGGAGAAGGCACCGGACATCGGTGCGGCGGAGACCGGCCGGGCCATACGGGAGTTCGCCGGGCCCGCGATGTCCGGACCGGTCACGCTCACCGCCGGCGGCAAGCGGATCACGATCACCCCCGAGGTCCTCGGGAAGCATCTGACCATGCGGCCCGCGGACGGCCGGCTGGTCCCCGCGCTCGACGGCCCGGCCCTGCTGGCCGACCCCGCACTGGCCGGCCAGGTGGCCGAGGTCGCCACCGGGCCCACCGAGGCCCGGCTGCGGCTGAACGGCGAGCGCCTCGAGGTCGTGGAAGACGGCGAGCCGGGCCAGGAGCTCACCGCCAAGGCGCTCACCGACGCGGTTCTGCCCCTGCTCACCAAGTCGGGTGCGGCCCGCACCGGTGAGGTCGCCACCAAGAAGACCCAGCCCGAGCTGACCCGTGCGTCGGTGGCACGGCTGGGGCTGACCGAGAAGGTCTCCTCCTTCACCGCCGACTTCCCCGCGTCCGAGTACCGCAGGATCAACATCGGCCGGGCCGCCGAACTGATCAACGGCTCGCTCGTCAGGCCCGGCGAGACCTGGAGCTTCAACCGCACGGTCGGAGAGCGCACCAAGGCGAACGGGTTCGTCGACGGGGTCATCATCCTGAACGACAAGTACACCAAGGCCGCCGGCGGCGGTGTCTCCACCGTGGCCACCGCCATGTTCAACGCCATCTTCTTCGCCGGGGTCAAGCCCGTCGAGTACGGCGCCCACTCCTTCTACATCGAGCGCTACCCCGAGGGCCGCGAAGCGACGGTGGCCTGGGGCAGTCTCGACCTGAGGTTCACCAACGACTCCGGCAACGCCATCTACATCATGGCGGACGCCACGGACACCTCGGTCACCGTCACCTTCCTCGGCACCAAGAAGTACGACTCCGTGCAGGCCAGCAAGGGCCCGCGGACGAATGTGAAGCAGCCCGGCACCCGGCCCGGCGCCGCGGTGGACTGCCAGCCCCAGACCCCGCTGGAAGGCTTCGACGTCACCGTCGAACGCATCTTCATCTCCAACGGCCAGGAAGTGAAGCGCGAGCCCTTCCGTACCCGCTACACCCCACGCGACAGCGTCACCTGCGACTGAACCGGAAGCCCTCTCACCATTGCGCCGACGGCCCGCCCGGGCGGGCCGTCGGCGCTTTCCCGTAGGGGGCCTGGCCGGGGCGGCCCGTTCCGTCATTCCTGGAGTACGGAGAGCACATTCCCCGCGGGGTCGGTGAACCACGCGATGAGCGGGCCGCCACCCCGGAAGATGCCCAGCTCGTCGACCTCGATCCCGTCGTAGCGCAGAAACTCCACACCGCGGTCGGTGAGCTGCCCGACCGCCTGCTCGATGTCGGCCACGGGGAAATTGAGAATGGTGTACGTCGCCGGGGTGTGGTCGGGCTTCGGATAGACCAGTGTGTCCCGGTCGCCCGCCAGATGCAGGGTCAGCATCCCGTTCTCCTCGGACACCCGCAGGCCGAGGGTCACTCCGTAGAACTTCTTCGCGGCCGCGATGTCATCCACCGCGAAGCCGCTGAACGCCTTTGCCGTGCCGAGCATGTCGATCCCTCGTTCCTCTGCCGTCTTCCGCCGGGTCGGTCCTCTGCCGGGTCTCTTGCGAGGGGTGACCGGACGCGGGAGCGGAACTCATCGCTCATCGGGCGTCGTCTCCGGCCCGGCCCCTCCCTTCCCGCTCGGCGCGGCTCCTCCCCGCTCGTCGTTTCCCGGGTAGTCCTCCGCGAACAGATCCAGCTCCGCCCCGACCCCGAGCACCCGCTCCGCTGCCGGGCGGTCCCGCGCGGGACCGGTCGCCGTCAGCTCGGCCAGCAGTCCGTACGCCACACTGGTCGCCACCGTCATCGACTGGACACCACCCACCCCCTCGGCCGGGACGACCAGGACATGCGCGGCCTCATATGCCGCCGGGGAGTGCCGGCTGTCGGTGATCACACAGGTCACCACGCCCGCCGAGCGGGCCACCCGCAGCGCCGCCACGGTCTGCCGGTAGTGCCGCCAGAAGCTCCAGGCCACCACGCAGTCGCCCGCGCCCAGGCCCGCGAGCGCGCCGGCGAGGTGAGGCCCGCCCCGGTCCTCGTACACCAGGGGAAAGCCCTGTGCGGCCGCCGCCACCGCCAGCGCGCTCGCCGCGACGGCATCGGTGCCGGAGGCGACGACGACGGTACGGCGCGCCGCGCGCACGGCATCCACCACGGTCCGGGCGGTTTCGAAGTCGAAGGTGCGCTCCAGTTCCCGCAGATTCCGCGCGTCGCGAGCGAAGGCGGCGGCCAGCAGGCCGCCACCGGCCCCGGGGGGCCGCCCCGGATCGAACCCCCGGGCGAGATCCACCGTCCGTATCCCCGCCCGGAACCTCGGCCATCCCGGATAGCCCGCGCTCTGGGCGAACCGGATCACGGTCGCGCGGTCGACCCCGGCGCGGGCGGCGACCTCGGCCGCGGTGGCGTACGAGCAGAAGGCGGGCTGGGTGGTCAGCACCTGGCGGACGCGAGCCGCCTTCGGGCCGAGGCGGACGTCCGCCAGCAGACCGTCGAGCCAGGTGGCCACCGTGCCCGGACCGCCCCCGCGCGCCGGATCGCCGCCGGGGAAGGGGCCGCCGCCGGGGAAGGGGCCGCCGTCGGGGGAGGGACCGTCGTCAACACCGTCATCGACCATGGCGCCCATTGTCTCCCCGCACGAATCCGTGCACTAGCTGTTGTATGCAACTTCACGTGCGGTTATCGTCCTGGCCATCGCGCACCGGGCCCGGCACCGCGCATTCCGCTTCATCTCCCGCCACACCCTCAAGGAGCCGTGTCCATGTGCATTGACCCCAACACCCCGCCTCCGTCCCCCCGGGTCACCCGACGCGGGATCATGGCCGGGGCCGCCGCGCTCGCCGGGGCGACGGCGCTGGCCGGGGCCGCGACGGGCACCGCCGCCGCGCACGACGGCGGAGACCGGGGCGCCCCCGGAAGAGGTTCCTCCCGACCGCCGCGCGGCGGCACGATGATCATCGACGGCGGCACGCTCCTCGACCCCCGGACGGGCCGGGTCACCGAGGACGCGGTGGTCGTGATCGAGGACGGCACCGTCCGCTCGGCCGGCACGCGCAAGGAGACCCGCGCCGATGTCGCCGCCGTCGGCAAGGCGGCGAAGGTCGTACGGTCCGACGGCCGCTGGGTGCTCCCCGGCCTCGTCGATGCCCATATCCACCTCAGCAATCTGACCGACGCGCACCGGGCCGTGCGCCTCGGCGCGACCAGCGTCCGCAGCGGAACCACCGCCTTCTACCAGGACATCGCCCTGCGCGAACTGGCCCGGTGGACCCCTCAGCGCGTCCCGAGGATCAGGGCGGCGGGCATCTTCGTCACTCCGAGGCTCGGTGACACGATCCTCGCCGACCCCGACCTCGCCCCGCTGTCCCTGCTCAAGGACGGCGTGCGGACACCGGAGGCGCTGCGCCGGGTGGTCGAGGTCAATCTCTCCCGGGGCGTCGACGTGATCAAGACCCGGGTCAACGAGCGCGCGGGCTCGCCCACCGAGAATCCGCTCACCCAGGTGTACGACCGGGAGCAGCTCTCGGCGACCGTCGCTGCCGCGCGGCGCGGCGGGGCGACCGTGCTGTGTCACAGCTACAGCGAGAAGGGCATCCACGACGCCGTGACGGCGGGTGTCGACAGCATCGAGCACGGGGTGTACCTCGGCGAGCGCACGATGGTGGAGATGCGGCGGCGGGGTACGTACTTCACACCCACCCTCGCCGCGATGGCGAGCCTGGCCGCCGACCCGGACCCGATCCTCGCCGAGCGGGGCCGTACGTTTCTGCCGATCGCCCAGCGGGCCGTGCGCAGGGCCCATGAGGCAGGCGTCCGGATCGCGGCCGGGACCGACTCCTCCAGCGGAGCCGTCGACCCCATCGGCAAGGAGATCGAGCTGATGCGGGCGGCCGGTCTTTCCGCCCTCGACGCGATCCGTACCGCCACCACGAACGCCGCGCGCCTGATCGGTCTGGAGGGCACCGCGGGCCGGCTGGCCCGGGGATACCGGGGTGATGCCGTACTCGTCGACGGGGACCCGCTGCGTGATGTCTCCGTCCTCAGCTCACCGAGCGCGGTGGTCGGTTACGGCTTCACGGTCGACGCCTGAGCCCTGCCCTGTCCGCGAGTCGGCCGGGTGATCCGGACGGCGGGAGCACCGGGAGCACCGGGAGGCCGGGAGGCGCCCCCGCTGCCGTGCGCCCGGCCGGCCGGGACCGTGCGGTACGCCGGACCGTCCGGCGTACCGCACGGCGATGGAGCACGCCCGCTGTCGCGCGTGCACCGCCCATGTCCGCCGGGGGCGGGGAACCCGCCCCCGGCGTCTTGTGGTGAGGAACTACAGATTGTCTCCCCAGCCGCCCTGGATCATCGTCTGGAACGCCCAGACGCCGTCCCGCTTCACCAGGACGTCCGCGTAGCGCAGTTGCTGGGAGTCGCCGTCCATGGTCATGGTCGAATCGGTGAAGACCACGGCCATGGCGGCGGACAGGAAGACCGGGGTACGGACCGATTCGAACGTGATGCCCTGGTCTCCGTCGCCCATCACGCCGGTCATGATCTCGATGAACTGTTCCCGGTTCCACTGCGCCGAGCGGCCGTTGCCCGCCGAGTCGTCGCTGATGAGGTTGAGTGGGAACACCGCCATGTCGGCCATGCGCTCGACGGCGCGCTCGGCGCTCCGCGCGTCGTACTCGGTGAACCACGCGTCGAGGCTCTCCCGGTCTTCGGCGGTAGGGGTGTAGCCGGTGTCGGGAAGGATGACGGACATGTGCACTCCTTACGAGGACCCGCACGGATCCAGTAATCAAACTTGACTACACTGTACTGCCCCGGGGGTTTGCTAGTCAAACTTGATTAGTCGGTCGGGTTCTCCCCGTACGGTTTCCGGTTCACTCCGCCGCCGTCCCCGTCCGGCGTTTCCCCCGACGACCGCGCCGGGGACGGCCTCGGGTGAGGGCGGCGGGCAGGGGCCGTCAGCCGGGGTGTCGCCTTCCGGGCCGTGTCCCCCCGCCGTCCCCGCGTCCGGCCGGACCGGCCGCAGTTGACCGAAGGGCCAGGCGGCGGCTTCGGAAGAAGTCGCGGAATAGTCCCGCGCATCGATGAGTTCTTGTGGTTCCCATGGTCGTTACAGGCAACAACGAGACCGCGGGACGGCGAATCGTCCGGAACCGATGGATGGAGAGTGTCACGATGACCGCTAAAGAGAAGCCCGGCCCCACCGCCTACTTCCCGTCGATCGAGAAGAAGTACGGGCGCCCGATCCCCGAGTGGAAGAAGCTGATCCGCACCTCGTCCCTGACCAAGCACGGGGAACTGGTGACCTGGCTGAAGACGGAACACGGCCTGGGCCATGGGCACGCCACCGCCCTGGTGGCGCACACCCTGGCCGAGGACAGCGGGAAGTGAGAAGGCCCGCCCGGCTCCCTCAGTCCGGTACGGGGTTCCTTCCGCCCGGGGCGGGCACGCGTCGGCACCGGCGGGAGGGCGGCGCAGACCGAAGTGAGGGTCCCGGCCGGTCGGCCGGCCGGGACCCTCGTGTCGCCTGTCCTGACCACTGAGCCCAGCCGCCCACGATCGGCCGGGCCGCGGTCAGGACGAGGCAGCTGGGGGTGTGTTGCGGTGGCGGGGCGTGGCCTGGCGCGGTGGCCGCGTCAGGGTGATCTGGCGGACGATCTGCTGGAAGCAGGTCAGGGCGGCCAGTCCGGGCAGGGCTGCGGTCGCCGCGTCGGTGAGGGTCCGGGGCGCCTGGGCGACGCACAGCAGTATCGCGACGGTGGAGAACAGCAGGACGACCGCCCACGAGTGCAGGGCCCGGCGCTGGTGCAGCGCGGCCCGGAGGATGGACAGCGAGGCGACCATCCAGGGGCCGTACACCAGCAGCGGCCACCAGCGGACCACATCGCCCTGGGTGCGGGGTTCGGCGATATGGCGGAGGGGATCGTAGGCCACCATCCCGCCGAAGACGCTCACCATGGAGACGATGACGGCGGCGAGCGCGGCGATGAAGAAGCTGGCCGTCTGCAGCCAGGTGAACGGCTTTCTGCGGACGCGCGGTTTACGCCGCCTGGGGCGCGGTGCCCGCCGGTAGGGAGGTTCCTCCGGGAGGCGGACCGTGTCCGTCCAGGGGTCCTCGCCGGGATCCGGCGGGTCGCTCTCGCCCCGCCGGGGGGCCTGGGCGGCGGCGGTGCGCTCGGCCTGGGCGGCGGTGGCCTCCTGGAGGAGGAAGGCCAGTTCCTCCGCCGGGTCCCATGCCGTGTCGAACGGCCCGAGCGGGGGGCACTGCTGGGGAATGACGGAGCGGTGACGGCCGTTCCCCGGGGCCGTCCAGGCGGCGGTGTCGTCCGGGTGGAGGTCAGGGCCGTCGTACGGGCGCCGGTCGTGCCCGTCATACATGGACGTTCTGGCCGATCCGCTCACCGGCGGGGCGGCCGAGGGCGTTCCACAGCCGGATGAAGTCGTCCTCCAGCCGGATCATCACCGCGAGGAAGTCCTCCACCACGGAGGCCGAGCAGCGCAGCTCGATGTGCCTGCCGCCCTGATGCAGCGTGCTGTACGCACCGGCCGGGGTGCGGGCCCAGCCCGGCTTGAAGATGTAGTCCCCCATCGCGACCGCCGAAGGCAGGCGCGGGCCGGGCACGGACATCTCGAGCCGGGGGCCAGCTGAATACTGTGCTGCTGTCATATTCCAGTTAACGCTGGGTGTATGCCCTCGGATGCGCGGCAAAGGAGTGGGTGGCCCGGAAGTTCTCGTTGACCCGACCGCCTGACGGCTCCACGGCGCGACCGGTACGGGAGCTCTCGGGCGCGGGTCCCCGCCGCTCCCGGGCGTGAGGCCCGCCGACGCCCGGTGCCGGCCCGGGGAGTGCCGACGGTACGGGGCGGAGGTGGCAGCCGTCGGGGACGAGGCCGGTCCTGACGCGGGTGCGTCATGCGAGTCCGAGGGGGAGCGGCGGGGTGACGCGGGCCGCTTCGGTTCGCGCCCGGCAGGGTGCTGGTCCGCTCCGGTGGCTCCGCCGGATCCGGCGGGGAGTCCGGACCCGTTGGACGGAGGCGGGAGGGGCGAGCGGCATTCCGCGCGAGGCTCGTCCGCACCGCCGCCCGCGCGCGACCGCCCACCCCTCCCGTACGGGGTACGAGCCCCCTGGATGCGGGGGTCACCCCTTCCGCGCGACCCCCACATACAAGGGGACGGGGTCGCCCGCGCCGGGTTCGCTCACGGGGTGCCAGTGCGTGCCCACCTCGACCCCGGGATCGATCAGGTCGAGGGAGTCGAAGAACCCGGTGAACTCGTCGCGCGAACGCACCTGCGCCTCGACCCCGTTGCCCCGGTAGATCTCGATGACACGTTCCCAGGTCGCGGGGTCGAAGTCCCCCGTGACATGGGAGAGCATCAGATGGCTCCCGGGGGCCAACGGCCCGAAGAGCCGCCGGACCAGGTCGAACGGCTGGTGCTCATCGGGGATGAAGTGGAGGAGCGCCACCAGGGACAGGGCGATCGGCCGGTCGAAGTCCAGGGTCGCGCGGGCTTTGTCGAGGATCGTCTCCGGGTCCCTGGCATCGGCCTGGATGTAGTCCGTACGGCCTTGCGACGTGCCCGTGAGCAGTGCCTCGGCGTGTGCCAGCACGATGGGGTCGTTGTCCACGTAGACCACACGGGCGTCCGGGATCACACCCTGCACCACCGTGTGCAGATTGGGCTCGGTGGGAATTCCGGTGCCGATGTCGAGGAACTGGCGGATCCCCCGCTCGGCGAGGAGCCGGGCGGCCCGGTTCATGAAGGCGCGGTTCTCCCGCGCCAGCGTTCTTCCCGCGGGAAAGGCGGCGAGGGCCTTCTCCGCCGTCTCCCGGTCGACGGGGTAGTAGTCCTTTCCGCCGAGGTAGTAGTCGTACATACGGGCCGGGTGCGGCTTGGTGGTGTCGATCAGGGCCGGTGGATCACCGGTGTCCGTCATAGAGCGTCCTCCGTCGTCGCTCGGTGTATCGGGATGTCGGGTATACGGGTAGGCGGTACACCGGATGTGCCGGATGCGGTGGGTGAGCCGGATACGGCGGGCCGGTGCGCGGCCGGTCGCGGCATCACGGAAGCAGGAAGTCGGCTTCGCCCCGCTTCGCCGCCGTGATGAACCGGCCGAATTCCTCCGGGGTCCAGATCAGCGCGGGGCCCGAGGGATCGGTGGACTGGCGCAGCGCGATCCGGCCGTCGGGCAGATGCTTGGTCTCCATACAGGAGGCGCCGTTGGGGCCGCTCCACGGCTTGCGCCAGTCCTCGGCGCCCAGCTCGGCGTCGGCATTGCGGATTCGAGTGATCATGGCATTCCTTTGCGGATGTCCACGGGGACATCTTCGGTGCTCTCGGTCCCGTCGATGGATGACGGAGGTGTGGTCGAGGACCTCACGGTGGGCCGAGACGGTGTCGGGGGTTCCCGCCGGAGACGGAGCGGGTCGGGCTCTCGCCGTGGTGGGCGGGGGAAAATCGATTCGTCCGGAGCGCGGGAGCAGGAGCTATGGGCCAGGGCCCGCTGCCGGGACCGGGCGACCGGCACTCCCGGGAGGGCCCGGAGGCGGCCGGCCCCGCCGGTGTGGTGGACGGACCGCCGGGGAGGCGGTGCGGCACCGGAGCCCATCGGACACGGCCGACCGTCGATCTGGTGATCCGTCATATCCGTTCACGCCGAGGGGTGTTGGCCCTCGGCCGTCCACCGGCCTCGGGGCGCGCGGCGAGCTGATCGTGACGCACACACTCCCGCCTCCCGTCCGCACGCCCGGCCGTCGGGTTGCAGTGTGCCATGGTGCGCGGCCGGTGCGCAGAACGGCCTGATAACTGTGCACTGTGCAGAGTGCGGGTTGTCAACAGGCTTGGGGCAAGCCATAGTTGGCGTGACTCAGCTCACGTCACTTGGGTTTCACCGGCATCCGTGCCGGCCGCCGTCATGACCACCGGCGCGGCCCCGGCGACCGAGCTCGTCCAGGACCGGGTGGAGCCGGAGCCAGGTGCACCGTTCCGTCCGGCCATGACCGTGAGGATTCGCCGTGACCATCGCAGCCCCCCGCACTGCCGGACTCATCTGCCCCGCCGCCACCTGCGTCTTCGACTTGCCGGCGGAAGGACCCTCGGTAGGCGTGGCACGCCGTATGGTCCGGGCCTATCTCCGCGCCCACCGGCACGGCGACGACATCCTGGAGTCCGCCTCGCTGGTCATCAGCGAACTGGTCACCAACGCGATCCGGCACGCGGGGGGCATACGGGTGACGTGCAGCATCCGGATGCGGGCGCGGGCGGTCCGCATCGAGGTGGGGGACGACGGCGCGATCGAACCCCGGGTCGAGGTGCGGCACGGCGGGGTGGACGAATGCGGCGGCCGGGGGCTGCTGCTGGTGGACGCGCTGTCGGCGGACTGGGGAACCTACCGGCGGGCGGCGGACGAAGAAGGGCCCGGCACGGTGGTGTGGGCGGTCGTCGGAGCGGGGGACGGGCACGGGTGGGGCGGCTTATAGCGACCGTGCGGCGCGATGGGGCGGTACAGCGGCGGTTCCGTACGGTCGACGGGCTCCGCGCTGCGCCCCGGAAGGCGGTGGGCGGCACGGCCCGAGGCGCCCGGGCCTCGGCGGCGTATCGCGGCGGTCGTCGGTACCCGGCTTCCGCCGCACCCCCGGGCGACCGGGGTCTCTCACCCGTCGCGGTGCCGGCCGAGTGCCTGGTGCAGGAGTCCCTGGATCCGCAGACCGTGACGGGCGTCGAGGGGATGGCCGCTCCCCGAGCGCACGGCGGCGGCGAACTCCCGTCGCACCACGGGCCAGCACTCCTCGTGATCCAGGCCGGCGGTGTCGTAGGACAGTGATCCACCGGGACCGTACAGCTCCACCTGCGTCCGTGCCCGGGGCAGCGGTACGGCTCCGGACAGGGACGCCTGGCTGACGGCACCGTTGGTGTGTTCGCAGGTCAGCTCGATCCAGCGGCGCGGGTCCCCGGCGGCGCGCACGGTGGCTATCGGGCCCGCGGCGGCGTCGAGCAGATCCAGCAGATGCGGTCCGAGATCCAGCAGGGCGCCGTGTTCGAGCCGCCAGCCCGTCGCGAGGTCACCGCCGAGGAAAGCCCCGTGGAGGTAGCAGGAGCGCGCGCCGGTGACGGTCAGCTCCCGGGCCCGGCGCAGAAAGGCACGAGTGGCCGGGTGGTACCGCTTCGTCAGGACGAGCTGGGTCACCACGCCGTGATGGGCCACCGCGTCGGCGACCGCCCGGGCCGAGGCCAGATCGGGCCCGAGCGGCTTCTCCAGCAGCATGGGTTTGCCGGCCCGGGCCGCCCGGACGGCGAGTTCGGCCTGGACGGCCGGGGGCACCGCGAAGGCGACGGCCTCGCACAGATCCAGCAGCGCGTCGAAGGAGGCCGCGACCTCGGCGCCGTAGGGCGCGGCGGTCTCCCGTGCGGCCTCCGGCCGGCGCGCCCACACCGCCGCCAGCGCGGTTTCGGGCCCGGCGGCGAGGCTGCGGGCGTGCATGGCCCGTGCCCAGGGACCGGCACCGACGAGGCCGACTCGGACCGGGGGCGGCTGCGGGGGACGGCGCATGGCGTGGGTCTCCTGGGCGGGGCGGTCGGGAGGTCAGGCCGGCTGACGGGGGGCGGCGAGCCGGGCGTCGGCCTGCTCCGGTGCGTAGAGGTGCTCCACCACCATGACCGCGGCCCCGACGAGGCCCGCCTGCTCGCCCAGCTGGGAGGTGGCGACGGTCAGATGGGCGGTGGTGCGGGGCAGGGCGCGCTGGTACAGCAGCTCCCTTACCCCCGTGACGAAGGGAGTGGAGGCGAGATCGCCGGAGATCACCAGCACACCCGGGTTGAGCAGGGTGACGACGGTGACGAGGACCTCACCGACGCGGCGGCCCGCCTCGCGCGCCAGCCGGACGGCATCCGGCTGCCCGGCCGCCAGATGGGCGCGTACATCGGAACCCGAGGATGTGGGAATGCCCAGCTCGGTGAGTTGTCCGGCGATCGACCGGCCGCTCGCCACGGCGGCCAGGCATCCGTAGGAGCCGCACATGCACAGGGCGTCGAGGCGGTCGTGCAGCCGGATGTGCCCGATGTCGCCGGCTCCGCCGTCGATACCCCGGTACGGCTCGCCTCCGGCGACGACACCCGCGCCGATACCGGTGGACACCTTGACGAGGAGGAAGGCGGCACAGTCCGGATAGTGGAGGCGCTGCTCCGCGTACGCCATGAGATTGGCGTCGTTGTCCACGAGGACGGGCACCCGGTCGCTTCCGCCGGTCACCTGGCGGGCGTACGCCTCCCGCATCCGCTCCGGGACGGGGTACCGGTCCCAGCCGGGCATGATCGGAGGCTGGACCACGGTGCCCGTGGTCCAGTCGACGGGGCCGGGGACCGACATTCCGATGCCGCACACCGCGGAGGCGTCCCTGCCCGCGCGGTCGAGCAGTCCGGGGAACCACGAGGCGACGGTGTCGAGCACCTGCTCGGGGCCGTCGCCGATCAGCAGCGGCGCGGTGTGCTCGGCGAGGATCCGCCCGGCGAGGTCGACGACGGCGGCGCGGCCGTGCCGGGTCTCCAGATCGACGGCGAGGACCACCGCGTGGCCGGTGTCGAACTCCAGCCGTGCCGAGGGCCGTCCGCCGGTGGAGGTGCCCGCCGAGTCGCGCAGCCAGCCCGCGCCGAAGAGCTGGTCGAGCCGGTGGCCGACCGTGGAACGGCTCAGTCCGGTGGCGCGCTGGAGCTCTCCCCGGGTACTCGCCCGTCCGCTGCGGATGAGGTGCAGCAGATGGCCCGCGCTGGCCTGGTTCGCCGGCATCGTCTTGTCCTTCTCCTCTATTACCGTCCGCGTTCCCGGCTAGCTCTTGTCCGCGCCGCTGGTCAGACCCTCGGTCAGAAGGCGTTCCGCGGCGAAGAACAGCAGCACCACAGGGATGGTCAACACCACGGAGCCTGCCATGAGAACGGTCTTGGGGACCTCGATCCCGTTGGCGAGCTGCTGGAGACCGAGCGAGACCGTCCAGGCGTCCGGATCGGCGGCCAGGAAGAGGAGCGCGAAGAGGAACTCGTTCCACGCGATCATGAAGACATACAGCCCGGTGGCCATGAGGGAGGGCAGCGCGAGGGGCAGGATCACCCGGCGCATGGCCTGGAGCCTGGTGCAGCCGTCGAGGGCCGCGGCCTCCTCGATGCTCGACGGGATGGTGACGAAGTAGTTCTTCATCATGTAGATGGACACCGGCACCGTCTGGGCGATGTAGACGACGGCGAGGCCGATGAGACTGCCCGACAGGCCGACCTTGGCGAACATCACGAACAGCGGCACGGCCAGCAGGGTCGCGGGGAACAGATAGACGGCGAGGAAGAGCGCGCTGACCTGGCGGTTGCCGAAGAACCTCAGCCGGCTGATTGCGTACGCCCCGGG
This sequence comes from Streptomyces sp. NPDC051018, assembly GCF_044456085.1. NCBI lineage: Bacteria > Bacillati > Actinomycetota > Actinomycetes > Kitasatosporales > Streptomycetaceae > Streptomyces > Streptomyces sp. NPDC051018. Next base: position 600,924 of record NZ_JBITFN010000002.1, read on the forward strand.
CACCGCCGCGGCGAGGGTGAGCAGTACGGTCCCGAGCGCCACGGCCGCCGAGTTGAGGAGCATATGGAGGAAGCCCTGACCGCCCTCGGAGGCGGGCTTGAGCACCTGGCGGTAGGTGTCGAGGGTGAAGTCCCTGGCCGACACCCACAGGGCCCCGGGATCCAGGAGCAGCGCGTCGATCGGCTTCACCGACAGCAGCAGCATGTAGTAGAAGGGCGCGATGGTGATCACGGCGAGGAAGGCGATCGTGATCCACCGCAGAACGCCGAAGAGGCGTTCCTCGAACCGGGTGCGGGTCATCACGCCTCCTCCTGGAACTTCTTGGCGAAGAACCTGAAGTAGATACCGAGCAGAACGATCAGGACGCCGGCCAGCACCAGTGCCTGGGCCGCGGCCGCCCCGACGTCGAAGCGGGCCGTGAGGAAGTCGTAGACGCGTACGGCGACGACGTCGGTGCCCGAGCCGCCGCCGGTGAGCAGATACACGTCGTCGAACTTGTTGAACGTCATGATGAAGCGCAGGACGCACAGCAGCGCGACGACCGGCATCAGCTGGGGGAGCAGGATGTACCGGAACCGCTGGCTCACCGTGGCGCCGTCGACGCTGGCGGCCTCCTCCAGGGTCTCGGGTACCGCCTGGAGGCGGGCGAGGAGGAAGAGGAAGGCGAAGGGGAAGTAGCGCCAGATCTCGAAGGCGATCACCGTCAGCAGGGCGAGGGGTATCTCGAACCGGGCGCCGAGGAGCTCCAGTTCATAGGAGCGGGTGGACAGGAAGGCGATCGGGTCGTCCCAGCCCAGGAGGTCGGCTCCCCAGTGGTTCACGATGCCGTACTGCGGACTGAGGGCCACCTCCCAGGCGAAGGCGACCGCGACCACGGGAGCGACATAGGGCAGGAGCATCGAACCGCGCAGGATCCCGCGGCCCCGGAAGGGCCTTCGCAGCGCCAGCGCGGCGACGAGGCCGAGGGCGACCGATCCCGCCGTGGCGCCGGCGGTGTAGACGAGTGTGGTGCCGAGGCTCGACCAGAATCCGGACGAGGCGAAGACCGTGCCGAAGTTCTCCAGGGACCAGTTGCCGAACAGGCCCATGCCCTGGATGTCGACGAGTCGCGCACGCTGGAAGGCCAGCAGGACGGTCCACAGGATCGGGATCACCACGACGACCAGGACGACCAGGAACGTCGGGGTGACGAAGGCGAGTCCGGCGCGGTTCTCCCGCCGGCTGGTGGTGAGGGCGCGGCGTTCTCTCGCGCCGGGTGGTGCAGTGCTCATGGGTTTCCTCGAAAGCGGCGGCGGGGCCGTGGCCGCTGGGGGCCGGTGGCTACTGGAGGGACTTCTGGAGGGCGGTGACTTCCTCGTCCGCCTCGCGGGCGGCCTCGCGCGGTGAGATCTGGCCGCTGGTCATGGCGCCCAGCGCCTTGGGAACCGGCAGCTCACCGTTGGTCGCGCCGACCAGCGCGCCCTGGCCTTCGGTGACGCCCCAGCGCTTCATATCGCCGACGCCGTCGGCGAGCTGGTCGAGCAGGGCGTCCGGGTAGACCTCGTTCATGGGCCTGCGGGTGTCGACGCCGACTTCGCTGGCGCGCCAGGCGCGCTGGAAGCGGTCGGGTTCCGCGGCAGTGCCGGCGCGGACGGGGATCTTCCCCTCGGGCGCCATGCCGAACCAGTCCTCGTACCCCTCGCCCATCATGTAGGTGATGAACTTCTCGGAAGCCTCCTTCTCGGCGGTCTTCGTCACCGCCCAGGAGGTCACTTCGCCGAACTGCGCGGGCTCAGCGCCGTCGGGGCCCTGCATCGCCGTGACGATCCCGGTGTTCCCGGCGAGGAAACCCTTGTCGTCGGCGCACTCGGAGCAGCTGGGCAGGGCGTCGTCGCGGAGCCCGGCGAGTTCGTCGAGCAGGAACGAGGACCATACGATCATCGAGGACTTGCCCGAGAAGTAGGTGGCACGGGTGGAGTCGACGGACTGGGTACCGGGGGCGCCGTAGGTGCGGCCGAGCCGGTCGTACAGCTCGAAGGAGGTCCGGCAGGCGGCCGAGTCGAGCAGGACGTCGCCGCCCTCGTCGACGAGCCGGCAGCCGTTGGCCAGGGCCAGGCTCTCGAAGCTCTGCTGGGTGAAGACATCGCCGGGGTCGGTGGCCACGGAGATGGCGTCCCGCCCCCTCACATCGAGCGCTTCCGCGGCGTCCAGGAGCCTGTCGTAGGTGTCCGGTGCCGGGAGACCGGCGGCGTCGAGCCGGTCCTTGCGGTACGCGAGCAGCTGGAGCCACGAGTCGGAGGGGACGGCGAGCCGCGTGGTGCCCTCGGAGGTCAGCCGCAGCGCGTTGGCGTCGAAGGTCCTCGGGCCGAGGCCCTCCACGATGTCGCCGGCGACCTCCGTGTCGAGCAGGTCGTTGCTGTACATCTGCCAGACCTGGCCCATGGGAACGGCCCCGATCACATCGGGCAGCTTGCCGGCCGCGGCGGCGGACATGATCAGCTGGGGGAGCTGGCCCTCGTCCACCCCGACGAGCTCGACCTCGATGCCGCTCTCCTCCTCGAACCGGTCGACGATCTTCTGGGTCGCGGCCATGCGCGGGGGCAGGTTCTCCTGTGACCAGACGACGATCCGGTTGTCCGGTGCCGTCTCGCCGCCTCCGGTCGAGCAGCCGGCGAGTACACCGATGCCCATGACCGTCGCCAGGCCCGCCGCGGTCGCCCTGGACCGACGGATCCACTTCCGCATACGACTTGTCCTCATCGCTCTTATGTCTGATAGCACAACATCACAGCATCAGTTTTGCGTGTTGACAAGACATAACATCGCGATATCTTCGACTCAAGCCCCTGGAACACCCCTGGAACAACCTTTCGGAGTCCCCACGTGGAACGCGTCGTCCAGTTCACCGGCCCCCGGCAGGTCGAAGTCGCCGAGCACGACAGCGGCGCACTGCCGCCCGGTCATCTGCGGGTCCGTACGCGCTACTCCGGCATCTCGGCCGGAACCGAACTCACCGCCTACCGCGGGACCAACCCGTATCTCACCCGCACCTGGGACCCCGAGGCACGGCTCTTCCGCGACGGCGCCGCCGGCATCGCCTACCCCGTCGCCGGATGGGGCTACTCCGAGGTGGGCGAGGTCACCGAGGTCTCACCCGAACTCGACGGCGACCCGGACACCCCCCGCGCGGGCGATCTGGTCTGGGGCATCTGGGGACACCGCAGCGAGGGCGTCGTCCCCGCCGGGCGGTTGCGCGGACACACCCTGCCCGCCGGACTGGAGCCGCTCGCCGGAGCGTTCGCCCGCGTCGGCGCCATCGCGTACAACGCCGTCCTCGCGGCCGGGATCAACCTCGGCGAGGACGTCGCCGTCTTCGGCCAGGGCGTCATCGGCCTCATCACCACCCGTCTCGCCCGGCTCAGCGGAGCCCGGGTCACCGCGGTCGACGCCCTGGACAACCGGCTCGCCACCGCCCGCGCCCACGGCGCCACCACCACCCTCAACGCCCGTACCGACGCCGTCGCCGAACGGATCCGCGAGGCGACCGGCGGACGCGGCGCCGACACCGCCATCGAGATCAGCGGTGCCTATCCGGCCCTGCACGAGGCGCTGCGCTCCGTCGCCGTCGACGGCCGGGTCGTCGCCTCCGGCTTCTACCAGGGCGACGGCGCCGGACTGCGCCTCGGGGACGAGTTCCACCACAATCGGATCCAGCTGATCTGCTCCCAGATCGGCGGGGTACCGCCTCAGCTCGCCGGGCGGTGGAGCGTCGACCGCCTCCAGCGGACCTTCCTGGAGCTGGTCGCCGCCGGCCAGGTCGATGTGACCTCCCTCGTCAGCCATCTCATCCCCGCCGACCGCGCCGCCGACGCCTACCGCCTGCTCGACGAACACCCCGCGGACGCCCTCCAGGTCGTCCTGGAATTCTGAAAGGCCACCTCCCCTCACATGCTCAAAACCGCATGCCAGGAACAACTCCTGCCCGGCACCACCCTCCAGGAGAAGTGGGACCACGCCACGAGCGCGGGCTACGACGCCGTCGAACTGCGCGGCAAGGGCGGCTTCGCCTTCCGTGACCGGCTCCCCGAACTGCGCGCCGCCCACAGGGACGGCGTCGTCATGCCCACCGTCTGCGTCGACATGCTCCACTTCTTCGGCGCCTTCGACGCGGACCTGCGGCGCGACGCCGTCGAGCAGATGAAGTCCCAGCTGTCCGTCATTGCGGAGATCGGCGGCTCCGGAGCCCAGACACCCGCCTCCTACGGCATGTTCTCCCGCCGGCTGCCGCCCTTCGAGGTGCCCCGCGGCGAGGAGGAGGAACGCACCGTCCTCCTGGAGGGCCTCACCGAACTCGGTGAGTACGCCCGCGCCGAAGGCGTCACGCTCTACCTCGAACCGCTCAACCGCTACGAGGACCACATGGTCAACCGTCTCGACCAGGCCGTGGACCTCATCCGCGCCGTCGGCCTCGACTCGGTGCGGATCGGCATCGACAGCTACCACATGAACATCGAGGAGGCCGACCCCGCCGCCGCCATCCTCGCCGCGGCGCCCTACATCGGCCACGCCCAGGTCAGCGACTCCAACCGCTTCCAGCCCGGGGCCGGACACCTCGACTGGCCCGCCTGGCTCTCCGCCCTCCACGCCATCGGCTACGACGGCTACCTCGCGGCGGAGTGCCGCCTCACCGGCGACCCCGGCGACGCCGTCCGCTCCATCCCCGCCTTTCTGCGCAGGTCCGGCGCATGACGGTCATCACCACCCCCACGGCCACGGCCCCCGACCGGCAACTGGAGCGCCGCGCCGCCCGGGTCCTGCTGGCCAACTGGACGGGGGCCTCCACCGTCCCCTCCCCGGCGCTCTACCCGCACCAGTGGAGCTGGGACTCCGCGTTCATCGCCATCGGGCTGCGCCATCTCTCACCCCGCCGCGCCCAGCGGGAACTGGAGACACTGCTCGGCGCCCAGTGGGACGACGGCCGGGTGCCCCACATCGTGTTCAACCCGGCCGTGCCGCTGGACGCCTACTTCCCCAGCCCGGACTTCTGGCGCTCCACCACGGCGGGCCGCGCCAACGGAGCACCCGCGCGCACCGAGACCTCCGGTATCGTCCAGCCCCCGGTGCACGCCCTCGCGGCCCTGCTGGTGCACCGGAGCGACCCCGCCCTCTCCGCGCGCCGTGGCTTCCTCCGGCGCCTCTACCCCCGGCTCACCGCGTGGAACGCGTATCTGACCGGCCACCGTGACTTCGGCGGCCAGGGGGTGCCGGCCGTTCTGCACCCCTGGGAGCCCGGGATGGACAACAGCCCCTGCTGGGACGCCCCGCTCAGCCGGGTCACCCCCGCCCCGCCGGACTCCTTCCGCCGGGCCGATCTCACCGGGGGCCGGGCGGCCGACCGGCCGACCGACGCCGACTACGCCCGCTATGTGAGCCTGGCCGCCCACTACCGCGACCACGGCTACCGTGACCGGGGAACGGCACACGCCTTCGTCGTCGAGGACCCGGGCTTCACCGCCCTGCTCGTCGTCTCCGAACACGCCCTCGCCGCCATCGCGGCGGAACTCGGTCACGACCCCGGCCCCCACACCGCCCGTGCCCGCCGGCTCACCGCCGCCATGACCCGGCGCCTGTGGAACGAGGAGGCGGGCGTCTTCCTGAGCCGTGACGTCCGTACGGACACCCTGATCGAGGACAGGAGCGTCGCCGGGCTGCTGCCGCTGGCCGTACCGGACCTCGACCCGGACCTCGTCCGGGCCCTGGTCCGTACCCTGACAGGACCGCACTTCGGCCTCGGCACCACCGTGTCGCTCGCCCCCAGTTACGACCTCCTCGGCGCGGCCTTCGACCCCTCGCGCTACTGGCGCGGCCCCGCGTGGTTCAACACCAACTGGCTGCTGGAGCGCGGACTGCGCGGGCACGGCCACACGGAGACGGCCGACACCCTGCGGCGCTCGATCCTGCGCGCCGCCGGGGAGTCGGGGTTCGCGGAGTACGTCGATCCCCGCACCGGGCAGGCACGCGGCACCACCGACTTCAGCTGGACGGCCGCCCTCACCCTCGACCTCCTCGCCCGGCCACTCACCGAGGGGGCCCGCCGATGACCCCGCCCCTTCTCGTCCACGCGGGCTGCTTCGCCGCACTCAGCCCCGGCGGAGACATCCTCGGCACCCGGGGCACCTCACCCGACGGCCTGTTCGCCCGCGACGCCCGTCACCTCAGCCGCTGGCGCCTCACCGCCGACGGCGCCCCGCCCACCGTCCTCGTACCCGCCCGCGGTACGGCGAGCACCACGGCGGTGCTCATCGCCGCGGGCACCCGGGACGAACCCTCCGCCTGGACCCTCTTCCGCCGTCAGGCGCTCCACGGCGACCGGCTGACCGAGCGGCTGGAACTCGTCAACAACACGGCCGGACCCCTGACGGTCACCCTCGCCGTCGAGGCCGGGGCGGACTTCGCCGACCAGTTCGAACTCCGCGCCGACGACCGGGCCTACGGCAAACCGGGAGGACATCACACCGTCCTCGACACCCCGCACGGGGTCGAGTTCGGCTACCACCGCGGAAGCTGGCACTCCACCACCACCGTCACCGCGGACCCGCCCCCGGACGAGGTCACTCCGGACCCGGCCCCGGACTCCGTGACGACGGACCGGGCCCCGGACAAGGGCACCCCCGACCCGGCCCCCAACACCGTGACCCCGGACACCGTGACCCCGGACACCGTCACCTTGGACGGCGCCGCCCGCCGTCTCACCTGGCGGCTCCGGTTGCCCGCGCACGGCAGCGGCGCCCTCACCCTCCACATCACCGCCCGCCCCCACGGGGCACCCGACCTACCTCCCGCCCCGGTCGGCTTCGGGGAAGTCCTCGCCCGTATCGACCGGGAGAACACGGAGTTCACCGACCCGCCCCCGACACCCCACCCGGCCGTCGGCGACCTCCTGGAACGCGCCTGCGCACAGGGCATCGGCGACCTCGCCCGGCTGCGGGTCCCCGCGCGCGGTCCCGACGGCGAGCAGGTGCTCGTCCCGGCCGCGGGGGTGCCCTGGTTCCTCACCCTCTTCGGCCGGGACTCCCTGCTCACCTCCCACTTCGCCCTGCCGTACCGGCCCGGCCTCGCGGAGGCGACCCTTCTCGCCCTCGCCGCCACCCAGGCCGGCGCACCCGACCCGGCCCGGGTCGCCGAACCCGGCAAGATCGTCCATGAGATCCGGCACGGCGAACTCGCCCACTTCCGTGAGGTGCCCTACGGCCGGTACTACGGCTCCGTCGACAGCACCCCGCTCTTCCTGACCCTGCTGCACGCCCACGCGGAACAGACCCGGGACACCGCGCTCGCCCGCCGTCTGGAGCCCCACGCACGGGCGGCCGCCGACTGGATGCTCGGCCCCGGCGGCCTCCTCGGACACGGCTATCTCGTCTACCGCGCCGACGCGCGCGGACTGCTCAACCAGAACTGGAAGGACTCCGCGGGCGCGATCTGCTTCACCGACGGCACCCAGGCGACCGGGGCCGTCGCCGTCGCCGAGGCCCAGGGCTACGCGTACGACGCCCTGCGCCGTACGGCAGCCCTCGCCCGTACCGTCTGGCACGACACCGGGTGGGCGGACCGGCTCGACACCCTGGCCGAGGAGTTGCGTTCCCGGTTCCCCGCCGATTTCTGGATGCCGGACCAGGAGTTCCCCGCGCTGGCGCTCGACGGGGACGGCCGCCGGGTCGACGCCCTCGCCTCCGACGCGGGCCATCTGCTCTGGTCCGGGATCCTCGACCCGGACCGGGGCCGGACGGTCGGCCGCCGTCTGATGCGTCCCGACTTCTTCAGCGGCTGGGGCATCCGCACCCTCGCCTCGGGGCAGGCCCCCTACCACCCGCTGTCCTACCACCGCGGCGGCATCTGGCCCCACGACAACGCCGTCATCGCCCTGGGACTCGCGCGCTACGGGCTCCACAGCGAGGTCACCACCCTCGCCACGGCGCTCACCGACGCGGCGGCGCGGCACGGCCACCGGCTGCCCGAGGTCATGGCCGGCTACCGGCGCGGCGGCGAAGACGAGTCACCCGTGCCCTACCCCCACTCCTGCTCCCCGCAGGCATGGGCGGCCGCGACACCCCTCGCGCTGCGTACGGCCCTCACAGCGGGGACACCACCGTCCCTCTCCCGGGACGACCGCGCGCCCCGGGGAGCGATGTCCTTCCGGCGCCGGTAGGAGCCCGGCGCCCGGCCCGCGGCGACACCCCTCCGTACGGCCGCGGTGCCGGATGTGCTCCAGGAGCCGTACCGTCAGCGCCGGTGTGCCATGACCTCGGTGGGTGCCCGGAAGGACAACAGTCCCAGCAGGGGAGGCTCCTCACCGGCCGGGGCCACGAGGCCGGGGAGCGCCCGTGCGGCCGTGCGCAGCGCGATCGCCGCCTCCGTACGGGCCAGCAGGGCGCCCGGACAGCGGTGCCGTCCGGCGCCGAACGACAGATGGAGCCGGGCGTTCGGCCGGTGCGGGCACAGCCGCGCCGGGTCGTCGAACACCTCGGGGTCCGAGCCCGTGCCCATGAGCATCAGCAGCAGAGGCGCCCCGGCGGGGACCCGTACTCCGCCGACGCTCACCTCCCGGGCGGCCCGCCGCCGCCAGGTCGTCACCGGCGGCTCACGCCGCAGCACCTCCTCCGACCACGCCTCCGCGAACCCCTCCTCGGCCGCCGCGCGCTCCCAGGCGGCTCCGTCGTCGAGCGCCCGGCGCAGTACGGTGGCGATCAGCTGACCCGTGGTGGCCTGGCCTGCGATGAGGACGAAGTAGCACACCGCCACGGCCGTCGCGGTGTCCGGAGCCTCGTCCCGCAGCGCCGCCATCAGGCTCCCGGGCGCCGCCGGGCCCGTGCACCGCTCGGTCAGCCAGCTGTGGAACCCGGCCGCCTGCTCCGCCAGAAGCACCTGCCGCTCCGGTGACGGGCGCCCCCAGAACAGTTCCAGCGAGGCATCGCTCCAGCGCGCCAGCGTGAGCGGGTCGGCCCCCTGAACGCCGAGCAGCTCCATCATCACCCGGCACGGCAGGACCCGGGCGAATCCGGGTACGAGGTCGCAGTGGCCCTCGCGGTCGAGCCGCTCGCGCACGGGGAACAGCAGCTCCCCCGCCGTCCGTTCGATCAGCGGTACGGCGTCCGCCACCCGCTGCGCGTTGAAGAAGCGGGTCACCAGCCGGCGCAGCCCGTGGTGGGTCGGACCCCCGTTGTCCGCCAGCGCGGGCGGCAGCGAGAAACCGGACCGGGCGAGCGGCCGGAGGGCGGCCACCGTCAGCGGGGTCACCGCCTGCTGGGCGTTGTCGGGCACAAAGGCCTCCGGATCGAGCAGCACCTCCCGCACATCCCGGTAGCGGCTCACCAGCCACAGCCCCGTACGGGGATCGTGGTGCACCGGCGCCGACTCGCGCAGCAGATCCAGCGCCGGATACGGATCCCGGACGAACGATTCCCCGAACAGGTCCAGGGAGTCGGGCACAACCGGTGAGCTGTTCATACGGTGAATCCTCGATCCCTGTCCCCGGCGGTACGGGTGCCCTGAGCGGCCTTGATCAGCAGACCCACGGTACGCCGCGGTCTTCGCGCACCCTCCACCCGTCCCGGGGAGCGGCCGGGCGTCCGCGGCGCACGGTCCGCCGGGGGTGTCCGCGCGGGCACCGCGCTCCGGCTCCATCCCCGCCCCGGCACGGGTCCGTCACCGGAACCGTCCGCGGAGCGGAGGATTCCGGGAACTCCGGTACGGCTGTGCTGATACTAGTGCCGTATCAGGCAATGTTTGCCTCGTGACGGCCCGCCGCGTGGGTGGTTCCCTGCGTGGCGGGCCGAGGCCAGAATGATCACGTGGCTGA